>JALYLV010000001.1:0-20325 GCA_030774035.1 Actinomycetota bacterium
CCGCGGCCCTTCGCGTTCCCCACTGGCGGCAGGTGAGCTAGGGTTCCTTTCGATGGGATGCCTTGTCTTCCTGACCGCGCTGTTCCTGCCGCGGGTGATCTTGTTCCTGGTCTGGGTGTTCAACAGCGGGTACCTGAGCCGCGCGTTCTCGAGCGGCTGGGTCGCGCTCCTCGGCTTCTTCTTCCTGCCGGCCACGACCCTCATGTACGCGTTCGCCGAGAACCGGTTCAACGGCATGCACGGCGGCGGCCTCATCCTCGTGATCCTCGGCGTGTTCATCGACCTCGGGTTGCTCGGCGGCGGCGGAGGCAGAGCTCGACGACGCCGTCACCAGGACGCTCGGTAGACTCCACCGCATGAGCGACCCCTCGATCGAGACGACAGCGCTGCGGAGCATGCCGTTCTTCGCCGACCTGTCGGATGACGACCTCGACGGCGTCCTCGGCGTCGGCCGCCAGGTTTCGTTCGAGCCCGACACGCCGATCGTGGAAGAGGGCGATCGGGGTGACGCGATGTACGTCATCCTCAGCGGTCAGGCCAGGGTCGACGTCGGCGGCAGGTTCCATATCCTCAAAGCCGGTGAGTTCTTCGGCGAGATGGCGCTGATCGCTCCGAGCAAGCGGATGGCGACCGTGAAGGCGACGGAGCCGGTCGAGGCGTTGCGGATCCCCGCGGAGGATTTCCAGTCGTTCCTGCTCCGACACCCCGCGGTCGCGCTCTCGATGCTGAAGGCCATCGTGCTGCGCTTGCGCGAGGTCGAACAACGCGTCGACGCCTGGATGGCCTGAACCGATCCCTTATCCGTCCGGGTCGATCGACCCCGCGAACGCCACCAGCAGACGGACACAGGCCTCGATATCGGCCAACTGGGCAACCTCGACCGGCGTGTGCATGTTGCGAAGCGGGATGGACACGACCGCGGTCGGGACGCCGCTGCGAGTGAGCGCCGCCCCATCGGCATCGGTCTGCGACTCTCCCGGATAGGCCCTGATGAGATGCGGGATGCGCTCCGCCGCAGCCGTTCTGATCAGGCGACCAGCGAGGTGATCGTCGACGACGGTGCCGCGCATCACCACAACGCCGGCCCCGAGACCGTCGGCGGGCCACCCGTGCTCGCGAGGAGCCGGCGCCGCGTAGTCGACGTCGACCGCGATCGCGAGGTCGGGCTCGGCCGCGTACGGCGCTGTGTGTGCGCCGGCCAGCGCCGTTTCCTCCTGCACGGTCCCGATCCCAACGACGTCGGTGGGTGGACCACCGGCATCGACGAGCCGCCGAACGACCTCGGCCGCCACGTAGACGCCGAACCGATCGTCGAACGAACGGGACGCGACGTGGCCGTTGGCCAGCCTGATCGGCTCGACGTCGACCACGGCGGCGTCGCCGATCTGCACGAGTTCGGCGGCCTCGTGCCGGTCGCGGGCCCCGATGTCGATGCGCATCGACGGGAACGAGGCGAGCGCCGGCTCGTAGTCGGTGCCCGGGAACCAGCCGGGCTCGCGACCGATGACTCCGAGAACCTCGCCGGCGGCAGTGAGGATCCGTATCCGCTGTGCGACGAACGTCTCGGGCACAACGTGGCCGACCGGGCCGATCGCGAGCATCCCCTCGTCGTCGATCCCCATCACCATGAGCCCGACCTCGTCCATGTGGCCGAGGATCGCGAGGCGCGGTCGGGCCCCGAGCCGACCGGGGGCGCGAAGCAGCAGGGAGCCGAGCGCATCGTGGGAGATCTCGACACCAGCGGGCATCGATTTCGCGACCAGGTCTGCGACCGGGCCCTCCCGGCCCGACGGCGCCGGGGTCCGAAGCAGGGACTCGAGCAGGGCGGGAAACACGGTGTCATCGTCCATAGGCGGCACCCTACCGCACCCGTCGCGGCCGAGGTTTCTGGGCGCTTAGGCCGTTCACGCTGCGGCGTTGCTGCGGGGACCGACTTCGCTGGGGGCTACAATCGCGCCTCATGTTCAAGTGGTTCGGGCGTATCTGCATACTCACAGCGGCGGTCCTCGCCGGTTACGTGTTCTTCCTGCATTGGGACACGGACCGCATCGCGGCTCAGGCCCAGGGCACCCTCAGACAAGAGTTCAACCAACAGCATCCCCGTGGCTCAGGCCCGAAGGCGGACACAGCGACCGGGCTGCCGGGCCAGGCGTACGCGAACCTGCTCATCCCGGCGATCCACCTCGACGTGATCGTGGTGCAAGGCACGGATCCCGCGTCGCTCACCCAGGGTCCGGGCCACTACCCGGGTTCCGCGAACCCGTGGGACGCCCACGGCGAGGTGGCGATCGCCGGCCACAGGACCACCTACCTCCACCCGTTCTGGAGCCTCGACGAGCTCCGAGAAGGCGATCAGATCACCCTGGTCACCCACCACGGCACCTTCAGCTACTCCGTCGCGAAGGTGGCGACCGTATCCCCGGGGGACGTTCACGTGACCGACCAGACCCCGGATCCGACCCTGGTCCTAACGACGTGCACCCCCCGTTTCTCCGCCTCGAACCGGCTGGTGGTGTTCGCGTCACGGAACTAAGACTCCTTGTTGTAGGGCGTTCAGGGGGTTGGCCCGGGTGATTGAGGGGCGCGACCCCTCAAAGTAGTGTTCACCGGACATGTCGAAGCGTGGCGCGCGGGTAGTTCGGAAGCGCGGCGGCGGCGAGGCGGGGCTCGGGATCTCCCGGTTGGGACGCGTCCTCATCGTGGCTGCCCTCGTCGCGTCCGCGCTGCCCTCGCTCTTCATCACGAGCGCGTCTGCCGCCCCGGTCCTCACCATCACCCCGATCACGTGGAACGTGGTGGGCCTCGACAGCAACAATGTGAATGCCGGAGCCAACATGTTCGCCTCCGGCGCCCGCGTGTGTAACACGGGCAGTTCTGCGGCGACGAACGTCGTGACGAACTACATCTGGGACACGGCGAACGCGAACATCAACCTCACTGCCGGCAGCCCGAGCACGCTGTCGACGGCAACGTTGGCGGCGGGGAGCTGCTTCGACTTCTACTACAACCTGACGATCACGAGGACCGCAGTCGCGTACAACACGACCCGCAGGTATCACATCACCGCGACGGCGGACACGCTCGGAACCATCAGCACGCCGGTTCCCCGAGAGATCTTCGTCGAACACCTCGTCTCGCAGAACCGCAACTCCGTGACGGCTATCACCGGCCCCGGCGGGGTCGGCGACCCGCCGACGACGACCGTCTACGTGGGTCAGACCTATACGTACAAGTTGTT
This sequence comes from Actinomycetota bacterium, assembly GCA_030774035.1. GTDB lineage: Bacteria > Actinomycetota > UBA4738 > UBA4738 > HRBIN12 > JALYLM01. The sequence continues at coordinate 3,239 of JALYLV010000001.1, forward strand.
CAGCAGCACCGCCACGAACGGCTACGAGCAGCTCACGACCTTCCTCAACTTCCCGAACGTGATCTTCCAGGTCTTGTCGGTCAACCAGACCTACACGGCCCCACCGGGCGGCACGAACGACAAGATCTATGCCGACGCCTGCGGGTGGGACAACGTCATCGCCAGCGGCACCTACCGGAGTTGTATCGGTCCCAATCAATACTTGGGGGGGAAAGCTGGCGGGACCGTCGTCACCACCTACGTGGTGAAGATCCTTTCCACGGGTAGCACCACCATCAGTGCCCTCATCTATGACTTCTCCGGCAGCAGCTACCACTACAACAACGACTTCGGCGTTGGCGTGAACTCCCTCACCATCACCGCGGTTGCCGCGACCGACCTCTCGATCACGAAGTCGGACTCCCCGGACCCGGTGATCGCCGGCAACAACCTCACGTACACGATCGGCATCACGAACAACGGGCCATCCAACGCGACAGGTGTCAGCATCTCCGATCCGATCCCCGCTGGTACGAGCTTCGTGTCGGCTTCAGGGGGTGGGACGCTCGCTGCGGGGACGGTCACCTGGGCGGTGGGCGCGCTCGCGAACGGGGCGAGCACGTCGCGGACCTTAGTGGTGACCGTCGACCCATCCCGGGTCGCGTCGCTTTCGAACACCGCAACGGTGAGCTCCACGACCGCGGAGTCCACCCCGGGCAACAACTCGGCGACCGAGGCCACAGCTGTGAGCACGTCGGCCGATCTTTCTATCACGAAGTCCGACTCCCCCGACCCGGTGATCGCCGGCAACAACGTCACGTACACCCTCGGGATCACCAACAACGGCCCATCGGATGCGGCGGGTGTGAGCATCTCCGACCCGATCCCGGCGGGCACGACCTTCGTCTCTGCTTCCGGAGGCGGAACGTTGGCCGCAGGAACGGTTACCTGGGCCATCGGGGCCCTCGCGAACGGGGCGAGCACCTCGCGAACCCTCACCGTGACCGTACTTTCTTCGCGCACGACCAACCTTTCCAACACCGCGACGGTGAGCGCTACAACCGCAGATCCGACACCGGGCAACAACGCCGCGACCGAGGCAACCACCGTGAACACCTCGGCAGACCTGGCGATCACGAAGTCGGACTCCACGGACCCGGTGATCGCCGGCAATAACCTCACCTACACGCTGGGGATCACGAACAACGGGCCCTCGGATGCCACTGGGGTGAGCATCTCCGATCCCATCCCCGCGGGCACGAGCTTCGTATCGGCTTCGGGGGGAGGCACCCTTTCCGCCGGCGTGGTCACGTGGGCGATCGGAGCGCTGGCGAGCGGCGGAAGCACCTCGCGCACCTTGACCGTGACCGTCAACTCCTCGCGTACGACCAACCTTTCCAACACCGCGATCGTCAGCGCCACGACGACGGATCCCACACCGGGCAACAACTCCGCGACCGAGACGACCACCCTGAATACCTCGACGGATCTTGCTATCACGAAGTCGGACTCCCCCGACCCGGTGATCGCCGGCAATACCCTCACCTACACGATCGGGATCACGAACAACGGACCCTCCGACGCGACTGGCGTGAGCATCTCGGATCCCATCCCCGCGGGCACGAGCTTCGTGTCCGCGTCGGGGGGAGGCACCCTTTCCGCCGGCACGGTCACCTGGGCGATCGGAGCGCTGGCGAGCGGCGGGAGCACATCGCGCACGCTGACCGTGACCGTGAACCCCTCGAGAACCGCCGCCCTGTCGAACACGGCCACCGTGAGCGGCGATCAGTCGGACCCCACTCCAGCGAACAACTCAGCCACCGAGGCGACTACGGTGAACACCTCGGCCGACCTGTCGATCACCAAGTCCGACTCCCCCGACCCGGTCATCGCCGGTAACAACCTCACCTACACGATCGACATCACGAACAACGGACCCTCGGATGCGACTGGCGTGAGCATCTCCGACGCGATCCCCGCGGGCACGACCTTCGTGTCTGCATCGGGCGGCGGAACGCTCGCCGCAGGAACGGTCTCATGGGCGATCGGCGGGCTCGCGAGTGGCGCGAGCACGTCTCGCACCTTAACCGTGACGGTGAACTCGTCACGTACGACGGACCTGTCCAACACCGCCACGGTGAGCGCGACGACGTCCGATCCGACACCAGGCAACAACTCCGCGACCGAAACGACCACCGTGAACACGTCCGCGGACGTCTCGATCACGAAATCCGACTCCCCCGATCCCGTGAGCGCCGGCAACAACCTCACCTACACGATCGGCATCACGAACAACGGGCCCTCCGATGCGACGGGCGTCAGCATCTCCGACGCGATCCCCGCCGGTACGACCTTCGTGGCGGCGTCCGGCGGTGGCGTTCTCGCGGCTGGAACCGTGACGTGGGCGATCGGGGGGCTTGCAAGCGGAGCGAGCACTTCCCGCACCTTGACCGTCAGCGTGAACTCGTCGCGCATCACTGACCTTTCGAACACGGCTACCGTGAGCGCCACGACCACCGATCCCACTCCCGGGAACAACTCGGCGACCGAAACCACGACCGTGAACACCTCGGCCGACCTCTCGATCACGAAGTCGGACTCCCCAGACCCGGTGATCGCCGGCAACAACCTCACCTACACAATCGGCATCACCAACAACGGTCCATCAGACGCGACAGGCATCAGCGTTTCCGACGCTATCCCCGCCGGCACGACCTTCGTCTCCGCTTCTGGCGGCGGAACGCTTGCTGCGGGAACCGTGACGTGGTCGATTGGCGCGCTCGTGAGCGGAGCGAGCACGTCGCGGACCCTCGTGGTAACGGTCGATCCCTCGCGCACCGCCGACCTTTCCAACACCGCGACCGTTAGCGGAGATCAGGCAGACCCAACGCCCGCGAACAACTCGGCGACCGAGACGACCACCGTCGACACGTCAGCAGACCTATCGATCACGAAGTCGGACTCCCCCGACCCGGTGATCGCCGGCAACAACGTCACCTACACGCTCGACATAACGAACAACGGGCCCTCCGATGCGACGGGCGTCAGCATCTCGGATCCCACCCCCGCCGGAACAACCTTCGTGTCGGCTTCGGGTGGCGGCTCGCTCGCCGCTGGAACCGTCACGTGGGCGATCGGCGGCCTCGCGAATGGCGCGAGCACGTCGCGCACCCTGACGGTGAGCGTGGACTCCTCGCGCACCGCGGACCTGTCCAACACCGCGACCGTGAGCGCAACGACGACCGATCCGACACCGGCCAACAACTCCGCCACTGAGACGACGACCGTAGACACCTCGACCGACCTGTCGATCACGAAGTCCGACTCCCCGGACCCGGTCGCAGCCGGCAACGACGTCACCTACACGCTCGACATCATGAACAACGGGCCCTCCGATGCGACGGGCGTGAGCGTCTCCGACCCGATCCCGCCGGGCACGACCTTCGTGTCTGCCTCCAACGGAGGTTCGTTGGCAGCAGGCACCGTCACGTGGGCGATCGGCGGCCTCGCGAGCGGGGCGAGCACGTCACGGACCCTCGTAGTAACGGTCGACCCTTCGCGCACCGCGGACCTTTCCAACACCGCCTTCGTGAGCGGGAACGAGTCAGATCCCACACCCGGCAACAACTCCGCAACCGAAACGACAACGGTGAGCCAATCGGCCGACCTGTCGATCACGAAGTCGGACTCCCCCGATCCGGTGATCGCAGGCAACAACCTCACCTACACGATCGACATCACGAACAACGGTCCGTCGGATGCGACCGGCGTGAGCATCTCGGACCCGATCCCGGCGGGCACCACCTTCGTCTCGGCCTCCGGCGGCGGGTCGTTGGCGGCGGGCACCGTCACCTGGGTGATCGGCGGCCTCGCGAGCGGGGCGAGCACGTCACGCACGCTGGTCGTGACCGTCGATCCCTCGCGCACCGCGGACCTCTCGAACACAGCGACCGTGAGCGGGGACCAAGCGGACGCCACCCTAGCGAACAACTCGGCGACCGAGGCCACGACTGTCGATGCCTCAGCGGATCTCTCCATCACGAAGTCGGATTCCCCCGATCCGGTGATCGCAGGCAACAACCTCACCTACACGATCGGGATCACGAACAACGGTCCCTCGGACGCGACCGGCGTCAGCGTCTCGGACCCCATCCCGGCGGGCACGACCTTCGTCTCAGCCTCCGGCGGCGGGTCATTGGCGGCGGGCACCGTCACCTGGGCGATCGGTGGTCTCGCGAGTGGGGCGAGCACGTCACGCACCCTGGTCGTGACCGTGGATCCATCGCGCACGGCCGACCTTTCCAACACAGCGACCGTGAACGCAACGACGACCGATCCCACACCGGGCAACAACGATGACACCGAGACAACGACGGTGAACACATCCGCCGACCTTTCGATCACGAAATCAGACTCCCCCGATCCGGTCCCAGCCGGTAGCAACCTGACCTACACACTCGACATCACGAACAACGGGCCCTCCGATGCGACGGGCGTGAACATCTCCGACCCGATCCCGGCTGGTACGACCTTCGTGTCGGCCTCCAACGGAGGTTCCTTGGCGGCAGGAACAGTCACCTGGGCCATCGGTGGCCTCGCGAGCGGCGGGAGCGCTTCACGCACCCTTGTCGTGACCGTGGACGCCTTGCAAACCGCCGACCTTTCCAACACGGCGACCGTGGGCGCCACGACCGCAGACCCCACACCCGGAAACAACTCCGACACTGAGACGACAGTTATCGGGGTCTCGGCAGATCTCTCCATCACGAAGTCCGACTCCCCAGACCCGGTCATCGCAGGCAACAACCTCACTTACACCATCGGGATCACGAACAACGGACCCTCAGACGCGACTGGCGTGAGCATCTCGGACCCGATCCCTGCCGGGACGAGCTTCGTGTCGGCCTCCAACGGAGGAACCCTCGCCGCGGGAACGGTGACCTGGGCGATCGGGAATCTCGCGAGCGGGGCCAGCAGATCCCGAACACTCGTTTTGACCGTCAACCCCTCGCGGACAGCCGACCTTTCCAACACAGCGACGGTCAGCGCAGACCAGGCCGATCCCACACCCGCCAACAACGATGACACCGAGACAACGACGGTGAATACGTCCGCGGACCTTTCGATCACGAAGTCCGACTCCCCCGACCCCGTTGCGGCCGGAAACGACGTGACGTACACGCTCGACATCACGAACAACGGGCCTTCCAACGCGACCGGCGTGAGCATCTCCGATCCGATCCCAGCCGGAACGACCTTCGTTTCCGCCTCTAGTGGCGGCACCTTGACTGCCGGAACCGTCACGTGGGTGATCGGGAACCTCGCGAGCGGCGCGAGCACGTCCCGCACGCTGATAGTGAGCGTCGACCCCTCCCAGAGCGCGGACCTCTCGAACACGGCCACGGTGAGCGCGAACGAGACGGACCCGATCCCGGCCAACAACTCCGCAACCGAGACGACCGCTGTCACGCAGACCGGAACGTCCGCTGACCTATCGATCACGAAGTCCGACTCCCCCGACCCGGCGGTCGCCGGAGCCACGGTCACCTACACGATCGTGGCAACGAACAATGGACCCGATGACGCCACCGGCGTCACGGTGACCGACGTTCTACCCGCCGGCCTCGATTTCGTGTCTGCCGCTTCCGCGGGCGCCGATTGCCAAGAGTCGGGCGGCACGGTGTCGTGCGACGTTGGAAACCTCGACTCAGGCGCGTCGGTGACGATCAACATCAAGGTCACCCCGACCAGCGAGGGGACGATCACCAACACCGCAACGGTCGGTGGGGATCAAACGGACCCGACGCCGGCGAACAACTCGGCGACGGAATCGACCCAGGTGAACGGGGTCTCCGACCTCGCCGTGACGAAGACCGCAAGCACCTCGAACCCCGTCGAGGGCAACACGATCATCTACACGATCGCGCTCGTGAACAACGGGCCGTCGGATGCGACCGGCGTCGTGCTGAGGGATCTTCTTCCCAACGCGCTGACCTTCGTGTCCGCCGACGCCGGACAAGGCACGTTTGACGCCGCGACCGGCAGATGGGACGTGGGCAACCTGAACAACGGTGATCAGGTCGATCTGCAGATCACGGCAACGGTGGATCGCGGCATCGCAGGGGCATCGATCCTCAACCACGTGCGGGTCGCCGCCCTCGATCAGACAGACCCGTCAGCGGTCAACGACGTCTCGTCCGCATCCGTATCGGTGCTGGGCCCCACTCTCCCGTTCACCGGCGACGACATCAGCGGATTGCTGATCGCCCTCGTGACCCTGCTGCTCGTGGGATCCGCGAGCCTCTGGCTCGGACGCCGCCGCGCGTACCAGCCCAAGCACGCTCGCTAGCGCTGCTGTTCGGCGGATCGCCGCTGCACCAGTGAACATGGTTGTCATCTTGAGCTCGGGGAACTAGAACACGAGCCGTGACCATCCTCGAGACAGCCCAACAGCTCGCCCGAGAGGTCTTATTTCCGGCTGCGATCGATACGGATCGGGCGACCGTCCTTCCGGTCGCCGTGCTGGATGCCCTGGCGGACGCGGGCCTGTACGGGCTGACCGGGCCCGCGACGGCAGGTGGAGCGGGTGCGTACTTCGCGACCGTATGCGAGGTTGTGGAGGCGTTGTCCTCCGGGTGTCTCACCACGGCGTTCGTCTGGACCCAGCACATCGGAGCCGTGAACGCGGCCGCGGCGAGCGAGAACCTCGCGATCGAGGAGTGGGTTGCGCCACTGTGCACGGGCCGGCGGCGAGCTGGACTCACTCTCGGAGGCGCAGTGCCGGGACCTCCCGCGCTCCGAGCGCGGAAAGCCGGTGACGGTTGGGACTTCTTCGGGACCGCGCCGTTCGTCTCCGGCTGGACTCGGATCGACGTCATGCATACTGCGGCGCGAACCGACGACGGCCGACTGGTGTGGGCACTCGTTGATGCCGTCGAGAGCGACAGCCTGTCCGTCGACCGCCTTGAGCTCGTGGCCATCAACGCGACGAACACGGTTCGCGCAGAATTCCGCGATCACCATGTGGCTGGGGACCGGGTCACGTCGGTCGTGCCCTACCGGGAAGAGCCAACGCCACCAGAGGTGATGCGGATCCATGCGTCCTTCGCGCTCGGCGTGCTGGCTCGCTGTCGTGAGCTACTCGGGCCGACCCCCCTCGACACGGAGGTAAGCCGTCTCCGCGAGGAGCTCGATCGGCTCGATCCTGAAACGATCCAAGATGCCCGTGGCGCCGTCGGCGAGCTGGCGCTTCGCGCGTCTGCCGCGTTGCTCGTGTCGACGGGAAGCCGCTCGCTACTCCTCTCAGAGCACGCCCAGCGGCTCGCTCGCGAAGCGCTCTTCGTTCTCGTGTATGCACTCCGCCCTGGATCGCGGGCTGCTGCGCTCGATCGGCTCGGCGCCTGCTAGATAGCTCGCGTGAGCGTCACCCTCGACCTGTGTCGCCGGAGACGACCTCGAAGAGGACGAGATCGCTCCACCGGTGGACTTCGACGATCCCGTCCTCATGGTAGAGCCAGCCTGAATCTTGCCAGTCATCGATCTTCGCTACGACGAGGTAGCGCACACCGAGTCGGTTGAGTTCGATCGCGACCTGCTGTCCCGCGACACCGGCGTCAAGCACCGCTCCGACCGCGCTGGAGAGTGGGTCGCGACCTTCCTCAGGCATCCCCCCGAACTCGGGATCGGCGCTCACCACCACATCGCGGCGGAACGCCGACACCATCGGGTTCGAGACGACCCGATCCTGGGCCCATGGAACGGCGAGATAGCGATGCCAGGGAAGCCCCACCACGAGTCCCGGCCCGGTTCCCATCAGCGCGTCCGCCTGAGCCCACGAACTCGGGTACGAGGACGGTCGGACGTATCCGCCCGCGCCCCAGAACGACGAAAACCCGTACACGGCAACGACGGCCAGCACCATCCCGCCGACGGCGATCCGCGACCGGATACTCGTCGTCGCGCGAACGCATGCCTCGAGCCCTTCCCCGAACGCGACCGCATACGCGAGCGTCAATAGCACCAACCATTTCTGCGGTTCACGCATGACCCGGAATGTCGGCACGTGCTGGAACGCCCACGCGTACATGCCACCGAACGAACCTTGATCGCCCGCGGCGAGCAGCAGGCCGATCACCCCGACGACCAGCAACGGTCTGAGCCGTCGCCGACGCTCCGGGTCTCGCATCCCACGCGCGACGCCGATGCCACCGACGACCACGATCGCGAGCAGGAACATGGGCCACCAGGGCAGCCCGTCTTTCGGCAATGGCCAGCCGCGCCGCCAGAACCCGTAGAGCCCGGCGAGATTCGCCCACAACCCGAGCCGGGGATCGGGTGATGAGCGGAACAGCGCTAGGTCGCTCACCGGAACTACGTCGATCCGGCTCCACGACCCGATAGCGGGAACGATCCAGTACAAGGAACCTAGGACCGCAAGGACGGCAGCCACGAGGAGCGCGCACGCACCGCGCCATCGCCGATCGATCATGTCCGAAACGAGGTAAACGCCGCACAGCACCCCGGCGATGAAGATCAGATGCAGCGAAAGCGCGGCCAACACCACCAACAGCAACCCCATCGCCATGGCTGCCCGCCACGACCGCTCGCTCCAGATGAGGCACAGAAGCAGCGGCAACAAGCAATAGCCGAGAACCAGGAACTCTTGCCCGGCAACAACACGCTCGTAGATGAAAGGGTTCGTGACGAAGAGCAACGTCGCACCGAACGCCGCGAGAGGACGCTTCGGGAACAACCGCCAGAACCCGAGGGCCGCGAGTGCGACCGCCGCGATGACCGGAAGGAGCCGGACCTGACCCCACGGCAACGCCCGGTACACAGCTTGGAGGAACGCATCGATCGGGGCGCGCGCAGCGAGCTCGGGTGGAACCCCGCCTAACGCGATCGAGGTCTTCGGATACGGGCCCACGAGGTTGACCGGCGTATCGAGCCCGAGGACGACGCCATGCCGCAGGTACGGCGCGAACATGGCGACGATGGCCCCGGCGACAGCCACGAGGAACGGCCAACGTCGAGGGCGCGCGACGGCCCGCAGTCGTTCCGGCGGACGTTTCGCCTGGCGCTCGATCCGCGCAGGCGCGACAACGCTCACGAGCTGCCCCGTCGCAGCATCGGCCACGTTGCCGCCGTGACGATGCGGCGTCCGAGGACCGACATCGAGCGGCGCCACTCGTCGTCGGCGCGGATCGCGATCGGCCCACGCGCGAAGCGAACGGGATTGCCTGCGACCTGGTGCTGGATCCCTGGATCGATCCCATCCGGACCGATCAGCGGTGGCGGTTCCACGCCGAGGAATACGCCGATGCGGGCAAGCGTGCGATCCGGCTCGGCGCAGAACGCCTCGTACGGTAGCCGGAGGTAGAGCACCTTCCCGGAACGACCGAGCCCCTCGACGGGTGCATTCGTCGCGGTCCACCCCGCGATCGTTCGCGCGAGGCCGTGGGCACCCCACACTTCCCCGCTCGCCGGGTCGAACTTCCGCCGCTCGCAGAGTGAAAAGGCGACCGCGCGACTATCCCGCACGACATGCAGGACCGAGAGGTCGATGGCATCTCCAAGGGAGCGCAGGACCCACCCGTGCGAGGCGCCCTTGCTGGAATCCACGATCACTCGAGCACCGGATACGAGCTGGATCGCTCGATACAGCTGGCTCAGTACGCTGGAATATGCGCCCAGATCTGCGCGCATGCCGATCCCCGGTCCGATCTGTGGGATCCGCCACCATCGATCCACGCGATCCTGCAGGCTGACGATCTCGCTGATGTCGACGCCTCCGCGCCCTCCCCAAGCTTCCTGGAGGACTTCGCGCCAGAACGCACAGTCACTGAACGGTTCCCCACATCCGCAGGGCTGGTCGTCGAAGAACCCCCGGGTCCAGATGGATCGGATCTCGCCTGTCGAAACGCAGGAGTCCGCAGCACCGATCGCACGATCCACGATCGTGCTGCCGCTGCGCGCATACCCACCAAGGAACAGGACCTTCGGGCTCGGTTCCGTTCGTCTGCGCGCCGCCCGCGCGCGATCGCGCGTCACCACCATGGCGCACTCCAGGGAGCCTCGAGCGGCGACCTCCCTGCGCGACGCTTCGTGCGTTGGATCGTTGGCCGATGCACCTCACTCCTCGCGCTCGGCTGCGCGTCCTCGCCATCGCTCACCCTGCCAACACCACGCCGGCGACGGCGGGCTATCGCGAAGGGGATCGCGAGGGCCGTCAGGAGCGATACCGCTCGAGCAGCGTGCATCTGGCGATCCGGGGCGAACGTGATCCGCGTCGTGAACGGGTCGCCGGGACCGATCATCCATCCATTCGCGTACCCGTCCGCGACGACGTGCTCACCTCCCCTTCCCTCGGGCAGGCCCTGGAGGACCCATCCGGGTGAGAAGGACTCTCCGAGCGAGAGGACGAACGCATCGTCAGCTCGGGATACATCCACCTGGTACGTGGACGCGCCGAGGCGTGTCCAAGAAACTTGCGGTGCGTCCGAGCGCGCGACGGAGTCGTCGAACATCGTGATAGCGAGCGGCGCGGCCGATGTCACCCGCAGCGCCCGGTACTCGACGATGGTGCTCGATCCGCCGAGCGCGCCGGCATCCGCGTAGACGAATAGCCGCAGGGCGGCCGTGCCCGGGTCGGGCGTCACCGAGGCTTGCAGGTGGTACCAATCGCTCGATGCCCGCATGGGCGGGAGCGGCGCGCAACGATCGGGACCCACTTCCCACACACAGACACGAGCCGGAAGGCCTGTCAGGGTTCTGTAGTCAAGGTCAAGGGTGTAGCTTCCGCCGGGGACGAATCCCTCGACGCCGGCACTGACGCAAGCCGAGTGCGCCAGCGCGCTCAAACGGATCGCCGGTGCCGGCTGGTTCGGCAAGGAGACGGCCTGCAAGCCTGCCTGCCGGATCGAGCGCTGGTCGTAAGCATGGCAGTCCGACACCACGGCCGAAAGTGGCGAGAGTGAGGCTGGCGCCCGCGTCCGGGTGACGAGCTCATGCTGGCCCGCCGAAAGCGACAGACTCTGCTCGGCAGGCGGCGTCATCGTCACGGTGCGTGTGACGATGCGAGAGAGCGGCACGACTTCCATCCCCCGGAACTCCGTTCGCGTGGTCATTCCATCCGGCGCGTCCCCATCCGCATAGAGGAATAGCGTCTGTTCCCTGGCGTCTGGAGCTGGCGGGAGCGCCGCTCGATAGCTGTGCCACCCCGGCGACGGATCGAGTGGAGGGATCGGAGCACAGCGGTCGGGACCCGACAGCCACAGGCACACACGCGCAGCACGACCGGCCACGGACCGATAGTCGAACCGTAGCAGCAGCGGCGTCGAGGGTCCGGTTTGACCAACATGAGCTCGAACGCATGCGCTGTGCGACCGAGCGGTGAGTGACACCCCCGGCAGGGGCCCTCCCAAACGTGCCGCAGCGAGCCCGGCTTGCTGCATGCTCCGTCCGTCATAGTTGTGACAGTCGGTGACGTTCATCCACGACCCGTGCCAGGCCAGCGCCCGCCCCGCACCCCAAACCGAAAGAGGGCCCGAGGCGCCGATCCCCAGAAGCGCTTCGTTGCCGATCAGCGGCGCAAAGGAGTCACCGGAACCGATCGCAGCCACGCTCACGCCCGCTCCGAGATGGATGTTCCCGAGTGTTCCTCCGAGCACCGGGCGGCCATCGATCTGGACGGTGGTCGCGCGATCAAGGATGAGGTTGGTTCGGTGCTTGCCGACGTATCGGGAGACGTGGAGCAACTGGGGGGCGATGAGTCTCGGTGCGAGCCGAACGGTGCCGCGCCCGCTGGTGAAACGGGTGGATGTCGACGCCGGGCCGGCCACCAGGGCAGCGGCCAGGGCGGGCGGGCCTTCACTCTCGCTGGGCTGGTCCGAACCGCCCGAGGCGATAGAAACAACGGTTGCTCCGGGCGGCTCGCTCCCCACCGCGAACATGAGGTCGTCCGGGTTCGTGGTGGTTACCTGCAGCGCTGCGCCACCGCGGATCAAAGGGTCGGTTCCCTGTTTCGCCGCCGACGCGTCGAACGCGAAGAGGTCCGCGACGCCGTAGGAGCCCGTTGACCTGATCCCGGCGCTGCCGCTCAACGTTGAGGCGAGCGCGTCGGGTGATGCGAAGTGGCGTCCGGGAAAGCTCGGATCGAGGTCCCGGCGCACGATCACGTACGAAACGCCGAGAGCTCGCAGCAGCGCCGGCACGGCGGCACGATCGCCGTTCAGCAAGGCCATCTGCACGTCGCGCACCGCCGACGCGAACCCCGGCAGCTCCCCGTAGTAGGAGCCGGGGAGGACCTGGATCGTCGGACGGGTGAGGAGCGACCGCGGGATCTGGTCGATGCCGTAGTACCCCCACGTCGTGGGTACCTGGTAGAAGTCATCGAGCGGCAGGACGAGCGCCTTGCCTCGGATGGGCGAGCGATCGAGCGTCTCGGCCAGGGCGATCCATCCCTGCGGCACCGTCACATGCGCCGGCGGGAGGATCGGTCGCTTGTCCGGGATGACCTGCCCGGTCCACATCGGATAGGCGAATGCCACTGCCCCGATGAGCATCACAGCCACCCCAAGGCTGAGCGCAGCTCGCGGGATCCCCTTGGATCTGGCGAGCAGATCGCGTACGCCCTCGAGCGCGATCGCGATGAGCGTCGAGTAGATAAGAACAAGCATGGGGCCGAGCTTGCTGAGCGGGTCGCGAAGGAGCCACATCCCGGGCACGTGCCGATAGAGGAACAGGTTCACGCCGGCCAGTGGGGGATGCAAACCCTTCGACAAGAAGACCAGCGCCAGGGCGGCCGCGACCAGCACGGCCGCCGTCCGGCGCCGACCACGCAGCGCGAAGCAGGGAGCGGCAAAGGCAAGTGCCGGTAGACCGAATCGCAACGGACCCCAGATCGAGCCGTCGATCGAGGACGAGTACGGGAAGTACTCGGGGAAGGACCACCCCCAGTGTCCGTCGAGGCTCGCGACGTTCGCCAGGCTAAGCCGGACCTGCGTCCAGGACCACCCTAGGATGTTGGTCTGCGCCTGCACGATGTAACCGGTGCCCTGACTCTTCAGCGCGAACGCATACGGCAACACCCACCACAGGTTCAGCAGGATCATCCAAGGCGTCGCCCGGACGAGGTAGGAGGCGGCGCGCCCGGAAGCACCCCTCCCCAGAAACCAGGAGGCGGACATCGTGACACCCATGGTCCATATCGCCACGATGGCCAAGAGCGGTGGGTTGATAGCCAGGTAAGCGCCGAACAACGACAGCCCCGCCAACCACAGAGGGGTCGGCGCCCGACCGAGCGCGGCTCGAACGAGCAGCCCCCCGGCCGCACCCATCATGGCGATCGACCACAGCGTCAATGGGTTCGGGATGTGTTGCAGGACGAACGGATTGAAAACCGCGATGATCCCGGCGGCGGTTCGCGCCGTCGGCGATCGAACGAAGGCCGAGGCGAACCAGACGGCGGCAAGCGCGGCCGAGAGCGCGATGAACGTGAAGAACCATCGCTGGGCGACTGGCGCAGACGCCCCGAACGTGCCGGCGATGTGAAGCACGAGCAGCTCAGGCCAGCGCGCGAGCGACTGGAACGACGCGGATCCCGCGCTCGAAAGGGAGTGCCCCCACGCCGATGAGAGCTCGGCGGAAAGGTTCGTGCGGAGGAAGGGCGCGACATCGCCGGCGGCGATGAACCTCCCTGGCTCGAACCACGTTTGAGTCGCAAGCGCCGCGGCGATGCCGGGGATGAGATACGGGGCAGAGCGGCGCCACGAAGGAAGCTCGATCGAGCCGAGCCGCTCCCGCTGTCGTGGGAGATCACTCCACGGCAACGAGATCTGCACGCAGGGCCACCTCCCCAACCGGGTCGAGGACCCGCTCTTTGAGCACTCGAAGCAGCAGCTCAGCCGTGGTGTCCCAGGTGAAGCACTCAGCCCAGCGAAGTGCCTCCCGGCAGATCGACGCGTAGCTTTCCTCGTCCGCGATCAGCTCCACCGCCGCGTCCCCCAGTGCGAGCGGGTCGCCCGCGGGGACGAGCGTCCCCGTTCGACCCGGTCTGATCGCGTCGCGGATCCCGGGAGCGTCGTAGCCCACTGCCGGCGTGCCGACCCCGTTTGCCTCGGTGATCACGAGTCCCCATCCCTCGCGGACGGACGGGACGAGCAGGCAGTGGGCGCGGGCCATCCGCTCATACATCTCCTCGCGCGACACTCGCCCCAGGAACTCAACGCCCTCAGGAGCCGCGGCGCGCAGCTCCCGCTCCATCGCGCCGCGGCCGATCACCCACAACTTGGCGTCGGGCAGTGAACGGCGGATCCGACCGAACGCCACGATCGCGTGATCCGGACGTTTGTTCGCAGCGAGGCGACCGATGAACACGAATGTCGGCATCGCTTCTTTGAAGATGTGCCTCATCGGCGGCGCCTCGTCGCGACCCTCCAACACGACGCGCACGTCGCGCAGACCGAGGCGCCCGAGATCGGTCATCGTCGAAGAGGAAACCGTGGCGACCGGTACGTCGCGATACATACGAAGGAGATGCGGTTCGACGCGACGGCCGATCATCGCCAGCGCGCGAGGGACCTCTGCGTCCCAAACGTCGTCCGCCAGTTGATGGATCAAGGCCACGGTCGGAGGAAGGTGATCCTGCCACAGCGGTGTGAAGAAGGGCACCGTGTTGATCTCGTCCAACACAACGTCGAAACCGGACAGCGCAGCGAGTCGGCGCTGCACCAAGAGGTGGTACGTGCCCCGACGCAGCCTGCCCACACGGGTGATCCGCACTCCGTCGATGACCTCCATCGCCCGACCGCTCGGGAAGCGTGATGTGAGCAGGGATACCTCATGGCCCTGTTCGACCCAGCGTTTCGCGACTTCGTGGGTGAACACCTCGGCTCCACCTGCCTCAGGATTCACGATGTCGCGCCAGTTCAAGATGAGGATGCGAAGGACTTGGACCGGCGCTGGACCGCCGTCAGGGAGCGCCACGATGTCAAGCTTGGAGCCGCCCGCAACCACCGGCAACGGCGACTCGAAAACGTAGGAGTTCAGCACATAGCGGCGGTAGAAGATCCGCATCGACTCGGCGAACATCCGAAGTGGGGTCCGCAGACCCATCTGGCTCGAGAATCGGTATCCGATCCGTACCGGCGCCTCGAAGATCCGATCGAAACCGAGCTGCTTCGCGATGACCAGCATCTCCAGATCGAAGACGTAGCCCTCTTCGGCCATCCGAGGCAGCACCGCAGCGAGGACGTCGCGGCGGATCAGTTTCATCCCCGTCTGCGTGTCGCGGACGTTCACTCGGAACAACAGTCGCGTGAACCTGTGGTAGCCCCAGCTGAGGAACCGGCGGATGGGCGGGTAGTCCACGTCCGAGAGCGGATGACGCTTCGAGCCGAGGACGAGATCCGGCTGATACATCTCCATCAACGCGAGGAACGGGCGAAGAGCCTCGGGGCCGATGTCGCCGTCGGCATCCATGAACGCGATGTACTCACCACGTGCTTCCGCAAGGCCGACCCGCAGGGCGTGGCCCTTGCCTCCATTGTCGGGGTACTCGATCACTCGCACGCCTCGATCGGCGAAACCCGTTGCAACACGTGCGGTGTCATCGGTGCTGCCATCGGACACGACGATGATCTCGTGGGTGCCGGCGCCGGAGAGCTCGGCGATCGCTTCGAGCAATACGTCGGCGAGCCCGCTACCGGCGTTGTGACAGGGGAGCACGAGGCTCACGCGGATGGCCGACGGTACCGATCGGAGGGCCGCGGAACCACCCACCGGAACCTTCGCGCGCGTAACCGCGAAAGCCGCATGAGCGAGAACCAGCATGACGATACCGCTGACCGCTACGACGACGGCGATCACTTGAGCGGCGCCGTCGTGGAAGATGGCGATCAGCAAGGCCTCCGCTGCTGCCCCGGCGAACATCACGATATGGGAGCGCGTCCCGGCCGCGATGTGGAAGTACACGAGCAGGTTCGCAACAGCGAGGAAGACCATGGCGAGGGCGAGACCCGGCACGAAGTGGGCTGCCGGTTCGAACCGTCCCCCGAACGCGAGCGAGACGGCCCACGTCCGTAGCAGCACGAGGACCGGCAACCCCGCGAGCGACAGCCCTACCACCGCACCCACCGTCGCGAGGATCCACCTTCTCCCTTCATCGGGCTTGCGCGCCACCTGTACGAAGCGAGGGAATGCCGCCGTCGATACGGCCCCCGGCAGAAATAACAGCGCTCGGGCCAGGATGTCGGCGCTGGCGTAGTACCCGGCAACCTGGGTTCGCAGGTAATGGCGAGCCAAGACGATGTCCAGAGCAGCCAGTACCCAGAACGATCCGAGACCGAGCAGTGCGATCCTGAAATCACCTCGCAGCAGCGTGATGCTCCAGCGCGCTTCGTGGGTCTCATGACGTCTCCGGCGAAGAGCGCGCTCAGCTAGTACGAGCGAGACTGCTGGCGCGAGGAGGGTGGCAACAAGCGCGCCGCCAACCCCGTAGCCGGCGCGCGCAAGCGCGAGTCCCGTGATCACCCGGATCACGACACCCGCTGCCATCACGAGGGCGAGAGCGCGGAACCGCATCAGCCCCTGCAGAGCGCCGAGGGGAACGCTCAGCAGCAGCGACAGGAACGCATAGACGGCGAGCAGCGCGACCGACGAGAACGCGACATGGAGGAAGCCGCCGATCAGCGGCGCTGCGACGATCAAGGCCAGGGCGAATGCTGCCGCGACCGGAGCCACTACGCGCATCGCCGCGCTCGAGAGCTCCGGCACCTCCTCACCGCGTTTCTCGGCTCGCAGGATAGATGTGCGCTTGGCCACCGTGGTTTGCAGCACGTTGAGCGGAACGGATAGTACGAGCAGCACCGCGAGCAGCGAAGACAATGCGCCGTAGCTCGACGGTCCCAGGGCACGGCTGACGATGACGTGGAACAAGTAGTTCGACGCGTTCATCAGGCTGAGCGCTACGAACAGTCCGAAGGCGTTGCGAGACAGTTCCCGGCCTTCGCTAGCCATCGGCAGATCGGCCAGGAATCGACTTGCTGACGCGCGTGTATCGCTGAAACGTTGCATCCGTTACCCGGGTCCCCTCAGGCTGTGTGGCGTTC
>JALYLV010000001.1:20335-179183 GCA_030774035.1 Actinomycetota bacterium
GCGACGCGTCTTCGTGCGTTAGGCCTGAACGATCAGGGCACCGTCGCCACAGGAGATGAACCGGCGAGACACGTGTGATCGTGGCCGTAGCCACTTTCATGCACTAGGGTCACCCGAGCGACGTAGGAGCCGGGCCCTGTCCACGACAGGTCGCCCCACTGCCCCGAGTGATCGGACACCGACGTGCCGACGAGCACGTCGCTGCCACCGTCCGTCCTATAGAGCGAGACCAGACGATCCTCGTGACAGAAGCTCGAGGTGCCAACATGACCATTGAAGGTCTGAGTCTTCTTGTCGAAATGGATCGAGAGATTCGCTCCATAGGTCTGCGTATGCGCACTTGCCAGGAACGACCCGAGCGGGATCGACAACAGTGCGAGGCCGCATACAGCGAGCGCGATCCGCATCCGAAGCTGAGACTGCATATTCCCCCCCTTCCACCTTGCGTTCGATCGGATGAACGCTCGGTTGCCAGAACCCTAGGGATGCGACGCGACCGGCAACATCCCGCGCGTGACCGTTTCTGCTCGTTTCAGGGGTGACGACAGCAAGGGACCATGGACGGAGGCCGTTCACCGATCGGCATGCGATACCGGCGTCATGAGGCGACCTGCAGACCCTTCAACGGTGGGCGCTGGAGGGCTCGAACCTCCGACCTTCGCCTTGTAAGGACGTCCACGCATGGCCTGAGCGATACTGAGTTGCCCCGTCGCGTCGGGTTTCCGCGCGACGAGCTCGAGCGCGTCGTCGCTCTGCACGAAGCCAAACGCCGGCGCCCGGCCGGCAAATGCGACGCGTCCGGATACTCGAAAAGGCGAGCCCCTGGGATCCGATCCGCCAGGTATCTCGCCCTCGCCTCAGACCCCGGTCGCCGCCTTAAGCGCTTGACTTGACACCTCGTCTCATACGAGTGTCCGAACACGTCGTATGCGAACGACCATCTAATGGTCGTTGAACGAAGAGCCGACCGCGACATCGTCAATGAGATCGGGGAGGAACTCCTTGGGGTCTCCGTCGGGCAGCTCTGCCGCTCAGGGTGGGGCCGGTTCTTCCAGCAGATCCCACGCCGGATCCGCCTGACACGTGAAAATCAGACTTCGAGCGAAAACAAAGGGCCCGAGAGCTCTGGTGAGCATGCCGTCGACCAGCCGGACCGCGCCGAGACGAGATCTCGTGCGAGCCCATCGGTACATGAGGAAAGGCAGGCGCACCCCTGGATCCATGGCCTGGACACGGAAGCCGCTCGAGGCGAGGAGTCGAGCTGCCTCGCCTGCTGTGACCAGACGGACCGGCATCCGCGAGTAGCCCCATCGAGCAAGGGATCGCTGATTTGCCACCTCGAGGACGAGTCGCCCGGTTGGACGAATCACGCGCCTTAGCTCGGCTAGGGCGATGGTCCAGTCGTCCAGGTACTTGATGACTCGGATGCAGACGACGTGGTCGAACGTGCCGTCACCGAAGGGGAAGGGGGAACCGAGGCGTGCTTCGACGAGGCGAACGCGTGGCTCGTTGCGTGCGCAGACCTCGAGCATCTCGTGCGTCAAGTCGACGCCGACGACCTGCGCGCCGCCTCGCACCAACATCCGGGCGAACCTGCCGGTTCCAACGCCAGCGTCGAGAACCCGGCGACCTTGAACGACGCCCACCCGGCGTTCCACGGTGGCGAGCTCGCGCTCGCTGATCTCGCGAAGTCCAGGCCCGGCCTTCAAAGCCTCTTGGTCGTACCTGCTTGCGAACTCACCGAAGTGTTCACGGATAGAGAATCGACTCATCATGTTGAGGCGAGCACCTCCTCATAGAGCTCGGCTGTCACTCTGGCGGCCCGCCCCCAGCTCCAGCTTCTGTCCACAGTCTCCAACGCTCCGACGGAAAGGGCGCCCCATGTTGCTCCGTCGGAGAGTACGTTTTGGATGGCGGCGGCGAGTGCGCCGGGATCATCGACCGGAACGACTGACCCATTCCGGCTGTCCACCAAGATCGGCGACAAGCAGGCGACGCGCGTTCCGATTACGGGAAGCCCCACACTCATCGCCTCGACGACCGTGTAGGGCGGCGCGATCGTGGTTCCGTCGTACTTGAACGGGAACACGGACAGCGTGCACCGAGCAAGCTGCTCGCGAAGATCATCTACCGGAGAACAATCGACGTCCACATGTCCGGCGATCCCCAGGGACTTGATCTGTTGTTCAAGCCCGTCCACTTGTCGGGTCGGCAGGAGCAGCAATTTGAGACGGGCCAACGGGAACGCCTCGAGTACCGCCGGCATCGCCATAAGGAGCGTATCGATGCCCCGAGTGGTCTCGGCGCGACCCGCGAACACGATGACGGGCCGCTCTCGTTCGTAGTGGGCGCGGAGGTGGTCGATTTCTCCTCCCCCTCCCGTCAAACGCACCGAGACGCCTAAGGAAGTGCTCAGCTCCGCGGCAAGCAAGGGATCCTGCGTGAGGACGCCTCCGACATTCCTCCTGCGGAGCGCCGCTCCCACTGCCATCCTAGGCAGAAGGGTAGAGAGCACGACGCGGCCGGGGAGAACGGCGGTCGATCGCATCTCGGCCCACGCGCCTCGCGGCATCCTTGCGAGGCTCGGGAGCCGAGGCCAGGCGTAAATCGAGAGCACCACTGGAAGGCGGAACGCGGGACTCATCGCTAGGAACGGCGTCCAGATGCCGCCATGGGTGTGAACGATGTCGGGGCGAAGGCTCCCGATCGTTTCGGAGATCCGTCGCCATCGTGCGAGGTGAAAGAGCGCGTCTGGGCCACCGAGCTCATGCACCGAACGGAACGCGCCGTCGCCGCGCAGCACGCGACTAGTACACAGGTGGGACTCGACCCCCTGTTGATGACGAGCGAGCTCTGCTACGGTGCGGCCAATCGCGTCGCGCCGGTCGAATGGCGCGATGACGTGCAGGACTCGGATTGTCAGGGAAACCTCCCTAGCGCAACTTGACCCAGCCACGTTAGCAGCGTGCGACGGTCGAACAATCGGTGCCGCGGCCTATTTCCTCAAGTTCAGAGAACTACGCCTCGCGGGGGAAGACGACCGTCGTTCGTCCGGCCCAACTTCTCTCAGCAGTACTGCGGTCCCCCTTGATTCTGGCAAGTCGGCCAAAGGAGGCCAAACAGAACGATCAGAATGATCGAGACAAGACCCGCCACGCCGATCCAGCCCAGGATGATTCCAGCGGTTGCCATGCCTCGGCCAGACTCTCGTCCTTCGGACTGGTCGATCTGCCCTCTCCCGCTGTAACCGAACACCAGCGCGAGGATGGACCTAACGCCATAGAGCCATAGAATTCCGAGTACGAGCGCTGCGATGGCCAGTCCGTTCGTCTTCTGTCGCGGAACAACGGAAGGAACCGCCGACGTGACCGAGGGCGCGACCCGCCTGTACCGATGTTGTGCGGGCAAGCTCGAGAGGTCACTCTCGGAACACCTGCCCTGGCCTATCCGTAGCACTCGCAGAAGTACCAACCTCCACGCCAACTCAGGTACTGGAGCTCATCGATCTCGTGAGCGGCGCCGGTTCCGTCGGCGTTGGCGACCAGCCAGCCCTTCTCTTCGCCGGTCGCGTCGTACCTGAAGGCGATCTGGGTGCCGTCGGGTGACCAGACCGGGCCACCTGACAAAGTGAACTTTCCGGGGGACGATGTCGGATCGAAAACAAGGACGGGGGTCGAGCCGGCCGGCGACCCGTTCCAGATCTGCAGCCTGTCGCGGTCTTGGATCAACGTTGCGTATGCGATCCGAGTGCCATCGGGCGACCAATCGAGGTTCGGCGAACCGAGGACATGTGCGATGTTCACCCCTTCGGTGAGCAGCTCGGCGCCGGACCCATTCGCCTTCACGAGGTATAGCCGCGCTTCAGTGATCCCTCCGAGGACCGCGATGCGCCTACCGTCCGGCGACCACCGGATCCCCGATCCCTCCTCGCCTCCTGGTAGTTGCCCGATCACGTTCGCGAGCAGAGCGTGATCGCCGCTGCGCACATCGACCGAGTACACCGAAGCCCGAACGGTGTTCGCCGCCCCGTCCCCCGTCCCGACCGGTACGGTGCCGTACGCGATCCGCGAGCCGTCCGGTGACCACGCGAGGGATGTGACGTCGCCCGTCGTCTTCCCGAGTTCCGTTCGATGCCCGGTCGCCGCATCGATAAGGATCAGCTGGCCACCTTCGACGGCCGCAAGCCGCGAGCCGGTGGGCGACCATGCCCAGAGGCCCTCGGACACCTCCGGGCCTTCAAGGCAGGGCGCCGTCAACTGACGCGGCTGGTCCGTCCCGTTCGTGAGCCAGAGCCCACTCTTGACCAGGTGGCCAGCGACGCAGGACACCATTTCGAACGCGACCCATCTGCCGTCGGCGGATGGGGCCGCCCACCGAATGCCGCGATCGCGGAGAAATCTCATATCAGCACCGTCGATAACGGTGATCACCTCACCCGTGCTCGGGTCCTGGGCGACGAGGTCCCCCAACGGTCCGATTCCGTAGGGGTTGCCCGTGTAGCGGATGACCATCCCCGTGAAAGTCCGTGGGTGCGACCCGTCCGCCGGAGGCTTGGCGGCGTCGAAGGCACGTGTCATGGCGACGAAGGTCACGAGGGCGATGATGATCGCCAGCACCCCGGCGCCGATCCGCTGGTTCCGTCGCTTGCGATCGCGCCGGCGCAGCATCCGCTCGAAGTGGCCGTGCTCGAGGTCGACCGTGGCACCCTCGCGCTCGAGCAGTTCGCGCACGTTAAGCATCCTCTACCTCCATCGCGCGACGGAACGACTCACGACCCTGGTGCGACAACGATCGGATCGTGGATGCCTGCACGCCGAGCGCGCGCCCCGCGTCGTCTGCACTTAACCCGAGCATCTCGGTCAGCACGAGGGCAGCTCGCTGACGCGGCGGGAGCATCGAGAGCACCCCTCGCACGGTTTCGCGGTTATAAGCATCCGCGAAATCGTCCCTCGAGGGCGCGAGTCCGATCGATCGCTGGATCGCCAACACAGCCCGCCGATACCGCTTCCGGAACAGGTTCATGGCCGTCCGGTAGAGGTAGCCAACGGGGTCATCCATAGCGTCGACCTGGTCCCATCTCTCCCAGACCTTCAGGAACGCGTCCTGCATCAACTCCTCGGCCTCCGCACGATTCCCGGTCACGAGCCAAAGGCGACGAAACAGCGTCTGACTCTCGGCGTAATAGAAGTCCCGAAGCTTTGGGACGCCTCGAGATTCTCGGAGGCGGGTGCCTCCGCTGCCAGGTGAAGGGGCTCGCTCATATCGTATCGATGAACCCTCAACAGGCTCCGAACGTGCAGGCGCTCAGCGACAAAATGGAGGGGTCGAACCGTTGCTCATAACGAGCAGAACTCGCTCCGACCTCAGCACGCGTTCCCGCCTTTCCGCTGCTAGATGTTGGTGGGCGCTGGAGGGCTCGAACCTCCGACCTTCGCCTTGTAAGGGCGACGCTCTAACCAACTGAGCTAAGCGCCCGCGGTTCTCGCGGGTTCCGTGTGGCCACAGGCGCGGCACACGACCTCGCCGAGCATCGCCGACAGTCTCGTCCCTCCGCACGATCGGCACCGATCCAGGCCATCGGCCCAGTCGGGTCGGTCGCGCTGGCATTCGGGGCAGATCAACGCCTGCCTCCCGCCTGCCACCGCCCGCACCCACGGCTTCCCTCGTTTGTCGGGATCGTAGGTGGCGCGGCCGCAGAGGAAACAACGCGGTCGGTCGCCCGTCGAAGGCGTTCCGTCCAACGGCCTCACGGCTTCCCAGGATACGCGCGGAGGGCTCCGCGTCTACACCAACGGGTGCACGATCCGCCCGGCCGCGATCGTCATCTCGACCGTCGCCTCCCCCACCGGACCGGCATCGCGCGCGAACAGGTTCCGGTCGATGATCGCCAGATCGGCCCGCTTCCCCTGTTCGATCGAACCCGCGTCGTCGTCGTGGTTCACGTACGCCGATCCCCGTGTGAACGCCGCGATCGCGGTAGCGAGGTCCAGCCGCTGCTCGGGAAGCAACGCTTGACCGTCGCGATCCTCGGTGTCGATGCGCGTGATCGCGACCTCCATCTCGAGCAACGGGTTCGGCGACGACACTCCCCAGTCGCTCCCCATCGCGAGGATGGCGCCGCTGCGGTGCAGATCGCCGAACGGGTACATCGTGGTCGCTCGCTCGGGACTCACCTGTGCGAGCGTCAGCGACTCCATCTGCGGGTCGTGGCAGGCCCACAGCGGCTGGAGGTTGGCAACGACGTCGAGCCCGCGGAACCTCGGGACGTCCTCGGGACGCACGAACTGAAGATGTGCGATGTGGTGACGCTGGTCGCCGGGGCCGTTCGCGGCGCGGGCGGCTTCCACGGCATCGAGTGAACGCCGCACCGCGCGGTCGCCGATCGCGTGCATATGCGCCTGGAACCCGGCCGCGTCGAGCGCGGTCACCGCCTCGCTCAACTCCTCGACATATATAAGGCCGTCGTTGGTGGTCGGCGCGCCGTCACGACCGAGGTACGGCTCGAGCATCGCGCACGTGCAGGTCTCAACGACGCCGTCGACCATGATCTTGACCGTGCCGGCGTGGACGCGGCCGCCCTCCGCGGACGCGCGTTGTTCGATGAACCCCTCGATCTGCTCCACACCGCGGTGACGGTCCCACCACAGGGCGGTTACGACGCGCACCGTGAGATCGCCGGCGTCCTCGAGTTCGCGGTACGCGCGGAGGAGGTCGGGCCGCACCCATGCGTCCTGCCAACCGGTAATGCCGAGCCGATGCAGATGCCGCTGTGCGACGAGCAAGGCATCGCGCCATTCAGCGTCGGACGTCGGCGGCACAACGCGCTCCCAGAACGAATATGCGGCGCCTTCGTGCAGAGCCCCGGTGGGGACGCCAGAGGCATCGCGTTCGATCCGCCCGTCCCAGGGGTCGGGGCTGTCGCGCGTGATCGCCCCGAGCTCGAGCGCGCGCGAGTTCGCCCAGCCTGTGTGCACATCCCTGTTCATCAGGAATGCCGGCCGATCGGGGACGACCGCGTCGAGCTCCGATGCGGTCGGAAGTCCGTCGGGGAACAGGAACATCGGCCACCCCCCGCCGAGGATCCACGACTCGTCGGGATGCTCGCGCGCGTAGCCGCCGATCTCGTCGAGCACCTCCTGTCGCGAATCAAGATGATCGAGGTGCACACGGAGCAGGTTCCTGCCCGCGAACGCCGGATGAACGTGCGCGTCCTGGAAGCCCGGCACGACCATCCGCCCCGGCAACTCGAGCCGCTCGGTAGTGGGCCCGATAAGGTCGTCCAGGTCGTGGTCCTCCACCCCGACGCCGACGATCCGATCCCCTTCGATCGCGACCTGTCGCGCCCACCGACGCGCTGCATCGACGGTATAGACGTCGGCACCGGTGATGATCAGGCCGGCGTGATCCCTGGCGCGAGGCACCCGCGGAACCTAGCTGCCGAGCTCCGGTGGGTCAACGTCGGTAGCGAGGACATCGGCACTGGTCGCGAACCGTTCTCCCACGCGGTGCGTCGTCGTGCCGCCCGCGTGACGCACGGTGACGGTCTTCATGCCTGCGACGTCCCACGAGTGCCCGTCGCCGACGATCGCGGTTCGCTCGTCGATCCCGACGAACCAGGAGCCGGGCGGCACCCTCGACTCGATGAACGGGCGCATGCCCGGGATCCATCGAGCCTTGTCCCAATGCACGCCGAACGAAACGTGCTCGATCAGCCCGAGACCGAACACCCAGCTCGACCCGATCCCTCCGCGCGCGTCGTGCTGGGCTCGCGACTGGCTCGTGACCATCGCGCCGGCGCTGCACCCCGCCCACACGGCCCCGCGATCCAGCGCTCGCAGGATCGCTGACAGCAAGGGACTTCCGTCCAGCACCTCCGCCAGGTGGTTTGGCTTGCCTCCTGAGAAGAAGACCATCGATGCTGCCTCGGCTCGAGCGGCGAGGTCTTCTCGCATCGCGTCGCCGCGCGTCTTTACAGGCAGCACCTCCGCGCGGACGCTCATCGACTCGTAATGCGCGAGACCCATCGCTCCCCAACGATCGAACACCTTGTCGCCCTCGGGAGCACTGGCCGTCGGCAGCACGACGACGGATCCGTCGCCGATGGCCGTGTCCAGCACTCCGCGCTCGACGTCGGCCGTCCACGGCTCGAACTCTCCCGAACCGAGGAGCAGGAATCTTCTCGGCTTCACGTCCGGCTGCTGCACCGCCCGGACGCTAGCAGCTGAACGGCGTCTCGCGTGTCGGTGGCTGCGAGTACCGTTGTCGTGTGAGCCGGGACCCCCTCGACGCGTTCTCGCCTCCGGTGCGGGATTGGTTCCAGGCGTCCTTCGCCGAGCCGACGGCAGCGCAGGCGAAGGGCTGGCCGGCGATCGCTCATGGCGACCATTCGCTGATCCTCGCGCCGACCGGTTCCGGCAAGACGCTCGCGGCGTTCCTCTGGGCGATCGACCGGTTGTCCGCCGAGCCGCCGCCGGACCGGCTCGTGCGCACACGCGTCCTCTATATCTCACCGCTTCGCGCGCTGGCCGTCGACGTCGAGAAGAACCTGCGCGCGCCGATGGCCGGCATCCAGCACGCGGCCGAACGCGCCGGCGCCCCACTCCCCCACGTTCCGACCGTGGGCGTCCGCACCGGCGACACGAGCGCCCGCGACCGGCGCGCGCTGCTCTCGCGTCCGCCCGACATCCTCATCACGACGCCGGAGTCTCTGTACCTGATGCTCACGTCATCGGGGCGCGAGACGCTCCGCGAGGTCCGGTGGGTCATCGTCGACGAGATCCACGCGCTCGCCGCGACCAAGCGAGGCGCCCACCTCGCCCTGTCGCTCGAGCGTCTCGAACAGCTCTGCGAAACTCCGCCGCAGCGGATCGGGCTATCCGCGACCCAGCGGCCGCTGGAGGAGATCGCGCGGTTCCTCGGCGGGTTCGCGGGGCCGAAGGAGCCGCGACCCGTCACGATCGTCGACGCCGGGCACCGGAAGACGATGGAGCTGCAGGTCGTCGTTCCGGTCGAAGACATGGCCGAGCTGGGGACCCAGCCCGTCCCCGTCGACCCGATGCACGACAGCGCCGAGCGGCACGGGAGCGTGCTCGCGCCTCCCCCGGCAGCCGCGTCGATCTGGCCCTCGATCCACCCGAAGCTCCTCGAGCTGATCCGAGAGCACCGCTCCACCATCATCTTCGTGAACGCGCGGCGGCTCGCCGAGCGATTGGCCGCGCAGCTGAACGAGCTCGCCGGGGAGGACCTGGTGAAGTCGCATCACGGGTCCCTCGCGCGCGAGCAGCGACTCGAGGTTGAGGACGCGTTGAAGTCGGGGGCGCTGCGGGGGCTGGTGGCCACGTCGTCGCTCGAGCTCGGCATCGACATGGGCGCCGTCGATCTCGTGATCCAGGTCGAATCGCCTGGCTCGGTCGCGAGCGGGCTGCAGCGGATCGGGCGCGCGGGGCACTCGGTCGGTGAACCGTCGAAAGGCCGCATCTTCCCGAAGTACCGCGGAGATCTGCTCGAGGCCTCGGTCGTCGCCGAGCGCATGCTCGCCGGACTGATCGAAGAAACGCGCTATCCGCGGAATCCCCTGGACGTGCTCGCCCAACAGCTCGTCGCGATGTGCGCCGTCGACGAGTGGACGGTCGATAACCTGCGAGCGACCGCCCGACGCTGCGCGAACTTCTCCGATCTGGGGGACGACGTGTTCGAGGCGGTCCTCGATCTCCTGTCGGGTCGCTACCCGAGCGACGGGTTCGCGGAGCTGCGGCCGCGCCTGGTGTGGGACCGTGGGGCCGACACGGTCCGGGCTCGAGAGGGCGCGGGCCGGATCGCGATCACGAACGGCGGCACGATCCCCGACCGCGGGCTGTTCGGTGTGTTCCTGCCCGACGGCACCCGGGTCGGCGAGCTCGACGAGGAGATGGTCTACGAGTCGCGCCGCGGCGAGGTCTTCCTGCTCGGCGCGAGCGCGTGGCGGATCGAGGACATCACACGCGACCAGGTGATCGTGGCGCCGGCTCCCGGCGAGCCCGGCAAGATGCCGTTCTGGAAGGGGGGCAAGCCCGGACGACCGATCGAGCTCGGACGGGCGATCGGCGCCTTCACCCGCGAGCTTCGCGGGAAGAAGCGCGAGGAGGCGCTCGCGCGTCTCGGCCGCGATATCGGCCTCGACGAGCTCGCCGCCCAGAACCTCGTCAACTACCTTGACGACCAGCGGGAGGCGACCGGTGCCGTGCCCGACGACCGGACCGTCGTGATCGAACGCTTCCGCGACGAGTTGGGCGATTGGCGGATGTGCGTGCTCACGCCCTTCGGGTCGCGGGTGCACGCCCCGTGGGCCCTCGCTATCGAGGCGCGCCTGAACGACCGACTCGGGCCCGGCGCTCAGGTCCTGTGGTCAGACGACGGGATCGTCGTGCGGCTACCGGAGGCCGTCGATCGGATCCCGGTCGAGGATCTCGTGTTCGAGCCGGAGGAGATTGAGGCAGAGGTCGTTCGCGTGCTGCCGGGCACCGCGATGTTCGCGAGCGTGTTCCGGGAGGCCAGTGCCCGGGCGCTGCTTCTGCCGCGGCTCCGCCCCGGCAAGCGGACCCCTCTGTGGCAGCAACGCCAGCGCAGCGCCGACCTGCTGATCGAGGCCGCGAAGCACCCAACGTTCCCGATCCTGCTGGAGGCGACACGCGAATGCCTGCGCGACGTGTTCGACGTGCCCGCGCTTCGCGAGGTGATGGGCGATCTGCGCTCTCGTAAGACGCGACTGGTCACGGTCGACACGGAAACCGCCTCGCCGTTCGCCCAGTCGCTGTTGTTCCGATGGGTCGCGGTCTATATGTATGAAGGGGACGCACCGCTCGCCGAACGACGCGCGACGGCGCTCGCGCTCGACGGCAACCTGCTGCGAGAGTTGCTCGGCACCGAGGAACTGCGTGAGCTCCTCGACCCACGGGCGTTGGACGAGGTCGAGCTCGGATTGCAGCGCCTCAGCGAGGGTCGCCGCACGCGCCACGCCGACGACGTTCACGATCTGCTGCGTGACCTCGGGCCGATGCGCCAGGACGAGGTGCTCGCGCGCAGCGGCGACGATGCGCCGGCATGGATCTCGCGACTACTCGACGAGACCCGGGCGATCCGGGTGCGGATCGCCGGCGAGGAGCACCTTGCCGCGAGCGAAGACGCCGCGACGCTGCGCGACGCGCTCGGAGCGTCGCTCCCCCTGGGATTACCACGCGCGTTCACCGGTCCGACCGAGCGTCCGCTCGATACGCTCGTCGCCCGGTTCGCGCGAACGCACGGGCCCTTCCTCGTTCGCGACGTGGCCACGCGGCTCGGCGCACCACCGGAGCGGGTGCGTCAGGCGCTCGCGACGCTCGCGCAGGAGGGCCGGGTCGTCGAGGGCGAGTTCCGCCCAGGCGGGGTCGAACGGGAATGGTGCGACGTCGAGGTCCTGCGCCGGATCAGGCAACGGTCGCTCGCAGCACTGCGCAAGCAGGTGGAGCCCGTCGACGCCGCGACGTTCGCTCGGTTCCTCCCCGCGTGGCAGACGGCGGATCGGCCGCACGGGGGTGTGGATGCGCTTCCCGCGGCGATCGCCCGACTGCAAGGAGCCT
The DNA here is from genome assembly GCA_030774035.1 of Actinomycetota bacterium. Classification (GTDB taxonomy): domain Bacteria; phylum Actinomycetota; class UBA4738; order UBA4738; family HRBIN12; genus JALYLM01. The sequence continues at coordinate 31,930 of JALYLV010000001.1, forward strand.
CGGTGCCGGCATCGATCCTGGAGACCGACGTGCTGCCCGCCCGCGTTCGCGGCTTCCGCCCGGCCGACCTCGACGCGCTCTGCGCCCTGGGTGAGCTCGTGTGGATCGGGGCGGGGCCGCTGGGCATCGACGACGGGCGCGTCACGCTGCTCTTCCGCGACCAGGTCCCGGTGCTCGCGCCAGCGGTCGGCGAGCTACCGCCAGACGATATGCAAGCCGAGATCCACGACGCGATCCGCTCGCTCCTGGGGGTCCGCGGTGCCTCGTTCTGGCCGGATCTCGTGGGGGCGGCGGGGACGGCTGACGAGCGCGTGGTCCTCCGCGCACTCTGGGATCTGGTTTGGGCCGGCGAGGTCACGAACGACACGCTCGCTCCCCTGCGCGCCTTCGTGAAAGGAGGCTCGAGCAGGGTGCGAGCATCACGGCCCGGGCACCGGCCGAGGCCGGGGTCGCTGCGCCACGTCGGACCTCCTGCCGGAGCCGGACGGTGGTCCCTCGTGGCCACGCTCCGGGAGCCGGCCCCCGCACCCACCGAGCTCGCGCACGCACGCGCGCTCCAGCTCCTCGATCGCCATGGGGTCGTGACGCGCGAATCGGTCCTGGCCGAAGGCGTACCCGGAGGGTTCTCCGGCGTCTATCCGGTCCTGAAGGCATTGGATGAGGCCGGGAAGGTTCGGAGAGGATACTTCGTCGCTGGTCTCGGGGCTGCCCAGTTCGCGCTCCCCGGCTCCGTCGACCGGCTCAGATCCCTGCGCGACTCGGGCGAGACCGGCACCGAGACGCCGCTCGTGCTCGCCGCCGCAGACCCGGCGCAGCCTTACGGTGCCGCGCTCCCGTGGCCCGAGGGTCTCGGCCATCCGTCCCGCACCGCCGGTGCCTACGTCGTTCTCGTCGAGGGGGTTCCGGCGGCCTTCCTCGAGGGTGGCGCTCGTTCCCTCGTGACGTTCGGGGCGGAAGCCGATAGGTGGGTCGACACCCTCGCCTCACTGGTCAAGGACGGACGCCTGCGGAAGATCGAGCTGACGCGGATCGACGGCGGCCCGGCCGGCGGGTCGAAGCACGCGGCCGCCCTTCGCCACGCCGGGTTCGTCGACGGCTACCGAGGACTGAGGCTCCGAGCGTGATCGAACGACGGGCGCAACCTCGAAGCGCCCTCCATGAGTCGGGGGCTCGTGCCAGACTCCGATGTGATGGAGCTGCACGCGAGCGGCCGGAACTGGGCGATCGCCTCGCCGACCGTGCTCGCCACGCAGGCGGGTGCCGCGGCCTTCGAGCGAGGAGGGAACGCCGTCGACGCGGCGCTCGCCGCCGCGACGGTTCTCGCCGTCACGTATCCGCACAACTGCGGCGTCGGCGGCGACCTGTTCGCGCTCGTTCAACATCCGACCGGCGACGTGGTCGCGATCAACGCGAGCGGACGGGCACCGCTCGCGATCGACGTCGCCGCAGCTCGCGCGGAGGGAGACGGCACCTCGATGCCGGCTTACGGTCCACTCAGCATCACCGTTCCCGGCGCGACGAGCGGTTGGGAGGCGTTGCACGCGCGGGGCGCGGCGCTTCCGTGGGCCGACGCATTCGCCCCGGCGATCGCGCTCGCGCATGACGGCGCCGACGTCCCGCGATCGCTCGCTCGCAAGCTTCAGACCGATGGCGAGCATCTCGCTGCCGATCCGGGCATCCGAGCGGTGTTCTTCCCCGATGGGGAACCGCTCGCAGCAGGCGAGCTCCTCCGGCAACCTGCGCTGGGTGCGACGCTCCAGGCCGTCGCGGCCGAGGGAGCCGACGCGCTCTACCGTGGCGAGGTCGGAGCCCGCTACGTCGATGGGCTTCGGGCGGCGGGCTCTCCGATGACGCGAACCGATCTGGCAGCGCACACGGCCGACCTCCTCTCGCCGCTTCGCGGGCGGTACCGCGACCTCGACATCCTGGTCGTGCCGCCGAATTCGCAGGGGTTCGTTCTCCTCGAGATCCTGGCCGTCATCGAGCGCCTGGGCATCGATCCCGACCCCCTCGGGCCGGACGCGCCCTCGCTCGCGCGCGTGATCCGGGCCACGGCTTCCGACCGCGACCGCCACCTCGCCGACGCCGATCACATGAAGGTCCACCCGCCCACGTTGCTCGACGACGGACACCTGGCCGCGATCTGTGACGAGGTGCGTGGGAACGCAGGGTTCGACGAGCAGGCGGGGCCTCACGAGGGCGGCGACACGATCGCTCTCGTCGCCGCCGACGCGAGCGGGTTCGCGGTGTCGTTGATCCAGAGCCTCTTCTACGGTTTCGGATCGGGGATCCTCGAGCCGGACACGGGGATCGTCGCCCACGACCGCGGCGCCGGATTCACCTTGGAAGCCGGTCATCCGAACGAGCTTTCGCCGGGGAAACGGCCGGCACACACGCTGATGCCGGTGATCGTGCAGCGCGAGGGCAAGCCGGTGATCGTCTCGGGCTCCAGGGGTGGCTACGCACAGCCGCAGATCAACGCCGCGAACCTCATCCGGGTCGTAGACCTGGGGATGTCTGCCTCGGTGGCGCTTGCCGCGCCGCGGTGGCTGTCCGCAGGGATGGAGCCAGAGAGCGCCGAGCCGATGATCCTGGCCGAGGACGACGTGCCGCTCGCCACACGTGACGCGTTGCGCGAGGGTGGCTTCCGCATAGAGGCGATCGGTTCCCACGACGAACATACGGGCCACGCCCACCTCATCTGCGTGACCGACAAGGGGTTCGATGCCGGCAGCGATCCCAGGGCCGACGGAGGCACTGTAGCCAACTGAGCCGACAGCGTTCACACTGCGAACACGATGACGCGCGAGCGCAGGCATCCCAGCAGCGAATCACCTCACAGCGAACCCCCTGAGAGCGAGATTCGGCGCGACACCAGCCTGATCGCCGACCTCGACGGGATCATCTGGGAAGCCGACGCGCAGACGATGGCCTTCTCCTTCATGAGCGAGGGCGTGACGCGGATCCTGGGCTACACATCCCAGGAGTGGCTCGCCGATCCCAGGTTCTGGGCGGACCACCTGCACCCCGACGATCGCGAGGAGGCGATCTCGCGACTCACCGGCTCGGCGATCTCCGGCGAACGCTTCGACATCGAATACCGATTCTTCGCCAAGGACGGCGCGGTCGTGTGGCTGCGAGACATCGGACACGTTCTGCTGGACGTGGAGAACCGCACGAGCGTGCTCCGCGGCCTGATGACCGAGATCACGGGGCGCAAGGCGCTCGAGGAGGAGCGCATCGAGGGTATGCGGCGCTTCCGCCGCGTCGTCGAGCAGCTGCCCGCGATCGTCTACCTGGAGAGCGTCGAGACGGACCCGATGACGCTCGGTCGCTTGCTCTACGTCAGCCCGCAGGTCGAGCAGATCCTGGGGTTCTCCCCGAATGAATGGGAGGAAGACCCCGCCGCGTGGGCGCGTCAATTCCATCCGGACGACAAGGAACGGATCGACGCGGCATACCGTCAGGCCGAGGAGACGGGTGAGCCGCTCGTCGCCGAGTATCGGATGTACAGCCGGGACGCGCGCGTCGTGTGGTTCCGCGACGAGGCCGTGCTGGTCTCCGGTGAAGAGGGCAAGCCCGCCTACTGGCAGGGGATCCTGTACGACATCACTGCCCAGCGGGCCGGCGAGGAGCGCGTGCGCGAGACCGAGATGCGCTACCAGGCGCTCGTCGAGCAGCTGCCGACGATCACCTACCTCGACGCGCTGGAAGGGCCGGTGAACACGCTCTACATCAGCCCGCAGACCACCGACGTCCTCGGGTACACGCCGCAGGATTGGTACGACGACCCCGACCTGTGGAGCAAGATCGTTCATCCCGACGACCGAGAACACAACACCGTCGTCTCGACCGAGTTCCCGGTCGACATGGTGTACCGCATGATCGCCAAGAACGGTCGCGAAGTGTGGGTGCACGACCAAGCGCGCCCCATCACCGACGAGAAGGGCACCCCGATGTTCTGGCAGGGAGTGCTCGTGGACATCACCGAGCAGAAACGCGCCGGGCAGCTCGAGCGGGACCTCGAGCACGAGCGCCAGATCGCCGAGCGGCTGCGCGCCGCCGACGAGATGAAGAACACGTTCCTCCAAGCCGTGTCGCACGATCTGCGTACGCCGCTCGCAGCGATCCTCGGACTCGCGATCACGCTGGCTCGGGAAGACCTCGACGTGCCCGCCGACGAGTCGCGCGATATGGCCCGACGGATCGCGCAGAACGCTCGCAAGCTCGACCGGATCGTGACCGACCTGCTGGACCTCGAACGACTGACGCGAGGCATCGTGTCGCCGGACTTCCAGCCGATCGACGTCGGGGAGCTCATCCGTGAGTTCATCGCCGGATCGCCGCTCGTGATCGAACGCCGGCTGCAACTCGACACCGCACCGGTCGTGATCCCGATCGACGCGGCGATGGTCGAGCGCATCCTCGAGAATCTGCTCGGCAACGCCGTGAAGCACACGCCCGAGGAAGCGCGGATCTGGGTGCGTGTCGAGGCCTCCCCCGAGGGCGCACTAATCGCCGTCGAGGACAACGGACCCGGCGTCTCGCCGGCAGAGCGCGAGATGATCTTCGAAGCCTTCCGCCAGGGAAGCTCGCCCGGCGCAGCGGGCGGTGCCGGTGTCGGCCTCGCCCTCGTCACGCGATTCGCTGAGCTGCACAGCGGACGCGCCTGGGTCGAGGATCGGCGCGGCGGTGGCGCCTCGTTCCGCGTCCTCCTGTCGGCGGAGCCCGCCGGTTGGGAGCCACGCAGTGGCCCCGCGGACACGACCGGTCCCGGATCCGGCGGCGCCCCAGCCGCGAAGAAGCCCAAGCGAACCACGAAGCCACGCGTCAAGGCAGAGCCGGAGGCGAAGCCCGAGCCGAAGGTCAAGACCACGCGGAAGCGCAAGGTCGCCCCAGAAGAGAACGGGGACGGACCCGCTCAGCGAACCAGAGCCGGCTCCTCGGAGGCCAGCCAGGCATAGGCCTCCTCTTCCTGCGCGAAATGCAGGCGCAGGATCGCGTGCAGCCCGTACAACACTCGCCGCAGGTCCATCAGGTCGTCGGGACTCGGTCCCTCGGTCGGCAGATCCTTCAGCAACTGGTCGAAGACCCGCGCGAGGTGCGAGATCTCGATGTGCGCTCGGGCCATGCTGCTCATCGGATCCTCGCCGCCCATCAAGGAGGCAACGATCGGGTAGACGACCGCTTCCTCTTCCTCTTCGTGCTGGGGGAGGCGCACGGCGAGGAACTGGTGAACCGCGGCGAGCTCGTCCCGGGTCTGGCTGGGCGTGAGGGTTCCGAGCCGGTCCGCGGTCGCCCGGATGCGCTGCAACTCCGGTGCGAACTCCTTGTGCTCGGCGCGGAACCGCTCGGCCACATCGGTGCCGGGGGTCACGCGCTTCTGTCCACGGCCGCCCCCGAGCGCACGCAACGCGTTGAGGATCGAGGCAACGTCGATCCCCTCCTGAACGATCGCCCCGGCGACGGGTCCGAACAGCCCGAACGCCCCGAAGAACATGAACCCGAACGCGAGGCCCATCCCCAGGAAGACGCTCTCGAGTGCGATCCGGCGTGAGCGGCGCGCGATCGTGATGGCCTCCACCAGCCGGTCCAGCCGGTCGACGACGAGGACGATGTCGGCAGCTTCCGATGACGCGGTGGCGCCCCGGGCGCCCATCGCCACCCCGACGTCTGCCGCAGCGAGCGCGGGCGCGTCGTTCAACCCGTCGCCCACCATGATCGTCACCCCTTCGAGCCGCTCGGCCTCGACGGCCTCGACCTTCTCAGCGGGGGCGCGCTCGCTGAGGATCCTATCGACGCCGAGCGCGGCGCCGACCGATTCGGCGACGTCTGGGTGATCACCCGTGACCATGACGACTCGCCTGATGCCCGCGCGCCGCAGCGAACGGATCACACGCGGCGAATCCGGCCGGATGGGATCGTCGATCACGACGGCCCCCGCGACCTCGCCGTCGACCGAGACGAACACGCACGAGGAACCATCGAGCATCGACCGGCGTCGCACGTCGCGGGCGCGCCCGGGCAGCGCTCCCCCACCAGTGACGAACACGGCCTTGCCGAGCGCGACATGGCGGCCGGCCACCTTCCCCTCGATGCCGGCACCGTGCCGTTCGTGAACGTCCTCGGGGAAGTCCAGGTCGAGGCCGCGCTCGCGAGCTGCCCGCACGATCGCCGCCGCCAGCACGTGCGGCGACACCTGATCGAGCGACGCGGCGAGACAGAGCAACTCGTCGGGCGAGATGTCAGCGAAGACCTCGATCTCGGCGATCTCAGGGATGCCGGCGGTCAGGGTTCCCGTCTTGTCGAACAGGAGCACCTGACCTCGCGCGATCGTCTCGAGTGCGCCGCCGTTCTTCACGATGATGCCGCGTTGTGCCGCGCGGGAGATGCCCGCCACGATCGCGATCGGAACCGCGAGGATCAGCGGGCACGGCGTCGCGACCATCAGGACCGACAGTGCGCGGATCGCGTCGCCACTGATCGCCCACGCCCCTCCGGCGATGACGAGCGTCACCGGGATGAAGATCGTCGCGTAGCGGTCGGCCAGACGGACCGCCGGGGCTTTCGTCTCCTGCGCCTCTTTCACCAGGCGGATGATGCCGGCATAGGTGCTCTCCTCGGCGGTTGCTGCCGCGCGAAGGTCGAACGCCGGACCCGCGTTCAGCGCTCCCGAGCGCACGAGGTCGCCGTTGGGGCGCTCGACCGGACGCGACTCACCGGTGAGCGCCGACTCGTCGAGAACGCCGTCGCCGAGCATCACGCCGTCGACGGGGATGACCTCTCCAGTCTTCACGAAGATGCGATCGCCGTGGACGACCTCCTCGATCGGGCGGGTCGTGAGATCGCCGTCCTCGTACCTCGTGACCGTGCGGGGCGCTCGCTCGAGGAGCGCCGAGAGCTCCTTGTGCGCTCGGCGGTCAGCGTAGGCTTCGAGCGCCTCTCCGCTCGAGAGCATAAGCGCGATCACGGCGCCGGCGAGGTCCTGGCCAAGCGCGAGCGCTCCGGCCATCGCGAGAAGTGCGATGACGTCGACGCCGGGACGGCGGTGGATGAGCCCGTCGATGACCTCTCGGGCGCTCGGCAGGATCGCGATCGTGGTGGTTGCAGCCCAGGCGATCTTGGCGCTCGTCGTCGCACCCGCGATCCAGAGCGCGCCGCCGGCCACGATGCCGACGACCGAGGCTGCGAGCCAGAGCCTGCTGAAGTCCTGTTCTCCCCGGGATGACGACGACGAGCCGCTCGCGCTCACGGCGTCACCCGACACAGCTCACGAGCTCGCGCGGTGCAGCTCGCCGTCGAGATGGCGCGTCATCGGGACCCCCTCCATCGCCATGTCGAGCTCGTATCGGAGGACGTCGCCCTCCACGCGATACCGGCGCGCTACCCCCGTGACTGCGTCTCCGGTCCTCGTGCGACCCACCGTCGCCGAGCGCAGCTCCAGGCTCGTCCCGTCGAGCGTTCCCTCGGAGATCTCGACGAGACCCAACGGATGCGCGAGCGTCAGCTCCACGGCCTCGGGCGAAGCGCCGGGCCGCAGGAACCCACGTTCGAAGTGCAACGGCTCGCCGTCCTCGAGGGACCAGCTCTCCAGCGCGTACAGCAAGAAGTCGTCGCCGACGTGCTCGAACGAAAGACTCTCCCGGTAGGCGAACGGGGACACCGTCGGATAGCGGCCCTCGCCTCCACCTTCCCAGGCACCCAGGAGGAACGCCAGGGGTTTCAGGTCCGGATAGAGGTCGGGTCCCATCAGGCCGAACGTACCACGAGCGCGGCAGCGACCAGCCCGCGCACCCATCCAGTACCGTTCCGATCGTGGCTCGGACGATCTCCCGCTTCTGCGTGACGCCGGTGAAAGGCACGGCGCTGGTACACCCCGACGAGGTGCTGCTGGATGAGCGCGGGATCGCGGAGAACCGGCGCTTCTTTCTGATCGACGATCGCGGCGACCTGTTCAGCGGCGCCGACCTGGGGATGCTCGTGCGGATCAAGGCGTCGTGGGACGACGGCGCTGAGCTTCTCACGCTCGACTTCCCCGACGGCGGCGACGTGACCGGCGAGCCGGTCACGACGGACTTCTACGGCCGGCCCGTATCAGGGCGCGTCCTCCAAGGTCCGTGGAGCGAAGCCCTGTCGGCGTACGCCGGACGCTCCCTCCGACTCGTGCGCACCGACCGGCCGGGCGACGGTCCCGACGTCGAGCCTCTCACGATCGTCTCGCAGGCCTCGGTGCGCGATCTCGCGCGCCTCGGCGGTCGCGACGGCGACCTCGACTCGCGCCGCTTCCGCATCAACCTCGAGGTCGAGGGATGCGAGCCATATGAAGAGGACACCTGGCGTGGCCGACGCGTTCGGGTGGGCGACGCCGTGCTCGTCGTCATCCGTCCGGTGGCGCGTTGCGTCGTCACCACCCAGGATCCGACCACGGGGACAAAGGACTTCGAGACCCTGAAGGTGATCGCGAGGCACCGTGGGCGGATCGACGGTCGGGGCGGACTTCCCTTCGGGATGTACGCGCGGGTGCAGGAGCCCGGCAGGGTCCGGGTCGGGGACTCGGTCGAGCCGCTCGAGTAGCGAACCCTCAATAGGGCCTCCTCCCCCGTCGATATCCGCCCCATGGAGCGCTCTTGGGCACGATATGCAGCGAGGATCCGATCCGTGAGGGTCCGGGGAGCCTCGGTGGCCGCGGCCGGGCCGGGCGCGATAGGGTCGGTGCTTCGCATGCCCTCGAACCGTGACCGGCTCGTCCCCCGTCGTGTGCTCGGTCGCCGGCTCGCTGCCGTCGCGATCTCGTTCACGCTGCTCGCCTCCTTCGGGGGCGATTCCTCAGCCTCGCTCGGTTCGAAGCTCGACGACGCCAAACAGCAGCTCGCCTCCCTCACCGCCACGATCACCGCCCAGGAGTCGCAGGCGCAGGAGCTGCAGGGGCAGGTCTCGGCCCTCGCTGCCCAGATCGTCACTGCGACGGAGCAGGAAGCCTCGATCGCGGGCAACCTCGTCGCGATCCAGCACCAGATGGACGATGCGGCGGCGCACGCGGCCGAGATCCAGGGCAAGCTCGACGCCATGGCGGCGGAGATGTTCATGCAGGGCGGAAGCTCCGCGATGTACATCGAGCCGCTGATCTCATCGACGTCGATGGCAGACTTCAACGACCGGATCACCTACGCGGACGCGGTCGGTCGCTCGAGCGCCGACCTCGGCGCTCAGGTCGCGGACGCGAGAGCGGCGCTCAGCTTCCAGGCCGCGGAGCTGAGCCGCCTGGCTTCCCAGAAGCAGGCGCTCGTGGCCGGGCTGGATCAGGCGCGCGCCGACAAGACGACGGCGCTCAGCAACGAACAGCAGGCGCTCGCCGACCTCGAGCAGACCAAGACCCAGATCGTCGCGCTGATCGTGAAGCTCCACCGCCAGATCCAAGCTCAGGCGCTTGCCGGGGTCGCCGACGCGTTCCAGGGCAGCGGCCACGTCACGTACGGTTCGTGGGCCGGCCTCTTCCTGAAGACGATGGGCGTCTCCGGATGCCAGTCGAACAAGGTCGTCGTCGTGGCGTGGCAGTATTCCGAGTTCACGCAGGCGGCTTGGAACCCACTTGCCACGACGCACGTCATGCCGGGCTCCACCGACTTCAACTCGACGGGCGTGCAGAACTACCCGTCGCTGCAGGTCGGACTCAAAGCGACGAAGGAAACGATCCACGGCGGCCTCGACGTGTACGGATACGGCGCGATCCTCTCCTCGCTCGCCGACTGCGCCGACCCCATGACCACGGCGCAGGCGATCAACGCCTCGAGTTGGTGCGCCGGATGCGTCGGCGGTACGTACGTCACCGGCGTCGTTCCCAAGGTGGAGGCCAACTACGCCGTCTACGCTGCGCTGTAACGAGCCGGCCCTTCCGGGCGCACGCTGATGCAGATCGACGAGTTCAAGCTCGAGCACTTCTTCGAACGCCACGAGTTCTCAGCCCGGTACCTGCTCTCTTCCTCGGATGCGGAAACGCTCGACCTCGCCGAGCTCGTGGCGCTCGCCGACGACGAGATGCGGGATCGGTGGAACGAGCTGCGGCTCGGCTACACGGAGGTTCGAGGTGATCCGCTGCTGCGCGCCGCGGTCGCCGATCTGTACGACGAGGTCGATCCCGAACAGGTCCTGATGTTCGCCGGTGCTCAAGAGGCGATCTTCGCGGCCATGAACGTCCTCGTTCGCCGCGGAGACCACGTCCTGGTCGTCACGCCCACCTATCAATCGCTCCACAGCCTCTCGACCGCCCTCGGGGCGACCGTGACGAAGATCGAGCTGAACGAGGGCGGCGACTGGTCGCTCGACCTCGACGCCGTGCGGGCGGCGATCCGGCCAGAAACGACCCTCATCGTCGCCAACGTCCCCAACAGCCCGACGGGCTCGCTCCCCTCGCGAGCGACCTTCGATGGCCTGATCCGGCTCGCTCGAGACTCGGGAGCGAAGCTTTTCCTCGACGAGGTCTACCGCTTCCTGGAGTTCGATCCGGGCGACCGCCTGCCCGCCGCGGCCGATGCGGACGCATCGGCGCTGAGCCTCGGCGTCTTGTCGAAGTCCTTCGGGCTCGCGGGCCTTCGGGTCGGGTGGATCGCGACGCGAGATCCCGAGATCTACTCACGTCTCGTGTCGTTCAAGCATTACCTGACGATCTGCAACGCCGCGCCGAGCGAGGTACTCGCGACGATCGCGCTCCGCGCCCCTGAGACCGTCCTCGCCCGGGTGCGCGGGATCGTCGGAAGCAACCTGTCGGTGCTCGATGGGTTCATGCAGCGACGAGCCGATCTGGCTCGCTGGGTCCGACCGAAAGCCGGAACGGTCGGGTTCGTAGAGCTGCTCGCGCCGACGCCCGTCGACATGCTCGCCGAGGACCTCGCCCACGAGGAAGGGGTCATGCTGTTGCCGGGCTCCATCTTCGATCACCCCGGCAACTACTTCCGCGTCGGGTTCGGCCGGGTCAACATGCCCGACGCGCTCGAGCGCCTCGAGAGCTTCCTCGACCGCGTCGCGGAGCGCTAGGACCGAAGAGACGTTCCCGGGATCACGGGATGGGGATCGGTTGCCAGCTCACCCCGAATTCATCGAGCGTCGGCGTGTCGATGAGCTGGGTTGGTGTCCCTCCCACCGCCGGGATGGTCCAGATGTTGTCGGTGTCGTAGAAGTGCGTCCCGACCGTGCGGGAGTACGCGATCTCCGTCCCATCGGGAGAGAAGGCCGGGCTGAACTCCCACCGCTTCGCCGAGTGTGTGATCCGCGTGATCCCAGAGCCACCCGCATTCATCGTGAACACCTCGTTGCGCTTGCGCACTTTCTTGGTGAAGGCGATCTGCGCGCCGTCAGGAGACCAGGAGGGCGTGGCACCGGTAGCGAGCTTGGCACGATTGTGGCCATCCGCGTCCATCTTCCAGATCTCGTACGGGCCTGAGGAGGGGAACGCCATGAAGGCGATCGTCGTCCCATCAGGAGACCAATCGGGGTAGCAATCATCCGCTCGCTTGGGCGAAAGCTTCGTGAGGGTGCCCGACCCGTCCGTAAGGACAGTGAGGATCTTCACGTGGAGTGCGGTCTGCGCGCAGAAGGCGATGTGTGAGCCGTCGGGCGACCACGACGGGTGGTACACGTCGATATACGTGTCGCTCAACGAGACGATGACGCCGGGGTTCGATCCATCCGGGTCCATCACGCGGATCTGCGGCGTCGTCCGCTTGGATGTGGCCCCGAACGCGATCTTGGTGCCGTCCGCCGACCAGCCGGTTTCGTAATTCGCCCGATGAGCGGTGGACGTGAGCGCGGTCTCTCCCGTGCCGTCGGGATCGACGACACCGATCTGTGGCTGCTCCCCGCTGCTGAAGATCGAGAAGGCGATCTTCCCGTTGGTCCCGGGGAACGTGGCCGATGCCGGCGGCGCCGCCAGTGCGATCGCCAGCAGCGCAACGAGACCGACGGATGCTGGATTCCTCATGGTTGCTCCTCACTCGGGCGGCGCGAGCCCCCCGCGGCTCAGATGGGGATGGGCTGCCAGCTCACCCCGTACTCATCGATCTTCGGCGTGTTGGTGAGCTGCTCGAACGTTGCCCCGGCGATCGTGAAGGTCCAGATGTCGTCGGACTCTCCGCTTGATTCTCCTATCGTTCGGGAGTAGGCGATCTGCGTGCCGTCGGGCGAGAATACCGGTCGGAACTCCCACCGCTTCCTCGTGTGAGTGACCCGGGTCGTTCCCGAGCTGCGGAGCTGGATCGCGGTGCTCGGATTCTCGCCGGACGGCCGCGGCAAGGTCGACACGGGATCGAAGTCTGACGTGCGCGACGAGGAAGCGCGTCGGCTGCTGTCATGACCGACCTAACGACTGCCGACACTTTTGTCACTCTTGATCTGTTCCCCCCCCGACCGTAGACGAAACATCGGCCCGTCGAACCTGCCGACACGCCATGGTCAACATGAAGCCGCCCAAGATCCCGATAGCAGGTCCAGCGAGTGCGTCCCGGTCAAGCCCGGCACCGAAGACGAGACGGTTGGCATTCAGCCGTACGGCGAGGCCGAGAGCCGAGATGCCAGCCGCTATGCAGATGCCAGCGGAGAACCCTAACCACGCCCTCCGTATCATCCCGAGGCTTCCCCCAACGACCAAAAGGACCGGTCCCGCCCAGTATTGGACCAACACACCGACCAAGAGTTTCGTCGAGAGGTAGTGGCGACCGAGTTGGTCGAGCGTACTTAAGAAGGTAATGAGCCCGCCGAGGATCGCAATAGCAGCGCCGATTGCGGCCTTGTTGCGATTCGAGTCCTTCGCATCCACGAGGCGGGGAGTGTAGCCGTTGAGGTGAGTCAACTATGTCATTGCCCTCGCTGGCCGAACCACAGCGGATGGGTCCGTACCTCGCCGATCCTGCCAACGTGCAGCCGAACGGCAACGGTCAATCGGATTGATAAACCTAGTTGACGTGTCAGAGGCAGGGTCCACAATGGAAGCGACAGACGTTATTGGCTGGCGATCCGGTCAGACCCCCGGCGCCCTGGAAGCAGTACGCGGACATTCCGACACCGAGCGAATACCCCGACCCGGTGAGACCGCCCTCCGGCACTTCCGCCGGTCCGGCAACCCCCGGCGCACCGATCCCAAACACACACACGACCCGGCGATTCGGTTGAGTGAAGGCCGACCCGCGGTGAGTTCAGAACCGCGGCAGGCGATCCCGAGCGCCACCTACCCCTAGGGGGGAACGATGCAAGTCGCAGAGCTTAAGAATGCACTCCGAACCACGATCGACCTTGCCCGCGATGCCGACCGCCGCGGCGACCATCGAGCGGCCGAGGCCCTCGAAACCAAAGCGTTTGCGCTGCGCGGACAACTTCACGAGGAGGCCGTCCGCGGCATCGGCGCCGGTTCCTACGTCCGCGGCCGGGGTGCCTTGGATGACCCGCTGAGCGGTTCCCTCGCCGATGCCCTCATTGGCGGCGGATTCCAACTGAAAACCTCCCCATCGGTCACGGTCGATAACCGCTACGCGCTCGAGTTCAAGAGCGGGGGCCTCGACGGCGGCTCAGACATCGAGGACGCCGTTCCTGCGCGCTTCACCGCGTCCGGGCTCGGGCTCGATGCCCGCTATGTCTACCCGCACCTCGTGACGCAGACGGCCGAGGTCGATGCAACGGGAGTCACGTCCTACAGACAGAAGAGTCGCAGTTTGGCGACAGCGAGCGACATGGTGAAGGCGATCGACTCGACCGACACGAAGGAAGAGACCGACACCACGAGCGAAGTCGTGAACGCAGCCTTGAAGATGATCGCGACGGTTTCGACTCAAACGCCGAACGTCTTGCTCAACAACCCATCCTTCCGAGGATGGGTGAGCAACGACTTGCAGGCCGCCTTCCGTGCGGCGGTCGACTTCCACGTTATCGACGAGATCGGGTCGGCGGGGATTGGGAGCGGCGGCGGCGGCTCGAACGTCTACGAGGACGTGCTCTACTCGCAGGAGGTCGTTCGAGCCGCTGGCTACTCGCCGGATCTCGTGGTGGTCTCACCCGCCGACGCGTTGGCGATCCAGCTCCTCATGCTGACCGGTGGGGATAGCTACGCGTTTTCCACGCCGGCGCCGGCGCTCGTCGTGTCTGCCTCGGTCGAAGATGGGGCAGGGTTCGTTGCCGATGCCGCGGCGCTCGGCGTGTTGTTCCTCGGCCCGTTCAGCTTCCAAGTGTTCGAGGAGAACAACGGCACGACGAACACGAGCACCGTTCGCGGAGAGAGTTCCGGCTTGTTCGTCGTGCAACGGCCCGACGCGGCAGCGACGCTCTCAAGCTCCTAGACCTCGCCCCACCATCAACGGGAGGCGCGGTCGGCCGGGGGCGAGGGGCCTCTCTCCAGCGGCCTCGTAACGCTATCGACCGTCGCCGTTGGCTCCCGGTCCGGTTGCGCTGACGCGCCGGATCGGGGGCCTGAATCGTCCCGCGACCCGCCGAAGGGCAGGGAACCCCGTTACGCTCACGCCGTGACGATGTTCGGCGGCCTGCTGAGGCGCGATCGCGAGCGCTGGGGATTCAGTATCGGTCAGGCAGCGTGGCGCTTCGGTGTGAGGCCTTCGGAATACCGGGAGCTTGAGGCCGGCACGCGCTGGCCGAGCTTCGACACCTACGACCGGATCTGCGAGCTGTTCGGCTGGCCGCAGACGTTCGCGCGTGGTCGTAGTGAACGGTTGTCGCCCCGCACGGACGTACGCTGGGTGGGTGAAGGCGAACCGGTTCACACTTGCGGCTTTCTTGCTGGCGCTGATAGGGGCACTCGTCGCGGCGTTCGCACCGACCGGGCAGGCGATGGAGAGCTCGTTCTCGATCAGCAGCTCGTTGTCAGGACCGGTACAGACCGTGTCGCGCTCATATCGCGTCAGCATGTTCCAGACCAGCGGGGCGTGGGTACTCGTGGTGGTGTCGGTGCCGGTGCTCGTGGCGCTCATCCCTGTCTTGGTGCGCCACAGGAAAGCGGCGATCATCTCTGCGGTGGTGCTGTGGATCGGCTGCGTCGTCGGGGCGTTTTCGGTGGGGATGTTCTTCGTCCCGGCAGCGATCCTGATGACGATCGCGGCGGCTCGGCAGGAGCCTGCGCTGTTCCCGCCCAGGCCACCGGGCTGAGCCACTCTTCGGACCAGCCTTTCTCGTATCCGCTACGGTTCGCTCGTGGACGACGACGCCTCCGTGATGGCTCCGGATGACCTCGGCTCCCGGATCGTCGATGCCCTCGGCGGGGTGGCGCTCGGGAGCTGCTCGACGTGCTGACCCCCTCCGAGGCCGACCGTGCCGCGCTGATCGGTCGCCTACATCGACGCGAGGATGCCCGCTGGCTCGCCGAGCTACTGACCGACCTCGAGGTCGATGAGATAACGCGGTTGCAGTTCGCGGACGCGTTGCGGAGGGCGCTTTAGCCGCGGACTGGCAGCAAGAGTGGCAGCAAGCGCGCCGGTTCCTCGTGGGGGAGACGCGAAACCGCAGCTAGATCGGTGGGGCGGGCAGGACTTGAACCTGCGACCGGAGGATTATGAGTCCCCTGCTCTAACCAACTGAGCTACCGCCCCGTATGCGGTCTACCTGCGACGATGATTCGTCGGAGCACGGTCCGTCACCGCCGCGCGTAGGAATCGCGTAGGAATCATGCCAGAACCCGCTCCCCTACCCGAGTGCCGCGCCGATAGCGCTCGCGAGTTCGCGTTGCCGCCCGCGGATCGCGTGGGCGTAGGTGCTCAACGTGAGTGACGGGCTCCAATGCCCGAGCCGCTCGCTTACGGCGACGACATCCAAGCCGGCGCCGAGCAGCCACGACGCGCAGGCGTGTCGCAGGTAGTGGAACGGTACGACTGGCACCTTCGCCTCGGCGGCGAGCCGCTGGAACACGTGCGTCGTCGAATCCGGGCGCCACGGCTGGAATCCCTGCCGCGTGGGACGGCGAAAGACAAGCTTGCCAGCGTCGCCGACAGGCTCGCGCGCCTGACGCTCTCGGAGCGCGACAAGGGCAGCGATCGTGCCCGCGTCGACTTCCACGGTGCGGGCTTTGCCGCCCTTCGGCGTATCGAACCGGAGCATCGTTCGGTCTTCGCCGGGAAGGTGCTTCGTGTCGACCGAGCGCCGCAGCCGAATCGACTGTTTGCCGAAGTCGACTTCGGGCCACGCGAGGCCCAATAGCTCGCCGAGCCGTGCCCCTGAGTCGAGCGCGAGCCGCACGGTCGTGATCGATCTCAAGCTCCCCGCCAATCCGCCCCGCCTGGGCGATGGAGTGGTCGAGGGTGACTACGACGACTGATAGGGGGCGAGGGGGGGCCCATGTCTCGGGGCAGATCTTCGCGAGGGAGCACGGTCACCCGCGTGTTCATACGCAGCCGAATTACGTGGTTTTCCCCCGGCGCAGGTCAGGGACGCGTTCGCACTCGATGGCGCCAACTATCGGCCTCGGACCAAGCGCCGCAGTGACGCTGGTCCGCCTACGCAACAAGGAGGAGGAACGGTGCCGGACTTGAGTAGCTCGCGGTCGGAAGTGAGTAGCTCGCGATCGGAGGTTGCGAGGTTCACTCGCCGGGTCGCGTTCCATGAGGAGCCTGCGGTCGTGGCCGAACTCGAGCGGCTGGCCGCGTCGTGGGGACACAGCATGGCGAGCGAGGTGCGTTCGGCGATCCGGTTCTGGATCGAGCAGCACGCCCGTGACGACGGCGAGCAGGCAGCCGACTGAGCAGCGGGCAACGATACATCGAGGCCTGACGCTTGCGGATCAGGGAGAGCAGGCATTATCCGTTAAGCCTTCCTGGGCTAGTTGAAGATGCTCACCCCACCTGGTCCCACGAGGAGTCCGAGGACGACGAGGACGATCCCGGCAAGGACGGCTCCTCTGAAGAGAGCCACGATGCCGGAGATCACAAGCACGGCGGCGATGATCCACAAGATGGTGTCGGTGTTGCCGCCGCTCTTCGCCGCGAGCATCCCGAGAACTCCGACCATGTCGCCTCCCTTCATCCTTTTGCAGCCACAGAACGTGGGTTCTTGGTCCGGAGCGTCGACTCGATGTTCTTGACCGTCTTCTTCACGGCGATCTTGGAGGCGTCAGCCGCCTTCTTGAGATCCGAGTACGTGATGTTTCTCGCGTCCCCGTGATCCTCGTGAGGCTCACCGCAACCACAGGACATACACATAGGCCCCCTCCTCTCCAGAAGCAAGACGGTGATGGTTAGTCAAAGACGTCCTTCACGCTTTCCTTCACCTTGTCGACTGCATCCTTTGCATGGCCCAGGGCCTCTTTCCGCTTGCCCTTAGCCTGATCCTTCTTACCCTCGGCCTCAAGGGATCCATCGTCCGTCACTTCGCCGACGGTCTCCTTGACCTTGCCCTTCGACTTGTCCCACTTGCCCTCGGCTCGATCCTTGTTTGCAGAACCCATCGTCTGCCTCCTAACAGTGACCCTAACTACCTGCCTCCGAACTCCATCCATCATCACGGCTTCTTAGGTGGTACTTCATGAGCTGGGTGTGGCTTAAGAGCGCTAACGAAGTAGGCGATCGGCGAGCACAATCAGAATTACGACGCTGATGCCGACGATCCCGATGTCTCCGGTGGCAGCGCTGATCGTTCCTCCCTTCCTATTAAACCTACCCCAGACCTATTAGACCTACCCCAGATCAGTCCTGTTAAACCTGATGGAGCCATGGACTGCCCCCAGTTCAGTTGATTCAAACGTTGAGACCCTTCAGGCGGCATGAGCGACCTCGAATATGGTCTCAAACTCGATCGGGGTGAGCTTGCCGAGGCCCCGCTCACTGATCCAGGCGTGAGTCGGAAGGCTGCCCCTATGCATCTTTGAGGAGTCCGAGGAACTGATCCGCCACTACCCCGTAGCACTCGCAGGCGGCGCGCGTCAGCCCTTCACGGTTCACGATCTTCAGCCCGCCCCTTCGCACCCGGATGAGTCCATCTTCCTGCAAGGAGCCGGCGGCCTCGGTCACTGACGCGCGGCGCACGTGAAGGATGTGAGCGAGGAACTGTTGTGTCAGGTCGACTTCGTCGCGCCGAGCCCGATCGCTGGTCTGAAGCAACCATCGCGCCAGGCGCTGTCGTACGTCATGTGCGGTCCCACACGCGACGCTTTGTGAGATCTGCACAAGCAGCGTACGGGTGTACTGGGATACATGCTCACGCAGCTCGACGCTCTGGTCGAGCTCATCTAGGAACGTTGCGACGCTCACCTGGATCGCGACGCCCTGCATCTGCGTTACGCCTCTACAGCTAGCGATGTGATCGTCCCCGAGGAAGACCGGCACCCCCACCATGCCCTCCCTCCCGACGGTGGCGGTCTCGATCGCGGACCCATCACGAAGGACGGTCAGGAGGGATATAACCGTAGTGGTCGGGAAGTACACCCACGCGAGCGGCTGTCCCACGTCGAATACCTGATCCTGCCGTTCGAGCCTCTTGGTACGAGCACGAGCCAGGAGGCGGTCGAGTGTCGAAACTGGCAGACCCCCTATGAGGTCGTTGCTCCCGGCATGCTCCCGGACGACATCGAGACTCTGGGTTGTGGCCATAGCCAGAGAGCCTAGGAGCGTGTGAGGCCCATGACGGTACGGTGGCGGACCGACGCCGGGCTGGCGCCCGGCTAGCGTCCTCCCGCCGACGGGTCCGAACCCGCGGAAGGCGGGAACACGTGGATCGCGAGATCGAAACCGAACCAGCCGGGCCACGTTCGGGTGGCGGGCGAGCTGAATCTGTCGACGATCCCACGGTTCGACGCGCCGGGCGTCCTTCGTGACGGCGGACCGAGACATCCGTGTCGTCGTGGTCGGCCTGAAGTTCATGGACGGCAACCGGCTTCACGCCCTGCCGGGAGCGGCCCAGGCACTGAAGGGCAGGGGTGACCCTGACGCCGGCGCCCTTGTGGTCTTGAAGCCTCCCGACGGGTCACCGCCCGGTCAGCTGGACGACCAAGCAATCTCAGCGCTGTTCGAAATGGCCCAGGCCCCCGAGGCCAGGTCGCAGTTGGTCGAGCACTTCGGGTCGTTGGCGAGCTATCTGGCGCGACGGTTCAGCGGACGCGGCGAGCCTCTAGAGGACCTCATACAGGTGGCACATGTGGGCCTGCTGAACGCCATCGATCGGTTCGATTCCCAGCGAGGAGTTCGATTCCCTACCTATGCATCCGCCACTATCGTCGGTGAACTCAAACGCCACTTCCGCGACAATGGGTGGGCGGTGCATGTCCCGCGGAGGCGGCAGGACATGTCGTTGAGGATCAACCAAGTGCTGCCCGAGCTCACCCAGAAACTGGGACGTTCCCCCAGGATCTCCGAAGTCGCGGATCACCTGGAAGTGGGTCAGGACGACGTTGTCGAGGCGATGAAAGCCCGGGAAGCGTACTCGGCAAGCTCGTTCGACGTGCCAGTCAGCGAAGGAGGACTGGCGCCGACGGAGACGATGGGAGAGGAAGATCCGTCGATGGGCTTGCTCGAGGGATGGGCCTCCATCGCGCTGGCCGTGAAGGAACTGCCTGAACGTGAGCGCCGCGTTCTGTATCTTCGCTTCTTCGCCGGACGCACCCAGTCAGAGATAGCGGCGGAGATCGGGGTGTCCCAAATGCACGTGTCCAGGATCCTCTCCCAGACCATCGATCGACTCCGGACAGCATCCCAAGGGCCGAGCTTCGCACCCCATGTCTCATCGGAGGTTTAGTTGCCGTCGGATGTGGTAAGCGTCCGCCGATGAGTGTCGTCAACTCGCTGTGGGCCTCCGTCCAGGGCGATCCCGTGTTCATGCGCCGGGTGAACGGCTGGCTGGCGATCTTTTGGCTCCTGATGATTCCGCTCTCGATCGTCACCGGATGGATCAACAGCGTCACCTATGTCGCAGCGTTGTCGCTCTGGGCGCTGGTCTCAGGCCACTGGTCCGCATGGCAGGCAGCTCGAGTCGAGGTCGCGCAATCCGAAGAGATGAAGAAGCGCGAAGAGGAAGACGTCGCAGGAGACGTGGTGGAACGGATCATCGAAGACACTGACGTGAACCCGGGTCGAGGCTGAGGGGGCCGGCGAGCCAAATGACGATCGAGTTCCGCGCTATCGACGAAGAGCATCCCGGGCCCAAGCTCCGAGCCTTCTATCGACAGCGGGCCGACGCCTACGCAGCGTGGTACCTCCGAGATGGTGAGGCTGCAAGGCCGTCGGCAGACGAAGGGATCTTGGCGCTTCGGACGCACATGCCTGAGCTCCTGCCGGTTTACGAGCAGTTCGTTGAAGAAGTCGCGAACCACGACGCCATCGCGCCTCGGATGTTCACGTTCCTCCGCCCGCCGGCATCGTTGGTCGCGTGCTCCCAGGGTGTCTGGCGTGTCGGTCAGGAAGCCCCCGTGCTTGTCCGCAACTACGACTATTCGCCGGAGCTCATGGACGGGCTCATCCTGCGATCCCGGTTCGTCGATCGCACAGTCGTGGGAACGACCGATGGCATCTGGGGGCTGTGCGACGGGATGAACGACCGCGGTCTGGTCGTGTCCCTTACGTTCGGAGGCAGAGTCGCTGTCGGTGATGGGTTCGGGATGCCGCTTGTCGTTCGCTACCTCCTGGAGTGTTGCGAAACGGTTGAGCAGGTCCGCTTGGTGCTGGAACGCCTACCGTACGCCCAGGCCTACAACCTGACGTTCGTCGACTCCACAGGGGAAGCCGTCACCGCCTACCTCGGGCCGGATCGCCGGCCTTCATACCGACGATTGCCGGTGGCGACGAATCATCAATGGGTTGTGGAATCCTGGGATCCTGCCCAGATCCAAAGCAGCGTCACGCGTGAATGGTGGTTGATCAGGCTCCTGGACGATCCGGATGTCGACGCGAAACGCTTCTCGGACTGGTTCCTGGCTGAGCCGCTCTACAGTTTCGCCCACGTGGAAGGCCTCGGAACGGTCTACACGGCCGCCTTCTCGCCGTCCGAACGATCGGTCACGTACCGCTGGCCCGGTTTCGACTGGCCGCTGTCCCTCGAGACGTTCGTCGAGGGTTCGTACACACCCACGTTTCCCTTGCCGCTCGCGGGGGTGCCGGCACCTCTCGTCTGAGGCTGGCGACGACGTCGCACACCCGCCCCGTCAGAATCTGGGCGGCGAAGGTGTCGCAACCTCTGGGATCCGCCGACGCGTACGCGGCACGGAACCATTGCTGGCGCTCCGGCGACGATCCGTGTGTCCACGTCTCCGAGTTGACCTGACCCTGCGTCTCGCGCTGGATCCAATCGTCCCCGACGGCAGCCGCGGCGTTCAACGCGTCGGACACGTCCTGGTTGGTGATGCTCTTGATGTAGCCGGTGTCCACGGCGTTGGCGGCCCACACGCCGGCTTCGCATCAAGGAACTTCGCCGCTGAGGGGAGCTTCACCCCCGCCGCGCTCGAGATCTTCTTCGATAGCCTCAAGGCCCGTCGCGTAGTGAGGGCCGTTCGTTCGTGATGCATCGGGCGTTGTGACGCAACTCGGCTCGCCTCTGAATCTCCAGGTCGGTCACCTTAGAGGCTTTTTAGGCCGGTCTTAGCAGCTCCCTCCATCCTGGCGGCATGTCCAGAAGGGAGGGAAGCCCGACGCCCAAGGATGCGAACACGATATGGAACGCCAGGGAGACGGCCATCTGGGCACGTGAAGCATCAAGACCCGACTTCGCGACCTACCCTTCGACCCGATCAAGCGGTGATCGGCTCCCACAGCGTGATTCTTTCATCGGTCGTGTATCGGCGGACCGATGAACCGTGGCTTCAGGAACTGGGCTTTCTTGAACCTTGCATCTTGTCGACGAGCGCCGCCCGCGAACGCACACCCAGCTGTCGGAACACTGCTGCGCAATGGATCTCGATCGTCCGGCTCGACACGTGCAGGCTCGCGGCGATCTCGGCGTTCGTGTAGCCGAGCGCGAGGAGCCGCGCGACCTCGATCTCGCGTGGGGTGAGCCCGCGAGAGGCAAGCCCCGGATCGATGGGCTCTTCTGTCAATTGAATCCCGACGCCCATCGGACCGGGCCGCTGGTGGGGCGGCCCGGGGTCGTCGGGCAGGCGCTCGGGTACCCAGGCCTCGACCTTGGTCCGACCAGGTCGACTATCGATCCGGCACCAGCCTCCCGCGACCTCGGCTCGATCCCACATGGCCGCAAGCCCGATGTGTTGGTGCGTACTTGCTTGGGTCGTCACATCGAACCCGACTCCATCGTCCTCAACCAGCAGGATGAACCCCCCGACCTGGCTCGTGAGCGATACCGTCACGAGCGAAGCCTCGCTGTGCCGACGAGCATTGCTCACCGCTTCCAGGGCGATGCGGTACAGGATGAAGCGCGCCTCCCTGGGTGGCTCCTTCGTGAGGCGGCTCGTTATCTCGTACTCGGGGGACGCGCCCAGCTCCTTCCATCCGTCCAGATACGTCCGTACCGCGGCGACGAGGCCCTCGGTGTCGAGGAGGCGTGGGTGTAACTCCAACGCCAGGTGACGAAGTCGAGCGACAGAGTCCGATACCTCCTGCCGGAGCCCGACGAACGCCTCTGCCCCCTCCATCTCCGGATGGTTCTTGGCCACGGACTCCATCCACATCGGGATCGCGAACAGCTTCGGCATCGTGTCATCGTGAAGTTCCTCGGCGATCCGACGCCGCTCCTCCTCTTGCGTCCTCACCACGCGAGTCAGCAGTTCCCGGCGCTGATCGCTCAGGAGACGCAGCCTCTCGAAGCTTCGCCGCTGCGCGTGCTCGGCTTCCTTGCGTGCCGTGATGTCGAGCTGGACGCCTTGGTAGCGAGTCGCTCTTCCCTGGTTATCGCGCGAAACCACCGAGGCCACGTCGTGGAGCCACACAACCCTTCCATCTTTGGTGAGCATCCGATACTCCATCTTGAAGGGCTCGCCGGCCTCGACGGATCGTGAAGTCTCTTCGATCACTTCCGCTCGATCCTTAGGATGGATCTGATCCATCCACAAGGATGGGTTCGCCGTCCATTCATCGGGTCGAAAACCCAGGACCTCTTCGATCTGTGGGCTCACGTACTCCTCGGAGATGTGCTCGATGCCGTCGATGACGCCCCAGACGTAAACGATGGCGGGGACGCGTTCGACGAGGGTTCGGTACCTAACCTCGAGTTCTTCGCCCCGGTCCTCGTCCGTACGGTCACCAGCGATGTGAGAGCCCTCTCCTGCGCGGCGGACTGCGGTACCGCACAACGTACGAACGCGCCCATCCCGACCTCAATACGGATTTCGAATCGACCGAGAACCGACGTCTATCGGGTCGCAGGAGAGGCTGAAGAAGAATCCACGAGCTCGCGGGCGACGGCAAGAAAGGGCTCAACGAACGGGGAGGTGTGCGCGTCGAACCAGACCAACCCGTACTCGATGCGAGGCGTCGGCTCCTCAAGGTGACGGAACACGACGCCGGGAGATTCCATCTCTTGCTCGGACCCGAACCCAACGCCGACCAACCCCGCATCTTGCGCGATCCTCGATATGCGGGCACTTGGAGCCATATCGATCGCTTCCACGAGCGGCGGACGTACCCGATCCTCGAACAATAGGTCGTGGATATGGTCGATCACTGGCGGATTGATGCTTCTCGGGATGGTAACGAGCGGCTGCCGCACCAACTCGCTTCGCGGGATCGGATCGACCGATGCGAGTGGGTGAACCTGCGGAACGATCGCAAAAATCTCGATCCAACCGAGACGCAGGTAGTTGGCCGACGGTCCCAACTCGTGGGGCAGGGTAACTGCGGCCAGATCGATCCGCCGACGTCTCAGCGCCTCGAGGTTCTCGAGGCTGAACCCCGGATGTAACTCGACCTCGACGTTCGTGTATCTCTTGCGGAAGAGGTTGATGAGATCGCGCATCAGTGGCGGCAGTCCCGAAGCGTTTGTCGCAAGCTTGATCAAGCTCGACTTCCCCTGCTCGAGAAGGCGAACACTCTGCTCAGCTCTATCGGCAAGCTCGAGCACCACCCGAGCGTGCTCGATGAAGACGCGGCCCGCCTCCGTCAACTCCACGTGACGGGTGTCGCGAAGAAACAACGTCGCTCCTAGCGAGCGCTCGAGTGACTTGATCTGCTGGGAGAGACCGGGTTGGGCGATCCGAAGCTCCTCCGCGGCACGCCCGAAATGGCCCGCATCAGCCACGGCGACGGCATATCGGAGCTGTCGGAGTTCCACGTCGCCTACACGTTAAGACAGACCGGTCTGTACGACAAACCCTTCGACGTGAGAGGATTCGGCGGTGGGTGCATCACGGATCCCGGGTGAACGCCATTCCCAGGCAGCCGCGCGCGAGCGCATCGTTCTTGCGGCCTCCGACCTGTTCTTCCGCAAGGGAATCCGAGCGACCGGGGTCGACACGCTGATCGAGCGAGCCGGGGTGGCGAAGGCCACGTTCTACCGCCATTTCCGTTCTAAGGACGAGCTGATCGTCGCGTGGCTGAGGAGCTCGAACGCGCGCTGGCTCGACGTGGTCACCGCCGAGCTTGACACCGACTTAAACCCTCCCTTGCGCGCCCTGGTGGAGTTCTGGGACCGGTTGGGCGACTGGGCCGAGAGGGAGCACTACCTTGGCTGCCCGTACCTGAAGGCGCTTGTCGAGATCGACGAGCCGTCCCACCCAGCTCGGCTCGAGGTCGCTGCCTTCGTCCACGACGTCGACGGATACTTCGCTCGACTGACGGCCGCCGCGGGATTCCAGCAATCGGAGGAGATCGCTATCCGCCTACGCTTGCTGGCGATGGGAGCGCTGATGGCCATCCTGCTCGACCCATCTCGGGCACCGATAGATCGCGCACGGGAATCAACAATCGCTCTGCTCGCGTCGTGGCGCGGGATCACGCGATCCGAGATGGAGGGGCTCATCGAGGGGCGGGCGTCCGAAAGCTGATGCGCGTGATTTCCCTTGTGGAGGTGAGGGGATTTAAACCCCTGACCCCTGCCGCGCGAAGGCGTTTGAGGCTAGGCATAACTGAATCTCCCGGCGTGCTTTTCGTGGGGCTCACCTGGCAGCACACGCGGGGGTCCGCACTCATAGGGTTCGTGAAAGACGACGCCGATTTCGTCGCCGCGCGCATTCACGCCAGAATCAAGGCCCGCGCCGGACTCGTGGGGACGGATCCCGAGCCTCAGTGACCGGAATGGTCTGGCCTGGCCGCGAGGCGCCCTGATCCGTTCGTTACTCAGCTGTTTGATGTGGAGTCCCGCGGCGCCATTGAGATCAAAGCGCCTTCACCTCGAACTGCATATTTCAGTCCCGACTCATCCGACCACGAGTACTGCCTTAACAGTTGACGGATACCACCAACGCCCCCTTGCGCGGTCGGCACCGCATCCCGGTTCAACTCGGCCGCGATCGCCACGAGGGAGTGGCCCTTCCTCCGGAGCCGGCGAATCCGCGGACGCACGGATCACGCAACTGGCCGGGTCTTCCAAGCGGCACGCCCTGGGATCGTTTCACGGCGAGAGCGTCGCGGGTTCGCTGCCCGATCAGTCGACCCTCTTCCCGAGCCGTACAGTCCCGAGCCGTGGCGGACTTCGTTAACGGACTGGGCCTCTCACATACACTCGGCCTTCGTCAGGATTCGTCGATGGCCCGACGCCGCAGGGTGGATAGCGGTTCGTCGCAGGCATGGTGCCTCGTTCTCCTCGGTCGAAAACCCGAGGACGAGAGACTGCACTTAACCCCGGGTGCTCACCTTCGAGTTGCCGCTGAGGACGGTTAGCTCTTGGCCTCAAGCGCGCCAACAGCCTCCCTATCGAAGCCTTTGACGATCAGCCAGATACCTAGCGAGAACTCGAATACGGCGACGAGGAGCGCAGACAGTCCCGCTAACCCGCCACGTTGGTCGATCCCTCCAAACAGCACAAGCAGGTAACCGACGACGAGCAGGGGTGCTCCGATGATGCCAATCATCGACAGCCCTCGCGGCACCAAGCGCGACTTGTACAGCATGTAGCCCAGCAATAGGTCGCAGACCGCGGGCATGAAGCTTTGGCCCAGCAGGAAGATGCGGTCATAGAGGGCAACGAGCGCGTGGCTCGCCGGTAGCCCTCCCGCTCCAGCGCCGTCTTGCCGTAGCGTCACGATCGACAGGACGAACGCGACCCCCACGAAGATCGTGCCGGACTCCAGGATGCGGGCCGCCACGAGACCCAGTGCGAACGTCTCGTTCTGCTTCTTGAGGATCGGAAACAAGATGACGGCGGTGGCGATGCCCGCGAGAGCCACGATGATCTCAAGGATGCCACCGACGATGGCAGCGTTGTCCGAACCCGAGCCAAGGACGTAGTTCGCCCCCTTAACCGAGTCGTACAGAGCGATCGAAGGGATCGAAACGAAGGTGAGCACATACGCGATGCCCGCGGCGAGGGAGATCCTTCTGTGTGAAGACGCTACGGCGGTGTTCATGCGGTTGCCGTCACCCCTTGATCGTTGACCTGTGCCTCCGGCGTCCGCTGCTCGGTCATCAGCCCATATCCCAGCCAGGCCAGCGCCAGTCCCGTCGGTATCGCGATCTTCGGCTGCGCGGCGAGGGAAAGCAGTTTCGCCACCGGCGCCAGCACGGTCCCGAGGACGAGCAGCACGGCGGCTCCACGCGGCAGGATGCGGGCGCGGTAGGTCGCGATTCCAAACAGCAGGCCGCCGAAGATGTACACCGGCCCGGTCAGCGTCCATATTGTCGGGAGGACGCCGAGGCTAACCGGGCTCGGATCCCCGTTGAACATCCCCATCCAGCCCTCGATGAACACCGGCGTCACGGTCCCCGGATGCGGCAGGATGAAGGCCTCAACGAAGCTGAAGCCCATGATGAGCACCAGCCAGAAGCTCAACATGACAAAGCCGATCAGACCGAGCCAACCGGACTTCACCGCTTGTCTGGCGTAGATGCCGGCCAGGCCTAGCACACCGAAGAAAGACATGGCACAGGCGATCACATGAACCGTTTCCCAACGGGTCGTGGTCACTGATGCCGGGATGTTTGGCGGGTGGAATACGCCAACGAATACGTAGCACAGCCCCCCTATTAGGGCAGATAAGCCAGCCAAGCGAAAGAGGTTCGCGCTCGCTATCTTCATCGTTGTTCTCCCTGCATTGCGGTCTCTTCCCTTAGACACGGGAGTGCCGCGATCGGGTGATCGGCGTGGCACCGCCCCACTAGGCGCAGCGTGTTCTTATCATAGTCTTGGGTCGGGGATGCAAGCCCGATCTCGGTGGTCACGACGGCCCCAGTCTCTGCAACGGACGCAGCCTCGCCGACCGAGCCACGCGCGATCCCCTAGATAATGGACAGCTCCGCTCCGCCGCCCTCGCACGACGATCCCAGAGCCCGCGAGCTGCTCGATGTGCTCACCCGCTCCGAGGAAGACCGTGCCGCCCTTGATCGGCCGGCTAAGCCAACGCAACGATGCCCGCTGGCTCGCCGAGTTGCTCATCGACATCGAGGGCGATGAGATAGCGCGGTTGCAGCTCGCGGACGGGCTGCGGCGGGTGCTTCGAGCGTAAGACGTCGGCGCCGCTACCGCGTAGGAATCCGCGTAGGAATCTGCTTCGCACGTCAGAGGGTTGGGCGTTTTCCGCTCGACCGACACCGCAGGTCAGGGCACGCGTCGGAACGGAGCGGAACGGCACTAAGAGGATTATGAGTCCCCTGCTCTAACCAACTGAGCTACCGCCCCGATGCGGGCCAAGCCTATCGTTCCGATCACCCCAGGATTCGGGCGTCGCCGTAGCCGGCGGCCAGCTCGCTCCCCCGATCGAACCGGGAGGGGTCGAACTCCGCGAGTCCCGGATCCGTCTCGGCGCCAGTAACGAGGTCCGCCACATGTTTGCCGAGCGCGGGCGCGAGCTTGAAGCCGTGGCCGCTCGTTCCCGCATCGACGAAGACGCCTGGCCCGATCTCGCCGATCACCGGCTGCCAGTCGGGGCTCACGTCGTAGAGGCTCGCCCACCCGCCGTGCACCTCGGCGTGAGCGAGATGGGGAACCCGCCTCGTGACGGCTCGCGCCATCCGCTCGATCTCGTCTGAGGACACGCCACTCTTGAAGTCGTCGGGATCGGCCTGGGGCTCGGGCGTCAGCGGGCCCGTGAGGAAGAGATCCTCCCCTTCGGGACGGAGGTAGTAGCCGCCGACGAGGTCGCCGTGCGCGGGAACCGGCTCCGCGTCCCCCCAGCGGAACGTCACGACGAAATGTCGCTCAACGGTGAGCGGCAGATCCACGCCGACCTGCGCGGCGAGACCCCTAGTCCACGGGCCGGCGGCGATCAGGATCCGTCCACACGAGAGCCGCGCGCCGTCATCCGTGACGATCGTCCAGACCTCACTCGCATCGGGCTCGATCGCGACGACCCTCACACCGAGCCGCGCCTCCACGCCGTTCGAGACCGCCGTGCGGAACAGTCCGTCGGTGGTGGCGTGTGGGTCGGCATAGCCAGCGTCCCGTTCCACGGCGCCGAGCGCGATCCCTTCGAGATCGAATAAGGGCAAACGCTTCGCGAGCTCTTCTCGCTCGAGCAGCTCGGTCACGATCCCGAGCTCGTTCAGACGGTGGACCGACTCACGCACGGCCCCCTCGTCTTCGGGTGGGTGCAGGAACATGAGCCCGGTCCGGCGGAATCCCGCATCGACCCCGGTCAGCTCTTCGAACCGTTCGATCATCCGGATGCTGTCGCGGGCCGCCGTCGCGAGGAACCGGTTCGTGTAGTAGGCCCGGCAGATGGCGCTCGAACGTCCCGTGGGCCCCGACGCCGGCTGGCCTTGCTCGACGACCACGGTGTGCACATCGCGCGACGAGAGGTGGTAGGCCGCGGCGGCTCCGTGCACACCCGCACCAACGATCCCCACGTCGTACGCGACCACGTCAGCTCCCCCTTGCGAACAAGGGCACGATACCCTCCCGGATGCTAAGGTCCGAGTCGTTCGCCGGCACCGGAGGTCGTGCATTGTTCCACGCGATCTACACCAACATCGTCGTTCAACTGGTGTTCTACTTGGGGCTCATCGGAGCTATCGGCGTTGCTCCGGTGGTCATCTGGCTACTCGTCGTCGAGAGGCCCGGGGCGGACCTGCCTCCGTAGCAGCCCGAACCGGTCACGGAGCCCGCCATCTGCGACGATGGCGAGCGTCACCGCTGAGAGGCTCCGCTCGATGGCCGCAACGAGAACCGAGATCGACTCCTTGGGGGCGATCGAGGTCGACGCTTCGCGATACTGGGGCGCGCAGACCGAGCGGTCCCTGCATCACTTCTCGATCGGCGATCCGTCCGCCGAGCGCATGCCGATCGAGGTGATCCGCGCCCAAGCGATCTTGAAGAAGGCGGCCGCTACGGTGAACGCGGCCGACGGCCGGCTCGACCGCACGATCGCCGATCTGATCATCGCCGCCACCGACGAGGCCATCTCCGGGGCGCTCGATGACCACTTCCCGCTCTTCGTCTGGCAGACGGGCTCCGGCACCCAGACGAACATGAACGTGAACGAGGTCATCTCGAACCGTGCGATCGAGATGAGCGGTGGCGTGATGGGTTCGAAGTCCCCCGTTCATCCGAACGATCACGTGAACATGTCGCAGTCATCGAACGACACGTTCCCGACGGCGATGCACATCGCGGCCGCCACGATGATCGTCGAGCGGCTACTGCCGTCGGTGCGGGAGCTGCGCGACGCGCTCGCCCGTCGCGCAGCGGAGTTCGAGGGGATCGTGAAGATCGGGCGTACGCATCTACAGGACGCGGTGCCGCTCACGCTCGGCCAGGAGTTCGGCGGTTACGTCGCGCAGCTGGAAGCCGACATCACCAGGATAGAGCTGTCGCTGCCGGACCTGTTCCAGCTCGCGATCGGCGGAACGGCCGTCGGGACCGGCCTGAACGCGCCGCCGGGATTCGCCGTAGCGTGTGCCGCAACGATCGCGGAGCTGACCGACCTGCCGTTCGTGAGCGCGCCGAACAAGTTCGCCGCGCTCGCGGCCCACGACGCCATCGTCTCCGCGAGCGGCGCCTTCGCGACGCTCGCCGCATCGTTCATGAAGATCGCGAACGACATCCGTTGGCTCGGGTCCGGTCCACGCTCAGGAATCGGCGAGCTGATCCTTCCCGAGAACGAGCCCGGTTCCTCGATCATGCCCGGGAAGGTGAACCCGACGCAGTCCGAGGCGATGACCATGGTCGCCTGCCAGGTCTTCGGCAACGACACGGCGATCAAGCTCGCCGGTTCACAGGGGAACTTCGAGCTGAACGTGTTCAAGCCCGTGATGATCTGGAACTTCCTGCAGTCGGCGCGCCTGCTCGCCGACGTCGGCCGCACGTTCCGGGAGTTCTGCGTCGAGGGGCTCCAGCCCAACCTTCCGCGGATCGAGGAGCTGGTAGGCAACTCCTTGATGCTCGTCACCGCCCTCGCACCGATGATCGGCTACGACAAAGCCGCCGAGGTGGCGAAGAAGGCGCACCACGAGGGCGTAACCCTCAAGGAAGCCGCGCTCACCCTGGGGTACGTCACTGAAGTCGAGTACGACGAGGCCGTGCGCCCCGAGAAGATGGTCTGACGCGATCCCCAAACGCCGAGGGTGGGCACGCAAATCGCTCGTTTGCGTTTCAGTAGCTAGATCGGTGTCAGCGATCCGGCGCCAGTTGGGACGTCGGCGGCCGAATGACAAGACCGGGCCTTCTCCGACTGTTATCGCCCTGCGTCGTCGCCAGTTGCGACTGGGCGCGAGGGGTCGTTGACCCAGTCGGACCAAGATCCCTCGTACAGGCGCGCGTGGCCGAGACCGGCCAAGCGGAGCGCGAGCACGTCGTGGCACGCGGTCAAGCCCGACCCGCACTGCGCGATGGCATGATGCGTATCGTCGGCACCGAGCGCCTCGTATCTCTTTCGAAGTGCATCTGGGTCGAGGAATCGTCCCGTCGTGGGATCGAGGTTTCCGGCCCACGGAGCGCTACGCGCGCCGGGGATATGACCGGCGACGGGATCGATCGGTTCGACGTCTCCGCGATATCTCTCGGGTGCACGCGCGTCGAGCACGACGGCGTTCGCGTCTCGGATCGCATCGGCGACATCGCCAGCATCAGCGATCAACTCGCGCGGCCACGGTTTCGCGGTGAACGTCACCGGCTCTCTTTGCTTAGCCGGACCCGTCTCGACCGGACCGCCCCATGCGGCGAGCGCGCCGTCGAGAACGCCGACGGCGGGTTGGCCCAAGGCGTCGAGCGTCCACCACAATCGTGCGGCGTAGGAGCCGCTGTTGTCGTCGTATGCGATCACCGTTGTGTCGTCGCCGATGCCTGCGCGCGACATCGTCGACGCGAACGCCTCGGGTGAAGGAAGCGGATGCCGACCCGGTCCTTGCGTGAACGGTTTGCCGGCGAGATCGGTGTCGGCGTCCAACAAGATCGCGCTAGGGATGTGGCCGCGCTCGAAGGCTTCGGTTGCGGATCCGCCGGGCACCCATCGAACATCGGCGACGATGAGACTGGGCATACCGAGGTTCGCGCGCAACCAATCGGTCGAAATGAGCGGACGTGTCGACATCGTGAGAAACCTACTAGCAATCTCGTCTGCTCATCCGTTGAAGTCCTGGGACGCTTTGAGCAATGCAAGCACGACGAGGATCGAGGACACACCGAACCCAACGAGGAGTGGCATCCACGCACTCCGCCGTTGCCATACCCTGATGCTGAACCACACCAGCGCGACGGCGATGACGACGCCGAGGAGCAGGTCGATGAGGTCGAGCTCGTTGAACTTCGGGCGAGTGGTGGCGTTGTTTACCGACCAGATACCGAGGAGCAGGCCGCACACCATCGCGAACCCGCCGAAGGCATTGGCCGCCTTCTGTCTCGCACTCATGTGGCCATGCTACGTATCCTTCCGAGCGTGAGGGGTGGTTGGCGGCGATGTCTGGTCTGGGGGACGCTTACCTCTCTCGTTGTGATGGTTGTTCCGGCGTGTGGGCGCGCCCAACCCTCGAGCGCGTTTCCACGGATCTGGGTGATCCAAGGGTCGTGGTTGAACTGGGTCGCCGACGATGATCCCGTGCTGGCACGGGCGCTCTTCGGGCCCCCGTCGGTGGTGCTCGGCGCGCGTCCGGGACGGGGTGACCCGATGACGTCATTCATGTGGCCGAGCTTCCGCCGGTTCTCCGGGACGCCGGCGTCGTGGTTCCGAGCATACGGAACGGTCGTGTACGACCCTGAGAACTGGGAGGCGACCCCGCTCCGCGAGCGCGAGCATCCTGCGGACTACTTCCGCCAGTTCGGTGCTCTCGGCCATTCCTACGGCATCAAGGTGTTGATCACGCCTCACCCGGGCCTTGTGACGGTCGAAGGCGCCGATTGCTCCGCCCAGAGTGGGGAGAGCGAGATCGATGCCTTCCTGCGGTGCGATCTCATGGGACAGGCGGCGCGGTACGCGGACATGGTCGAGGTCCAGGCCCAGCAGCTGGAAGGCGACACGTCGGCCTACCGCTCGTTCGTGGAGCGCGCTGCCGCGCAGGCCCGGACGGCGAACCCGCACGTGCTGGTGATTGCCGGTCTGAGCCCCAAAGCCAGGACCACTGCCGGCCAGATGTACGAGGCGTGGAACTCGGTGCGCGACCTGGTGGATGGCTACTACCTGTCGATCTCAGTGAACGAGCGGGTCCCGACGGCTCTCGCCTTCCTGCACATGCTGCCGTTACCGGAGGCCGTGGCCTCCCCGACCTCGTCCGACGGATGAAGGCTTCACAGGGTCCGATCTCAGGCGTTGTCCGGCTCCGTGATGTGGCCGAGGACGACCTGCCCATCTTCTTCGATCACCAGCGCGATCCGGTCGCGAACCGGATGGCGGCCTTCCCGGCTAGGGATCGCGAGGCGTTCTTCGAGCATTGGACGACCAAGATTCTGGGCGACGACACCGTGACCAAGAGGACGATCTTGGCGGACGAGCAGGTCGTGGGGAACATCGGGAGCTGGGAGATGTCTGGTGAGACCATCGTTGGCTACTGGATCGGGAGGGACCAGTGGGGCAAGGGCATCGCTAGTCGCGCGCTCTCCCTTTTCATCGGCGAGGTGCACACCCGCCCCCTCTACGCGCACGTAGCGAAACACAACCTCGCCTCCATCCGGGTCCTGGAGAAGAGCGGTTTCGTGCGCGTGGGCGAAGCCATAGCTGATGACCAGATCGAAGAGGTCATCTTGAGGCTCGATCCGTCGAGTTGAGCTAGCTGCCGGCGAACTGCGGACCGAGGATCAGCTCGAGCGCATCGAGCGTGCTCTGCTTGTCTCCGAGGTATAGGACGAGAAGCTTGCCCGCTCCATAGAAGTGCGGCGGTGCTATCCACTCGACCATGGCGATCCCGCCTGACTTCGTCGGGATCGAATAGCCGTCCCGGCTGATCGAGGCGCGCGATCCGTCGAGCGCCTTCTGGCTCGGGTACTCCATCGTCCGGACCTCCACGCCGTCGATGAACAGGATCCGAGCGGGCTCCTGGAAGGGGTCACCTGGAGCCAGTTTCCCCTCGCGGACGGCGAACCCGGCGGCTTCTAACGCGTGCGTGAAGGTGGAGTAGTCAGTGGCCGGTTGCGCTGGCGGCGTGGCAGTCGCGCTCGGTGAGATGGGGCCGGTTGCGGGCGTCGGTGAGGATGATGCGTCCTCCGCCCGCGATCCCGTACACGAAACCCCGAGCATGACCAGGGCGAGCGCTGCTGTGAGCCGAACTCTCATCACACGGCCCTGGACGCGCTGAACGCTGCGGAAGGTTCCCATATATATAGGAATAGCCTCTGGCGAGCCGGGCCTTCCGGGACGACACTGTTATCGACCATGGCCGGCCGCTCGACCCGTCGTAAGAGGCGTGCCCTCGTGCTGTCTCTCGCAGTTGGACTACTGACGGCTGGGATCCTCACACTGGTCCTTCAGGTGTTCTTCCACGTGATGCGCGCGGCGAGCTCGCCTCCGAACCCAATCTCCCCCACCACGAGCGTGTCTCCGTCGGGAGAGACCTGCCGGACAGCACAGCTCCCCAACGCCGCTCGGCTCGGGAACGTGGCGTGGGTCAGCGACGGCGCGCTCATGCAGGTCGAGCTCGGATCGTGCCGGCAGACGGTCCTCATGGGATCGGACGCTGCCCCGCCCGTTCGGTTCAGCCACGACGGTCAGTGGGTGGCCCTCGGCGATGGGCAGGTGCTGCCCGCGGCGGGCGGTTCGGCGGTGCAACCCCTGGGGTCGGTCCGAAGCTGGGAATGGTCACCGACGGATGACGTTCTCGCGGCCGTGACCGCGACGGGCGGCGTGACGATCGGCGGCCCGGGGCTCGCGATCAACGAGTTGCTGCCCGAGGGGTCGGGGGTCGGCCATCTCGCCTTCTCGCCCAACGGGCGATATCTGGCAGTCGATGTGCGAAGGGTTGGGGTCCAGGTGCTGGCCGTGGCAACCGGCAAGGCGGAAACGGTCTTCCACGAGACGGATCCCGCGCGGGTCCCGGAGGTCGCCGGTTGGACACCTGACGCGCGTTGGGTCCTGTACTGGCGAGGACCGGTTGGCGAGGACGGACCGATCGATGCGGCTCCGGCGTCCGGGGGCGACTGGGTGAACGTGTTCGATCCCGTGCTCCCCTACCGTGACTTCCTCTCCGCGTGCGGTTCGTCGATCGCTCTTGTTGCCGGCTCCGGACTCGACGTGAGCACGGGCAAGCAGATCCTGCTCAGCGGGCCGCCCGACTGGAACTTCCACGACCTGACCAACGACTTCAGCCGGAGCTGGATCTGGCCGGCATGCTCGCCGAACGGCAGGTGGCTCGCGGCCTCCGACACGTTCAGCCAGTCCGAAACGGCGAACGACACGATCCCTAGGGCGCTGTGGCTGCTCGCCACCGACGGATCCTCTCGCCGGCTCCTCATCTCCGGCGGCAAGGGGGCGATCGAGTTCCCTCGCTGGTCGTCGGATGGAACCGTCATCCTGGTGGTCAGGCGCTCCGGCAACCGCTGGGCGTCAAACGGCAGCCTGCTGCTGGCTCAGATCGACCCAGGTTCCGGCAAGCTCGTGAAGCTCGTCGGTCCAATCGCCGACTTAGGCAGCGCGCCCGGCCCGGGCGGACACCAGCTGTGGTCCGAGATCAGCGACTGGTACCGCCCGTGATCCGGCGGCGTTACGCGGCGGGACTTACCCGCCGACCCTGATGCCTTGGCCCTCGGTGTCGTCGGCGTCGTCGATCTCGAGGGTCCATGTGCCATCGGCGTCGGGTTTGAGGTAGCCATACTTCGTCCCCCAGAGGGGTCGCTGAAAGGGGGATACTGCGCCGTCAGCAGGCCGGCTCGCCAAAGGCGGTCGCAGTGGCGATGTCTCGGAAATGGGTTTCCTTGTTGACTGTCGTGAAGGGGGGCTCATCCCAAGTCGACGCCTTCGCTGAGCGAGCGATGGCGGCAGCCTTCGCGAACATGTTGGACACGTCGGGGAACCCTTCGGTCAGGGAAGCCTCCGCCTCCAGGTCGGCAGATACCGACTCGCGCCATTTCTCTACGTCCTTACGGATATACGCCGTCCAATCTGCGCTGTACTTGTCGTCTAGGGCATGCATCGCCTCCTGGTCGAGGCATGTCGCCGCAGTTGGTGGCGTTGGCGTCCCTCCGCTACTGAGGGCCTGATTTTCGGTGATCCAATCCGTCATCTGTGCGCTACCGGTGGACGTCACCTGTCCGATCTTGCCGTCGGTGACGACGACGAACTGTCCCGGCTGGAGGGTGACGGACTCGCCACTGGGCGTCGTGACCAGCAGTTCGTCCACGATCGCTGCGAACTCACAACTGGTAGCGGTTGTGCAAAGGACGGCGAACTCACTGCCCCTCACTGCTGCCGATGCCTGATCGGTGGTGACAGTGAAGGACTCAGATCCGGACAAGGTGGCCACTCGGGAGTAGGTCTCGCCGGCACCTGACAGCTTCTGATCGATCTGTCGGCTGCCCGTTGTCGTCGCCAGTGTCGTCAAGGTAACCGTCGAATCCGGGCCGATGCGAGTGAAGGAGTCGTCGGGATAGTCGACTTCGGCCAAGCCCGACGTGTCGGTCTTCAGC
The DNA here is from genome assembly GCA_030774035.1 of Actinomycetota bacterium. Classification (GTDB taxonomy): domain Bacteria; phylum Actinomycetota; class UBA4738; order UBA4738; family HRBIN12; genus JALYLM01. The sequence goes on from JALYLV010000001.1 coordinate 67,978, forward strand.
GTGTCGCCCTGATGCAACGTCCCACCTGAGGCCACCGTTGTTGGAGTAACGGTCACGGTGTCGGTAAGGACGTTCAACGAAGCTGTGTTGTCAGATGCTGCCCCGGCAGTATCTGAGGAGGAGCCACCGCACGAGGCTGCGAGTACTACGGTCGCTGCGCAGAGACCGGCAGCTAGAGTCCTTGAAAGCCTGATGTGATTACTTCCCTTCTACGCGATCCACCCTACAGGGTGGGGGTTGCTCGCCCTACGACCGTTGGGTCGCGATCCGATGCGGCTCTGCACGAAGTTCCTAAGGCATGATGGGTCGGTGCCCAGCCGAGCCTCGAATCGCCCAGGGAGGCGCTGGTTCCGCTCTCCTTGGTTCCGCCCTGTGGCGTCGATCGCGATCGCGACGATCATCGTTTCACTCTCAGCGCTTGGCCTAGCGGTGGGCGCGTTCTCGGTCGAACGTCGCCAGCTGGGTGATCGCCTCTTCCCCTCCGCGACGAGGGATCCTTCGATCGTCATCGTCGCCATCGACGACCCGAGCCTTGCCACCCTTGGTCGGTGGCCTTGGCGTCGCAGCCTGCATGCGCAGCTCATCGACGCGATCGAAGCAGGAAACCCGTCCGCGGTGCTCTACGACGTGCAGTTCTCGGAGCCGAGTTCTTCAGCCTCGCAGGATCTCGCCTTGGCCGCGAGCATCCGCTCCGGTGGAAACGTCGTGCTCGCCGGCAGCGGGGCGATCGGGCCCTCTCGGCGGGGCATCCCCGGACTTGCCACGTTCCAGGGGCCGATCCCCGTACTGGCACAGGCCGCCGCAGCGGTCGCTATGACGAACGTCGAACGAACCGACGGCATCGTTCGAAGGATTCCGCTGGTCGGATCTGAAGCGGACGGAACCCTGCTCCCGACCCTCGCGCTTGCCGGGTTGCGAGTCTCCCAGCGCGATGCCTCCCCATTCACGGTCCGTCCCAACGGTATCTCGACGGTCGACCGGTTCATCCCCACCGATCCGCGGCACGTCATGACGATCAACCTCGCGACGTCTCCGTTCCCCGTCGTCTCGGCCAGAGACGTGCTGAGCGGCTCACTGGATCCGTCGATGTTCGACGGCAAGACCGTGTTCGTCGGGGCGACCGCGTTCGGGCTCGGCGACCTCTTCGCGACACCCACGCATCCGGGCGGCGGGGAGCCAGGCGTCACGATCCATGCCGAAGCCCTCAACACGATCTTGACGGCGACCTACCTGGTTCCCGAATCACGAAAGGTCGACCTGCTGCTGATCTGGGCGCTGGCGCTGTTGGTCGCGCTTGCGGTGCTCTACCTTCCCGTGACGCTTGCTGCCGTGACGAGCGCGACGATCGCAGCCGTAGCCGTCGTCGTCTCGATCCGTCGCTTCGACGCCGGAACCCAGCCTGATCTGTTGTATCCGTACATCGGGATCGGGATCTCGTTCTCGGTGGCGCTTGCCCTCCGCTACGTGACGGAGGTTCGCCTCCGCCGCCAGGTTGACGCGCTGTTCGGTCAATACGTGCCGCCGCAGGTGGCCGGCGACCTGACGGGACGCGACGTCAAAGCGGCCCTCGAGGGGTACCACGCGGATGTCACCGTGCTCTTCTGCGACCTTCGTGGGTTCACGTCGTTCACCGCCAAGCTCGAACCCCACCAGGTGAAGGAGGCGCTCGATATCTACTACCTTCACGCCTCGCGGTTGGTTCAGCATCACGGAGGAACGCTGCTCCAATTCGTCGGGGACGAGGTCTACGCCGCGTGGGGTGCTCCCGTCGAGTCATCCACACATGCCGCGGATGCCTTCGCCTGCGCGCGAGAGATCCGATCCGCTCAGGCCGAGGTGGCTGCGGATCTTGCCGTTATCGGTCTTCCCCCGATCGAATGGGGCATCGGCCTCAACTCGGGCAGGGTCGTCGCCGCACACGTCGGGAACGAGCTTCGGCGCCAGTACGCCCTCGTCGGCGACACGGTCAACGTCGGCGCGCGGCTCTGTTCGGCGGCGTTGGCCGGCCAGATCGTACTCTCGGAGTTCGTGCTTCAGCGTCTCCCCGAACGCCCCAACGGCCTTGAGGACATGGGCGCCATCCCGATGAAGGGCGTCGATCGACCGATCGAGGTGTACCGAGTTCCGGCAGCAGCCAAGATCTAACCTCTTCAGGGCTACTGCACTGCTTCACGTCCCACTATCGATCGTGGCTCACCACTATCGAGGCTACCTCCAGTCCGCCGTAACCGTGTTACAAGTTCAAGTTCAAGCTTACTGAGGAAGTGCGTGGTTCACGTCAAGTTCGCAGGGTTCGGTACATACGCCGCTGGCACGTCAGCCAAGGGGACGATCAGGTCATCGTCGCCGAGTGGGAGGTTGAGATATGAGGAAGCTTGTCACGGCCCTAGGGATACTGGCCTTCGTAGCCAGTGTTGCCTGCAGCGCGAAGAACGACACCAGCTCGGCAGCACCAACGACACCACAAACAACGACCTCAGCGGCACCAACGGCAACTACCGCCCCGGGAGCTTCGAAGGCGGACGAAGTTCGGGGTGCGGCTGTCGCAGCCAACTTCCCGTTCGCGTTGTCCAGTGACGACACCCTTGTGGACGCCGCCGGGAAGGCTGTGTGCAAGGTGCGCACAGATGGCATAGGGACCAACGGAAAGAATGCCTTCGCGGGGCTCGCTGCCGTCACCTCCATGGCACCAGGATTCGACGACAACTCCACGAAGGTCTCTGACTCAGAGACCATCTACAACATCCTCTACAAGTCGTACTGCCCGCAGTTTGCCGCCTAACGTGCGGATCAAGCGTCTGAGCAAAGGCGAACGCTAATTTCGCTATGTGAGCAGCGTCGGCGCGAGTTGTTCGATCAAGCTGGCGACGTTCTCCATCATGTCGGAACCGCGAGGGGTCTAAGCGTGAGCCGCGTCGACAAACCGACCGATCGAAGCAAGCGGCTGAGCGTCGTCTCAGGAGGACTGCCCAGTACGGGAAGAGCGCGGGAACCGCTGAACTGGGGCGGCTCGGCTGGGCGCCCCTCATCCGCAGCACGGATTAGCCTCCGTCCGTGAAGACATGTCGTGTCTTCTGTTCCCGGGCGTTTCCTTGGCGGCAGCTCGACCTGGGAAGCGCGGCTTCGCCTTCAGGCCGCCGAGGAACTCATCGAGGCGGGCCGGCACACCGAGGGCGTGGTGCAGCTCGAGAAGGCTCTCGACTTCTACCGGTGGGCGCGACCTTCTACATCAACCGCGCCGAGGAACTGCTCGCCAAGATCGCCTAACCCTTTAGTCGCGAAACTCCGCGAGCCAGCCGCGCGCCCGATCCGCCCCAAGCACGTTGCGTTTCAGCTCGAAGAAGCGAAGAGCATCCTTGGTACGTACCTCTGCGTCCTCACGGCGACCGGCGAGCTCCAGTACCTCTGCAAGATCCATCAGAGCTTCGGCATGGGTGGACAGAAAATCGCTCTCGGCGGCGATGGTGACTGCCTCTTCCCCGAGCCGCTCGGCCGCTTCCAGCTCTCCTCGGCGGGCAAGGACCTTCGCCCGCGTCGAGCGCCACAGGATCTGGGCCTCGACGTTGTTCGGGCGCGCAGCCTCCTCGCACTCCCTCGTCAGAAGCGACATCCACCGATGGGGATGCCACGATGCTCGGGACGAAACTTCCCTAAACCTCGACCACGCCCGGTGCGTTGGATAGGTGATAGGCCCCGGAAAGGGCTTCGTGCTCGGAAGGCCAGACGTCGAATTCGACCAGTTCTATCAGGCTCACCGAGCCGAGGTGTTCCGCACGGCCCACTTGATCACAGCGGATCGCGAAGAGGCTCGCGACCTGACGCAGGAGACGTTCGTGCGAGCGTTCCAGCACTGGCGGGAGTTGTCGGGGCACGGGCGCCCGGGCGCCTGGTTACAGACCGTTGTGGCGCGGCTCGCCATCTCTTGGCGCCGCCAGGCGCTGCGCTTCAAGCTAACCGCTGCACCGCGACGTCCACCAGCCGCGAGTCGCCGAGGTACTCGTAGTCCCAAACCCGTGCGAGCAGCACCTCTCGCGTGAGCACCTGCCCCGGCCGCCGAGCAAGCTCCACCAGCAGCCGGAACTCTGTCGCGGTGAGACCGAGGTCGCTCCCGTCCTTGCGCGCGGCGAACGCGGCCGAGTCGATCTCGATATCCCCCACGTGAAGGACCGGATCGGCCGGCTCTGTCGACGCCCGGCGCAGCACCGCGCGGCAACGCGTGACGAGCACCGGCATATCGAAGGGCTTCGTGATGTAGTCGTCGGCGCCGAGCTCGAGCCCGACTATCACGTATGTCACGTCCGTGCGCGCCGTGAGCATCACGATCGGGATCCGACTGACTTTCCGGATCTCACGCGTGATCTCGAACCCATCCAGCGATGGCAGCATCACGTCGAGAACCGCCAGATCGAAGGAGTCCCGCCGCAGTCGTTCGAGCCCTTCTTAACCGTCGGCGCAGGTCGTCACGCGGAAGCCCGCGCCCGTGAGACCCCGCTCGGCCATCTCCCGGATCGAGGCATCGTCCTCGACGAGCAGCACACGCTCATCCACGCGCGAAAGCGTAGTTGGGCCCGACGTCGATCCTTGCCTCTCCTCAAGTTTTCTGCCGCGCCGGGCCGATGACTAGACGGGGAATGCCCTTGGGAGGGGGAAACAGCCGATGAAGATCAGCCGTCGTCTCGCGGTACTTTCGGTTCTCGCGCTGATCGCTGCGGGTTTCGTGTCACCCGTCCACGCAAAGCTCGCCCCGGGAAAGCGGTTCATCGTCGTTCTCAGGCGCGGAGCCGGTGATCCCGGGCAGGTTGCCGCCGAGCATGCGCGAGCCTACGGCGCAGAGATCACGAAGGTCTACCACTCCGCGATCGATGGATATGCCGCGACCATCCCATCCAGCCGTGTCGCCGCTCTGCGAGCCGACCCGGAAGTTCTGTTCCTTACGGCAGATGGTCAGGTCAGCGCCACCGACCAAACCATGGGCATCGGAGTGGAACGGATCCACGCAGGGAGCGGAGCGGACAAAGCGAATGGGGTTAACGTCGCTGTGATCGACACAGGGATCGATCTCAGGCATCCAGATCTGGCTGCGAACATCGTGGGCGGGACGAACTGCTCCTCGGGCGGGCCGAAGAGCTACGGCGACGTGAACGGTCACGGCACTCACGTCGCCGGCATCGTCGCCGCGCTCGACAACGGGATCGGCGTGATCGGGGTGGCGCCGCAGGCGAAGCTCTGGTCGGTGCGCGTGCTCGACAAGGACGGCTTCGGCAGCTGGTCAGACGTTATCTGCGGGATCGACTTCGTTGACTCCAAGTCTCCGGCGAACGGTGGCCCGATCGTGGTGGCGAACATGAGCCTCGGCGGTTACGGGCATGACGACGGCAACTGCGGTTTGACGAACGGCGACGCCATGCACATGGCTATCTGCCGTGCGGTGGGTGATGGCGTTACGTTCACCGTGGCAGCAGGCAACAGCGGAGTCGATATCAGCCAAGCGCTGACCTTCGTTCCCGCTTCCTATGACGAGGTGATCACCGCATCCGCGCTGGCGGACTCAGATGGCAAGTCGTGCGGTGCCGGAGCCGACACCATCTACGCGCCCGATGACACATTCGCCTATTGGTCGAACTACGCCACCTCGGCGACGGACCTGAGCCACATGGTGGCCGCCCCCGGCGTGAGCATCTACTCGACGTACAACGGAGGCGGGTACGCAACCCTGTCGGGGACGAGCATGGCTAGTCCATTCGTCGCAGGCTCCGCGGCTCTCTACATCTCGACCCACTCTGGGGCCAGCCCTTCCGCCGTGCGCGACGCGCTGATCGCTCTCGGTGAACCGGTAAACACCAACTTCCAGAGCGAGTGCAGCGGGAAGGGACAGAAGGGCCGGTACAGCCACACCGATCCATCTCACACGCACATCGAAGTCGTGCTTCGGGCAGACTCGTTGTAGGGGGGGGGATGGGCGAGACGAGGGGGCACCCGATGGTGCCCCCTCGTCATTACGTCGTGCTACAGGCCGCCGTGCTAGACAGCCTGATGGAGACCGGTCAGAGAGACGGAACTCGGACTGGCATCCAGGCTCGCAGCGCCCGAACCGGTGCCTTCGGTGCTCACGCTGATCCCGGAGTAGCCGACCGCCTCAAGATAAAGGGTCTGCCCTGAGGGGCACGCAAAGCTTCCCGGGCCTAGCGGACCAGTAGTGAAGGAGGCCGTCACCTGGCCGTGCGACACGTCGAAGTTTCCTTCCTGAGCGATGGGCCCACCTACGGTTTCCTTGTTCCCCGCCTTGGGGTGGTGACCGCCGTTGTTCCAACACTGGTAGGTGGCCGATGCAGCAGCGTTCAGGTCGATCAGGACGGAGCTCACGCCGGTTCCGAGCCCGGTCAGCTTGAAGCTCACCGTCAGGGCGCCGGTGCTCGAATCGACGCTTGCGTTGGCGTAGTGGAAATTGGCGCTGTCCGCCAGGGCCGCCTGGGCCGTAAGAGCGAACAGCGAAACGAACAACATGATGACACTCGTGCGTCGCATTCCTTACCTCCTCTTTTCGATAGGTTCGGGCCGGCTTCGTGAGCCGCACCCGCTTATCCGTCGCCTCCAGGTCTCCTCGTGCGTGTCCCTCTCGCCTCCCTTCCCCGGCGCGAACCAGGTACTCGAAGAAGCCACGCCGGACAATGGGAACCACGTTTGGCCTAGGCGTATGGCTACATCCTGTCCCCCTGTGGATAACTTGTCATCCCCCAAATGGGGCGATGCCCACGACCGCTGACGGAAGGCTCGCGTGAGGCATCATGCTCACCTGTGGATAACACTTCGATCTGCCGCTGATCGGATCAGCGGGACAGAGATGAAAGGAGTAGTGGGGGCTAAGCGGTGGTCCAGGAGGCGACCGTCGGATGATCGACGGCGGCGGGGCCGGCCTGCGCCGCACCCCCGGGTGAACCCAGGCCGCTGACGTTGTCGGCGAACCACTCGGCATTGACTGCAGCGAAGGGCTTCCATTCGGCCGGCAGATCTTCCGCTGGGAAGATCGCGGTCACGGGACACACCGGCACGCACGCATCGCAGTCGACGCACTCATCAGGCTGGATGTAGAGCATCCGAGGACCCTCGTAGATGCAGTCCACCGGGCATTCGTCGACGCAACCTTTGTCCTTCACGTCGATACAAGGCTCTGCGATCACGTACGCCATGCCGTCGATGTCCTTTCCCAGCCGCTGGATAAGCCAAACCAAAACCCGATACTACGCGGCTGGCGCCTGCTGGGGCGGCGCTGCAACCTTATCGGGCCGTGTTCGCAGCATCCATGCGCTGAGCGCCGCCACGAAGAGGAGGAAGGCGGAGGGGGCAATGGCATCTAGAGCCGTGAGGCCGAGCGGGCTTCCCACCGCCTGGGCGAAACAGAGGGCGGCCACCCCGATCCCGAACCATCTGAACCATCCCATCTGCTGCCGGATCGCGAGCAGCGCGAGCAGCCCCAGTGCGGCGAACAAGGTGGCGTCGGCGAGATCCACGGCGAACGTCCAAGCGTGCGCCGAGGACGGCGACGGGTTCGAAGCGAGGGCGAGCACGACAGGCGGGACATTGGTGGCAAGCTCGGTGACCACGACGAGAACCGCTACCCCCATCAAGCGGCGTGAGTGGGCCGCGTCTGAGGAACGCTGGGCGAGCGCTCGGATGAACAGCACCAAAGGAACGAGGGCGAGTATTCCCACCACCTCTGCGACGAGCACGATCGATGTGTGCGCCTGGTAGAAGGCGACGATCTTGGCGGCGGGGTCGTCGGCGGTCGGGACCGAGACCATCCCTGCCCCGATAAGAAGCAGCACCGCGAAGGCGATACCCCACCACCCTTGCCGCGACGACGCTGCGCGCGAACCGGCGCTCACGTCGGACTCACGGAGGATCCGGCGATCACGATGACGCCCGTCATCCCGCGCACGTCGTGATACTTGCAGAAGAAGATGTAGGTCCCCGGGCCACCGAGCTTCTCACCCAGATCTCGGATCTCGAACGTGGTTCCAACGGGGAGATCCCTCGAGAAGCCGATCTCGGGAAACGTCACGTTGTGGGTGACGCGCCCGACGTTCGTCCACTTCACGGTGCGCGTCGGGTCGAGCGGGATCGACGGATGCGCATCGTGGAAGTGGTAGTCGATGGCCGTGATGCCGTACGGGAGCGAGGGATCGTCGGGGCCCCGGACGATCGGGGGCGGTCCGGCGCTCGAGGTGGCAGTCGTACATGCGGCGAGCAGCAGGAACGTCAGCGTGACGCCGACGGACAACGCTCTGCCGGTCACAGGATCTCCGCGAAGAACTTCTGCAGACGCTCCGACTGAGGGTTGTCGAACAACTGCCTCGGAGGTCCCTCTTCCACGATCACCCCGCCGTCGATGAACACCATGTCGGTCCCGACCTCTCGCGCGAACCCCATCTCGTGGGTCACGACCATCATCGTCATCCCTTCGGCGGCGAGGTCCTTCATGACCTGCAGCACCTCGCCGACGAGCTCGGGGTCGAGCGCGCTCGTCACCTCGTCGAAGAGCATCATCGTGGGCTGCATCGCGAGCGCACGGGCGATCGCTACGCGCTGCTGTTGCCCACCCGACAGGGATCCGGGATGGGCGTCAGCTTTGTCCTCGAGCTTGACGCGAGCCAGCTGATCCCGCGCCCGCGTCTCGGCGTCCTTCTTGTCGAGCTTCAGGACCTTCTGGAGCGGGAGCGTGATGTTCTGCAGCGCTGTCTTGTGCGGGAAGAGGTTGAAGGACTGGAACACGATCCCGATGTGCGTTCGGACCTCGTTGACGTCTGTGCGGACATCGGTGATGTCGCTCCCTTCGAACCAGACGTGGCCACGGCTCGGGAGCTCGAGCAGGTTCACGCAGCGCAGCAGCGTCGACTTCCCAGATCCGGAAGGGCCAACGATGACCTGGACGTCGCCCTCGCGCAACGAGATGTCGATCCCCTGCAGGACGTGGTTGGAGCCGAACCACTTGTGGACCCCCTCGAGACGAACGACGGATCCGTCGTCGTTGCCCATCACATGCCCACGCCTGCGATCCCGAGAAGCCCCGAGCGGAGCCGTCGCTCGACGGCATTCACGGCCGCGATCATCGGCAGCGTCACGATGAGGTAGCCGGCCGACGCCGCCAAGAAGAACGTCGCGTTGTACGTATCTGAGTACCCCTGCTGGGCTGCAGCGAATAGCTCGTACTGCTTGATCGCGATACCGATGAACACGATGAGCGAGGTGTCCTTGATCAAGATCACGAATTCGTTCATCAGCGGCGGGATGACCCGGCGAACGGCCTGGGGGACGACGGCGTGGCGCATGGCCTGCAGATACGTCATGCCGACGGAGCGCGCTGCTTCCATCTGCCCACGCTCGATCGACTGGATGCCGGCTCGGAACACCTCAGCCGAGTACGCGCCCATGTTGAGACCAAGTACTGCGGTCGCAACCGTGAATGAGCTCAGGTGCAGCCCGAGCCCGAGGTTGATCCCGAAATATCCGATCGAGAGCTGAACGAGCAACGGCGTCCCACGGAAGAGGTTGATATATCCGCGTGCGGGAGCTCGAACCGAGCGCCGGGTGGAGATCACCAGCATCGCCAGGATGAGCCCGATCACGATGCCGACGATCTCGCCGCCGAAGGCGAGGATCAGGGTGTACTTGATGGCCCACAGGAGAGCAACGCCATCATGGCCCCGCAGCTTGTAGAAGTTCAGGAAATTCAGGGCGAACTTCTCCGGTTGGCCATTAGCGAATACCCATAGCGCCGCGCCGAACGTGACCGCCTGGAGCCCGAACACGGCGCCGGTGACAGCGTGATCCCGCTTGCGCCGGCTGTTCATGCTCCGGTACTTGCCCCATCCCAGCGACATGGCGACGATCGCCAGTGCGAACGCGACCTCAAGCGTGATCTTCTGCGTCGTCGAGACCAGACCCTCGACGATGTGGCACACGCCTTGCCATCCTTCTGTGCCGTGTGCGGGCCCGTTGGCCGTGGCCGGCGTGTACGGGATGATCCCGAGCTTCAGGCATGCCGCGGGGTCCGCCGCCCGTTGCGAGTAGGCGACTTGGATCGCGACCGTCCCCACCAAGACGAGGGCAAGCGACAGGGCTCCGATCGCGAGGATCGTTACTGCGAACCGGGACGTGCCTCCCCGGGTGTCGGGGGCCGATCGCTCGCCGCCGGCCTCTTGCCCTGCGTCGCCGGGTCCTTCGGGGATCACGCCGAGGGTGAGGACGGAACGAAGCCGGGAGTGTATTCCGGCGGCACCGGCGTCCCGGGGAAGTACTTCGCGAAGATCGTTTGATACTCGCCGTCGGCGATGACCTGTGCCAGCCCGTAGTTCCAGGCGTCGACCAAACCCTGGTTCGTCGGAGCGAACGCGAATGCGTACTTGTCGACCGCGCCGACCGGCTCGACGACCTTCACGTCCGTCATCGTGGCGGCGATCGCGTATGACGAGGGTTCGTCGTTCACGACGGCCGTGACGTTACCGCCGCTCAGGTCCCGGATGGCGTCTGTCGCGTCCTGGTACTCCTTGACGGTGACCCCCTTGGGCTCGAGATTAGTGACCGCCCAGTCCGCGCCGGTACTCCCCCTCTGCACGCCGACGCTGTCACCCGAACCGAGCTGCTGCCACGACGTGATCGTCGGCGATTGCACCGGGTTGATCGCGAACGACAGACGGGCGTCGTAGTAGTAGTTGGAGAAGGTGACGGTCTGTGCGCGGCTGGCCCCGAGCTTGCCGGTCGCCGTAGCGGCAGCCGCGACCGCGTCGAACGCCCCGCCGGCGACATGGGTGAAGATCGTGCCGAAGTTCGCCTTGACCCAGTGGACGTGATCCTTGTCGAAACCGATCTTGGCGGCGATCGCGTCGGTCATATCGATGTCGAACCCGTATGGCTCCCCGTTCTTCACGTTCTCGAACGGAGCGTAGTCAAGGCACGACGCGACCTGGAGGACGCCTTCCTCGAGGGTCGTGAACGCGGGGACGCCGCCACCCGTGTTGGTCGGGGGGTTGGTGGTGCTCGGCGTGGACTTCGAGCACGCCGCCCCCGCCATGACGAATACGGAAAGGGCGGCGACGATCTTCACGCGGCGACCATTCACGGCTTCCCCCTTGTCGTTCGGCTGCGCTTGACCTCTTACGTTGGTCTCTCCCCTATCCGCGCTGCTCCGTCCGGTTCATCAGCGGTGGGAACGCACTTTCGGCGACTATAGCGCGCAACCCGTATCCCGCAACGCAACGACTACGGCCGAGCCGCGAGTGCCGCAGGGCGGCGCATGGGTGGGTGGGGTGGGATCCCGCCTCCTCGCTTCTATGAGCTGAGGGCGGTCGCTTGCTGCAGGAGCGCGTCCGTTTCGGCGAGCGCCGGTGCCGCCCCGAGCCGCTCGAAGATCTCGCGGGCCTGCTGCAACACGGGTGCAGCTTCGGTCGATCGCGCGAGCCCGACCAGACAGCGCCTTGGCCCAGAAGCGCGAACGCCTGCTCGGGAACGACGCCGAACTGCTCCCAGCGGAGCGCGGCGTCAGCGTAGGCGTCAGCGGCACCCTGGAGATCGCTGCGCGCCTCAGCCAACGAGGCGTTCGCTGCGACGAGAGCGTGTTCCGTATATGGGAAAAGGGGCTCGACACCGTCCGCCAAGCGCTCGGCCAGCTGGTTGTCGCCGATACTCAGGGCGGTCCGCACCATCGCGGGAAGGAAGGCGGCGTAGAACGCGTACTCGCGAGCGTCGGGAGTTGCCTCGATCTCTGCGAGCGACGCAGCCGCCCGGTCGTTCATTCCGATCCCGATGTGTGCGAGAGCCGATGACGCCAGACTGAGAACGACACCGTCCGCGGCCTCTAACTCGCGAGCGGTGGACTCCATCCAGTCGAGCGAGCCCACCACCTGGGCCGCCTGCCCCCGCAGGGCAAGGATCCGCGCTTGCGCGGCGCGAACCGAAAGGAGGCTCCACACGTCCTCTCGCGCCTCGAGGCGCTCCGCGATCACGGCAACGAGCTCGAGCGCCTCTTCGAACTCACCGAGATCGACGAGCTCATCGAGCGTGCTCGACGTGAGGACCTCAAGTATCTCAACCAGTCCCCTGGCCTGAGCGAAGGCGATCCCCGCGCGAAACACCTCGAGAGATACCGCGGGGCCCTCGAGCACCCAGAGCAGCGTCCCGAGGTTGTTGTGGAGCAGGGCCACTTCGCGCCCCTGCCCTGCTTGCGTCGCGAGCGCGATCGCCTCACGCATGTCCTCGAGGCCCCCTGGATCCCCGAGGCCGATCCGACCTAGACCTCGATAGCCCAGGGCGCGCGCGGAGCGCCCCAAGCCGAGCTCCGCCGCGAGCGTGAGGGCACGCTCGGCGTCGTGGATCCCATCCTCTTTCCTCCCCTGGAGGACTTCCGCACGGGCCATCTCGGTGAGCGCTCCCACGAGTTCGGGGCTGGGCGCTAGCGGTTCCAGGAGCGCGACCGCATCTGCACCCAACGTCCACATGCGCTGATCTCCGAGCGAGGAGAGCACGCCGCCGAGCGAGGCCATAGATCGGACTGCCGCTGGGAGATCGCCGCTCGCGCGGAAGGACGCGACCGCCTCTTCCAGGGCCTCCGCCGCCTCGACCATCCGCCCCGACTGCAGAGCGGCCTCACCGAATCGGGCGAGCGCCTCGGGGCGTTGGGGGTGTGCTTCCGGAGCGAGTGCGAGCGCCCGTTCGAAGCTCACCAGAGCCGCGGCGGTGTCCAAGCCGAGCGCGCGCTCGCCGGCGAGGGTGAGGAACCGGAGCGCCGGAGCCTCCAGTTCCTTCGCCTGTTCGGTCTGTCCTGCTGCCTGGGCGAGCTCGAGGGCGGTCGAGTAGTGGTACGCGAGCACATCGGCGAGATCTTCCACTCGTTCGGGAGCCTTGGACTCGATCCAGGCGGCGGCGGCGACGTGGCGGGAGGCCCGTGCGGCTCGGGGCAGCTGCGAGTAGGCAACATCGCGCGCAAGGCTTTGCAGGAAGGCGTATTCGGCCTCACCTTCGATCGAGGAGCGCCGGACCGGGCGCACGAGTTCCTTTCGCGAGAGCTCGCGCATCGCGTCAGTCACCTCTTGAAGCTCGCGCTCTCCCATCTGCGCGACGGCGCCGGCCCAGAAGACCTTGCCGATGACGGCCGCGTCGGCGAGCATCGACTTCGGCTCGGGCCCCAGCGTGTCCAATCGAGCTGCGATCAATGCTTGGACGGAATCGGGGAAGGGGACCTCTGCACCTTCCTTGAGTGCCCAGCTGGACCCCTTCTGCTCGAGAAGACCCTTGTCCTTCAGTAGGCGCACGAACTCCTCTGCGTAGAGCGGGTTGCCACCTGCACGCTCGAGGATCGGCTGCTGCAGCTCGGCGGGGAGCACGGTCGTATCCAGCAGCGCTGACACCAGACGCGCGGTCTCTTCTTGCGACAACGGCGACAGGCTGATCGTATTGACGTTGCGCATCCCCGCCGCGTAGTCAGGGTAGCGTTCGTAGAGCTCGGGGCGAGCGGTCCCGATCACGATCAGCGGAACACCTTCGGCTCGATCGGCGAGATGCTCCAAGAACGCGAGCATCGCCTCATCGGCCCAGTGCAGATCCTCGAACACGAGCACGGTGGGATAGGTTTCGGCTATCTGCTCGAGGAAGCGCCGCCACGCGGTTAACAGCTCCTCGCGCTCGGCCGACGACGTCGCCTCGATGCCGAGGAGCGGCAGCAGACGTTGACGGAACCAGGCCTGCTCGTCGCCCTCGGGAAGGACCGCGTCGAGCTTGATCTGGGCAGCTTCCGGCGGGTCGGACTCCAGGATCCCCGCGTGAGCCTTCACGATCTCCCCGAGCGCCCAGAACGTGATGCCCTCCCCATAGGGAAGGCACCGTCACTGACGCCAGATGGTGACCTCAGGTCGGGAGTCGACATAGGCGAACAGCTCGGCGACGATACGGCTCTTGCCGAGCCCCGGCTCACCGACCACCGTGACGAGCTGGACCGAGTCACCTGCGACGGTCTTGTCGAAGATCCCCTTCAGCAGCGCGAGGTCGATCTCCCGGCCGACGAACGGGGTGTCGTGCGTGCGGGTGAGATCGGTACCGATCCGGGATCGGGAAGCCTTGGCGTGGAAGACGCGCACCGGCTCGGCTTTGCCCTTCAACGTCGCCGGCTCGAGCTCCTCATAGTCGAAGACTTGCGCGGTCGCCTCGTAGGTGGCGAGGCCGACCGCGCCGCCCATCTCCGGCGCGACGGATTGCAGGCGAGAGGCGGTGTTGATCGCATCTCCCGCGAGCATGCGTTCTCCCGAGCCGGCGACGATCCCCAAGCGCACGAGGGCCTCGCCGGTGTTGATCCCCACACGCAGGCGCAGCGGCTGTCCCCCGACGGCCTCGAGCTCTAACGCGTCCTCAGCGATACGAAGGCCGGCGCGTACGGCGCGTTCGGGGTCGTCCTCGTGGGCGGCAGGCACGCCGAAGATACCGACCACCGCATCGCCGATGAACTTCTCCACCACCCCGCCGTGTGACTCGATCTGCGCGCGGGCCATCGCTGCGTAGGCCGAGAGCATCCGGTCAACATCCTCAGGATCGGCCGACTCCGAGGTTGCGGTGAATCCGATCAGGTCGCAGAAGAGGCAGGTGATGACCTTGCGTTCCTCGGGAGCAGCGCGGACGGGCGCGGCGTCCATCGGAGCCGTGCAGAATCCACAGAACTTGAATCCGTCCGGGTTGTCTTTGCCACAAGAAGGACACGCCGCCATTGGCGGAGAGTATGCGCGAGCGCGAGTGAGAGCAACGAGTAAGGATTGACAAACCTCCGACGCATGTGTGGTCATGGACTTCCCCCGACGACGGAGGTTCCCCCATGACCTCGGATCGCTCCCCCGACAAGGTCCTCGCTTCGCTGAGGCGGACGAAAGAGATCCTCTTCGCGTCGATCGCTGCAGGGTTCCTTACCGTGACCACCGTCTCCACGCCGGCTACGGCAACAACGGTCCCGGCTGCCACAACACCTGCTCCGGTGGTCCTCATCCTGTTGGAGAATCACAGCCGGTCTGCGATCAGCGCGAAGGC
This sequence comes from Actinomycetota bacterium, assembly GCA_030774035.1. Lineage (GTDB taxonomy): Bacteria > Actinomycetota > UBA4738 > UBA4738 > HRBIN12 > JALYLM01. Next base: position 83,038 of record JALYLV010000001.1, read on the forward strand.
TGCGCCGTACCTGACCGACTTCGCGAACGCCGGCCGTACCTTCAGGCGCTACAAGGCGATCGAACACCCCTCGCTGCCCAACTACCTCGACATCGTCTCGGGCGGGAACCAGGGATGCACCACCGACTCGTGTCCTCGCCAGACCTTCGCCGCCAACAACGTGTTCCATCAGGTGGGGACCTGGCAGTCGTGGGAGGAGTCGATGCCGAGCGACTGCGGCCTGAACAGCTCCTCCCCGTACGCCGTGAAACACAACCCGGCCGCCTATTTCACCGATCTTGATTCGACCTGTTCCACGCATGACATCCCTTACCCCACCACGCTGCCTACGACGATGCCGGCGTTCACATTCATCACCCCGAACCTGAACGACGACATGCACGACGGGACCGTGGCCAAAGGAGATGCGTGGTGCAAGGCGCACATCCCGGCGCTGCTGGCTAAAGGCGCCATCGTGATCGTTACCTTCGATGAAGGGTCGAACTCGCAGACCGTGTACACCGCGATGCAAGGACCCGGTATCGACCAGGGCGTGAACAGGGACACCTTCAACCACTACAGCCTGCTCGCAGGTCTCGAAGACCACTTCGCGGTCAGCCGTCTCGGACATGCAGTGGGGATCACTCCCCTACCCATCTGATCACCCAGAGAGACCCGATGAGGGAGACACGATGAAAAGGACAATCGTCGCACTGGCGATGGGATCCGCCCTGGCGCTCACCTTGGCGCCATCTCCTGCGCTCGCCGCCGTGCACGGACGAGGCTACGAAACGGGTGACCTCACGTGCGCGGCCACGACCTACACCGTGCTGGCAACCGGGTTCGGCGCCGCATTCCGCGTCGTCGATTCGACCGGTGTGCTCGTATTCCATTCCGGGACGTTGACGAACGTGGCAACGGGTGAGTCAGTCACATATGGGCCGTACGGCTCCCCGCAAGGACGCGATGAGGTGCGGTGCACGGGAATACTCGTCAATCCAGTTTACGATTTGGCCTTCGAAGTCGAGTTCTCCATGTCCATCGTTCCGGGATAGATGACGAAGACGATCGAACTCCGAGGGTTGCTCCAGCTCGCTCGCGAGGCAACGACTCATGGCGACCTCCTGCTTCGTGGGCGGGCGGGTTCGTACTGGTGGCCTACGCAGCTGTGATCGGCCTGCTGGCGTCGGCCGTCACGCTTCGACGAGACCTCACGTGAGCGCGATCTGATGAAGCAGCGATCGGAGGCCGAGGCGATCCTTCACCATCGAGGATCGCCTCCAGTGCGCTCGCTAAATGCTCGAGCTCCGTGCGACTCAAGTGCGTCAGGAAGTGCTCCCTCAACCCCGGCACATGAACATTCATGGCTTTGCGCAGGACGGCTCGGCCCTCGGCGGTGAGAGTCGCGAGATAGCCGCGCTTGTCACCCTCGAAAACGCAGCGCTCTACCAGGCCCTTGCGCTCGAGCTGATCGACCGCACGGGTCACCCCGCTGGGCGACAAGACGACCCGTGACGCCAGATCCGACATGCGCAGGCCGCGCCTCCCGGCTCGGGCCAGCCACGTCAGCACCTCGAACTGGTTGAGACTCAAGCCTTGTGCGTCCGCTAGTTCCTGGTCCAGGGTCGGGACAACCGTGGCATGGGCATAGATGAACGCCCGCCAGGCACGAAACTCGAGCTCATCTAGTTGTCCTGCTCGATACTTCTCCATGGATGTAAGTCTACCGGGGAATACTTGCTTGCGGGTGCAAGTTCCTAAAGGCGACGGCGAGGAGAGGACTCAAACGTGAGCGAAGCGGCAGGAGTCGTGATTCTGATCGGGCGAGTCGTGTTCGCCTACTACTTCGGTGCCGTGGCCGGCATCGGTCATTTCAAGAAGGACCAGATGATGAAGGCATACGCCCAGCAGGCGGGGTTCCCGGTTCCGGCCGTAGCAGGGTGGGTCGCCGGGCTGTGGCTCATATCGGGGGCCGTGTCCGTGGGCCTCGGGATCTGGCCCGATCTTGGATCGCTGATGATTGGCGCCTTCGTGATCCCAGCGACCATCTTCTTCCATCGCTTCTGGACCTATGAAGATGAGGCGCAGAAGATGTCCCAGAAGCAGGCCTTCTACCGGAACCTCATCATCTTCGCGGCATCGCTTGTGTTCTTCGGAACCTTCGTCACCTTGGGATCCGAGCTGCGCTACACGATCACGGCGCCCCTGTTCAACATCTAGTGCCAACGTTGTATCGAGTCATTCGGACATGGACCCGCGACAGGCGGGAAGAGAAGGGAGATGGGAACGATGAGTCAACAGGTAGAAGAAAGGAAACGAGACGCTGTGCTCGTGGAGGACGCCGCGCTGATCCGCATGATGGGGATGCCCGTCCTGGAGGCACTGCCTTCACGCACGGTGCCGTACGAACAGTTCGACCCGTTCCTCCTCGTGCACGAGGCACGGTTCCGCCTCTCGGACATACAGGGTGTCGACACCAAGCACCCCCACCGGGGATTCGACAACCTCTGGTACGTGATCGAGGGCTCGGCCAGCACGGGCCACAGCACTGGGCCGGGCGGAGCCATGGAACGCGCACGCTTATCTGAGGGAGCGCTCCTGGCGCTCAGGACGGGGCGAGGTGCGTGGCACGCCGAGGCGATCGGTGGAGACGAGATCGACGAGGGCCTCGGCGACACCGAGTTCCGCAGCGTCTTGTTCTGGGTCAACCTGGCCCGCAAGGACAAGCAGGCCGAACCGAGCGCACAGGTGTTGCAGCCGGAGCAGATCCCGGTGCGACACGAGGGCGACGCGATCGTCAGGGTCCTTGTCGGCGAAGGATCTCCCGTGCAACTGGGAACGCCGGCGCTGATCCTCGACGTCGAGCTCCCCAACGGTGGAGGGGTCACGACACCGGTGCCGTCGGGGTTCCAAGGCTTCGCGTACGTGCTTGAAGGGGAAGCCACTTTCGGTGCCAACCGACGCCGGGCAAAGCCGCCGCAGCTCGTCCTGTTGGGTCAAGGAGACGCGTTCACCGTTACGGACGCCGCCCCCGGAACCCGATACCTGCTCATGGCAGGCCAGCCGTACGGTGAGGTCCCGGTATTCAACGGCCCGTTCGTGGACTAGACCTGGGAACCTCTGACTTCAACCGACCGTCGAAGCAGGTCCCGGACCTACCGGGCCGGATCCGCAGACCTGACAGCGGAAGGAGCCGATCATGCAACAACAATCACGGCCATGGGGTCGCGCCGCTCTCGCACTGGGAGCGGCGCTCGTCGTTCTCGCGATCGGGGCGAGCCTCGGCAAACCGAGCGCCCTGGCCGGCAACCGAACGATCGTTCCCGCCGCTCAGACGATCGAAGCTCCTGGATCGATCGGGCAAGCGACAGTCGATCGATCGGTGATGGCACCTGTTTCCTGGTGCTGCTCGGGTACGTCACCCTCAGGAGTAACCGTGACCGGACAGGCGACGGTGAAGGGTCAAGGTAGAGAAGCTCGGGACTCCGCGATCACTCAGGCCGTAGCAGACGCCACCGATCAAGCCGAGACAGCCGCGAAAGCAGCGGGGCTCACCCTGGGCGAGATCGTGGATCTTCAGGTCTCCTCATCAGGCTATCCCTACCCGCTGATGGCCGCCGATTCTTCTGGGGCCGAGGGATCCGTAGGGGCATCGGGAACCATCAAGTGCCAACCCGGCGGGTGCCCAGAGTCAGGCGGCGGGATCGCCTGCCCGGGCGTCGCGGAGTGTGCACCCACCGGCATCGTGTGTGCGGACTGTCCGACGACGATCGCTCCGCCGGCAGAGACATTCGCGAGCGTGACGATCACCTGGGCGATCGGATGACTGCCGTCATCGTGCTGTCGGCTCCGTCGTTCAAGGAACCTACGAAGGTGTCTCGAAGTTCGTGCCGATAGCTTCACCGTACGCCCATAGGTCGATCTCGGGCGGCTCGACGCCGAGCGTTGTTAGGGCCGTACAGATCTGGCTTCGATGATCGGTGCCGTGATGCACCACCTGCGCCAGCCGGATGCCGATCGGAGCGTGGCTCGTAGACCCGTCGTCTCGATGTGCTGCAACATCGAGGTTCGGGTCCGAGTGCTCGGCGAGGATCGGCTCCCACGCGTCGCCGTAGGACTCCGCTGCCGTTCGAAGCTCCGCCAGGCTCATGCGTTCCTCGTCGATCCGAGCGATGCGCCTGCCGCTGATGACGAACAGGTACCAGTTGTCGGCGCCCACGATATGCCGCAGCGTGTCGAGGACGCTGCCGTAGATCGCAGGGATCGGCGTCGCCAACCGCTCCCCGGGAAGTGACGAGCACGCGTCTACGACGCTCAGGTTCGCCCACGTATGGTGTCGGAAAGCATAAGCAAGCATGCTGTCGTTCATCCGGCGATGGTACTCCCCCATCCCGTGCGGGCCGTCCGTGGACGCCGCGCCTGCTCGCGTGAGTCGGCCATGCTAGGTTGCGCAGCGTGACCCACGAGACACGGCGCGTCGGGCGGTTCGAGATCACCGCGATCCTCGACGGGGACTTCCCCGATGAACCGATCACGGACGCGTTCCCGAACATCCCCGCCGAGGCGCTGATGTCGGCGAAGAGCGCCTTCCCCGGGGTCTACACCGACGACGACCATTGGCAGCTCCGGATCCGTGCGTGGGTCGTGCGGCATCCACAAGGTCTCGTCCTCCTCGACACGGGGATCGGTGGGGCCACGTCGCCGTCGGCGTCGTGGGCCCCGGAGCCGGGGAAGTTCGCATCCGTCCTCGACGAGCTCGGCATCGCGCTGGGTGACATCGACACGGTCGCGATCAGCCATGTGCACGACGACCACATCGGCGGTCTCCTGGCGGATAACGGCAGCCCGCTCTGCCCCAACGCCCGGTACCTCGTGCAACGAGCCGACGTCGAGTGGCAACGCGGGGCCGCCGCCGCCGACACCGAAGCCGCACCGATCTGGCATCTGCTCGAGACGATCGAGGGAGCGGGGCTGATGGAAGCGATCGACGGTGACCATCGCCTCCTCGCGGGAGCGGAGCTGCGCCATCTTCCCGGACACACACCCGGTCACCAGGTCCTCGTCCTCGACGACGCTGATCAGCGGACGATCCTGGCCGCCGATACGTGGAATCACCCCGTGCAGCTCGCCAACCCCGACTGGCCGAGCGGCCCGGACAACGATCACGCCGTCGCGGCGACGTCGAGACGAGCATTGCTCGCCGTCTTGGATGCCCATCCCGGAACGATCGTCGCACCCACCCACTTCGCGGAAGCGTTCGGCGAGGCGCGCAAGGCGGGCGGCATCTGGACCTGGGTCCCCGTTTGATGTGACAGAGCGCCCGCGACCGACAACGTGCCGCGAAGGACGATGTAAGGGGCAGCAATCGTGACCGATGCGAAAGGAAGCGGAACGAAGGGCGATCCCTGGGTCCTGAAGACGCCGCCGGGGAGCTCCGAGTACACGATGTACCGCGACGAGGAAGCCGACCCACCGACGATCGTCTGCAAGGTTGGCTCTACGACGCTCGGCTACCAGCTTCGCGCGATCGAAGACCTGCACGCGATGCTGAAGGAGCACGGCGACTGGATGCCGCTCGGGGCCGCCGACGAGCAGAAGGAAGCGAAAGATGGCACCGTCGAGGCGTGGGGCCGCTCACCCGACAACCCGGTGGGTGGGTGGTACGGCACGAAGAAGGGCCTCCGCGGCCGCTTCGCGATGTACATGCCGCCGCTGCTCGAGGCGCTCGGACTCGCGGAGCTCGAGCATCAACCGAAGAACAACCGCATGCGCGCCCTCTAAGAGGACATCCGAACGGGCGCGTTTCACGCCACGACGAACGTCAGAGATCTGCGCACTGACCGTTCTTCTGACCGGTTACCACGTTCGAGAGTCCCTCGGAATCTCCGGTCTGAGGAGCGGGATCGTTGCCCGAGCATCGCATGCTGCCGTGGATCGTATTCGTGACGTATTCGTTCCCATCCGGGTCCGCGAGCACGTTGTCGCGCAACTCCACGGTTCCCCTGACATCGTTGCGGATGAAACCGAACCAGAATCCGTCGTAGCCGACGATCGAGACGCCGCCGTGGATCACGTTGTCCTCGATGGCGTTCCAGGTGACGTCGAACGGCGGACCGAACGGACCCGATCCACCCTGGATGTCGATTCCGCCGTTGATCGTGGCGAAGTGGATCTGCACCGACGCGGGATCGTCGGCGTGGACGCCTTCGTTGATCGTGCCGGTGGTCCACCCGCTTTCCTCGCTTCCGAGGACGAACGTGGCTCCCGACTGGATCCAGAGGCCGTCGTCGATCGTGACGGGGCCGTCGCTGAAGCAGACGGCATCTTCGGGCACGACCACGCGTCCGTAGCTACCGGCCGCAAGGACGTCGGTGCACTCAGTTGTCCCCGCAGCAACGGCAACGCTGGGGACGACGACCACTGCCGCCGCCACGAGCAAAGCGATCATCCCGACAACCGAGCCGACTCGTCGCATCGTGTCCCTCCCCGTGAGTTCCGCACGTCTGCATACCCATATCTCGCAACGTATGCGTTCTGCAGCGTAGGTCTCTGAGCCTACAGGGGCCCAGGTCCATCGGTCAAAGGGAGGTTGGCTCAGTCCTCGTTACCGGGATGAGGATCGTCGTGGTCCGTGACGCCCGGGGGGTTGTCCCGGACGGACAACGCCGCCTCCTCAGGCGAGGCGAACTCGTCCCGCTCGATCACGGCTTCTCCTACGAGCTCGCCCTCGTCGTCGGACACGCCCTCGTCGAACACGGAAACAACCTCGTCGATGCTCGGTCGGTCCGGCCGCTCCTCCGCGAGGCGCTGGCCGAGAGTCTCACCCGCCAGCTCCTCCTCGACGGTCGTCCCGACCGACTCCATCCCAAAGGCATGATCGGCTTGCATGATGGTTGCCTCGAGCTCGTCGCCCTCGTCGGCGTCCGCGTCCTGAGGCTCCTGATCTTTCATGGCTCAGCCCTCCTTGACCGATCTGGGCCAGTCTATCGAGGGTGGCGAATCTCGATTGCCCGCTGAACAGCGTCGCCGTAGTCTTCAGTTCGCTCGGAAAACGACAAGAGGAGGAGTCATGTCGGCACAAGCAGACGCAGAGCTGGTTCGAAGGGGATACGCGGCGTTCATCGCCGGTGACATGGAATGGCTGAACGAGCACCTGCACGAGAACGTCGTGTGGCATGTCCCTGGTCACAACGTGACGTCGGGCGACTACCGTGGCCGCGAGGACGTCCTGGGCTTCTTCGCCAAGAGCGTCCAGATCGCGTTGCCCGAGTTTGACATCCACGACATCGTCGCTTCGGATGACCATGTGGTCGCGCTAGCAAGTATCCGTTGGCGCCGCAACGACAATGGCGAAACCTTTGAAGACCGCATCAGCCAGGTCTTCCATCTCGACGGCGGCCAGGTGCTGGAAGTCTGGACCATGGGCGAAGACCTAGCCGGCTTCGACCAGTTCCTGGAAGGCGCCTCGGGGTAATACTCAGCCTTCGAACCGCCGCCGAAGGCTCTCGGTCGAAGGGATGAAGTAGTACGCGCCGGTCAGGGGTTTCGTGAACTGCGTGAGCGCGTCGCGAACTCCTTCGTTGAGCCCGGCCATGCTTTCGAGCATCGCGGAGAGCCTTCCCTGCTCGGCGCTGAAGCCCACGAACATGGTGCCGTGACTGCTGACTGTTCCGTAGGGCATATTGCGTCGGAAGATCTTGCCGAAGCGGTCTTGATCGGTGCTTCCGACGTGAGACTCGGGCGCCTCGTCCTCGATTTCGACGCTATCGAGCTTCTTCCGTCCGATGATCGCCTCTTGCTGAGCGACGGACAGCGACTCCCAGGCGGTCACGTCGTGTGGCCACTTCTGTAACTAGAGGACGGTCCCACCCGAGCCGGGGCTCCCCTCTGGGATCAGGGCGACGTCCGGTGCATCGATGAGAGAAGGGTTCTCGGTGCCATCGATGAAGCCCGTGAGATCACGGTCATGTTGGTAGGGCCAGCTCGAGGTCTCATCGGCCACCGAAGCCAGACCAACGAGCATCGCGATCGCCTCGCGTGCCATGTCGAAGACGACGTCGTAGGCGCTGCCCGACAACCACAAGACGGCGTCGTGCTGTGTGGCCGGCATCACGAAGCCGTCGATGCCCTTCACGTCCTCATCGAACCCGGCGACATCGGTGGGGGCATCTTCAGGTGACACCGTTCGCCACAGCTCGGGGCGGAAGCCTGCGACCAGGTTCACGCCGCCCATCGTCGTCCTGGGTTCCCGAAGCGACGAGATCGCGCTCACGAAGTCCGAGCCGTCCGCCCCGCCCTGCCGGTCGAACTCGAGGTATGCGTGAGATGCCGTCCCGAGGGCGAAGATCCCGCCCTGAGGGCTGGTCACGGCTCCGGATCTCGTTCGGCCTCCGCCCGTTCCAATGCGCCGAGCAACGTATCGAGATCGTACGAATCGTCGTGCCTAGAGCTGTTGATGTAGAAGGTGGGTGTGCCGTTCACACCGCTCCGCACGCCGCTCATGAAGTCCTCGTAGACCCGCTCGGCGTGCACGTGTTCGGCGAGCTCCTTGTCGAACAGCTCGAGGTCGAGCTCGAGCCTCTCGGCGTATGTGCGGAGATCCTCGTCGCGCAGGTTCTTCTGGTTCTCGTAGAGGAGATCGTGCATCTGCCAGAACGCGCCTTGGACGGCCGCAGCCTCGGCGGCCTCCGCGGCCTGCTCAGCATGAGGGTGTGTGGTCGAGATCGGGAAGTTCCGGAACACGAATCGCAGCCGCTCACCCATGCGGGCTTGCACGTCCTTGATGATGGGGTAGGCGGCGCCGCAATAGGGACACTCGTAGTCGCCGTACTGGACGAGCGTCACCGCCGCGCCCGCCGGACCCTGGATGTGATCCCGATCCTCTTTCACCGACATGGTGAGCGCGGCCTCCCATTGGGTGGTAGTGCTCATGAAGCCCCCTCCTTTCCCAGGTTCTCGAGAGCGCGAAGGATCCCGTCGGCACCGGGGTTCACGCCCACCGGCGACACGAAGCTCCATCGAACGATGCCTTCGGCATCGATCACGTACAGGGCCCGCTCGCTCGTGCCGTCGTTGGATCGATAGACCTGATACGCGCGAGCCACTTCGCCCTTGGGCTCGAAGTCCGCGAGCAGCGGGAAGTGCAGGTTCCGATCCTTCGCGAATGCCAGATGGCTCCAGATCCCGTCCACCGAGATTCCCAAGAGCTCTGCGCCGAACCGCTGGAACTCCGGGAGCACCGCTTGGTACAACGCCAACTGATCGGAGCAGACCGGGCTCCAGTCCTCCGGATAGAAGGCGAGGATCACAGGCTGGCCCCGGAATTCGTCGAGCGAGACCTTCTGGTCGGGGGTCGAAGGAAGTTCGAAGTCAGGTGCCTTCGTGCCTGGTGGCAACGGCGCCACACGATGGTCAACCCTCGCGTCGGTCATACCTGAGAAGGCCCCCCAACGGCCGCGAACATCCGGTGAGACTGATTCCTACTGGACGTCTCAGCTTACGGCCGAACACCCTCAAGGGCCCTCGAGACCGGGTGACGTCGCGACTGACAAGATGTCGCGACGAACAGGAAAGGAGTTGCGGGCATGCCTGACGCGAAGGGAAGCGGGACGAAGGGCGACCCCTGGTCCTGAAGACGCCTCCGGGGAGCTCGGATTACATGATGTACCGCGACGAGGAAGCCGACCCGCCGACGATCGTCTGCAAGGTCGGCTCAACGACGCTCGGCTACCAGTTTCGCGCGATCGAAGACCTGCAGGCGATGCTGAAGGAGCACGGCGACTGTGCACCGCCCTGTGATCCTCAGCGGTACCCGGGGCCCAATCACGACACCCGGCGAATACGCTCCTGACCAGCAGGCTTTGCTCCTGTCCAGGGTGAAGGGTGAACGACGGGAACGGCTGATCCAAATCAGGCTTGAAGCTTGACGGCAAGTCGTTCATTTCCAAACAGGTCCTTGACCGCAAGGCACGGCGAGCGGCGTTTGCGATTCCGTCAGTCGGGTCGTAGGGGACCGAGCTCGTGGGACCACCACATCACGCGCTCGCCTTCGCGCCGGTGCCCAGAGCGACCCGTTCCAAACGCTCGACCCACGGCGTGGCTCTCAGCTGCTCGAAGATCGCGCCGGCTTGTTCGAACATCGGCGCGGCCTCGGCTGCCTGGTCCTGCGACACGAGCCACTCGCCGTGTTCGAGCAACGTCACAGCGCGCGCGAAGGGCATCGACAGGTCCGAGAACTGCCGTGCGGCGGCCTCGAACCCGGGCTCAACCCTCTCGGTCTCCTGGTGCGCCGCCGCGAGCCTCGCCCCGAACCGCGCGCCCTGCGCCTGCACATAGGGTGTGAGCTCTCCGGGCCGAAGACCTTCGATCACTCCGAGGAGCTCCTCGACCTTGTCGAGATCTCCCAGCGCGAATGCCGCCTCCACGGACTCGACGAGCGCTTCCTTCACGAACGGTGCCCGGACGCCGAACTCGGCCCGCGTGGCGAACGCCTCCTCGGCCGCAGCGAGCGCCTCCGCGTTCTTGCCCTCGGCCCGCAGCAACGAAGCCTGAGTAACGAGGAATACCGCCCGCACCTGGACGTCCTGCGACGTCTCCATGTCCGCCATCACGGCAAGGAGGTCGCGGGCGCGCTCCAACTCGCCTCGATACCCGAACAAGAACACCAAGCTGCTGAGGCCGGTCCGCACGATGTCGCGGACCTGTTCCTCGTGCATGTCGGCATGATCGAGGCGCTCGACCGCCTCGTCCCAGCGGCCGAGGTAGATCAGCTCCCCGGTGTCCCCCAAGAGGAACGAGACCTCCCACAAGCGGTCCCCGGTGCGACGCGCGAGCTCCAGCCCCTGCCGACCGAGCTCGAGAACCTCCTCGAAACGATCGACCTGGCTCGCGGCCGCGCCTACGTTGTTGTAAGCGCGGAACAACGCGGCAGTCAGGTCGTGCTCGAGCGCGATCTCCAGCGCTCGACGCAGCAGGATGATGCCTTCCTCGTAACGGCCCTTGGTGGAAAGGATCAATCCCTTCGTGTTCATCGCCTGCGACATGACCTCGGGCAGTCGCAGCCCCTCAGCGATGTCGAGGGCGAACTCGATCCGCTCCACAGCTTCCTCCGGCCGTCCCATGAAGTAGAGGAGCCGCCCGAGCTGCGCCGCGAGCCATGCGATATCGGCGTCCTGTTCCTCCTCTGACAGAACGGCGTAGGCCGCCTCCATGCGCTCGACCGCCTCCTCGATGTGGCCCGATTGCCACACGATCTCGGCGAGCGCGGCCGAGACCCTCGCCGCCGGGTGCGTGAGACCGATCGCCTCGAAGGCCGCGATCGCCTCCTCGTCGTGCGCGGTCGCTTCGGCTGCGTGACCGGCGGTCCAGGCCATCTTGCCGGCTCGCTCGTGCAGCTCCGCGCGGCGCAGCGGATCGTCGGTGAGCCCGATCGCCTGCTCGAAGTAGTGCAACGCCTCCTCGCTCGCGGCGAGCGAGCCAGCGCGCTCTCCTGCGCGGGCGAGCAGTTCCCTCGCTTTCTCCTTGATCCCGCCGGCGTCTTCCGCATCGGGAGCGGCGTCGAACGCAGAGAGGTAGTGCGCCGCCAGGACCTCCACGATCTCGTCCTCGTCGGCTACCCACATCCGCTCGATGAAGGCGGCGGCACCTAAGTGCTTTGACTTGCGCTCTTTCTTGGACAACGTGTCGTACGCGATCTTCTTCACGAGGTCTTGAAGGAAGCCGTACTGGCCGCGCTCCGGCGACCTCGGATCCGCCTGGACCGTGAGGATCTCCTTGCGAACGAGTCCGGCTAGGATCGGTTCTACCTCGCTCTCGGCGATCCCTCCGACTTCGGCCACCGCCTGCTTGAAGAAGGTCTTCCCGAGGACGGAACCATCCTGGGCCACGCGACGCTCTTCGGGGGTCAGCCCATCCAGACGGGCAGCGATGAGCGCGTGCAGGGTCTCGGGCACTTCCAAGGAATCGACCGGTCCCGTGGGGCGATACACGTTTCCCTCTTGGGCAAGCAACCCGCGATCGAGGAGCATGCGGACGGTCTCGACCGCGTATAAGGGCACGCCCTCCGCGCGCGACAGGATCCGCTCCTCGAGTTCGGCGGGCAGACCCGGGACCAACCCGGCCATCAACTCGTGCATCCCCTCGGGATCCAGGGACTCCAGATAGAGCGAGGTGAAGTTCCGCTTGCCCGAACCCCAGTTGGGCCGGCGATCGGCGAACTCGGGCCGTGCGAGCGTGACGATGTACAAGGGGAAGTTGCGCGACCACTCCAGCAGGTACTCGATGAAGTCCAACAGGGAGGGGTCTGCCCACTGCATGTCCTCGAACACGAGGACCGTGGGGAACTGATCAGCGAGCCGTTCGAAGAACAACCTCCAGGCCGCGAACAGGTCCTCTCGGTCGGCCGCTGTCCGGTCCTCCAGGCCGAGCAGGTGCGCGAGGCGCGGCTCGACCCAGCGCTGCTCTTCGGGGTCCGGCACGTTCTCGCGAACGGTCGCGCGCAACTTCTCCAGCGCGGCACTCGGTTCCTCGTCCTCCGCGATCCGGGCACGCATACGCACCATCTCGGCGAGTGCCCAGTAGGTCACCCCTTCCCCGTACGAAAGGCAGCGCCCCCGATGCCAGAACGTGGTGTCGACCAGTCCGTCGAAGTACTTGTAGAACTCCCAGACCAGCCGGGACTTCCCGATGCCGGCGATCCCGATGACGGACAGCAGGTGTGCCTTCTTCTCGTCCGTCGAGGCGTGGAAGAGATCTTTAACCATCCGCAGCTCGCGGTCGCGGCCGACGAAGGGCGCCTCCAAGCCCTGGGCCTTGAGGGTGCCCCGGGCGCCGGCGATCAGTCTTCGCGCCCACCACAAGGGCACGAGTCCCGTCTTCCCCTTGAGCTCGAAGGTTCCCGCGTCCTCATACGCGATCGTCGCTTCCGTCGCACGACGGGTTGCCTCCCCGACAAACACGCCGCCGGGCGGGGCGGCAGATTGGATGCGCGAGGCCGTGTTCACGATGTCGCCGGCGACCATTCCCTCGCCGGTCGCGCCGAGTGTCACGGCGGCCTCTCCGGTGAGAACCCCGGCTCGAGCCCGGAGCTCGGGGGCACCGACCTCCTCGCCCATAGCCGCCACCGCCGCCGTGAGGTCGAGCCCCGCTCGAACGGCACGCTCCGCGTCGTCCTCGGTGGCAACGGGCGCTCCCCAGACCGCCATGACCGCGTCGCCTATGAACTTCTCGACGGTGCCGCCGTAGCGGGCGATCAGGATGCGGCAGGTATCGAAGTACGTCGAGAGGAGCTCACGCACCTCCTCGGAGTCCCGCGATTCCGACAGAGTGGTGAAGCCAACGAGGTCGGCGAAGAGGACGGAGACCAGACGCCGCTCGGCAGTCGGTGTCTCGACAACCGCGGTCACGGAGACCGGCACGGCGGTGGCCGCTGCCACGGGTTGGAGATCGGAAACCGGCGTCCCGCACTCCCCGCAGAACCGCTCGCCCGCCGCGAGCGGGGAGCCGCAGTTCGCACAAACGAGCGCCAACGACGCGCCGCATTGGACGCAGAACTTCTTGCCGGGGGTGTTCTCCGTCCCGCAGGTGCCGCAGTTCAGCGCAGTCCTCCCACCGACGCCGCAGGTTCGGTGTCAGGCTCGGTTGTCGTACAGGACTTCGGACATCGCTGGGAGCGGGTGGCTGAAGTCGACGCCGCTGAAGTCCAGGACCGTCTCCTTGAACCAGACATCGAAGGGCTCGGTCGACGCGGCGAACTTCCTGTTCGCCTCGGCGACGTTCTCCGCCTCGATCAGCACGATGCCCATGTCACCCATCGGCGTCTGGTTGACCCATACCGCCTCCCGGGTTACGCCGAGTGGACGCCTGGACGCGTCCATCTCCGAAGACCGCGGACCATTCACTTCCTTGCCGAACATCCGAGCCTCCTCGGCCTTCCCGGGCAGGACCGGAAACACGAACGCGAACGACTCCATCGTTCCCCCCTTCGTCGGGGTGCAGCGTGATCGCCGCACCGCAGCTACGCAGGGACAGTACTCCGGGCTCGGCGAAAGAGACAAGGAGCATGCCGCGCACGGAACCAGGTCCACGCCAGCCCTAGGGCCGTGGCGGCCCGGGAGGGTCGATCGGGGGACCGAGATTGGTCGCCCAATGGCCGATGTGAGCCGGATGGGTCCGCTTGTATCGTCGGGACCGTCTGGACGAACCGGGTTAACCGGAAGGGGCTCGAGATGCCTACCACCCGTCGCGCGGCGGCGATCGCCGCCCTGGCCAGCGCAGCTGTCGCCTTCGCCATCGTCCCCTCCGCGCCCGCCGGTGCGGCCAACGCCCACGCCTCGTCACGGGCCGTCTGCCCGGCGCCCGTCGACGGCTCCGCGCGCTGCCACGCACTGGTGGTGACCGACGCCCGGGGCAACCCTGCCGCGACGAGCGGACCGACGGGCTTCGGGCCGGCGCAGTTCCAGGGTGCCTACGCGCTTCCAACGGTGGGTCCTGCCGGCCAGACCGTCGCCATCGTCGACGCCTACGACGACCCCACGGCCAAGGCGGACCTCGACACCTTCGACGCCGCCTTCGGGCTTCCGACCTTCCCGAACTGCAGCGGTTCGGTCACGACTGCTTGCTTCCAGAAGGTGAACCAGAACGGCGCTGCGAATCCGCTTCCTCGCAAGAACGCGGGGTGGGCGCTCGAGATCTCGCTCGACGTCCAGGTTGCCCACGGGATCTGCCAGAACTGCAAGATCCTGCTGGTCGAGGCGAAGTCGGCGAGTTTCGCCAACCTCGGTACGGCGGTGAACTCGGCCGCTCAATTGGGAGCGACCGCGATCTCGAACAGCTATGGCGGCTCGGACAGCACGGCGATGAGCGCCTACAACCACCCGGGGATCGCGATCACCGCGAGCTCCGGCGACGGAGGCTACGGCGTCGAGAGCCCCGCGTCGTTCAACACGGTCGTCGCGGTTGGGGGCACGACACTGAGCCTGGGCGCCGGTAACACCTACGGCGGCGAAGCCGTGTGGTCCGGGGCCGGCAGCGGCTGCAGCTCGCTCAACACCGCGCGGTCGTGGCAGTCCGCGGCCTCAGGCTGGGCGCAGACGGCGTGTGGGACGAAGCGTGGGGTCGCCGACGTGGCGGCCGACGCCGACCCAGTCTCAGGCGCGGCGGTGTATGACTCGACGGCCTATCAGGGGCAGAGGGGCTGGTTCCAGGTCGGCGGCACGAGCCTGTCCTCACCGCTGATCGCCGCCGTCTTCGCGCTCGCCGGCAACGCCGGGTCAGTGAACTACGCCGCGTCGCTGCCCTACGCGCACACCGGGAGCCTTCACGACGTGACCAGCGGGAGCAACGGCAACTGCAGCACGACGATGTGCAAGGGAGCGGCGGGCTACGACGGTCCCACCGGCGTGGGCACGCCGAACGGTATCGGCGGGTTCTAACCGCAAGACCGATCAGGCGTCGTCCCAGCGTGTAGTAGTCGGGACTCCCAAGCGCGCTCCGGATCGGCCTGAACGTGGAACGATGTCCCGAGACATCACAGAAGGCTCCGGGGGTGGGACTCGAACCCACAACCTACGGATTAACAGTCCCTGAGAAGTCGTCCAGGGCAATCCATGTACGTCCACCGCGTCGCGTCCGGAGATGGCGGTCAGAGATTCCACCCTCGTCCACAGTCGTCCACCAACGTCCTTTGGCTCGGCTGTCAGATTGGCTGTCAACCGTGAGCCGTCTTGGTGGGGCCCTGCCAGGGGGGACTTGACCCCCGGGTCCCCTTCGGGCACCGGATCCCTAAGGGTTGGTCCGGCTGCGCACGAAACCGTTTCTTCGCGTCGTCCCCTGTCATCCGACGACGCCCTGGGTCCCAAGAGTCGTCGTGGTCGTGAGCAAAGCCGTGAGCAGGGCAGAGGTCATTGAAGAACCTCGGTTTCGTTCGTAGTGGATCGCGCTACGTGAGCGTCTTGGTGAACGAGGTGGAACAGTGACCAGGATGACGACGGAGTTCCCGGAGCAGGCGTCTTTCGCGAACCCGCTAGAAGAGTTGTACGTGCGGAACGCGCCGGCCGCGCTTCGTCTCGCGTACTTCCTGACTGGCGACCCAGAACTCTCGGAGGACCTCGTCCAGGAAGCCTTCGTGCGTGTCGCGGGCCGGTTCCAACAACTGCGGGTACCCGATGCTTTCCCGGCGTACCTGCGTCGCACGATCGTGAACCTCTACACGTCGCAGCTCCGCCGCCGGCGGCTGGAACGGAAATGGTTGCTGGGACAGCACGAGAAGGTGGTGGTAGCCCCGCCTGACGCGGGCTCGCGCGATGAGCTCTGGAGCGCGATGGCTCTGCTCCCAGAGCGACAGCGAGCAGCTGTGGTCCTGCGCTATTACGAGGACCTATCAGAGCGGGACGCTGCCCAGACGCTTGGTTGTTCCGTCGGGGCGCTGAACCAGCTCATCGTGCGCGCGCTCGCGACACTGCGCGAACACATCCGGAAGGACGAAGCATGAACGACCTGGATCAGGGGCTGCGCGAGATGTTCCGGCGCCACGAGACGGACGTGGCTGGCCCCGTCTTCCCGCCTCCCCAGCTCGTCAAACGAGTGCGGCAACGTCAATTCCGGACGGTGTCGGCCGCGCTGATCGGAGTGTTCGTCGTCATCGCCGCCGGTGTCGCTCTCAGCTCACTGGTTGAACGCGTGGATCGGAAGGTCCCGATCGCACCACCCAGCCCGTCGATCCAAGTTGCGCCCATCGGGCCTGCACCCGACATCGGTCCAGCGAACGTCGGTGGCGTCACGTTCTCGGTCCCGCAGGGCTGGTATCTGAGCACCTACGGCGTCGACCAGGCTGGGCTCATCATCGCGCTTACGAACTTCGCTCCGGCCCTCACGAGCGCAGATCCGTGCTCCGGCATGCCGTCAGACGGGATCCTCTTGGTCGTTGATCCTGCTAGCGGCGGACACGCTCAGCCATGGCCGGTGCAGCTCGAGGAGACAGCCTCTAGCGACCTCAGCTGCGGATCGGTGTACCTGAATGCAGCGTGGTCATCTGGCAACCAAGATCTCGGTCGCAGCGCAACTGCGGCTATCGGCGCGACGGCGACGAACGGAGATCGCGACATACTCCTGCGTGCCTTCGCTGCGCTGACGTTTGAGAACGGTAGTCGCGGCGTCGCGTTGGACGGTCTTGGCTACTGCTCCTCTGCGGACTTCGATGCCTACCTGGTCCTCGCGAGCGGCTCCTTGGGGGACCAACTCTGGACGCTCGGGGCAAGGCCGGCGTGTGATCAGATCGGGCTCGAAACGAGCTACGGCGGCAACGGCGGCATGCGCTTGGGCGACCTCGCTGCGCCTGATGACCTGTCCTTCGCCGAGTTCATCAACGACGGCAACACCTATCTCCTGGGCGGGGTCCCGGCCGATGTCGCGCGTATCGTGGTAGCGCCGACCGGCGCTCCAGCGTCCGACGCGACGTTATACGACAGTGGGTTCCGCGCTGACAGCGCCCGCGTGTTCCTGGCGCCGCTCGACGGCGTGCGGACCGGCACCCTGACGACGTACGACTCGGGTGGCTCGGTGCTGCGCAGTGTTCGTTTCGCTCCGGGGATGGACTGCTCGGATCCGTATGCGTGCGGCGAGCCGGTGCAGCCTGGGGAGACGATCACCGCGACCCCGCCTGATTACTCGCCCTCGTGGACGCTTCGAGAGGTGGACGGCGAGATCCGGCTCCTCGGCGAAGGCGGCAAGGTGCTCGGGAGCGTCGCAGGTACACCGGATCCGCTGAACGTCGCGACGGTCACCATCCCAGGTGCAGACGGCGTCGACCTGGTCTTCGGCGTCGTCACCCCGGACACATCCCTTGTGCTCGTCAATGACAGCTTGGGGTCTGGATCCTGGGCTGCGCAGACAGCGGTACTCACGGACGGACGCATCGTGTTCTGGTTACTAGCGCCCCAAGAATGGAGCGGGACCGCCGTCGCGTCGTTCGATCCCGCGTGCACTCAGCTCGCCATCGTCGATCCTCTGAGCGGCGATCCCCTCACGGGCACACCTCGCAACGGTTGCAGCGACATGCAGGGGATGTGGTGATGGCAGATCGACCCGGATCCCCTTCCCCACCCAACATGCCCATGCGGGCAGAAGGAGGCACCATGGACCGTGCACCTCGTGAGCGCCGAACACCTCGGCGCATGTTCTCGATCATCGCGACGATGGGCCTGCTGGCCGGGATGTTCGCGATCGCCGCTTCACCGGTGGGAGCGAAGGTCGCAGGCGCTAACGGCCAGATCGTCTTCGATACCGGAGACGACAGCCGAATCTTCATCGCTAATCCCGATGGGACGCACAAGCACGAGCTGGTCCTGCCCTACCCCGCCTTCCAGGCGATCTGGTCGCCCGACGGGACGAGGGTCCTGGTCGCCGTCTTCCTCCCCAACGGGTTGGCGCGGCCAGCTACGGTCGATCCCGATGGGTCTCACTTCAAGCTGCTGAAGGTCCGCGAGGCCCCAAAGGGAGCCGACATCGTGTGCAAGGCGTGGTCGCCCGACGGCACCCACTTCCTCTGTTCGGTCCAGGGAACTTCGATGGACGGGATCTACACCATCCGTGCCTCCGACGGGGACGACCTCACGCGCCTCACCACCAGCCCGGGCGACGACCCCGGCGACTACTCGCCGGACGGCACGCGGTTCGTCTTCGAGCGGCATTCGGGGGCCAGGCACGGAAGCGCCGCCCTGTTCGTGGCGAACGCCGACGGCACTGGTTTGCGTCAGATCAGGCCGTACGGGACGGCGAACCCGCACGACGACGGCGTGGCAAGCTGGTCCCCAGACGGCAGCGAGATCCTCTCCGCGAGCGAGCACGGGTTACTCTTCGTGATCCATCCCGACGGCACCGGTTTGCGGCGGATCGTCCTCGACACGGGTGGTGGGTGGACCTTCGCCGTCGCGCCGAGTTGGTCGCCCGACGGAACGAGCATCGTGTTCTCCCTCACCCTCTACTTTGGGAGCACAGGCCAGGAGGACGTTTACACGGCAAGGGCGGACGGGAGCCACGTGGCCAAGGTTACGGACACGCCTGGCGACTACTCACCCAACGGTGAGCGCCTGCCTGACTGGGGGACGCACCCGCTGACTACCTAAGGTCAGGGCCGAATCGAGGTCTCTTCGACCTTCGCACGGGAGGGCCGGTCCTCGGACCGGCCCTTGCTTCTGCTGTCCGCCGGGCTGCGACTCTGGACGACACGCTCCGCGCCGCGATGACCGACCTATCGCAGAG
The DNA here is from genome assembly GCA_030774035.1 of Actinomycetota bacterium. GTDB lineage: Bacteria > Actinomycetota > UBA4738 > UBA4738 > HRBIN12 > JALYLM01. Next base: position 102,274 of record JALYLV010000001.1, read on the forward strand.
GGCACGCGACCGCTGCGACGACGAGGACGGGGACGAGCTTGCAGAGCGGCTGAGACGCGGCAAGTCACCGCTCGCGAACTAAGCGGGCGTCTACTTGCGCTTGATGGAAGCTCCGGGGGTGGGACTCGAACCCACAACCTACGGATTAACAGTCCGCCGCTCTGCCAATTGAGCTACCCCGGAATGAGGCGCTGGCGAGTCTACCAGCGGCTTTTTTTCGCCTTGCGCCCTCGCCGCTCGGTCGCCTCGACCACTGTAGGCTGTCGCCGCACATCCCATCGGCCGGAAAGGACCTCGCATGAAGCTCCGGAACCTTGTCCTGATCGGTATCGGCATCGCCCTCGGCTTGCAGATCGCGAAGAAGCTCCGCCAGGACGATCCGAACGTCATGAGCGGCCCGCGGCCCTCGAAGGCCGACGGCTACGGTCCTGGCAGGAGGATGGTCACGGCGCAGGCGCAGCGTCTCGCCGATCAAGCGACGGCGAGGAGCCTCGAGGCGATCCGGCGCGCACGCGGCGCGATCCGCACGCGCCTCACTGAGGACAGCGACGCTTCCTGGAACTAGCGCGAAGCGCGACCTCTACTCAAGGTAGTCGCGCAGCTTCTGCGAGCGGCTCGGGTGACGGAGCTTCGACAGGGTCTTCGATTCGATCTGTCGGATCCGCTCACGGGTGACGCCGAACTCACGGCCGACCTCCTCCAGCGTGCGAGGGTGGCCGTCGACGAGGCCGAAGCGCAACTGGATGACCTTCTTCTCGCGCTCGCTCAATGTGTGCAGCACCGACTCGAGCTGCTCCTGCAGCAAGATGAACGACGCCGCGTCGACCGGGACGACGGCGTCGGCGTCCTCGATGAAGTCGCCGAGGTGTGAATCCTCTTCTTCACCGATCGGCGTTTCGAGCGACACGGGTTCCTGCGAGACCTTCTGGATCTCGCGGACCTTCTCGGCGCTGATCCCCATGACCTTGCCGATCTCGTCGGGCGTCGGTTCCCTGCCGAGGTCCTGCAGCAACTGGCGTTGCACGCGCACGAGCTTGTTGATCGTCTCGACCATGTGCACGGGGATGCGGATCGTTCGCGCCTGATCGGCGATCGCGCGCGTGATCGCCTGGCGGATCCACCACGTCGCATACGTCGAGAACTTGTATCCCTTGGAGTAGTCGAACTTCTCGACCGCACGGATCAGGCCGAGGTTCCCCTCTTGGATGAGGTCGAGGAACAGCATGCCGCGACCGACGTAGCGCTTCGCGATCGAGACGACGAGGCGCAGGTTCGCTTCGATCAGCTTCTTCTTGGCGAGCTGCCCGTCGCGCTCGACGCGGTGCAGCCAGTCCACGAGCTCGACGTCGGTCTTCGGTTTGTACGACTTCGCGATCTTCTCGCGCCCGATGCCCTCGACCTTGCCGAACGCGGTCAGCTGGTGATTCCGGATCTGCCAGACCTTGTCGACGCAGAACCGCTGTGCTTTCGGGTCAGGCTTGTTGCCGTTCTCGCTCATCGAGCCCTGCAGCGCGGTGGAGAGCTCTCCGGCTTCGATGCGACGTGCGAGGTCGACCTCCTGCGCGGCGTTCAGGAGCGGAACCTTCCCGATCTCCTTCAGGTACATCCGGACCGGGTCGTTCGTCGGGGCCTTGAGCAGGTCGACCTCGATGCGGACCTGGGTGGCGGCGTCGGTCTCCTCGCCGGGGACCTCGATGACTTCGATGCCCTCCGTCGTCAGGTGTTCCTGTACCTGTGTCAGGAACTCCTCGACCTGCTCCGGAGTGAAGTCCTCGACCGGTACCGCTTCGAGAAGATCCTCCGACGTGACGAACCCTCGCTCGCGACCGCGGGCGCTGATCGTTTCCTTCACGTCTTCCAGGCTCACGAGCTCACGAGCCGCTTCGGTCAATACGTCTCCTCAGAAGGAAATCGAACCTCGGTGGTCGAAAGTGTACGGAAAAGGGCAGAAGCCCGACCGTTCGGCAGCGGCGACCGCTTGCGCATCGTCACACCACGTCGTGGAGGCCCTGGCGCAACCGGAGCAGGTCGCCGTCGACCGCAACGAGCTCGCGGAACAGCCCTTCATAGTCCGGGTCCTTGGTCGGGTTCAACTTCTGCACACGCAGGCGCAGTGCATCACTGCGCCCCTCCAGTAGGAACATCTGCAGCCGGCCCCATACGCTCTCCATGTATTCCGCCGTGAGCTCGCCTTTGAGCGGCTCCAGCGCGAGCGCGGAGATCGCCGCGGCGAGCTTCTCGTCCGCTCCTCCGGCGAGCGCGGAGACGTTACCCTCGGCTTCGATCAGCGCCTCGAACAACCGGCGGTTCGAAGACGACTGGAAGTGGTCCTGCGTCAGTTTGGCGGCGAGCTCGCGATAGGTATCGGCATCTCGAACGAGCAGCTTCAGCGCCTCACGCTCGACCTTCTCCTGTGCCGACGTCCGCTTGATCGCCTTGGCGACATCCTTCGGGTGACCCCCGAGTCGCGAGTCGAGCGACTGCATCACCGAGGCCTCCGAGACGCCGGCCAGCTCCGCCAGTTGGTGACCGTATTCGCTGCGGCGCACCGGATCGCTCAGCGTCTCGAGGATCGGCAGGACATCGGCCACGGCGGCCGCCCGGCCTTCGACGGAGTCGAGCTCGTGGCGCCCCACGATGCGCCGCACCATGTACTCGACGAGCGGACGAGAGCCGGCGGCCGCTTCGCGCACCGCCTCGGCGCCGTGCTTCACGACGAAGTCGGCTGGGTCGAGCCCCTGCGGCATGATCATGACGACGGCCTGAACCGGGAACTCTTCCACGAACCGGAACGCGCGCTCCGCGGCCCGCGCACCGGCCTCGTCGGAGTCGAACGAGAGCACGGCGCGCTGCGCGAAGCGAGCGAACAATCGGAAATGCCCCTCCCCCAGCGCCGTGCCACACGTCGCGACCACGTTCTCGACGCCGGCTTGCGACAGCCCGATCACGTCGGTGTATCCCTCGACGACGAAGACCTCACCGGTGCGCGCGATGGCCTTGCGTGCCCGATGCAGGTTGTAGAGGACCTCGTTCTTCTTGTAGATCGGCGTCTCCGCGGAGTTGAGGTACTTCGCCTGCTCGCCGGCGCGCGGATCGGTCGGCAAGACGCGAGCGCCGAAACCGATCGCTCTTCCTTGAAGATCGTGGATGGGGAACGTGATGCGTCCGCGGAATCGATCCCGGACCCCGCCCTCGTCGCTGCGCGTCGCGAGTCCGGCTTCCAGCAGGATCTCGGGGCTGAGGTCGCGCGCTTGGGACAGCTTGCGGAGCAGGAAGTCGGGGTTGGTCGGCGCGTAGCCGATGCCGAACTCCGCGACGGCATCGTCCCCGATCCCGCGCTGAGCGAGGTACGTGCGCGCCTCGGCCCCGCGCGGGTCCTCCAACAACACCTGCTGGAAGAGGGTGGCCGCTTCCTCGTTGGCCTTGATCAGGGCGGCGCGGCGAGCTGCGGCGCGACGCTCGGTGGGCGAATCGCCCTCGTAGCGAAGCTCTACGCCGGCCTGCTGGGCCAGACGCTCGACCGCTTCGACGTAGCTCAGGTGCTCGAGCTCACGCAGGAACGTGATCGCGTCCCCGCCTTTCGCACACCCGAAGCAGTAGAAGACCTGCTTGCTCGGCGAGACGCTGAAGCTCGGCGTCTTCTCCTGGTGGAACGGGCAGAGGCCCGACATGGAATCGTGCCCGGACTTCTTGAGGGTCAGGTACTGCGCAACGAGCTTGACCAGGTCGGTGCGCTCTTTGACCGCCTCGACGTCGTCCTGCCGGATCCGTCCCGCCATGCTTCCGCTCCGTCTACAGGAGCCAGCCCTGGGGAAGGAAGAGCCGCTCGTACGTTCGCAGGGCGTACCGATCCGTCATGCCGGCGATGTAGTCGGCCACTCTGGTCGGCAGGTCCCCCGGCGCCTGATGGTACTCGGCAGGCATCTCGTCGGGATGTTCGAGGAAATGATCGACGAGGTCGCGGATCAGCTTCACCGCCTTCTCATGTTCTTCCCGAGCGCCCTCGCGCATGTACACCTCGGAGAACATGAAGTCGCGCAGCGCGTCGAGCGCGCCGAACACCTCCGGCGACAAGGCGATCTCGGGTTGGTCGTCGCTCCGCCCGATGAGATCGGTCACGAGGGTGTCGATGCGTTTCGAGTGGGTGTGTCCGAGCACGTCGAGCGCTTCGGAGGGCAGCTCGCCCTGCGCCAGAACTCCGGCGCGGATCGCGTCGTCGATGTCGTGATTCACGTAGGCGATGCGATCGGCGAACCGCACGATCTGCGCTTCCAGCGTTGACGGCGGCGGCATCGACCACGGGTGGTGAACGATCCCGTCGCGAACCTCCCACGTGAGGTTCAACCCCTGCCCGTCGTTCTCCAGGAAGTCGACGACGCGAAGAGACTGCTCGCTGTGGCGGAACGGGCGCCCGAGGTAGGGCGTGAGCGCCTGCTCGCCGAGATGGCCGAACGGCGTATGGCCGAGGTCGTGACCGAGCGCGATGGCCTCGGTGAGGTCCTCGTTCAGGCGGAGGGCGCGCGCGACCGTCCGCGCGATCTGCGAGACATCGAGCGTGTGCGTCAGGCGGACCCGGTAGTGGTCCCCCTCGGGCGCCAGGAAGACCTGGGTCTTGTGCTTCAGCCGGCGGAACGCCTTCGCGTGGACGACGCGGTCGCGGTCTCGCTGGAAGACGGTGCGGATGGGATCCTGCGGTTCGTCGCGCTCCCGCCCCTTGGATGCCGAAGCGAGCACCGCCCTGGGTGAGAGGGTGTCGCGCTCGATCTGCTCTGTTCGCTGACGGGGGGTGCCGATCACCCGACCATGGTAGCGGCAGGGTCCGACGTGCCCGCAGGCTTCAGTCGCCGCCGACGATCCGGTAATACAGGTATGCGAATGTCTCGCGGACGTAACCCGACAGGCGCGCGCTTCGACTCTGATAGGCAGAGGTCCAGGTTGCCGAGGCGTAGGCCTGCAGGCCAAGGTCCGTCGCCATCTTCTTGATCCTCGCGTTATGCCACGGATCCGAAACCAGGAACACGGAATGAAGATCTTTCCCTCGCAGATACGTGGCTGCCGCCTGCAGGCTCTGGTACGACGTAGTGCCCTCGGGGATCGAAACCACCCCGTCGGCGGGGACCCCCTGGGCGATCAGGTAATCCCGTCCGGCCGCTCCCTCAGTGCTCCGATCCCCCGGCCTGTTGGACCCGAGCACGAGGACCAGGCTGGCACGCTGCTCCCGCCACATGAGGGCGGCATGTTCGAGCCGACCGCGAAAGACCGGCGACGGTTCCCCGTTGTACTGAGCCGCGCCCAGCACGACGATCGCGTCAGCTCTGTCGACGCGGCTCGCATCATCGAGGTGGGCGGCTCGCCAGACCGTGATGAAGGACCAGGCGGTCAGGGCCATGCCACCGGCGAGCACGAGCGCGATCACGCTCAAGAAAGGGTGCCTCCGTACGAGGCTCACTCGCTCAGCCTAGCAACGAACCCCTCGCCGACCCTTCAGTCCAAGCAGAACTCCCCTACTTCCTTCTCCAGCATCGGGTCTTTGCCTGTTCGGACCACGAGCGCGTCAAGACCTTCTCTGGTGTCGGCAACGGCTCCGATCACGTAGCCCGTTCCGGCCTCAGGGGGAAGCCCGTGGAAACACTGGACCGGTGAAACGCGGATCGCTGACCCGAGGATCGGCGACAACTCGGTGGTTTCGGGATCGAGCGCATCCGGATCGTCGGCAACGGCGAAGACGGCGATCCAGACCCTGGCTCCTGGCGTCCCCGGTGTCGTTGAAACCATCGCAGTCGGATCCCCCGTCGTGGTCGCGCCCTTCGCGCATCCGACCGCGACCAGGAGAACGGCGATCGGCAGCAGCGCGCGCCTTCCTGTCGTCGTTGTAGCCCTCTTCACGGCGTCACCACCCAGCTCCATTTCGAATACTGCGGCAACCGCGCGCGGAAGTCCGCTAACGCTTGTTCGGCATCCACCCCATCGGGCAGCCGAAGGATGGTCGCCCACACGCCGGGCTGCACCACGCCGCGGGCGGTGCGTGAGTCCACGACATCGACGGGAGCCCCGGCGCCGTACGTCGCTAGGATCGCGTCGGCGACCTCGGAGGCTGCGGTCGCACTGGAGAAGTCCCCGACGAGCAACGCCACTTCGGGATCGTCATCGGCGCCTTCCTGCGGGGGACCCGACGTCGATGTCGCGCGGGTCTCAGCAGCTGAGGACCTGACCTCGCGGTCGGGATCGGGCTGGTCGAGCGGGTCGACCATTACGGCTCCACAACCGAGGGCGGCGCGGCGCCCGGAAGGGTCATCCCGCTCGAGTCGCCATGCTCCCGTCACGCGATTGGGCACGTTCCACACACGTGTCGTGGCGTCTGAATCTGCGAGGTAGCGCTCGTCGGGCAGGGCTTGGAGCATCGCCGCAGACCTTCCCTGCAGGCGCCACAGCTCGAACGCCGGCACGACCGTGGCCGAGGCCGATCCTCTGATCCGCACGAACTCGATCACCCCCCTCGAGGCGACGACCGGCGTGCGGATCGCCGACCACCGGTCGACGCCCGCGGTGAACCGCGTCACTTGTGTCCATCGAGCTCTCGCGAGGTCGTAGGACCAGAGGTTGTCGAGCGCGTCGTCTTCGGGAACGCCCTTCGACGGGGGCTCGGACACGACGACGACGAGTCGGCTCCTGGTTGCGAAGACCGGTGAGAACACGACCGCACGGCGCATCGGCGACGCGATGTCGGTGATGCGATGGCCGGATGCGTGCGAGCGGATCCTCAGGCGCGACCCGAGGGACCACACTAGATCTCCGGCCGGCGACCACGCCGGGTGCATGGCTTCACCGGGTTGCGGGAGGTCCGTGATCCCGCTTGGCGTGTCGATCACGATCGTGTCGGGCCCGCGTCGGTCGAGGACGTAGGCGGTTCCGACGCCCCTTCGCGCGGCGACGTGGCGAACCACGCCGGCGCCACCGGGAGCTGTCATCCGATCGCTCGCGCCGTCGCTCGCGATCGCGACGAGGTCGTGGCCGAGGGCCGCGATCAGACCTCGTCCGTGTGCGATCGACGAGCTGCGAGCGGTGCTCGTTCCGGAGGAGAGTGTGGAACAGCGCGCAGCCTCCGGCGTTCGATGCCCGCTCGCAGTGGCCGATAGCGCGATACCATCCGCGCTCGCGATCGCGAGCGTCGCGACGAGCGACATGAAGATCTTCGCCTTCATCGGGTCCTCCTCAGTAGCCGGTCACGTACTGGAAGTGCATCGGGTCGGGGGTCGTGCTGAAGTGCAGGCCCCAATGGAAGTTGTGACCCGGGTAGTCCCCCTTCCAGAGATTGGGGATGTAGTTGTCGTAGTCGACGCCGTCGGCTCCTTTGCCGTTCCAGAAGTCCTGCCCCGACGGGTTGCGCGCGGTGTTCGTGTCGACGGCGGCGCCGAACGCATGCGCCGACCACGAGGTCGAACCAGAGATGTAGCGGCAGTTGTAGCCGTAGACGCCGTAGTCCACCGCATCCATGTGGAACGACGTCGTGATGTGGCCGCGGATGTTGTAGCCCACATCCCGAGCGATATAGGTATGGAAGTACACGTAGCCATCGGTGTCGCGCGAAACCGCGTGCGGGAAGTACGAACGACCGTCGTTCGCTGAGTCGCTGCACGGCTTGCCGAATACGCGCACGAGGTCTGAGTACCCGTCGGGCCGGTAGGGGATCCCCTTCACCGAATGGTCGTGCGTCCACGTGGGCCCCGCCATGGCACCGACCGAGATCGGACCGAAAACCACAAACGCCGCGGCGAGAGTCGCCGAGAGGGCTCTCCGCGCGGCGCCGGCCGATGATCGACCCACTGCAACCACCTCCGATGCTCCACGGGGAGGCGGGAGAGAACGGCGACGCTACAGGTTCGGCGAGGTGGGCACCGTGACGCTCGTCACGCGCAGCTGCGGGTTCGCACGTGCTGCTACTTCGACGCGACCTCGGCGGTTCCGACGACGGCTTGGGCGGCAGCGAGCCGTGCGGTTTCGACACGGAACGGGGAGCAGCTCACGTAGTCGAGCCCGATCTTGTGGCAGAAGGCAACGCTCGCCGGGTCACCGCCGTGCTCGCCGCAGATCCCGAGGTGCAACGAAGGGTTCGCCGCCTTGCCTTCCTCGCAGGCGATCAGCATGAGACGCCCGACGCCGGGCTTGTCCACGGTGACGAACGGGTTCGCGGGCACGAGCTTGCGCTCCTCGTACATCCCCACGAACTTGCCGATGTCGTCTCGGCTGAACCCGAACGCGGTCTGCGTGAGGTCGTTCGTTCCGAAGGAGAAGAACTCGGCGCTCTCGGCGATCTCCCCCGCCGTCATCGCGGCGCGTGGGAGCTCGATCATCGTTCCCCACTCGAAATGGTCCAGCTCGACCTCTTCGCGCTCGAACACGTCGCGCGCTACCGGCTCCAGCTCGTCGCGCATCTGCTGCAGCTCCGGGCGTGTCGCTACGAGCGGGATCATCACCTCGACCTTCGGGTCGCCGCCTTCCTTCTTCACCGCGCACGCAGCTTCGACGATCGCACGGACCTGCATCGCGTAGAGCCCGGGCTTCACGATGCCGAGACGAACACCGCGCAAGCCCAACATCGGGTTCACCTCGTGGAGCTCGTTGACCTTCTGCAGGATCCGTTTCAGCTCGTTCAGCTCCGCGCCTGACCCGCCCCGTTCCTCCGCCACGGCGACCTCGACGGCCAACTCGACCTGATCGGGTAGGAACTCGTGCAGCGGCGGGTCGAGCAGGCGCACGGTGACCGGCAGGCCGCTCATCGCGCGGAAGATGCCGACGAAGTCTCCCCGTTGTAGCGGAAGCAGCGCGTCGTAGGCGACCTGTTCCTCGGCCGCCGTGTCGGCGAAGATCATCTGGCGAACGGCCTGCACGCGTTCCTCACCGAGGAACATGTGCTCGGTGCGGCACAGGCCGATCCCCTCCGCCCCGCGCTCGCGAGCGTTCGTCGCCTGGTCGGGCGTGTCGGCGTTTGCTCGCACCCGCAGCCGACGAACCTCGTCGGCGCGAACCATGAGCCGCTCGAACGCCTTCCAGATCTTCTGCTCTCGCGCCGCCTGGTCTCCCGAGCGCGCCTTCTCGAGCACCGACGGTTCGAGCGGCAGCTCGCCGACGTAGACGTTGCCGGTGAAGCCGTCGATCGTGATGACATCGCCTTCCGCAACGCGAGTGCCGTTGGCGGTGAACGCACGCTCTTCCGAGCGCAGCTTGATCGCGTCCGCACCGCACACTGCCGGGATGCCCTCGCCCCGAGCGACCACCGCGGCGTGGGAGTTCGTTCCCCCGGCGCTCGTCAAGATCCCCTGGGCCGCGATCATGCCGTGGTAGTCGTCGGGGGTCGTCTCGCGGCGGACGAGGATGACCTTCTCGCCGCGGCTCCCCCACTCCTGCGCCTCGTCGGCGGTGAAGACGACGAGTCCGGAAGCCGCGCCGGGCGACGCGTTCAGGCCCGTCGCGATCGGCGTGGCGGTCGCCGCGGCCTCGGCCGAGATCACGCTCTTGAACAGCTCCTCCAAACGGTTCGCGTCGACGCGCAGCAGCGCCTCGTCCTGCGAGATCAGCCCCTCGTCGAGCATGTCGTGCGCCATAACCCACTCGGCGAAGGCCGTGCGCTTGCCGATGCGCGTCTGCAGAATCCACAGGCGACCCTTCTCGATCGTGAACTCGATGTCGCACATATCCCGGTAGTGCATCTCGAGCGTGTTCATCACCTGCCGCAGTTCGTCGTAGGAAGCCGGATCCAGTTCCTGCAGCTGCGAGAGTGGAAGCGTGTTGCGGATCCCGGCGACGACGTCCTCTCCCTGGGCGTTGGACAGGTAGTCCCCGTAGGGAACCTTCTCGCCGGTCGCGGGATCGCGGGTGAATGCAACACCGGTTCCCGAATCCTCACCGCGGTTGCCGAACACCATCGCGACGATGTTCACCGCGGTGCCGAGGTCGTCGCTGATCTTGTTCTGACGCCGGTAGTCGACCGCGCGCTTGCCGTTCCATGACTTGAAGACCGCCTCGACGGCGAGCGTCATCTGCTCACGAGGATCGGTCGGGAACGCGGAACCGGTGTGGCCTTCGTAGATCTCGAGGAACCCGTCGATCAACGAACGCAGATCGTCGGCGTCGAGGTCGGTGTCCTGCGCCCCTTCGAACTTGCGCTCCTTCGCCGCGTCCAAAGCGTGCTCGAACTCGTCGGCCGGGACGTTCATGACGATCTTGCCGAACATCTGGATGAACCGGCGATAGGCATCGTTGGCGAAGCGCATGTCCCCGCCGGTCTGCTCAGCAAGACCCTTCACCGACTCCGGGTTCAGTCCGAGGTTGAGGACCGTATCCATCATGCCGGGCATCGAGAACTTCGCGCCGGAGCGAACGCTCACGAGCAGCGGATCCGATGGATCCCCGAGGCGCTTTCCCATGGAGGACTCGAGCGTCTGGAGATGGTCCTCGGCCTCTTGCAAGAGGCCGTCGGGGTATCCATCCCTTGCCAGATAGGTGAGGCAGGCCTCGGTCGTGATCGTGAACCCGTGCGGAACCGGCAGTCCCATGTTCGTCATCTCGGCGAGGTTGGCCCCCTTGCCTCCAAGGAGGTCCTTCATGCCCTTGTTTCCCTCGCTGAAGTCATAGACGTATTTGGTCACAGGTTGCCTCCGGCACAGGTCGATTCGAGAGCACGCAAGTGTACGGCCCGCGGTGGCCGCTTCAGGTCGAGCAGCCTCGCTGAGCGAGCCGCAAATCAGGTCAGGCTGCTTCCTCCAGCTTCGCTTCTGTTTCGGAGTCGCTCCCGAACCCGATCTCGACAGTGAACTCATCCGGCCGGCCGACGAACGAGGGCGTGGACCCTTTCGAGAGCCAATCATCCACCGCAGCCCCGAACTCGGTCGCGTCGGCTGGGGTATCCCACGTGGTCCTCATCAGGACGGCCGCGTGCTTCCCGTCGGTCCAGGCGCGGTAGATGCCACCTCCCCAGCCCGCGGCGGCCGTCGCAGCGACGTCGTCATCCAGGCGAAGGGCGAGCATCGCCTTCAGCCACTCCTCGCCGACCTGCTGGACGTCGAGGTCGTGCCAGCCCGCGCCGAGGGCCGGGCCCAGGTCTGGGATGTCGACCGGCTGGGGCCGGTCGCTCGGATACCTCTCGGCGTGCATCACCTGCTCCGTCGAGACCGGGAGATGCCTGATCGCATCGTTCACGGAACGAAGACCTCCATCGGCCTCACGCGCCGTGATGAACGCCTGCCCCGCGGTATACGGCCACAGCTCCAAGGTCGTTACGAACGGCGGTATGCCCTCGAGCGACCCGCCCGAGCTCCCCCCGTCCGGCGCCAGCGCGCCGGGGAAGCGGAGCAACACCTGCGTCGCGAAGTATTGCGCACTGCCTTCGATGGCCCCGAGCGCCGCCTGCTGATCGTCGTCGCGACACGACGCATTCAGCTTGTTCAACCGCCTCAGGTTGAAGTGCTGGTCGTCGATCGCGTGGGTGAGCTCGTGAGCCAGAACGAACTCGTCCATCACGTTCAGCTGCGTCGTGCCCACATACACGAGCTCGCCGGTGTTCGGGTCGTAGTATCCGGCGATCTGACCCGTCTGGAACTTCAGCAACACCGCTCGTAGATCCGCATCCGGCGGGATCACGCCGATCGTCTGCCACGCGGTCGAGCGCCGCCGAAGGAACGACGCGGGGAGCGACTCGCGGGACGATGCCCTCAGCCTGGCGGCCATCTCCGTCTGGGTGATCGCTTCCACAGCGACGGGCCGCTCGTATGTGAACCCGCGCACCTTCTCAACGTCGTGTTCGACGGCGGCGATCTGCGGTGGAGTGGGACCGGGCGTGACCAGGTTGCCTGCCGCCGTCGGCGACACGCAGAGCCTCCGCATCGCCGCTGCGGCCGACCCCTTCCCCGTCGGCACCGGCGACGCGGACCTGCGGGGCGAGACCGACCGGCCGTCGCTTGATCGGGGCGCGGGGCTCGTGCACGCGGCAGCGACGAGCGCGAACGAGATCGCGGCTGCGATCACGCCCCACGCCGACCGCGGGTCCTTCACCGTCGTCGCGGTAGCAGCACGCTGAGGAAAGAGACCACGATCGCGGCGCCAGACAGGCCGATCGATATCCAGAGCGGTTGCGTCGACTCAAGGAATCGGCGGATGGCGAGGATCAGCGTGCCCCCCGATGCCAACATCAAGAGGAAGGCCAGCGCGTACAGGCTGGCCCAACCGCGGGGACGACGCGGCGTCTTCTCGTCCGTCGGCTCGGCTGGTGCCGGGCCGTCCGCCGTCTCCGTCACAGCTGCTCGTTCAGGTATGCGAGCAACGAATCGATCGGGATGCGGTCCTGTTGCATCGTGTCGCGCTCCCGAACGGTCACCTGCCGGTCCTCGAGCGAGTCGAAGTCCACCGTCACGCAGAAGGGTGTGCCCACCTCGTCTTGGCGGCGATAGCGTCGCCCGATCGCGCCCGCATCGTCGTATTGACACATCCACCGAGGCTTCACGAGGTCGTGGACCCGCTTGGCCTCGGGAACGAGCGCTTCGTTGCGCGACAGCGGCAACACCGCAACCTTGATCGGCGCGAGATCGCGGTGCAGCCCGAGGACCGTTCGCTTATCCGTGTCGCCTTTGGCCGTCGGCGCCTCCTCCACCCGGTATGCGTCGACGAGGAACGCCAGCAACGCGCGGTCGACGCCGGCGGCAGGCTCGACGACGAAGGGGAGGTATCGAGCATCCTTCTGCTGGTCGAAGTACGTGAGATCCTGCCCGCTCGCTTCCTGATGCGCCTTCAGGTCGAAGTCGGTTCGGTTCGCGATCCCCTCGAGCTCGGACCAACCGAATGGGAAGTCGTACTCGACGTCGGTGGCGGACTTCGCGTAGTGCGCCAGCTCAGACGCCTCGTGCGGACGAAGGCGCAGCTTCTCCTTCGTCATGCCGAGATCGATGTACCACTGGAAGCGCTGCTCCACCCAGTAGGCGAACCATTCATCGTCGGTCCCCGGCTCCACGAAGTACTCCATCTCCATCTGCTCGAACTCGCGCGTTCGGAAGATGAAGTTGCCAGGCGTGATCTCGTTGCGGAACGACTTGCCGATCTGTGCGATCCCGAACGGGATCTTCCTGCGGCTAACCGTCTGGACCGTCGGGAAGTTGACGAACATCCCCTGCGCGGTCTCGGGACGCAGGTAGGCGACGCTCTCGTCGTCCTCGACGGGTCCGAGGAACGTCTTCAGCATCAGGTTGAACTGCTTGGGCTCCGTGAACGTCGTCCCGCCGCAGTTGGGACAGAGGCGCTCTTCCAGATGGTCCTCGCGGAACCGCTGGTGACACGTCAGGCACTCGATCAGCGGGTCGTGGAACGTTTCGAGGTGCCCGCTCGCCTTCCAAACGGCCGGCGACATCACGACCGCGGCCTCGATGCCCACGATGTCGTCGCGGAGCCGGACCATGGAGCGCCACCACGCGTCTCGGATGTTGCGTCGGAGCTCAACCCCGAGGGGACCGTAGTCCCACGATGAGCGGAGCCCGCCGTAGATCTCGGAGGACTGGAACGCGATCCCTCGTCTCTTGGCGAGGGAGGTGACAGCCTCCATGAGGTCGGTCATCGGTAGTTCTCCTCTCCCGGTCGCTGGCTGCGGCCGCTGGCGTGGCCGTCACTGTACCGGGGGGTCGGTCGTAAAGGGTCCTCCGACGTAGGCCGATACCTACAGAGGAAGTCCGATGCAAACCTGCCGACAGTGCGGCGCCGTGCTCAGACCCGACCTCGGATGGTGCGGGCTGTGCTTCACGCGCGTCCCCGAAGCCGAACACACCTTGCAAGGGGCCATGCGTGACCGGGCTGCAGGTGCCCCGGTCGCTCCGTCGGAATTCTCGCGGTGGAAGGCGAGCCCGACGAGCTTCGGACCCACCGGCCGAACGCTCCTGTCGATCGGCCTGCTGATCGGCCTGCTGGTGGGCGAGCCCATGTTGCGGGGACTGATGCTGGTTTGGGTCGGTTTCGACGTTCCCGGGACGGGCTTCGTGTTGCTGTATACCGCCGTTGCCGTGCCCGGCGCCGCGTACCTCCTGGTCAGCCGGATCTGGAAGCGCGTCCGGGTCGCCTGACGTGCCGGCCCCGCGGGTGTGCCGCAACTGCGGCGCGGCGATCGGCCCCGATATCCGGTGGTGCACGCAGTGCTATGCAGCGGTGACTGAGTTCGCGCCGCGCGAGACCACGCAGGGTGGCGTCGTCGGTATGCCACGCCACGACGTTCGGTACTCGCGATGGGCCGCCGGCCCACTCACGTTCGGGCCCGTTGGCCGGCTCGCCGCGACGGCATGCGTGATCGCCCTCGGACCCTGGAGCGCGTTCGGCGGCATCTCGTTCGCGAACCCGTTCTTCATCTGGTTCTTGGGGGCGTACACGATCGCTGCCACGGTGGTTCTCAAACATGTCTGGGCCAAGGTCGCCGTTCCACCCGTGTCTCGCGAACCGCGTTCCCCTCGGCCATCGCGCTTGATCCGGCGATATCCCTGGCTCGCGACCCCGGTCGAGCCTCCGCGGTTGGTGGTTCTGGGTGGCCTCGCCGTGGCCGCGCTCGCGATCCTCGCCGTGGCCGCGCTCGCGATCCTCGCCGTCGCATTGTTGAACGGCGACACACAGCTTCGCTACGGGCTCGCGTTCGTCGGTGTCGTGCTCGGGGCCGGCGTGCTGACGGCGTGGCTCGCGGGGATCTAGCTCGTCCGGTCCGCTATCGGTCCGCGTCGTCGTCGGCGATCGAGCCGAACCGTCGATCCCGTTTCTGGAAGTCGCGGATCGCCTCGAAGAGGGTCTCACGGCTGAAGTCGGGCCACAGTACCGGCGTGAACCACAGCTCTGCGTAGGCGGCTTCCCAGAGCAGGAAATTCGAGATGCGCTCTTCGCCACTCGTGCGGATCAGCAGGTCGGGCTCGGGCATGTCGGGGTGGTACAAGCGGCTCGTGATCTCTGCGTCGGAGAGTTTCTCGATTCGGATCTTCCCCGCGTCGTGGTCGCGCATCAGCTGCTTGACCGCGTCCACGATCTCGGCCCGGCCCCCGTAGTTGAACGCGATCGTGAAGGTCGTGCCGGTGTTGTCGCGCGTGAGCTCTTCGGCGATCCGCATCTCCTTGAGAACGGAGCGCGGAACGCGCCAGTCCCGCCGGCCCATCCACCGGATGCGCACGTTCATCTCGTTCAGCTCGTCCCGGCGCCGCCGCAGCAGACGACGGTTGAAGTTCATGAGGTAGAGGACCTCGGAAGCCGGGCGGCGCCAGTTCTCGGTGCTGAAGGCGTAGACGGTCAGCCATTTCACGCCGACCTCGACGGCGCCGTTCACGGTGTCCCACAGCGCCGTCTCGCCCGCCCCGTGTCCCTCGGTTCGGGGAAGCCCACGGGCCAGGGCCCACCGGCCGTTGCCGTCCATCACGATCGCCACGTGTTCGGGCACTCGCATGCGATCGATGTCGGGCAGGAAACTCATCGAGCGGTCCTGACGAGCATCGGCACCGATCGCATCCGGCGCTCGAGGTAGTACTCCGCGAACCCGTACAACAGCGCGCGGGTCTGTTTGCGGACGAATTGGTCCGGCTCGACGACGGCGCCGGCTTCCGCGAGGTCGACGGTCGCGAGCTCGCTGAGGTAGCCGAGCGCCGCCTTCGACACCGGGCCCGAGCCCGGCTCCGCGCAACGAGAGCAGACCGCGCCCCCCATGGCAGCCGAGAACAGTTGCGGGTCGGTGTCGCCGCAGATCGCGCATGCGGTCAGCGCCGGGTGGAAACCGCTCTGCGACAGGAGCTTCAACATGAAGGACTCGGCGACGGCCGCGGGATCTGCGGGCGCAGCGTCGAGGGCTCGCACGCCGCTCAGGAGCAGCAACGTCAGGCGGCCGTTCCGCTCGTGTTCCTCGGCGACCTTGTCGACGGCCTCGAGCATCGTTTCCCCGGCTGCGAAGCGTGCGAGGTCCTCCCCGACGCGCGAGTGCGGAGCGATGATCTCTGCCTGCGTGATCGTGTCCAGGCTGCCGCGGCCGTGATAGAGCATCAGCGATACGTGGGTGAACGGCTCGAGCCGGGCTCCGAATCGGCTGGTCGTCTTGCGGATCCCCTTCGCGACGCCCCGAACCTTCCCGGAGCCGTGGGTCATCACGGTGACGATCTTGTCGGCTTCGCCGAGCTTCATCGAGCGCAGGACGATGCCCTGCTCTTTGTAGGGGGGCATCCGCGAATCGTAGCGCCGGAAGGGGTCCGGACCCGTTGCGGAGGTGTGATGTTTCCGTTGCGGCGATCGTGCCGCCGGGGGCAGTCGAGCCCGGCCGCCCGGGCTGCTGGGCCCGTTATCCAGGAGCGTCGAGGGGCGGATCCGACAGGTGCAGCAGCAAGTCGCCCAGCAGAGAGGACGCCCCGATGCGGAACCTCGAGGGGTCAAGCCAGCCCTTGCCGAGCACCTCCTCGACGATCGAGAGATACGCGAGGGCGTCGTCCGTGGTCCGAACGCCGCCCGAGACCTTCACCCCGATCGGGCGCTCCGAGCGCCGCGCCGTCTCGCACATCGCCCGGAAGGCGTTTGGGGTCGCCCCCCGCGCCACCTTGCCGGTCGAGGTCTTCACGAAGTCGGCGCCGGCTTCGATCGCGAGCTGGGCGGCGCGCAGGACCGCCGATGCGTCGGGCAGCAGCCCGGTCTCGAGGATGACCTTCATGGTCGTCCCGCCGCACGCCGACCGGGAGGCCACGAGCTGCTGGCGAACGACTTCCTCGCGATCGACCAGGAAGGCTCTGTGGTCGAGCACGGTGTCGATCTCCTGCGCGCCCGCCTCGAGCGCAGTCCGGATCTGGGCTACACGCTCGTCGGTGGGAAGCGAACCCGTCGGGAAGGCGCCGGTCGCACAGGCGACGAGCACGCCGCTCCTCGCGAGCGCGCGTCTCGCCCAACCGACGAACGCCGGGTAGACGCAGACCGCGGCGACGGGCGGAAGGCCCTTCCCCGGCTCGCGCGCCCTGGCGCACAGCTGTTCGATGCTCGCCTCGGTCTCGTCGTCGTTCAGCGACGTCAGGTCGAGACAACGCGCGAGTACGCGGATGTTCTCGGTTGGATCGACGAGCACCGGCGAACGGTACCAGCGAGGATTAGAGCAGGTGTCCGGTACGCTTCCGCTCCGATCGGAGGGAGGAAGTCGTGGTGCGAGCGTGCCTGATCTCGGGCGTCGTGGTGATCGCAGCAGTCGTCCCCGGGTGCAGCAAGGGCAGCTCAACCTCGTCGTGCACGAACCCGGTGAGCGCCCAGGCGGTCAGCCTCGCCGACTTCTCGTTCGATCCCCGCTGTCTGACGGCACCGACCGGATCGAGCCTGAGCGTCACCAACAGCGGTGCGACACCACACACGTTCACGGTGAAAGGGACGAGCGTCGACCTGAAGCTCGACGGCTCTGCCTCGGGAACCGCATCGTTGGCAGGCGTGACAGCCGGCACCTACGACGTCGTCTGCACGCTCCACCCGCAGATGACAGCCACGCTGGTTGTCTCTTGAGGTCCTAGAACCCCAGGCGGTCGAGGGCTTTCGGATCGCGCTGCCACTCCTTCGCGACCTTCACGCGCAGGTCCAGGAACACCTTCGTCCCAAGGAGCGGTTCCATCTCGGCGCGAGCTCTGGTGCCGATCATCTTGAGGGTCTCCCCGCCCCTGCCGATCAGGATGCCCTTCTGCGAATCGCGCTCGACGATGATCGCGGCGATCACCCGTGTCAGGTTCCCTTCTCGTTCCATCTCATCGACGACGACGGCAACTGAATGCGGCACTTCCTCGCGGGTGACGGCGAGCGCCTGCTCACGAACGAGCTCTGCCAGATGAACCTCGATCGGCACGTCGGTCTGTTCGTCGACCGGATACAGAGGCGGTCCCTCCGGAAGACGCGCGACGATGAGATCGAGCAGCTCCGCGAGTCCCTCGCCCTGGCGCGCCGACACTGGCATGATCTCCTCGAACTCCCCGAGAGCTCCGGCGGCGGCGAGCTGCGGGATAAGTTCGTCATGCTTCAGGGCGTCGATCTTGTTCACCACGCAGAAGCGGGCTCCCGCACCCGCCTGCGCCACGTGCCGCTCGTACACGAAGGCGTCGCCGCGCCCCACGCCCGCCTTGCCGTCGACCACCAGAACCACGACGTCGACGCCGTGGGTCGCGTTGCCGACGAGATCGTTCAAGCGCACCCCAAGCTGGGTGCGCGGTTTGTGGAACCCGGGCGTGTCGGTGAACACGACCTGCGCATCGTCGGTCGTGAGGATCCCGCGGATATCTCGGCGCGTCGTCTGCGGCTTGTCGGACACGATAGCGACCTTCCGTCCGACGAGCGAGTTGACGAGCGAGGACTTGCCCACGTTCGGGCGACCGATCACCGCGACGATCCCCGATCGGAACGGCGTCATGGTTCGAGGCTGAACGGGATCGGCAGCAGAACTCCCAGCGCCCACCGTGCCCGTTCGCCGTTGAGGGCTTCGGAGAATACCTGCAGCTCATGGCCTCCGAACTCGTAGAGCACCTGGAGACAGCCGCCACATGGCGGGGTCGGCGTGTTTACACCCCCGACGATCGCGATCGCGTCGATGCGTCGATGTCCGGCAGCGACCGCAGCGGCGACCGCGTTGCGTTCGGCGCAGACCGACAGCGGATAGCTCGCGTTCTCGACGTTCGGGGCGGCGAACACCTCGTCGCCCGCGAGGACCGCCGCGCCGACGGGGAACGTGCTGTAGGGGGCATACGCATGCTCACGGACGGCTTTGGCGGCCTCTATCAGTTGGTCCGCGCGCTCGTTCACTCCCCCGCCTCGTCGACCTCGGCCGGCTGCGGCACGCGGGCGATCCGCACCTTGGCGATACGACGTCCCTGGACCTCCTCGGCCGTGAAAAGCAGGCCCTGGAATATCGTTTCCTCACCCTTCTTCGGGATCCGGCCGAAGCAGTTGAGAACGAGGCCGGCCACCGTGTCCCATTCCTCGTCGGGCAGCTCGACCTCGAGCTTCTCGTTCACGTCGTCGATCGACGTCTTGCCGGACACGCGATAGACGTCGCCGCCCAGTTCCTCGATCTCTGTCTCTTCTTGGTCGTACTCGTCGGTGATGTCACCGACGAGCTCTTCGAGGAGGTCTTCGAGCGAGATCAGGCCGCTCAGCGATCCATACTCGTCGGTCACGAGCGCGATGTGGAACTTCTCCTTCTGCATCTCGCGCAAGAGATCCGCCACGCGTTTGGACTCGGGAACGAAGTGCGCCTCTCGCACGACTTCCTCCAACGGCATGTCTTGCTTGCCCTGATGCAGCGCCTTCAACACGTCTTTGGCGAAGACGATGCCGATCACGTCATCGAGGTCCTCGCGGTAGACGGGGACCCTCGAGTATCCGTGCGTCAGCACGATCGCCTGGACGTCGCGGAGCGTCTTGTCGTGCTCGATCGCAACGATGTCAGGACGCGGCACCATCACCTCGCGCGCGATCGTGTCGCCGAACTCGAAGATCGAGTGAATGAGCTCCTTCTCCTCCTTGTCGATCTCGGCTTCCTCCGAGGCGACGTCGGCGTAGGCGCGGATCTCCTGTTCGGTCACGAACGGCCCCTCGGGGATCCCCCTGCCCGGCATGATCACGTTCGCCACCTTCAGCAGGAACTTCGCGAGCGGACCGAACCCGCGACCGAGCCAGACGACGAGCGGAGCAACGCGAACGGCGATGCGGTCGGTCTGCTGGATGGCGAACGTCTTCGGCGTCACCTCCGCGAAGACGAACAGCAGTACCGTCATCAAAACGGTGGAGACGATCTCGCCAGCACGATGGAAGTGACGGACGGCGAGCGAAGTGGCGAGGGTCGTGCCGCCGATCGTTGCAAGCAGCGTCAATAGAAGGATGACATTCACGAAGGGCGCGGGGTCCTCGGTGATCCGCGCCAGCGCCTGCGCGCCGCGACGTTTCTCCTCGAGCAGCTTCAGGGCACGAACCCGGTTCGTCCGAAGGACCGCACTCTCGGCCGCGGAACAGAACGCCACTACCCCGATCGTGAGGACGATGACGAACACCTCGGTCCACTCGGTGCTGTTCATGGCGATGCGACCCCGCTGTAGCGCTCTTGACGTCCCCACATCTCGGCTCGCTGAGCGTCTTCTTCGTGGTCGTAGCCGAGCAGATGCAGGATGCCGTGGACGAGCAGCAGTCGCAGCTCGGCCTCGGGGTCGCCTGGGTTGTTTCTCGCGGCGACCGTCGGCGCGATCACGACATCGCCGAGCAGACGTATCCCGTCTTCGTCCGCATCGCCTGCGTCGAGGGGGAACGACAGAACGTCGGTGGGACCGGACTCGTCCATGAACCGGATGTGGAGCTCAGCGATCTCGGTTTCCTCGACGAAGGACACCGACAGCTCGGCGCGCTCGATCCCCTCTTCGCGCAGCGTCTGTTGGGCGAGCGCGATCAACATCGGTTCGTCGACCTCGGGGTGCCCGTCGCCGCCTTCGTGGTCGTTTCGTCGGTTCGAGATCAGGACCCGCACGCTCGGATCGGCGGGGTCCTTTCCGGGTTTCGATCCATCAGCCATCGGCGCGCGCCGCCGGGTCCGTGTAGCGCCCGTACGCCTCGACGATGTCCTGCACGATCTTGTGCCGCACGACGTCGCGGCCTCCGAGATGACAGAAGGAGATGCCGTCGATCCCGGTCAGGATCTCCTCCATCATCTTCAGACCCGAGCGCTGGCCGTTCGGCAGGTCGATCTGCGTGATGTCGCCGTTCACGACCGCCTTCGACCCGAATCCGATCCGTGTGAGGAACATCTTCATCTGCTCGGGCGTCGTGTTCTGCGCTTCGTCCAAGATGATGAAGGCATCATTAAGGGATCGGCCCCGCATGAATGCCAGTGGGGCGACCTCGATCGTTCCCCGCTCCATCAGTCGGGGAAGTGTGTCGGCGCCCGTCATCTCGAACAGCGCGTCGTAGATCGGTCGCATATACGGGTCGATCTTCTCGAAGAGGGTGCCGGGAAGGTAGCCAAGTCGCTCGCCCGCCTCGACCGCGGGGCGAGTGAGGATCAACCGCGATACCTGCCTGCTCTGCAGCGCGCGCACGGCAGTGGCGACCGCGAGATAGGTCTTCCCCGTTCCCGCGGGACCGATGGCGAACGTGACCGTCGAGGAACGGATGGCGTCGACGTAACGTTTCTGCCCGACCGTCTTCGGGGAGATGCCCTTTCCCCGAGCGGTGAGCAGCCTGTCCCCGAGCACGTCGCTCGGGCGGATCGGCTCTTCTCCTGGGAGCGCCGGCTCGACCTCGCCTTTGATCAACGCGATCGTCTGCCCGACCGAGGAGTCGCTCAGCTCGTTGCCGCGTTCGAGCAGGATGAGGAGCTCCTCGAAGACGCGGGCGACGCGCTCGGCTTCCTCGGCGGGGCCTGAGATCGTGATCTCGTTGCCCCTCACCAGGATGTCCGAATCGAACGCGGACTCGATGAGCTTGAGGAAGACGTCGCGCTGGCCGAGGAGAGCAACCATCGATTGGCTGCCCGGGACCAGGATCTTCACTTGGGTGGTGGCGCCTGCCACGTGTCGATGGATCTCGGGGCGGAGCCCCGTTCCCTCCCGTATCGGAACGGCCGCCCAACGGCGGCCTCGGAACACGATTCTAGCCGCTCCCGCAGCCCGTCGCGCCCCTTTGTCAGCCGGGCGGCCACGCCATGGGTCGGCCGCCGAGCAGATGGAAGTGCAGGTGGAACACGGATTGGCCGGCATCGGGCCCGACATTCGTCACGAGGCGCCACCCCGATTCCGCGATCCCCTCGACCTTCGCGAGGTGCGTGGCCGCCTGCATGATGTCGGCGAGCGTTTCACCGTGCTTGTCGGCGATGTCGCTGATCGACTCCACGTGCTCCTTCGGGATCAGCAGGATGTGCGTCGGGGCCCGCGGGTTCACGTCGCGGAACGCCACGACGCGTTCGGACTCGCGCAGGATCTCCGCGGGGATCTCACGCGCAGCGATCTTGCAGAAGAGACAGCTGCTGTCGACCATCTCGCGGGAGCCTAACCCGAGAAGTCGGGTCGGCGCAGCCGAGCGCTGGCGGGCTGATGCTTCGACGTCGTCTCGTTGCGGAGCTTGGAGAGCTGCTCCAGCAGGTCGCGCTCCTCACGGCTGAGCTCCCGCGGCGTGACGACGTGAAGCGTCACGAACAGATCACCCCGACCGCGCCGGTTCACGTTCGGTACACCCTTGCCTTTCATCCGGCTCACCGTGCCGGACTCCGTGCCCGGGTCCACGTGGAGCCGCTCCGGGCCGTCGAGCGTCTCGAACTCGATCTCACCTCCGAGGGCCGCTTGCGTGACGGGGATGTCGAGCACGGTGAACAGGTCCTGGCCCCGGCGTTCGAAGGCGTCGGACTCTTCGACCGAGATGGCGACGTACAGGTCGCCGGGCGGGCCGCCCAAGATCCCCGCGTGACCGCCGCCGGTCACGCGCAGCTCCATCCCGTCGGCAACGCCCCCGGGCACCTCAACGTTCACGCTGGCACGGGTCCGGACCCTGCCCTCACCGCGACAGGTCGTGCACTTGTTCGCGATCTCCTGCCCGGCGCCGCCACAGGTGGTGCAGGTCGAGGCCGTCATCACCGCGCCGAAGATGCTCCGTCGCACGCTCTGGACCTCACCGGAGCCTCCGCAGGTGCGGCACGGGACCGGCGTCGTGCCGGGCTCGGCCCCGTTGCCGGCGCACCGATCGCACGTCGCGAGGCGTTCGATGTCCAGATCGCGCCGAGCCCCGAACACCGCCTCGCGGAACGAGAGCGACACGCGGACGCCGAAGCTCTCCCCTTGCTGCACGCGGGAGCGCGCCCCGCGCGAGCGTCCGCCGCCGAACCCCGCCCCGAAGAACAGGTCGAAGATGTCCTGGATATCCGTGAAGCCCTGCGCGCCCTGCCCGCCGGTCGAACCGAACGTGTCGTAGCGCTGCCGCTTCTGAGGATCCGAGAGGATCTCGTACGCGCCCGCCACTTCTTTGAACCGAACCTCGCTCCCTGGGTCGGCGTTGACGTCGGGGTGAAGCTCACGCGCGAGCTTGCGATACGCGGTCTTGATCTCGTCCTGCGAAGCGCCACGCTGGACGCCGAGCACGTCGTACAGATCTCGAGCCACGGCCATCGATTACTTCTCGAGCTCCGTCGCGAGCTCCGTCAACCGATGCGCGACCGCACGGACCGACGCCATGGCGCTCAGGTAGTCCATCCTGGTCGGGCCGACCACGCCGATGGTCCCGACCGTCTGCTCGCCGGCCCGGAACGGGGCCGTGATCAGCGAGGCCTCCCAATCGCCCGTAGAGGGGTGCTCCGCGCCGATCGTAACGGCGAGATCTTCGCCCGACGCCGAGACGTCCTCAAGGACGCGCAGCATCTCGGCCTCCCGTTCCAACGTGTCGAACAGACGGCGAAGCGTCTCGCGCCGCATCTGCTGCGCCTCGCCGGCGAGGTTGGAAACGCCGCCGACGACGACATGGGCGCCGCCGGCACCATGTGAGGCCGTGCGCAGCGTCTCGGCTACTTGGAGCATGAGGTCGTGCTGAGCCATCGGTCCTTCGACCGAAAGCTTCAGGAGCACGGCCTGCGAGTCGAGGTACGTCCGGCCTCGTAGTTGGCGGAGGCGGCGCTCGGCTTCGTGCAGCACTTGTGGCGTGATGCCCTCGGGACGGTCGACCACGCGTTTGTCCACCCTGCCGTGCTGCCCGATCGCGAGGATAAGGACGGTCGGGCCCATGTCGATGAGCTCGAGACGGACGATCGGTTCATCGGATGCACCCGGAGGGACGGCGAGCCCCGCGTACTGGGTCAGGCGCGACAGGAGCTGAACAGAACCCTTCAGCACTTCCTCGAGGTCGACGATCGCCTCGGCGAAGTAGCCGGCTATCGCGCGGCGCTGGGCGTCGCGCAACCGTCCGCCGGCCGGCAACGAATCGACGTAGCGACGGTACCCGAGGTCGGTGGGGATGCGGCCGGCGCTCGTGTGGGGGTGAGTGAGGTACCCGAGCTCCTCCAGGGCAGCCATCTCGTTGCGGATCGTGGCGCTCGATACCCCGATACCGGCGTGCTCGGCGATGGTCTCGGACCCGACGGGCTCACCGCTTCGGACGTACTCCTCCACGATCGCGCGAAGGACCGCGAACTTGCGAGGGCCGAGCTTCTCCTTATCGGACATGCAACCATGATACGTAGCACTCGCAACGGAGAGTGCTAGGACAACCGATAGCCTCGTTCGTGCGTCTCCAGGATGAGGAGGCGAGGCGTGCTCGATGACACCCGGATCAAGGAATTCCTTCGCGACGACTACGCGCGGCTCGTGAATGCGGTCGCGCTCGTGTCCGGCGACCTTCAGGCAGCCGAGGACGCCGTGCAGGAGGCCCTGGTCCGAGCATGGACGCGTTCCGAGCACGGTGAGCACATCGATTCGCTGCCGAGCTGGGTCGCCGCGGTCGCGCTGAACATCTCGCGGAGCGGATGGCGCCGGATCTTCGCCGAACGCCGAGCGAAGGACAGGCTCGTGGCCGCTGCGTCGCGCAACGGCCACATACCGGGCGGGGACCGGGTGGACGTTGAACGTGCGCTCGCCGCGCTCCCCCGCCGTCAGCGCGAGATCGCCGTGCTGCGTTACCTCCTCCAGATGAGCACCGCCGAGGTCGCCGCGACGCTCGGCGTGAGTGACGGCACGGTGAAGAACTCCCTCGCGAAGGCCCGCGGTTCCCTCGCGGCCTCCCTTCGCGTCGAGGACCTGGAGGACGACGATGCCCACGCGTGACGACGAACTCACCCGGAAACTGAAGTCAGCAGCACGACCCGTCGCTGAACCCGACTTCCACACGATGGTTCAGATGAAGTCCCGCCACGATCGCAAGCGAAGGATCGAGCGCGGCGTGCTCGCGGTCGCAGTCCTCGCGGGGTTCGGGCTCGTCGTGTTTGCGCTGAGCCGCGCGAGCATCGGAACAGGTCCTGCAACGAAGTCGCCGAACCCCTCGGTTGCGGCGGTAGCGAACGGCAAGATCGTGTTCGTCCGACCCCACCGCTTCGGAAGCGAGCTTTGGACTATCGATCCGGATGGCCAGGAGCGCCAGCTGACCTTCGGAGGATGGCTGGACAGCAGCCCGTCAGTATCGCCGGACGGCACACTCATCGTCTTCTCAAGGCAAACGCCTGCGAACCAATACGGGGGCAGCAGGGGTGGCCTGCTTACGATCCCCATCGGTGGTGGGACACCACCAACATCGATCCTGTCCGTGTCGCCCTTCCCGACAGATGGCGGTTTCATATCGGTGGACGACCCGGCTTGGTCGCCCGATGGCCGGTGGATCGTTTTCGCTGGCGGCGGCCCCTCCATCGCAACCGGTATCTACGTCACGCCTGCTGATGGCAGCGGCACGCCCCGATTGATCTATGCAGGGAAGACCGACCTTGCCGAGGAAGGTCACCCCTCATGGTCCCCCGACGGAAGGGAGATCGTGTTCCAGGAAGGCAACGCTGCCCTAGGCATCCCGACCAACTTCAACCTTTACGTAGTCGCGGTCGACGGCTCCACGCCGGCTCTCGACATCACTCCTGACACTCATTGTGCCGAAACGGAAGCGGCGTGGTCTCCCGACGGAACTTGGATCGCGTTCTCCCAGCAGGCCGCGTGGGGGACGAGATCGCTAGCGAGCTGCCGAGCCAAGCCGGGGGCGCTCTTAGCTGTCTCGCCTGACGGAACGGACTGGCGATACGTTACCCACGGGAGCGCCGATGTCGATCCCACATGGTCGCCTGATGGCACCACGATCGCTTTTGCACGCCGCTCGGCCGACGGCACGTCGCTGATCGAAACGGTTTCAGGTGTTGGCGATCCTTCAGCTTCGATCACGATGATCGCGCAAGGCGAAGATCCGACGTGGCAGCCGGTTTTCGGGGTAAGCGCTACTCATTCACACGCTCCGAGCGAGAGCCCTTCGCCGGCCTTCCGCGTGACCGAAACCGTTCCTGGTGTCTCGCAACCTGTGTGTCACGTGACAAGCACGACGGGTGACTTCTTCGGAGATGGGGTTCCGGACACCGCTTACGTGTTCGTCCGGAAGGAGGACGTGACTAAGTGCCCGGACCCGGGACCGATCCAGCTTCCGACGAAGATCTATATCGCGGTCCAGCCTGACTCAAAGGGGGACGTCGACCTCACGTACGGGCCGATCGGATGCCAGAGCGGGTGCCAAGCGTTCGCCGCGCTTGATGCGGACCAGCTCGACTCGAGTAATGAAGCCTGGATCGGTGTGACCACGACGGAGGGCGCAGCGAACGACTTCGTTTCGCTTTATCGCGTGGTGAACCCTGCGGCTGCTGGAGGGAGTGGCCCGACACTCGAGGAGATCCAGGTGGAATCGAAGGACGGGACGACCTCGCCGATGACGCTCGACTGGGGTGGTTCGGTGATGAACCAAGTCGGGGCTTACTGCTCGCCCAGCGATGTGGGTCCGCTGCTCATCGTGTGGAGCACATCGCTGATCGGGACCGGAGATCCTCCCAAGTACCACGTCGACGAGGTTTCGTACGAAGTAGAAGGCGGGCGGCTCGTTCGGCCGCACCATTTCTCCGTCAATGTCAGCGAGGGGCAGTTGCCCGAAGGCGGCGGAGGCACGATCTGTGGCACGCCAGTCGCTCCCTGATCACGTGCCCGACAGGGCGAGGACGAGTTCGTTTAGCAGGAGCATGCCTCGCTCGGTGGGCACGAGCGAGCCACGGTTGTCGACGAGCAGGCCGCTCTCGAGGAAGGGCGTCGCGCGATCGCCTTCGACCCATGACGTGGGGATGCCCTCCAGGGTTCGCAGGCGCAGGAAGACCTCCTCGAGGTAGGCGTCCTCGGGGTCGAGGGATTCGGAGCCGCCGATCGGGAGTTCGTCTCGCTCGACCATCGCCATGTATTCCTCGGGCGGCCGGACGTTCCACCAGCGCACGTCGTCGCGGTAGGAGTGCGCGCCGGCGCCGAGGCCCACATACGGCCGGCGCTCCCAGTACCCCAAGTTGTGACGGCACTCGAACCCCGGCTTCGCCCAGTTGCTGACCTCGTAATGGCGGTAGCCATCGCCTCTCAGCACGTCGCACGCGAGGCCGAACATGTCGGCCTGGAGGTCGGGGTCGGGCGCGGGTGCGTCACCGGCCGCGATCTTCCGACCGAGCGGCGTGGCAGGCTCGATGGTCAGCGCGTAGGCGCTCACGTGCTCTGGCATGAGCGAGATCGTTTCCCGCAATGTCGTCTCCCAGGACTCGAGGGTCTCCCCTTGCGCGCCGTAGATCAGGTCGAGGTTGACGTTCGTGTAGCCCGCCGCGCGGGCATCGGCGAACGCGCGGCGGACGCTCTCGGGAGCGTGCACGCGCTCGAGCGCGCGCAGGACCGACGGATCGAACGACTGCGCGCCCATTGACAGCCGGTCGAACCCGGCGGCGAGCAGCGCCTCGAGCGACGCGCGTTCGACGGTGTCGGGGTTCGCCTCGGTCGTGATCTCGGCGTCGTCCGCGATGGCGAACCTCTCGCGCAGATGGACAAGCAGTTCGCCGAGGTCCGTCGGCGCGATCGTTGTCGGGGTCCCACCTCCCAGGAACACGCTCACGATGTCGGTGCCTGCCCACGACGATGCCGCAAGCGATGCCTCAGCCAGCAGCGCGCGCAGGTATCGGGGCTTCTGCTCGTCCATGCCCGCGTACGCGTTGAAGTCGCAGTAGCCGCAGCGCGTCAGGCAGAAGGGGACATGGACGTAGATGCCCGCTGCCTCCGCGCTCACTTCTTCTTCTCCTTGGCGCCGCCATCGTCGACGCGCAGCGCGGCGATGAACGCTTCCTGGGGAACGTCGACCCGGCCGACTCGGCGCATCCGCGCTTTCCCCTTCTTCTGTTGTTCGAGCAGCTTGCGTTTGCGGGTGATGTCGCCGCCGTAGCACTTCGCGAGGACGTCTTTGCGCTTGGCCTTGACGGTTTCGCGGGCGATGATGCGCGCCCCGATCGCGGCCTGGATCGCGACGTCGAACATCTGGCGCGGGATCAGCTCGCGAAGCCGGTCGACCATCTTCTTGCCGTATGTGTAGGCCTTGTCGCGGTGGATCACGCTCGAGAAGGCGTCGACGGGCTCGCCGTGCAGCAGCACGTCGACCCTGACGAGTGCGCTGTCCTGGTACCCCCACGGTTCGTAATCGAGCGAGGCGTACCCCTTGGTTCCCGACTTCAGGTGGTCGAAGAAGTCGAACACGATCTCGGCCAGCGGCAGCACGTAGTGGACCTCGGCGCGCTCGGGCGTGAGGTAGCTGATGTCGACCATCTCGCCGCGCCGCGACTGACACAGATCGAGCACCGCCCCGAGGAACTCGGCCGGGGTGATCACGGTCGCGAACACGACTGGCTCCTCGATGCGGTCGTACGTGCCCGCCGCCGGCATCTCCGCCGGGTTGTGGACGATCGTCATCTCGTCGCCCTGGAACAGGCGGAACTCGACGTTCGGCGCGGTCGCGATCAGCTCTAGCCCGAATTCACGCTCCAGCCGCTCCTTCACGATGTCCATATGAAGGAGTCCGAGGAATCCGCAGCGGAACCCGAATCCCAGCGCCATCGAGGACTCGGGTTCGTAGCTCAGGGCGGAGTCGGAGAGCTTCAGCCGGTCGAGCGCCTCTCGAAGCTCCGAGTAGTCGCCGCCCTCTGCCGGGAACAGACCGGACCAGACCATCGGTTTCGGCTCCCGGTAACCATGAAGCGGCTCCGTTGCGCCGTGCTTGCCGGCGAGGGTGATCGTGTCGCCGACCTTCGCCTGGTGAACGTCCTTCAGGCCCGTGACGAGGAAGCCGACCTCGCCGGGTCCGAGGGAGTCGACCGGCGTAGCCTCGGGTGACATGACGCCGGCCTCCTCGGCTTCGGATTCGACCTTCGTCGCCATGAAGCGCACGCGCGACCGGCTCGGAAGCTCGCCCTCCTGCACCCGGACGTAGGAGATCACGCCCCGGTAGGCGTCGAACATCGAGTCGAAGATCAAGGCCTGCAACGGCTTCGTGGGGTCGCCTGTCGGGGGCTGCACCCGATGGATCACCGAGTCGAGCAGCGCTCGCACCCCCTCCCCCGTCTTCGCGCTGACGCGCAGGATGTCCTCGGGCTCGCAGCTGAGCAACTTCGCGAGCTCCTTCGCGCGCTCGTCCGGTTCGGCGGCCGGCAGGTCGATCTTGTTCAGCGCGGGGATGATCACGAGGCCGGCGTCTCGAGCCAAGTGGTAGTTCGCGAGCGTCTGGGCTTCCAGGCCTTGCGCCGCATCGACGAGCAGGATCGCGCCCTCGCACGCGGCGAGCGACCGTGAGACCTCATAGGTAAAATCGACGTGCCCGGGGGTGTCGATCAGGTTGAGCACGAAATCGGTTCCGTCGAGCCGGTGGTGAAGGCGCACGGCCTGCGCCTTGATCGTGATGCCTCGCTCCCGCTCCAGGTCCATCTTGTCGAGGTACTGGGCGCGCATGTCCCGCCCCTCGACCGCATGCGTGATCTCGAGCAGGCGGTCGGCCAGCGTGGACTTGCCGTGGTCGATGTGCGCCACGATGCAGAAGTTCCGGATCCGGGAGGTGTCGGTCGTCACGAGGCACCCATGGTACGGGGGCGGGCCGGAGGGCCGCTGGTAAACTCGCTGCTCTCATGGCGAATATCAAGTCCCAGATCAAGCGCAACAAGACGAATGAGGTTCGTGCCGTGCGCAACAAAGACGTCCGAACCGCGCTCAAGACCGCGACGAAGAAGGCCCGTGGCGCCGTTTCCGAGGGTGACGCGGAGGCCGCGGTCGCGCGCAGCCGCGAGGCCGCCCGGGCCCTGGACAAGGCCTCGAGCAAGGGCATCGTTCACAAGCGAACGGCCGCCCGGCAGAAGAGCCGCCTCGCCAAGGCCGCGAACGCCGTCGACGCCTCGGGCGAGTAGTTAGAACTTTCCGCGCTAGACACCCGCAGCGATGGCTGCGATCAGCGTGGGCATGATCACGTCGCCGACACCGCCGGACTTCAGCGCTCGATCCGCTTCGGTGATGCGATCGTGCAGCTCCAACAGCTGCACCATGGAGAAGTTCCTGGCCTGCTGCTGATAGCGGCGAGCCTGCCAATCGAACCGTAGCCCCGCGGCTTGGGCGACCTTCGCCGCGGGGATACGGTCGGGCAACGCCCGGACCCGGATCAGATCTCGCAGCCTCGACGAGATGCCGCCGAGCACCTTCAGCGGATCGTCCCCGCCGGCTTCGATCGAACGGAGCGAGCGGATCGCTCCTGACAGATCCTTGCCGAACGCCTTGTCGCAGAGGTCCCACACCTTCTGCTCGCCGAGCCCGCGGAACTGCTGCACGACGAGCTCGCGCGTGATCCGCTGGCCGGCGAAGGCCTGACCCATCTGTTGGAGGGCCTCGAGCAGGCGGCCGGGTTCCTCGCCGAGCGCGTCGACGAGGGCTCGAGCTGCCTGCGGCGCCAGGTCGAGCTCCTGCTTCTTCGCCCGCTGGACGAGCCACGGTTCCAGGTCCTTGCGGGCGATCGCGACCTGCGTGACGGTGCCGACGGGTTTCACGAGCTTCTCCAAGGCGGCCGGCGCCTTCCCGCGCTCGGCCACACGGCAGCAGATCACGAGCGGTGCGTCGGGAGCCGGCGCGGCGAGGTAGGCGGCCAGCTCGGCGGTGGCGTCCTTCGTGAGCGACCGTGCATCGGAGATCAGCAACGCGCGGCGCTCGCCGAACAACGAGGGCGTCGCGAGATCCTGTAGCTCGCCGCCCTGCCACACGGCCGCATCGACCTCGGTGGGCCTGAGGTCGCCGAACAGCTCGAGCGCGGCTTCGCGAAGCAGGAAGGGGTCCTCACCCCAGAGCAACGTGACGGCGCCCTTCGAGCTGGTCATCGGTCGGACGCTACCACCGGCCCCCGACCGTCGAACGTGATGACGACATCGCCGTGCTGGTCCGTCCGCCAGACCTGAGCGCCCGTCGCTTCGATCGCCTGGACCGTGGAGGGAACGGGGTGACCGTACGTGTTCGGACCGACGCTGATCACCGCGACGTCGGCGTCAACCGCCTGGAAGAAGGTCGGGATCGACGTCGCGGCGCCGTGATGCGGGACCTTGAGGACCTCGGCCTGGAGCGGTTCATGCTCGTCGAGCATCTGTTGCTGCGCGGGTTGCTCGGGTTCTCCGCCGAACAGGACGGTGTCCTCGCGGTAGGTCAGGAGGATCACGAGGGAGTCGTTGTTCGGATCGGAGTTCGTATCGACCCAACATCGGTCGGGCGACACGACGTCGAGGCGCACGCCGCCGACCGTGAACGAATCGCCGACGCGTGGGTAGCGCACGGTGAGGTGCTCGCCCGCGATCGCCGTGTCCAGGTCGGTCTGGATCGAGGACGTGTCGGGGCATCCGGGTTCGAGCACGAGGCCGACCGGGAAGCGCGCGAGAACGGTGGGGAGCCCGATGATGTGATCGGCGTGCGGATGGGTCGCGACGACCACATCCAGGCGCTTCACGCCGAGCGCCTCGAGCCGGGTGGCGACCTGATCTGGGTCGGGACCTCCGTCGACCAGGATGTGTGCCCCCTCGGGCGTCGTCACGAGCGCCGCGTCGCCCTGTCCCACGTCGATGAAGCGGATCGTGAGCCCGTTCGGAGGTCCCGTGCCGAGCGCGGTGGACCACACGACGAGCGGGAAGACCGCGACCGTGATGACGACCGCAGCCCGAGGCGGACGCCAGCCGGTCCGCAGCCACCCCGCGACCGCGAAGACGACCGCAACGCCGACGACGATGACGAGCGGACCTCCCCCGCTCGTGATGTGACCGACCGGCGCCTTCGCGAGTCGGTCGGCGATCAGCTCGAGATATCGCAGCGGGAGCATCGCGAGTCCCGCGATCAGCCTGCCGAGCGTCGGGGTCACGAGGCCGATCGAAGCGGCGACGATCCCCAACAGAAGCGCGGGCGACACGGCAGGGAACGCCGCAAGGTTCGCGAACAGCGTGACGCCGGGCACCTCGTGGAAATGGAATAGGAGGATCGGCGTCACCCCGAACTGGGCGGCGAGCGTAGTGCCGGCGGCGAGGGACACCGGCTTCGGGAGGAGCCGGCCGATCCGCTCGGCGAGCGGCGATGCCAGGGCGACCATGCCGGCGGTGGCCGCGACGGAGAGCTGGAAACCGATCGACCATACGAGCCACGGATCGAGCACGAGTAGCACGAGGACCGCGACCGCCAGGATCGACGCGGTGCTCCGCGGTCTGCCGATCAGCACTCCAACGAGCGTCAGTGTCGTCATGACGCCCGCGCGCATCACCGAGGGCTCGGCTCCGGTCAGGACGACGAAGAAGACGACTGTGCCGAAGCCCAGCAGGAATCGCGGCCACCGGGTCAGCCGGAGCGCCAACGCGAGCGCGAGCATCGGCGCGAGCACCATCGCCACGTTCTCGCCACTGACCACGAGCAGGTGACCGAGGCCCGTCGCCTGGAAGTCTCGCGCGACCCCGGGATCGAGACGAGAGGCATCACCCAGAGCGAGGCCCATGAGCAGTCCCGCCTCCTTGGGCGGGAACAACCTCCCGATCGAGCGCCCGACGAACGCCCTGAACACCTGCGTCGCGCGCACGAACGGGTTCGACGCCGGACCGAGTCGTTCGACCTGGTTCGCCTGCACTTCGACCACGATGCCCTTGTGGCGCAGCGCATCCTCGAACCCCGAGTCGCCCGGAAACCGCAGCACTCCTTCGAAGGAGACCTCGTCACCGCGGACGGCATGCGCGGGTGAGCCATCCGCGTTCAACCAGATGGACTCCCGAAGCGTGGCCGAGCCGCCCTGCCACGAGACCTGCCTCACGTCCACGATCGCGTGCCATCCGATGGATCCGGAAGCGGGGTCCTCGCGGAGCGACCCGACCGCCTCCACTCGACGCGGCGCCAGCCGGCCCATGAGGGACGACTGCAACCGAGCGGCCGCCAACCCGCCCCACCCGACGCCGATCGCGAGCACGCCTGCGAGCGCCAGCGCGAGCGGCGCGGCAGTGCCGCGACGCTCGACGCGATGACCGGCTACCGCTTGAGTTGCCGGCGCGTCGGCTGCAACCAAGCCGGCCTCCACCAACGCACCTGGGCCGCTCGCCGAACGCGGCGCGGCGAACCACGCACCCGCCAGCCCTGCGAGACCGAGGACGAGCGCCATCCACGGTTCGAGCCAAGGCGGATGCGCTTCCCATAGGAGCAGCCCGCCCCAGAACGCCGCCGCTGCGGCCGGCATCGTCCAGGTCATACGGTGACCTGGGGCCGGAGCTCCTCCAAGGTCGAGGGACCGATGCCGCTGACGTCGACCAGATCGTCGATCGAGGCGAAGGGGCCGTGCTCCGTTCGGTACTGGATGATCGCGCCCGCGAGCACCGGTCCGACCCCGCTCAATGCCTCCAGCTCCGTTTCGCTCGCGGTGTTGATGTTCACCAGCACCGTGCCACCGGGACCGGTCGCGCTCGAGCCCGAGCCGAGGGCGCCGCCGGCTCCCGCCTTCGGGATCACGACCTGCGCGCCGTCGGTCAGCAGGGCCGCGAGGTTGATCGACGACAGATCGGCGCCGTTCTTGGCTCCACCCGCTCGGTTGACGGCGTCGATCACGCGGTCGCCCTGCACGAATTCGTAGACCCCCGGATTCTTCACCCACCCCGCGACGTCGACGATCACGGGCACCTGCGTCGGGCTCGGCGAGGTGAAGCCGGCCGCCGCGGCCGATGCCCCGGGTGACACCACCCTCGAGGGCGCCGCGATCTCGACCGGGCGCGGCAGCGACCGGGTGTACCAGAGGCCCGCGCCCGCGAGCGTCACGGCTACGACGACCGCCAGCCCGGCAAGCTCGCCGCGCGACAGGGTGTCCAGGCGATCCCGGATCGACATGTGCGCGACGCTACGCTCAGGAGGAGCGCGCAACCGTGACCGGCGTCACACCGGTGGCCGAGTTCAGCCGCGTGTGACGAAGTTGACGAGCTTCGGAGCGCGCACGATCTCCTTCACGAGCGTCCGGCCCGACATCGCGCGCTGCGCGCCGGTGCTCGTCCGCGCCAAGCCCAGACACAGCTCGTCATCGGCTTCGGCGCGAACCTCGATCTTGTCACGCACCTTGCCGTCGACCTGGATCACCAGCGTGACGGTCTGCGCCGCGGCGAGCTCAGGATCGAACCCCGGCCAGGCGCTCACGTGAACCGACGCCTGCTCGCCCAGGTCGACCCGCCAAAGCTCTTCGGCCGCAAAGGGTGCGAACGGCGCGAGGAGCTGGGTCAGCACCCTGGCGGCCGCGAACGCGCCGCCGCCGGCGTCGAGCGCGGTCCGCATCTCGTTCGTCAACACCTGGAGCTTCGAGATCGCGGTGTTGAACTTGAACCGCTCCAGATCATCGGTGACGCCCTGGATCGTGCGGTGGGTCAAGCGAACCAGCGCATCCGGCTCTTCGACAGAACCGCCGCGCGACACGGCTTCCCCAACCGCCGCGAACACGCGCCCGAGCCACGAATGAACGCCCGGTCGCCGATCCGGATCGTCTCCCGAGATCAGCTTCCAGTCGATGTCATCCTCGAACGGCCCGGCGAACAGCAGCATCAGACGCACCGAGTCGGCGCCCCATCGCTCGATGATCGGCATCGGCGCGACGATGTTGCCCTTCGTCTTGCTCATCGACGCTCCGCCGTAGATCACCTGGCCCTGGTTCATCAGCTTCGGGAACGGTTCCGTGAACGCAACGAGCCCCATGTCATTCAGGACCTTCGTGATGAACCGCGAATACATCAGGTGCAAGATCGCGTGCTCGACGCCGCCCGTGTATTGACCCACCGGCATCCATCGCGCGACGTCCTCCACGCGGAATACCGACTCGTCGTCGTCGGGCGAGCAGTATCGGAAGAAGTACCAGCTCGAATCGACGAAGGTGTCGATGGTGTCTGTGTCGCGGCGAGCATCGCGACCGCACGTCGGACATGCAACCTTCACGAATGAATCCTGACGCGCCAGCGGCGATTCCCCTCCGGGGCGGAAGTCGACGTCTTCGGGCAGCAGCACGGGTAGCTGATCGTCGGGTACGGCAACCTCGCCGTGCTCCTCACAGTGGATGATCGGGATCGGCGGGCCCCAGTAGCGCTGGCGCGAGATCAACCAGTCGCGCAGCCGGAAAGTGATCGCCGACTCGCCTCTCCCCTCTTCGCGCAGCCACTCGGCGACCTTCGCGATGGATCGGGGTGTCGGCTCGCCTTCGAACGGACCCGAGCGCACCATGACCCCTTCACCGACATAGGCCTCGGTCATCGCGTCGCCGTCGAGCGGCTCCGCGACATCGGCCGGCTGGATCACCGGGCGCACTGGGACCCGGTGCGCTCTCGCGAACCCGAAGTCGCGCTCGTCGTGGGCTGGCACCGCCATGATCGCGCCGGTCCCGTACTCCATCAGCACGTACGGCGCGACGAAGCACGGAACCCGCTCCCCGTTCACCGGGTTGACCGCGTGCACACCGAGCGGGACGCCCTCGCGCGTGTCCGCTTCCTCGCGGGAGTTGAGCGGCGTGGAGCGGACCTTCTCGACGAGCGGCGCCACCGCGTCCCACGTCCCGCCGAGCTCGGCGAGCGTGCGGACAAGCGGATGCTCCACCGCGAACACGAAGAACGTGACCCCCCACAAGGTGTCGGGGCGCGTGGTGAAGATCTCGACCTCGTCGCCCGTTTCCTCAATCGTGAACGTGACGCGCGCGCCCTCGCTCCGCCCGATCCAGTTGCGCTGCATCGTGATGACGCGATCGGGCCAGTCGGTGAGTTCGGCCATGTCGTCCAGCAGCCGCTGCGCGTAGTCGGTGATCTTGAAGAACCACTGGGTCAGGTCGCGCCGTTCAACCATCGTGCCGCAGCGCTCACATGCCCCGGCGATCACCTGCTCGTTCGCGAGGACCGTGGCGTCCTTCGGACACCAGTTGACAGGTGACTGCTTCCGGTACGCGAGCCCCCGTTCGAACAACCGCAGGAACAGCCACTGCGTCCACTTGTAGTACTCGGGGTCGCACGTGACGACGCGCCGGGTCCAGTCGAAGGACATCCCCATCCGTTTGAAGCTGGCTTCGCCCTGCTCGATGTTCGCGTAGGTCCACGCCTTCGGGTCAACGCCACGCTTGATCGCTGCGTTCTCGGCGGGAAGGCCGAACGCATCCCATCCCATCGGATGCATCACGTTGTAGCCGCGCATCGCCTTGAAACGAGCGATCGAGTCGCCGCCGCTGAACGCCTCGGCATGGCCCATGTGCAGATCGCCGGAGGGATAGGGGAACATGTCGAGCGCGAAGAAGCGCGGTCGGGTGTCGGCGGGATCGTCGGAGGCGCGGTAGAGGCCCTCGTCCTCCCAAACGCGCTGCCACTTCGGCTCGATCTGGGAGGAGTCGTACCTGCGTGGCTCTGCGTCCATGATCCGGCAATGCTACCGGAGGACCTGGCCGCTCAGGCCACGATCAGCTGGGCTCGACGCTCGCTCGGGGTGTCATCTCCGTCATGCCCCACGGCGAGCCATAGTCGTTCAGCAGATCGAGGAACGGCACCGCGTCGAAGGCTTCGGGGCCGAGGACACCGGCACCCGACCACGTCCCGTTCGCGATGAGCTCGAGCGCGATGACTGGATTGATCGCGGTCTGCCACGTAACGGCCTGCGTCCCGTCGTTCGCCCACGTCTCTTCGGTGTCGACGATGTGATGCACATAGACCTCGCGCGGCTTGCCGTCCTTGCCAGTGCCGCTGACCCAGGTACCCGCGCAGGTCTTGCCGGTCATCTCCTCGCCGAGGAACGCCGGATCGGGCAGGACGGCCGCCACGACGTCGCGCGGAGACACTTCGGCCCCGCGCACGTTCACCTTGTCGGTCTTGTCGAGTCCCAGCTTGTGCAACGTCTCGAGGACCTGGATGAACTCGTCCCCCAGCCCGTACTTGAATGTCACGCGGCCGCAGTCGACCCAGCGCGGGATCAGGATCACCTCTTCGTGCTCGACGTTGACGCATTCCACGTCCCCGATCCCTCCCGGGAACGAGAAGACCTCGGGCTCGCTGAACGGCGCCGTGCAGAACCACCCTCGATCCTTCTCCCAGATCACCGGTGGGTTGAGGCATTCCTCGATCGTGGTCCAGATCGAGAACGTCGGCGCGAACGAGTAGCCACGCACCTCGAGGTTCGCTCCGTCTCGAACGCCGACATCGCGGACCTCGCTGAACAGGTGATCCGCGGCGTACCGCGCGGCGATGTCGGAGAAGCCGGGCTCGACGCCGCACCCGGCGAGCGCCAGCTGACCCCGTTCCTCCCAGTCGCTCGCGACCGCGAACTGGTCGTCGCCGAGCATCTTGCCGACCAGCTCGTACGGCTTGTCGGGATGCGGCTCTGACAGCGACATCGCCATGTCGAGGTAGGTCGCGCCCGCATCGAACGCCCCTTGGAAGATGCCCGGCACGAATCGCGGATCTGCGGCGTTGAGGATCGTGTCGCAGTCGTTCTCTCTGGCGACGGCCGTCACGTCCGCGGCGCTGGTCGCATCGACCTTCGCTGCGCTGAACTTCCCGCCGCCGCCGAACCTGTCGACCACGCGTTGGGCACGCGAGACGTCGATATCGGAGAAGACGATGCCCTCGTAGAAGTCCCGTCGCGCGGCGATCGGAGCGACCGCGGCCCCGACACCACCGGACCCGACCACCAAGATCTTCATGGCGCCGGAGTGTACTAGCGTGACGCAGGTGGACCCCAAGACCAGCTGCGCGCCGTCGTGTTAGCCGCCGACGAGGTGCTCGAGACGGAACGACTGGTCCTCAGGCTGCTCACGATGGACGACCTGGATGCGCTGGCGGCGATCTACGGCGATCCGGACGTCAGGCGTTACTTCCCCGAAGGGACCCTGACCTACGAAGAGACCAAGGAAGAGCTCGAGTGGTTCATCGACGTCTATTACCGTCGGTATGGCTTCGGGCTCTGGGCGACCATCGACAAGGCGACCGGCGAGTTCATCGGTCGCTGCGGGTTGATCCCATGGACGATCCTGCCCAGCACGACCGGTGAGCTGGTCCTCGGGGGGACGGGCGACCACCCGGTCGGACCAGAAGGCTCGGAAGTGGAGATCGCCTACATGTTGGCAAAGTCGCACTGGGGACGAGGGCTGGCCACGGAGGCAGCGACGGCGATCGTCGCGTTCGGCTTCGAGCAGCTGGACTTGGAGCGCCTGATCTGCCTCATCGACTCCGAGAACCGAGCGTCGTTGCGCGTAGCCGAGAAGATCGGCATGACGCTCGATGGGGACGTGGAGCTCGACGGGGAACGATTCCCCCTCTACTCCAGGAGAAGGCCTGGACCGAACTCCAGGAGAAGGCCTAGGACCGAATAGCATCCCTGCGTGGATCGCCGCCAGTTCCTTCTTAGGAGTGGCAGGGTCGTGCTCGGCGCGGCCGTGCTGCCCGCAGTAGCCGCATCGTGCAGCGCGAGTTCGCCTTCGCCGAGTGGTTCGGGGACACCGAGCCCGACCGTTCCCTCACCGACGATCGCGGGTCCGCCGACCGGCGCCGATTGGAACCAGCTCGCAGCCAGCCTCGACGGCACCCTCGTGCGACCCGGCACCAAGGGCTACATCCCTGCCAGCCACCTCTTCGATCCGAAGTTCGACTCTGTGCATCCGCAGGCGATCGCACTCTGCCGAACGGTGGCAGACGTGCAGCGATCGATCGGCTTCGCGCGAGATCACGAGACCCCGATCGCAGCGCGATCCGGGGGCCACAGCTACGCCGGGTACTCGACCGGTCATGGTCTGGTCGTCGACGTGACCGCGCTTGATCGCGTGGCGGTTGACGCGAACGCCGGAACCGCCGTCGTGGGCGCGGGTACGCGGTTGATCGATCTCTACGCAGCCACGGCCGCGCACGGCGTGGCGATCCCCGGCGGCTCCTGCCCCACCGTGGGGA
The DNA here is from genome assembly GCA_030774035.1 of Actinomycetota bacterium. Lineage (GTDB taxonomy): Bacteria > Actinomycetota > UBA4738 > UBA4738 > HRBIN12 > JALYLM01. The sequence goes on from JALYLV010000001.1 coordinate 141,227, forward strand.
TCGCCGGCCTCGCGCTTGGGGGCGGCCAGGGCGTGATCGGCCGGAAGTTCGGGCTGACGTGCGACTCGCTGATCTCCGCACAGGTCGTGACCGCCGATGGCAGCGTGCTCCACTGCGACGACCGGCATAACCAAGATCTCTACTGGGCGTGTCGTGGAGGTGGCGGCGGCAACTTCGGCATCGTCACGTCGTTCACGTTCCGAACCCACCCGCTGAACGAACTCACGCTCTTCACACTCGACTGGCCGTGGTCGGCCGCCGACGATGTCCTCGGCGCCTGGCAATCGTGGGGTCCCGGAGCGCCTGACGAAGTGTGGTCCGACTGTCATCTCGTCTGGCGCGGGACCTCAGGGCCGGCGATCTCGATCAACGGAGCGTTCGTCGGAACCGAAGGTCAGCTCACTCCCCTGCTGGCTCAGCTCAGCACGGCGGCTGGCAAACCGTCAGGAACGTTCGTGCGAACGATGCCGTTCCTCGAAGCGATGATGGTCGAAGCCGGCTGCGCCGGGAAGTCGGTCGCCGAGTGCCACCTTCCGACGCAGAACGCGGCAGGCACCCTCGCACGCGAGTCCTCGATCGCGCGATCGGACTTCTACGACGTGCCGCTATCGAGCTCGGCGATCTCCGTGATGGTCGATTCGGTGACCGCGCGAGGCGGGGACCCGATCCTTGCCGGTTCGGGCGGCGGGATCCTCCTCGACGCGATGGGCGGCGTGATCGACCGTGTGCCGCCGGCCGCAACGGCGTTCGTTCACCGATCCTCGTTGTTCACCGCGCAGTATTTCGTGACACTCCCCCCGGGCGCCTCAAAAGCGGTTGTCTCGAGGAATCAGAAGTGGCTCGACGGCCTCTGGACCACCCTGCGCGCCGACGCGAGCGGGTTCGCGTATCAGAACTACATCGACCCAGCGCTCCCCGACTGGCAGCACGCCTACTACGGACGGAACCTCCCGCGCCTCACGAAAGTCAAGCAGACTTACGACCCTAAGAACCTCTTCCACTTCGCGCAGAGCATCCCGACGACGCCAGCGTGACGTCTGATCACGGCCCAGTTGCGTAGAGGCTCGTTTCTGCAACCAGCAGTGGGGACGACATCGCGTCGGGATCGGTGTCGATCTTCAGGTAGTCCAGCGTGAAACGAAGGATCTCGACGATCTCGGCATGTTTGACACGCGACGTCGTCCCGTAGGCGAGGTGGTAGTACAGGGCTTCAACGAGGAACGCCTGATAATCGGTCACCGTGTCCGAGTAGGCGTAGACAGCTTGGACGCCGCTCGTGCGGAGTAGCTCGCGCATGAACTTCCGATCGCGCCCGAGCCAGCAGCACGAGAAGAACAGCACGTCGGTCTTCAGATCGCGGAAGAGCGCGCGGTTCTCGCGGCGCCGGAGGTTCACCGGCTCATCCCGCGTCAGGATGATGTCCCACTCTCGCTCCTGCGCCAGACCGTGGGACACGATATGGATGGTGCCGAAACGACGGCGACGCGCGATATCCAGGAATTTCTCGAGATCGGCACGAGAGTGGATCACGCTCAACCTCATTCCGCGTCAATCGGAGCCTTCTCTATCCGGATTCGTGCAGACAGCCTCAGAGGGGTACAGTCCTGCGGATATCGGCTCGCGGAGGAGGAGTGGGATGGGCACTTCTCTCTACGATCGGCTCGGAGGCGGGAGCGCCATCGCGAGCGTCGTGGATGACTTCGTCGCCAGGTGTGCCGGCGACGACAGGATCAACCAGAAGTTCGGCCGGACCGACATCCCCAGACTCAAGAAGATGTTGGTCGATCAGGTTTCCGAGGCGACAGGTGGCCCCGCCACCTATGAGGGGCGCGACATGAAGGAAGCCCACCGGGGAATGGGCGTCACAGCCGGCGAGTTCGATGCTCTGGTCGAAGATCTGATCGCTTCCCTGGACCACTTCCAAGTCCCGGCCGCGGAGAAGGATGAACTCCTCGGGCTTCTCGGACCGATGCGCGGCGACATCGTGGAGGTCGAGTCCCCCGAGACAGGCGTCCCGATCCCCGCCGACTACCAACCAGCGCCAGCCCTCGGGTAACGGCACCGCGTTTCGACAGCTCACCGTAGGCACGCCGCGCGAAGACCTGTTGCCCGGGCATACGCTCACCGGCGAGCTTGCTGGCGTACAAGGGGACTGCCGGCCTCGGCGTCAGGTGATGATCAGTCTGGCATGCCGTTCCGAAAGCAGGGTTCCGTCCGAGCCCGTGATGCGCGCAGTGATGTCCTCCTGCCCGGTGCAGATGGGCGCCGAGACGTTCGGTTGGTCCAGCGAGATCTTCTGCATTGGGGCCAGGAGAAGCGGGACGTCGAGGGGGTCGATCACCGGGCAGGCTGGGGGCTCAGTTCCGTAGCGCGTTAGTGTCACTGCTCGTTGGCGGCGGGAGCAGTTGAACACGGTGAGTCGGATGGAGGTCTGCCCCCCAGCCTGGACGTGGCTCGGGTGAAAGGCGAACCTCGTGATCCGCACCGCGCAGCCCGGGTCGTGCGGTTCGCCGGCGAGGGACGAGTGGACCGGCGTGACCATCATGGTCAGAGCGGCAAGTGCGAGGACGGGACTTCGGTGGTTCATGACGGTGCTCCCTGTCGGTGAATCTTCGCCGATGTCGCTAGGTCACGTACCAGTAAGTGGACCCAAGGGGATTCGAACCCCTGACCTCTTGGCTGCCAGCCAAGCGCTCTACCAGCTGAGCTATGGGCCCAGACGCGCGACCTGTCGCGACGGTTGGTCAGTCTAGCGGGCGTTGGTAGCCGCGTCCGACTCTTGCCAGGGAACCATGGGAGCGTCGCGCCAGAGTCGCTCGAGGTCGTAGTAGTCGCGTTCTTCTTGGCCGAACACGTGAACGACGACGTCGATGAAGTCGAGGAGCCACCAGCCTCCGCCGGGCTCGCCCTCGCGGCGAACCGGCTTCTCGCCGAGGGCCCGGAGCGCATCCTCCACCGCTTCGACGACGGTCCGGATCTGCCGCATCGAACCGGCCGAGCAGATAACGAACAGGTCGGTGATCACGATGGTCTCGTGGACGTCGAGGATGACGATGTCGGTGGCCTGCTTGTCGGCGGCGGCCCGGGCGGCTGCGATCGCCACGTCGCGGCTCGACGGGAGCTCACCGCCCCCGTGTTCTCGCGAGCCCGTTCCCTGCGTCAAACCTTGAAGTCCTCCCCGACGACCACCGTGATATCGCCGACGTCCGATGGTACCCGGGAAAACGTCACGCGACCGACCCCGAGAACCCTACGCAGCCGTCTCGCGACACCCACGTTCTGCGCGCCGTTCGCCGTGATCTCCGTCGTCACGTGGTTGAAGGACGAGGCGTTCTCTGAGATGACGACGCGGAATCCCTTCGGCAGGATGCGGCGTGCCACAGCTTCGCCCACACCCGGGATACCACTGCCGTTCTGAACGATCGTGCTGATCGGCGCCGTGGTGCCGAAGGTCGTCGTCATCAGCTCATCCAGAGCCGGTTGCGAAGGAACGATCGTCGTTCCGGCGACGAGGGTGGTGGGGAGCTGGATCGTCGATGCGCCCGTCGATGCGGCGAGGAGCTCGTTCACGCTGGCCAGGGCGTCGGCGTGAATGATGCTGGTGTGGTCCAGCGACGGTGGATGAGCGAGCAACGCCCCGAGGACCGCCTGCCATGCCGCCTCCGCCTCCGTTCCCTGGGTCGAGGTCAGCAGATCGCCGAGCTGCGCGCCAGTGAGGGTCACTGGGCCCGGGCCGAGAGCTCCCGAGCGTGTGATGAACCCCTGGGGCAGGTCAGTTGAGAGCCCGCCGGTTCGGTCGACCATCGCCGACAAGTGATCAACGTCGGTCACTACGTAGTGCTCCGCCCACACGCCGAGAAGGTTCGACAGGCCGACCTGGATGCTTCGTCCACGCAGGAGGCTCAGGTCCTTGGCCCGCATCTCCCCAGCTCCCGGTACGACCATCGTGAGCCCCGCCGGGATCGGGATCGCGGCTGCATCTCCTCCGCGGGATCGCGTGCCGATGACGGCGAGCAGCGGCGTCGGGGCGCCCCTCACGGACAGCGCGAGGAACCGAACCGGCTGAACCTCCCCGGTCGGAGACGGGGAGACGGATCGGGTCGCCGTCGGCGCTCCGGCTCCGACGTCCCTCGACTGGGTCCACGCATAGATGCCGGCGGCAACAACGACAACGACAACCACGAGGGCCTCGATCTGGCGCCGGCGCCGATCGCGGACGTAGCGCCCGGCGCGGGAGTCCGGCTCCGTCCCGTTGCCCGGACGATCCGCGGGTTTCACCGGTACAGCTTCGCCTTCTCGATGTAGCTCTTCACGCCTTCAGGCACGAGGTATCGGATCGGGCGGTCGGCGCCGACACGAGCGCGGATGTCCGTGGAGGAGATCGCGAGCGCCGGAACGTTCATGACCGTCACGCCCAGCTGCGTCGCGGTGCGAGCATCGAACGACGTGACGTCGTAGCCGGGGCGCGTCGCCGCGATGAACCGTGCGAGCTCGAAGAGCTCGTCGGGCTGCTTCCAGTCCAAGATCTCGAGCATCGCGTCGGCGCCGGTGATGAAGAACAGATCGGTCTCGGGGCCATGCTCGGCCTTGAGCGAACGAAGCGTGTCGATCGTGAACGTCGGACCATCGCGGTCGACCTCCATCCGCGAGACGCTGAACAACGGGTTGGACGCGGTGGCGATCACCGTCATCAAGTAGCGATCCTCGGCCGAGGAGACGACCCCGTGCTCCTTCATCCACGGTTGCCCGGTGGGAACGAACACGACACCTTCGAGCCCGAACTGGTTGAGCGCTTCCTCCGCGGTGACGAGGTGACCGTAATGGATCGGATCGAAGGTGCCGCCCATGACCCCGAGGCGCGCTCCCACGCCGGTCATCCTACGGGGCGGGCCAGCCACGCCCGGAGATCGCCCGAGTGCTCCGCGTAGTGGATCGGCCCGGATTCATCGAACCAGCTCCAGGCTTCCCGAGTGGGCGTGGCCATCGATCCGAATGACCGTCGAGCGTGGGCGCGCGCGGCCTCCATCTCTGCGCGAACGGTTCCCGGATCCATCGCGCGCGACATCTCGAACCAGGCCGCGTTCTTCGCCTCCACGGTGTCGTCGTCGACGTCGGTGTCCTCGACGGAACCAGCCGCGATCTGCTCGAGCACGGCGACGCACTCCGCGAGCCAGGCTCCGATGTGGAACATCGCGTCCTTCGGTGACCAGCCCTCTGGGGTGACGCCTTCCTCCTCGAATCGCTCCGGAGGGATCTGGGAGAACACGTCGTGCAGCTCTCGCCACCCTGCTTCCTCCTCCGCCAGCAGACGCTGGACGTCCACCGTCATGCCTCCTCTTCCCTCGGCTCTTCTTCTCTCGCTTCTTCGTCGACTCGCTGCGGCTTCCGCCCTTCCGGTTCGGGGATGAACTCGAAGACGTGGCCGAGGATGGTGACCTCGTCTCCACGGCGAGCACCGAGGGATGTGAGCTTGCGCTCGACGCCTTCCTTCACGAGCCGTCGCTGCAACCGTTCGACCTGATCCTCGTCCTCCATGTCCGTTTCGAGCATCCACCGCTCGACGTTCTGACCGGACACGCGCCACCGACGCCCGTCCTGGGTGACCGTGAATCGCGGCCGCCCCGGGCGGAGCACCACGTACGGCACCACCTCAGGCTGGAGCGCCTTGGCCTCTTGCGTCAGCGACGCCACGTGACCGAGCAGCTCGTCCAGGCCGGCACCGGTCACCGCGGACACCGCGAGCGCAGCAGGGTCGAGCGCTAGCGCGGCGTCGACACCGTCGCCGACGAGGTCCAACTTCGCTCCGACGACGAGCGCCGGACGCCCGGTGAGCGCTGGGTCGTAGGCGGAGAGCTCGTGCCGGAGCGTCGCGAGATCGGCGGAGGGGTCCCTCGCGGAGAGATCGACGACGAGCACGAGCGCCCGGCAGCGGACGATGTGGCGAAGGAACCGGTGGCCGAGCCCACGGCCTTCGTGCGCACCCTCGACGAGTCCGGGGATGTCGGCGACGACGAACCGTTCGTCGTCGCGTCCGGCGACGCCGAGGTTGGGCGTGAGCGTCGTGAACGGGTAGTTCGCGATCTTCGGCGTCGCAGCCGTGATGCGGGAGAGCAGCGTCGACTTGCCGGCGTTCGGCAGACCGACCAGGCCGATGTCGGCGACCGTTCGCAGCTCGACACGCAGTCGCTTCTCATCGCCCGCTTCGCCGGGCTCGGCCGTTCGAGGCACCCGGTTGCGTGCACTGGCAAGGGCAGCGTTACCTCTACCGCCCCGTCCACCGCGAGCGACGACCGCTCGAGCTCCGGCGCCCACTAGATCGGCGAGCAAGCCCCCGTCGTCGAACACGACCGTTCCGTCCGGAACCGTGACGACGGTGTCCTTGCCCGTCGCGCCGGCACGATTCGTGCTGCGGCCGGGCTCGCCGTTGTGAGCACGTTGATGCGGGTGTTCGGACAGCCACGCGAGATCCCGCACGCCGGATGAGACGTCGAAGATGATCGAGCCGCCGTCGCCGCCGTCGCCCCCGTCGGGGCCGCCGTGGGATTTGTACGGCTCGCTGTGAAGGTGCGCGGAACCGCCGCCCCCTCGGCCGGCTTTCGCATAGACGACACATTCATCGACGAACGACATGCCTCTAGCCTAGGTGGTCGGAGCGGCGGAAGCGGGCGATGATGGTGCCGTGCCCGAGCCGATCACCGTCTGGATGGTCCACCTCTCGCCGGGAGCGTCGCTCGACGGCGTCGAGGGGCTGCTGTCGCTCCACGACGATGCCGTGGTGTTCGCCGAGGCCGGGGTCCAACGGGTGGCGAGGTTCCCGCTGGAGTCGGTGCAGAAGGCGAGGCGGCTGCGCGGCTCGCCCGTGCTCAGGCTGGACTGGCTGGAAGAGAAGGGTCCTCGCCGCACGGCCTTCTTCTTCGTGCAACCTCCGCCGCTGGAACCGCCCGAGTTCGGGGTGCGCCGGCCGCGAAGCGACCCGTTCGCGACTGAGCCCGCCCGCGGGCTCGCCGCCATGCGGAAACCGTCGAAGCGGCGGCAGATGAGAGCGAACTCGAGCTATCTGCAGACGGGGGGGATCCGCCGGGGCGAGCTCATCAAGGCGTGGGCAGATGCGATCACTGAGAGGCTCGAGCGGCGCTGAATCGAGGCGGTAACCGGCTACTCGGAAACGATGGAGGCGAAGGTACGGCCCCGCGATTCGTGGAACCGAACCGCGCCCTCGCGGAGCGCGAACAGCGTGTCGTCCCCGCCCTTCCCGACGTTCTTGCCGGGGTGGATCCTGGTTCCGCGCTGACGCACGATGATCGAGCCCGCCGGCACCATCTCACCGCCGTAGGCCTTCACACCGAGCCGCTTCGAGTTCGAATCGCGGCCGTTGCGGGACGAGCCGCCGCCCTTCTTGTGCGCCATAGTTGCTCCAGGGTAACAGCTAGTCGGCGGTTTCCGGCTCCGGCGTTGTCGCCTCCGGCTCGGGGGTCTCGGCCTTCGCCTCGGCGGCCGGTTGCGCCTCGTCCTCGCTCTTCTCGGCCTTCTTCGGGGCTGCCTTCTTGGTGGGAACACCGAGCGAAACGTCCTCGATCTCGAGGACGGTCAGCATCTGGCGGTGCCCCGCGCGCCGGGCATAGCCGCTCTTCGGGCGGTACTTGAAGATCTTGACCTTCTCGCCCTTCTTCTCCCCCAGCGGCTTCGCCGTCACCGTCGCTTTGGCGGCATCCGCACCCGCATGGGTGGTGCCGTCGTCCTCGACGACGAGGATCGGGTGAAAGGTCATGGTCTCGCCTTCGTGGACGAGCTTCTCGACCTCGATCACGTCGCCGGCTTTCACCTTCTGCTGTTTACCGCCCGTCTTGATCACCGCGTACATATCCGCCTCCAGGCTCACGCTTCGTAGTTGATCAGGATCCCTCTACCCTCGCAGGTGGGGCAGGTTTCCGAGAATGATTCAACCAGACCGCCGCTCACTCGCTTGCGCGTGACCTGCATCAGTCCGAGCGGACCGATCTCGAACACCTGAGACCTGGTCTTGTCGGCGGCGAGCGCTTCCTTCATCGTGTCCTCGACCTGCTTCTTGTTCTTCTCGAGCAGCATGTCGATGAAGTCGATGACGATGATGCCGCCGATGTCGCGGAGCCGGAGCTGGCGAGCGACCTCGCGCGCCCCCTCCAGGTTCGTGTTGACCACCGTTTCCTCGAGATTCGTCTTGCCGACCGACTTGCCGGTGTTGACGTCGACGATCGTCATCGCCTCCGTTCGCTCGATGAACAGGTAGCCGCCTGAGGGCAGCCACACCTTCTTGTCGAGCGCCTTGTGGATCTGTTCGACGATGCGGTACTCCTCGAACGCCGGAAGCTTGCCCGTGTGCAAGGTGATCTTCGGCTCGAGGTCCGGGGCGATGTCGCGGACGTAGGTCATCACTCGGTCGTAGACGCGCCGCGAGTCGGTCACAAGCCCGCGGAACTCCTCGTTGGTGAACAGGTCGCGGACGACACGCACGGTGAGCTCCGGCTCCTCGTAGAGAACGTCCGGCGCCTTGACCTTCTTCGTCAGCTTCTGGATGGCGTCCCACTCGCGGACGAGGCGCTCGAGGTCTGCGGTCAGGGCTTCCTCGCTCGCTCCCTCGGCCGCCGTGCGCACGATCACGCCGTGATCAGCTGGCTTCACCTTCTTGAGGATCGCCTTCAATCGTTTGCGCTCCTCGTCGGGGAGCCTGCGGCTGATGCCGGACAGGTTCTGGTTGGGCGCAAGCACCAGGTAGCGTCCGGGCATCGAGACCTGGGCCGTCAGACGTGCACCCTTGCCGCCCATCGGATCCTTCGTGACTTGAACCACGACCGCCTGGCCCACCTTGAGGACCTGCTCGATCCGTGGGGCGGGACCTTCCAGGTCCTCGGGGCGGTAGTTGACCTCTCCGGCATACAGGACACCGTTGCGTCCACGACCGATGTCGACGAACGCCGCCTCCATGCCGGGCAGCACGTTCTGCACGCGCCCGAGGTACACGTTGCCGACCATCGACGTGGCGCCGGTGCGGGTCACGTAGTGCTGGACGAGCGTGCTCTCCTCGAGGACGGCGATCTGGTCGCGCTCACCGTGCTCGGTGATGACCATCAGCTTGTCGCTCACGCGCGGCGGGAGGATCACCGGCTCGCGGCGGCGGCGGCTACCTTCACGACTGCCGGTCCGGGTCCGTGTGCTCCGCAACCCCCTGGTGGGACCGCCGGTGGCGACCTGCTCCTCCACCGTCATCGGCTTCGCAGCCTTCGGTTTGGCGGGTGCGGCGGTCTTGGGCTTGGCACCGGTCGGTGCCTTGCGCTTCGTTGGTTGATCCACGGAGCTCGCCGGCGTCTCGCCAGCTGTCGACGGGCTTCGGCGCCGGCGGGGCCTCGGCGTTCCCGGCTCGGCGTCGGCTGCGGGCTTGTCCGTTCGCGCCTCCTGGGATCCGGCGTCGGCGTCACCGTTCGCGGGCGCATCGCTCTCGCTTTCCGTGGCACCTGATCCGTCGGCGGACCCTGTCCCTGGCTTGCGGCCTCGTCCGCGTCCACCGCGTCGGCGACGCTTGCGCGGGGCCCCCGAACTATCGCCTGTATTGGCGACGGCACCGGTCGCCTCGGCGACACCGGCGTCAGACGCGGGTGTGTCAGCGCCGGTCTCGCTTGACGCCACGCCGGTCATCTCTTGCTTCTGGCCTTGCTGCTGGGCTTGCTGCTGGGCTTGCTGTTGCTGCCGCGGTGCGGCCGGGCGACGCGCGGCGGGCTGCCTGGTCTGCCGAGGCTGCGCCGGCGACTGCGGCGCGTCCGAGGACGGTTCGGTCGAGACGTCCCCTTCGGTATCGCTTTGGCCATCGCCGGCACCAGCGGTGGTTCGTCCGGCGCCGCCCCGGCCTCTGCCGCCGCGACGTCGCCGTCTGCGCGCCCCGGTCGGTGATCCGTTGGCGGTGCCGCCTTCGGCAGCGGGCTCGTCACCTGTTGTGGCACTGGGCTCAGCGCCGGCAGCAGGATCCGGTGGCGTGGCGGCTCTCGGCGCCTTGGGCGCCGCAGGTTCAACCGTTCGCGGCGCCGTCGGCGTCGCTGGTTCGGTCGTTCGCGCACGCGGCGCGGCGACCTCGGTCTCTTCGTTCATTCGGGGTCTCCTCCCCTTCTGTGGGAGCGAGGAGGCAGACCGGCAAGGACGGGAAATCGCACGCACGAAGCCGCAGCGGTTGCTGGGACAGTGTGCGATTGGTTCCTCGGACCCGCGCTGCGACTGTTGCCGCGCGCCGGGCCGTGTGCGTGATCACGCACCCAGTACGTCCTTGTCCGGCGCTCGCGGTCCCGCGCCCGCGGCTTCCCTTGGTTGGGGCCGCCGGGCCGCTGGTCGCGCGCCACCTCGACTCGTCCGATCCCGCTGAGGCTGCGGCGGTCGCCGCGCCTCGCGGGCACATCTGTAGTCGAGCATAACAGCGTCCGGTGGCCCCGAGACCGAAGGAAGTCGTTCCGCTCCCGTTTATGCCCTGACACTGTAGGCCGCTCGGCCGGACCTGCGCGTCGGCGGCCTAGTCCTAAGTACTCATTCCGCCGGTTCCTTGTCCCCCAAGGGGAACCCCGCCAGCGCCCCATACCTGACGGCGCATCGGAGGCCGACACTTGTCTATATGCATGCGTTCAATGCGGCCGCTCAGGCGACCCGTCACGCGACCCGGCATCGGCCGATCCGGGTTCTGATCGTCGACGACAACGCCGGGTTCAGAGAGTCACTCGCCTCCCTGCTCGACACCGATGAGCTGACCGTCATCGGTCAGGTGGGATCGGGTCTGGAGGCGTTGGAGATGGTCGTGAACGCCTCCCCCGATGTCGTCCTGATGGATGTCCGCATGCCGTCGATGGACGGGATCGAGGCGACGCACCGGCTCAAGGCGCTGCTGCCCTCGGTGGGCGTCGTGGCCCTGACTGGGTCCGGGGATCAGTCGATGGTGCGCGACATGCTGGTTGCCGGCGCCTCCGGCTACGTCCTCAAGGATTCCGACGGCGACCAGATCCTGGAGGCGGTCCGCCAGGCCGCGACGGGAGGAGTCGTGATCTCGCCCGAGGTCGGGCCCGCGCTGATCGACGAGCTCACGGATTCGCTCGAGCGTGAGCGCCGACGGACGCGTCAGCTGGAAGTAGCCCAGGAAGCCCTGCTGGAGCGCGCGGCTCGCCGGCACGAGCTGATCTCGCGGCTGGGCCACGAGCTCCGGACGCCGGTCACGGTCGTCCTCGGCATGGCGCAAGCCCTCGCGAAGGGGTCCGCGCCGGTGGAGCAGCACGCCGAGATCGTCGAGACGCTCGTCGATCGGGCGCAGGCGCTGGCCAGGTTGGTGCAGCGGTTCGAGGCAGCGGTGGAAGCCGGCCTCACCGAGTGGGCGGACGTCAACGAAGTCGCTGCAGAGGTCGCCGAGTCGTTCCCTCGTGTCGAGGTGGAACCGTCGAGAACCCCGGCGATGGCCGGTCTCAACCGTGTCGCCGCTCGGCGCATCCTCGAGGAGCTCGTCGAGAACGCGCTGGCCTTCTCACCCGAGGAGGAGGCCGTCACCGTCAGCGTCGCCGTGATCGGAGGGTCCACCGAGGTGCGGGTGACCGACCGCGGCAGCGGCGTCGATGCCGCGATGCTCGCCCGGATCTTCGACCCACTCGAACAGGGCGAGGACCTGAACACGCGAACGCATCAGGGGATGGGACTCGGTCTCACGTTGGCGCGGACCTCGGCCCGGGCGATGGACGGGGATGTCACCCTCGAGCAAACCGGCCCAGGTGGCTCCACGTTCCTGTGGACCGTGTCGCGCACGAGGCCGTCCCCGCTCTGACCTCGGTCGGCAGCACGCCGCTCACTTGAACCGGCGCATGTGGATGTTCTCGAGGATCCCGATCGCGGCGAAGCTCGACAGCATCGAGCTTCCTCCGTAGCTCATGAAGGGCAGCGGGATGCCGGTGATCGGCATGATCCCGATCACCATCCCGATGTTCACGAACATCTGGATCGCGAACATCGCCGCGATGCCTGCCGCGACGTACGTGCCGAACGGATCCTTTGACATCGACGCGGTCCGGATCGCTCGCCAGATCAGCAGGGCGTACAGGGTCAGCACGACGACGGTCCCAAGGAAGCCGAACTCCTCACCCGCGACCGTGAAGATGAAGTCGGTGTGTTGTTCCGGTACGAAGTCCAACTGCGTCTGCGTGCCGTGCATGTACCCGCGCCCGAGCACCCCGCCCGACGACACCGCGATCAGTGCCTGCTGGCGGTTGTAGTTCGTGGTCTGGCTGCCGAAGGCCGGATCGAGGAACGCCTTGAGTCGATCCAGCTGGTAGCTCTTGACGACGTTGAGCTGGAACGCCAGGACGATCAGCACGATCGACGTTGCGGCTAGCAGCGCCAGGTGGCGCGGCCGCGTTCCCGCTACGACCAGCATCCCGACTATCACCGTCACGAGCACGATCGTCGTTCCGATGTCGGGTTGGATGAACACGAGCGCCGTAGGCACGGCTCCCGCCAGACAAACGCGCAGCACGTCTCGCAGGTCGGGCAATGAGGGCAGCTCGGAGAGCATCGCAGCCAACATGAACATCAGCGCGATCTTCGCGATCTCCGAGGGGGAGATCTGGAACCCGGCCACGTCGAACCACCGCTGTGCCCCGGCGGAGGTCGACCCGATGCCCGGGATCCGCACCAGGACCAAGAGGATGAGCATGCCTGCATAGATGAACCCCGCGTAGACCTTGAAGAAGCGGTAGTCGAACGTGAAGATCAACAGCAGCAGGATCGCCCCCAGGATCGCCGTCGCCGCCTGCTTCTTCACCCGAGCGAACTCGTCGACGTGCATGCCGCGAAGCGTCGACGCCGTTGCCGAGTACAGGAGGATCAGCCCCGTCATCACGAGCAGGACCGTGATGACGAGGAGCATCCCGTCGATATGGCGGATCGGGCGTTGGCGCTCCGTGTAGACGCGGCCGGCGACGAGGTCCATCAGTCGTGCGCTCCCCCGCTGACGGGCCCGGTGGCCTGCAGCCCGTACAGGCGCTCGATGATCCGTCGAACGATCGGCGCCGCGGTTTCAGACCCGAACCCGCCCTGCTCGACCATCGCCACGATGACGTACTTCGGGTTGTTCGCCGGCACCATCGCCCCGAACCACGACGTGCTCTGGAAGGGCTTCCGCTCCGCTGTCCCCGTCTTGCCCGCGACGGGGATCTGACTCAGCGGGAACCCCAGGAACGCGCCCGCCGCGGTGCCGCCTTCGGTAACGGTCGTCATAGCGGCGCGGATGTAGGAGATCTCAGCCGCTGTGTAGGGAAGCGGCTTGCAGTCTCCACCGATCCGCTTCACGACCTTGCCGTTCCGAGCGATGATCTCGTCTGCCAGGTGAGGACTACAGAGCTTGCCCCCGTTCGCGATCGCCCCGTACGCCTGCGCCAGCTGCAACGGCGTATCCAAGGCGTACCCGCCGCCGATCGCGAGCTGCACGTCACCGCCGGGGATCCACCCGTACGGGAAGATCTTCTTGTTCGCCTTGGCATACGCCGCGTCGGGGATCAGGCCCGCGGCCTCGCCCGGTAGGTCGACGCCGGTCGGCTGTCCGAACCCGAACTGGTGGAGATCCCGCTGGAACGGCTCGTTGTTGGTTCCGAACGCATTCGCGCTCCAGCGGCGCCAGAACTCGGCACCGAACCCATAGAAGACGGTGTCGCAGGAAACCTCGATCGCGTGCGACAAGGACATCAGCCCGAGACCTGAAGTGGTCCAGTTCGTGAACGTCGTCGTCGTGTCACCGGGATATTGGTAGGTCCCGGGGCAGTCGTACGAGCCACCGAGGGTGGCCGCACCTTCTTTCAACGCGGTGAGCGCGACGATCGGCTTGAACGTGGATCCCGGCGTGTAGTTCTGCTGGAACGCCCGGTTCAGCGAAGGTGCGCAGTCGCATTCGAACAGGTAGTGCGATTCCTCGGGCGTGAGGCCTTTGACGAACCACGACGGGTCGTAGGTGGGCCACGACGCCAGCGCCTTCACGCCGCCGGTTGAGGGATCGAGCACAACGATCGCGCCGGCGTTCGCCTTCAGGTCCTCGCCGCTGAACGGGTCGAACACTGAGCGCGCGCGCTGGAGGCCGGCCGCGAGCTCTTGTTCGGCGATCGTCTGGATATGGGCGTCGAGGGCGAGCTTGACGTCGTCGCCGGGCTGGGGCGCCGTCGATTCGAGCGACTGCAGGTTCTGCCCCGCTGCGTTCACGAGGTAGCGCTCGACCCCGTTCGTTCCGCGGAGATATCGCTCGTACACCTGCTCGAGACCGGACTTGCCGACGAGGTCGTTCTGCCCGTAGCCCGAGTACCTGGGATCCGCCAGCTCCGTTCCGCTGATCTGCCCGACCCAACCCAGGTTGTGGGCGGCGAGCTGGTTCTGGGGGTACTCACGCACGCTCGCCTGCACGACGTCGACGCCCGGGAACTGCCTACGGTGTTCCCCGATGTAGAAGGCCACGTCTTTGGACACGAACTCCGCGATCGGGATCGCCTGGAACGTGAAGTAACGCTTGTCCGCCAAACGGAGTCGGATCGTCCTGATGGGGATCTTCAAGAGCTTCGAGAGCCGAAGGACGACCGCGTCGGCCTTCGTGCCCAGTTGGTCCTGGTTGACCCGCACCTCCAAGCTCGGCCGGTTATCGACCAAGATCCGGCCCTTGGCATCGATGATGTTGCCCCGCAGAGCGTCGGTCTCGATCGAGCGCACGCTCTCGAGGGTGCTCTTCTTGGCGAACTGCTGAGAGGCGAGGACCTGCAGGTACCACAGCCGCGTCGTCAGCGCGATGAACATGAGCGCCACGAGCACAGCGAGCACCTTCAGCCGGGCGGACGCCTTGACCATCTAGATCCTCGCAACCCTTCGAGGTCGCGATCGCTCGGCGATCCTTCGAGCGAGCGGAAAGACGATCGGCGTCAGCACGGCGCCGTAGATCCCGGTGAGGATCGGCACCTTGATCGAGTAGAGCAGCGGCTGCTGTGGATGGCTGAGCAGGAACCCCACCACCTCGTAGAACAGGACACCGGCAGCGGTTCCGAACGCGACGAGCATCGTCGGAAGCAACGGCGAGGGCGACGCCATGTACTGGCGGATCAGACCGATCCCGTAGCCGAGCAACGTGAGCGTGAGGGCGGTCAGGCCCTTCGGCGGCTGATTCAGCAGAAAGTCTTGCGCGAGACCTCCCACGAAGCCCACCATCATCCCTTCCTGGGGGCCCTCGAGGATCGCGATGAGGATCGTCACGAGGAAGACGAGCTCGGGACGCACGCCGAAGAGCTTCAGTTGCGCGAACACGGTCGACTGCAGCAAGAGTGCGGTGATGAGGAGGGCGGCGATCGAGAGCGTCCGGCGCATCAGGGGATCGCCGCCACAGCGGTTTTCAGCACCAGCACGAAGTCGAGGTTGGAGAAGTCGGCCGCCGGCCGGACGGTGATGAAGGCTTGCAGTTCGTTCGTCGCGGGGACGGTGCGCGACACCTGACCGATCAACAGCCCGGGCGGGAATAGCCCCGGCTGCCCGTTCACCTCGTATCCCTGCGTGTACACCTGCTCATCGGCTTGCACGTCGGCGGTCGCGTCCACGAACGTCATCTTCAGGTCGCCGGGCCCCTCGCCCTCGACGAGCCCGGTCTGATGGGAGACGCTGAGCTTGCCGGCGACGGCGGAGTTCCGATCGAGGATCAGCATCACCTCGGAGGAGTTCGGCGTCACCGCGACGATGCGTCCGATGAGCATCGGCGACTGGACCGTGCCGGCGATGACGGGCATGTCCACCGCGATGCCTTCATCGGATCCTTCGTCGATCGTCACGGTCCACTCGAAGTTCGAAACACCGTTCGCGATGACGCGTGCTGCCACCGACGGCGGGTTCATGCTCGCCTGAAGGCCGAGCAACCCCTGAAGGGTCGCCAGCTGCTGCTCGTCGAAGCGCTGCCGAGCGACCTCGGTCGTGAGCGAGCTGATCTGGTTGCGAAGGCCGTCGTTCTCTCGCGCGAGCGAGGGCAGGTGCACGAGTCCGTCGAAGAAGCTGCCGATCGGACGAGTCATCGAGGTCACCGCTCGCTGGAGGGGTGCCATCGCTTCCTTCGTCGATCGTCCGAGGCCCGCCAGCGGCCCGTTGTCCCCCTGGCGATAGTCGAGGGAAATCACCGCCACCGAGATCGAAACGAGGACCGCCAGCAACAGCCGGGTGCTGCGGGGGCGTTGCCGGGTCACCACGGCTGGACTACCGCCGTGAGGGGCTCACCAGGACACGCTGCAGGATCTCGAACTCCTCCAAGCATTTCCCCGAACCGAGCACGACGGCCTGTAGGGGGCTGTCGGCGATCCGCACCGGCATCCCCGTCTCGTGGCGCAGGCGCCTGTCGAGGCCCCGGAGCAGGGCGCCTCCTCCGGTGAGGACGATCCCCCTGTCCATGATGTCGGCGGAGAGCTCGGGAGGGGTTCGATCGAGCGTCGTCTTGATGGCGTCGATGATCGCGTTGACGGGTTCCTCGACCGCCCTGCGGATCTCTTCTGCCGTGATCGTGATCGTCTTGGGCAGCCCCGAGACGAGGTCGCGTCCCTTGATCTCGGCGACGAGCTCCTCGGGCATCGGGAAGACGCTCGCGATCGCGAGCTTGATCGCCTCCGCGGTCCGCTCGCCCAACAATAAGGAGTACTCCTTCTTCACGTGCTGGATGATCGCCTCGTCCAGCTCGTCACCTCCGATGCGGATGCTCGTGCTCGTCACGATGCCTCCGAGCGAGATGACGGCGACCTCGGTCGTGCCGCCACCGATGTCGACGATCATGTTGCCGGTGGGCTCGTGGATCGGAAGGCCAGATCCGATCGCCGCGGCCATCGGCTCCTCGATGATGTAGGCGCGCCGTGCGCCCGCGGCGATCGTCGCTTCCTCCACGGCGCGCTGCTCCACACCGGTGATGCCCGAGGGGACGCAGATGACCACACGAGGCTTGGCGAGCATCCGGCGCTTGTGCACACGCTGGATGAAGTAGCGAAGCATCTTCTCCGTGACGTCGAAGTCGGCGATGACCCCGTCTTTGAGTGGGCGCACGGCCTGGATGTGACTGGGCGTGCGCCCGATCATCCGCTTGGCTTCGGCGCCGACGGCAAGGATGGCTCCGCTAAGGGTGTTGATCGCGACTACGGACGGCTCGTTGAGCACGACACCACGACCACGCACGTACACCAGCGTGTTCGCGGTCCCGAGATCGACGGCCATGTCGCGACCAAGGAACCCAAGCACCCCCTCCGTACCCTGGTTGCGGGTCGTGGGGGAAGAAGAGCGTTGAACCCTCTCGGCCATGGGATTCCCGGTCATTCAACATGAGTGCCTCCAAGGTGGCAACCTAAGCGGATGATCGACACCACTTCATCTTCATCGCACGCGGTCGTCTTTCCGGGACAGGGGTCACAGTTCGTCGGCATGGCCGACCCGTGGCTCGACGATCCGGCGGGCAGGGAAGTACTGGACGAAGCGTCCGCCGCCCTCGGCAGAGACCTCGCCGCCGGGTGCCACGACGAGACGGCGCTCGCGACGACCGAATTCGTTCAACCCGCCCTGCTCGCATGTGGGGTCGCGGCCTTCAAGGTGCTGGAAGCAGAGGGAGTCTCGTTCCTGGGCGCGGCGGGCCATTCGCTCGGGGAGTTCGCGGCGCTCGTCGCGGCCGGCGTCCTCACGCTCGCGGATGCCCTCGCGATCGTCATCGTGCGAGGCACGGCGATGCAGCGAGCCGGCGAGGAACGCCCGGGCACGATGAGTGCCCTGATCGGCGGCGACGCCGATGCAGCGACGTCTCTCTGCGAAGACGCGCGCGATGACGACGTGTTGATCGTCGCCAACGAGAACTCACCCACCCAATTCGTGATCAGCGGCAGCATCGAGGCGATCGAACGCGCGGAGGCGTTGGCGGCGAGCAGGAAGCTGCGCGCGATCCGACTGAACGTCGCCGGCGCGTTCCACTCGACGCTCATGGAACCGGCGGTCGCGCCGATCGTCGCGGCGCTCGATGCCGTGACGTTCGCACCCGCGCGGTTCCCCGTCGCCGAGAACGTGAGCGGATCCCTCGAGCGCGATCCCGACGAGCTGCGCACGCTGCTCGGGCGTCACGTCGTCTCACCGGTGAAGTGGGAGTCGTGCGCCCGTGCGCTCGAGACGGCGGGCGCGACGACGTTCATCGAAGCCGGGCCCGGCGACGTGTTGACCAAGCTCGCGAAGCGCGTCGTCCCCCGGGCCCGCGCCGTGGCCGTGGGATCGCCGGAGCAAGCAGGAAAGATCGCCGCCTCCGGACCGTAACGACAGCGGTATCGCAGCTCACGGGCCGGTCACGGCCTCGTCCGATATCCTCGGCCCCGTGACCCGGCATGCCACCATCACCGGCGTGGGCTCGGCGCTCCCGCCGCGGCTCGTGCCGAATACATGGTTCGAATCCTTCCTGGATACATCCGACGAGTGGATACGCGACCGGACGGGCATCGAATCGCGTCATTTCGTCGACGAGGGCGTCGTCACGTCCGACCTGGCGGTTGAGGCGAGCCGGGCGGCCTGCGAATCAGCGGGGATCTCGCCGAACCAAGCAGACCTCATCGTGTGTGCCTCGGTCACCGGCGACACGCCCTTCCCCGCGACCGCGGTATGGACGCAACGCAAGCTCGGGGTCACGTGCCCCGCCTTCGACGTGAACGCGGCGTGCGCGGGCTTCTCCTACGCGCTCGCCACGGCGACCGCGTTCGTGAAGGCGGGCATGGCGGAGACGGTGCTGCTCATCGGCGCCGAGGTGTTCTCGCGCATCTTGGACTTCACCGACCGCGGGACGTGCGTGTTGTTCGGCGACGGCGCCGGCGCTGCGGTGGTACGCGCGTCCGACGCGCCGGGCATCGAGGGTTCGGTGCTCGGCACCGATGGGAACGCGGCGGAGATCCTCATCGTGCCCGCCGGTGGATCGCGCGAACCGGCGTCGGCCGAGACCGTCGCGGCTCGCGATCACAATATCCGGATGCCGAACGGCCGCGAAGTCTTCAAACGCGCGGTCGTCGAGATGGCAGCGTCGTCTCGTGAACTGCTCGAGAAGTCCGGATACACACCCGACGACGTGGATGTGCTGATCCCCCATCAAGCGAACGCGCGCATCATCAAAGCCGTCGGCGAACGTCTGGGCATCGGCGGAGATCGCGCCGTGATCGACGTCGCAGAGGTCGGGAACACGTCCGCCGCCTCGATCCCGATCGCGCTCGACCGAGCCTGGCGTGCCGGGCGGATCCATGAGGGCGATCTGGTGTTGTTCACGTCGTTCGGCGCAGGGCTCACATGGGGAGCCACGCTCGTGCGGTGGACGATGCAGGAGCCGCGCACGTGAGCAGGATCGCCGTCGTCACCGGAGCAGCGCGCGGCATCGGTCGTGCCTGCGCGATCTCGCTCGCAGGGGCGGGTTGGACCGTGGCCGTGGGCTACCGCACGAACGAGGCCGCGGCGAAGGAAACGCTGGAAGTGTTGGAGGCCGCGGGCAATCCAGGCTTCACGATCTATCTCGACACCACCGACGAAACCTCGGTCCAGGAGGCCTTCCGCCGGGTCGCCGACGAAGCCGGAAGCAACGTCACCGGCCTCGTGAACAATGCAGGCTTCTCCCAGGACGGTCTCCTGCTGAAGTACTCGATGGAGTCATACGATCGCACGATGGCCACCAACGTCCGTGGCTCGTTCCTGTGCGCACAGGCTGCGATGCGCGGCATGCTCCGCGAAAGGTGGGGGCGCATCGTCAACATGTCCTCGGCCGTCGCGCTGCACGGCAACGCCGGTCAGACCGTCTACGCGGCGTCCAAGACCGCGCTGCTCGGCCTCACGAAGTCGCTCGCGCGCGAGGTCGGCGCGAAGGGGATCACCGTGAACGCGGTCTGTCCCGGGTTCGTCGACACCGATATGACCGCTCATCTCGACGAACGAGCCAGGTCGGTGTACGTGGACCAGACGCCGATCCGGCGTCCGGCGACCCTGGAAGAGGTGGCCGCGGTCGTGCGGTTCCTGATGTCCGACGAGGCCTCATACGTGAACGGCGCCGTGATCCCCGTCGACGGAGGTCTGACGGCGTAGGTTGGCATGTCCGTCGCGAAGCGCGGCGGACCGGGATGCAATAGGAGGAAGACGCACGATGGATCGTTCCGAGATCGACGCTCGAGTGAAGAAGGTGCTGGCCGAGCAGCTGGCGGTGGACGAAGCTCAAGTCGTTCCCGATGCTCGATTCGCCGAGGACCTGAACGCAGACTCTCTCGACCTCGTCGAGGCGGTGTTGGCCCTCGAGGAGGAGTGGAGCATCGAGATCCCCGAGGACGAGATGGAGTCGGTGAAGACGGTCGGCCAGGCCGTTGAAATGGTCGCCTCGAAGCTGGGGATCTCCTAGAGGCGACATGACGGAACGCCGCAAGGTCGTTATCACGGGGATCGGGCCCGTCACGCCGGTCGGCATCGGTGTGACCCCGTTCTGGGACGGGATCACCGGCGGACGCAACGGCGTCCGCACGATCACCGCCTTCGACGTGTCGGGTCTGCCCGTCACGGTTGCGGGCGAGATCCCCGATTTCAAGCCCGATGATTTCCTCGACCTGAAAGAAGCAAGACGCACCGATCCGTTCACCCAGTACGCGATCGCGGCGGCGTTGCTCGCGTGGGATGACGCCGGTGAGCCGGAGGTTCGGTCCGATCGAGGCGGAGCCGTGTTCGGCACGGGCATCGGAGGGATCCAGACGCTGCTGAACCAGCACTCGGTGCTGCTCGAGCGGGGACCGGGTCGGGTGTCGCCGTTCATGGTTCCGATGCTCATGGCGAACGCCGCCGCTGGACACATCGCGATGCGCTTCGGCTTGACGGGTCCGAACTTCTGCACGGTCAGCGCGTGCGCCTCGTCGAACCATGCGATCGGCGAGGCGATGCGGCTCGTTCGAGACGGCTACCTCGATCTGTGCATCGCAGGTGGGTCCGAGGCCGCGACGGTGCCCCTCACCGTGTCCGCTTTCTCGCAGATGACCGCGCTCACGAAGAACCCGGATCCCGAGAGCGCCTCACGGCCCTTCGACGCCGAGCGCGACGGGTTCGTGCTGAGCGAGGGCGGCGCGGCGCTGATCCTCGAGTCCGAGGAGCATGCTCGGGCTCGTGGCGCGAAGATCTACTGCGAGGTTGCCGGGTACGGAGCCTCCGACGACGCGCATCACATCACGGCGCCCGATCCCAAGGGATCGGGCGCGACGCTCGCGATGCGATGGGCGCTCCAGGACGCAGCCGAGGAACCGTCGGCCGTGGACTACGTGAACGCACACGGCACATCGACCGGCCTGAACGATGCCTCCGAGACCTTGGCGATCAAAGCTGCGCTCGGCGAGGACAAAGCCCACTCCGTCGCGGTCTCGTCGACGAAGTCGATGACCGGACACATGCTCGGCGCTGCGGGAGCCGTCGAGGGAGCGATCTGCGCGCTCGCGATCCGCCACGGCGTGGTTCCGCCGACGATCCATTACGAGAACCCCGACCCCGAGTGCGATCTGGATTACACGCCGAATCAAGCGCGCAGGATGGCAGTGCGATTCGCCCTGTCGAACTCCTTCGGGTTCGGCGGCCAGAACGCCTGCGTCGCGTTCCGCGCCGTCTGAGGCGAGGGCGTCCGGACGTGAACCCTCCCCTCCCTCCGCCGCCGGGCGAACCGCAGTGGCAGCCGCCGATGCCTTCTGGCTGGGCGGGCGACATGCCGCCCGGTGCCGCGGGCGAGCGGCGCGCGCGTTGGCGGTCCACAACCGTCGGGTGGATCCTCGCGCACATAGCGATCGGCCTGGCGATCGGGTTCGGCGTCTCGATCGTGGAAGTGATCATCGCGAGCGGTTGGGTGTCGCTCGATGCGATGCAGAACGCAACCGACGACCAGAAGGCCGCGGTCGGCGGGATGGTACTCCTCGCCTGGGTCGCCGGGGCAGGGACGTGGTTGCTCTTCGTGTACCTGCGCCCGCTCCTGTGGCGCTTGATCGCGTTCCCCGGGGCGCTCGCGGTGGTGACGGTCCTCGGGACGATGGGCGTCGTGGGCGGGCTGCGCGGGAATTGAGCCGATCACTCCTCGTAGGAGCGGTACCAGCGAGCCCCCGTGTACTCGGCGATCGCGGTCTTCCCGTCGATCACGTCGAGGAAACGAACACGCTGCGGCCTCCACAGTTCTCCCACCGCGAACCATCCGTGCTCGAGCGGGGTCAAGTCTTCGTCTGGTCCGTCGGCGCTCTCCCACGGCCACTGAACCGCGAGCTTCCCCTTGCGGAGCACGACGCGGATCACCGGGCCCCACGGATCGTTGTTTCGATAGACACCGGTGAACGCTTCCCACTCGGGAGGATGCGCGATCGGGTCCGGACCGGTGAACCGCTCCCCGCGGAACCATTCGTCTCCATGGAAGGCTTCGACTATCCGACGATCCGCATCACGCCCGAAACGCACGACGTAGCGCTCGAGGGACGGATGCGGCACCAGGAATACGTCGCCCGGTGGCGACAGGGCGTCCTGCTGCAGTACGACGTGAACGGACCCGGCCGTCAACCGCAGACGCTCGCCGTCGATCGCCTCGATCTCGATCGAGCGGCGGCCCCCCTCGTAGCTGCCTGCGAACTCGCCCGCGTTCGTGACGACCTCGGGATCGCGGGGCACGACCGGATCGGGCATCGGCTCTCCTGCGAGGCAGGTGCGAACGACCTCGAGGGCGTAGCGGACGAACGGGCCCTTGTTGCCCGACCCGTTCTGCAGCATGACGCAGCCGAGACCGGCATCGGGCAGGGTCGAAAGCAGCGCCGTGTAGCCGACCATGCCTCCGCCGTGGCCGATGTACCGCACGGGCGCGCCGGGCTTCTCGACGTCGAGCCCGTACGCGTAGTCGTACTCGTCGTCCTCGGTGTCCTCGATCTTCCTGGAAACGAACGAGGCGAACGCAGACTCGGAGAGCACCCGGCCGTTCGGACCCTCACCGCCGCTCAACAGGAACCGCGCGTAGGCCGCCATGTCGACGACGTTCGACACGATGCTGCCGTCGGCGGTGTTCGAGCGGATCCACGGCGCGGGGACCAACGGATGCGTCAGCTGCGGCGGGCGATCGGAGAACATGGGCTCGTACCCCGTTGCAAGATCGGCCCGGACATCGTCGGTGATCGCAGCCGTTGACGACGCCATGCCGAGCGGTTGCAGCATCCGCTCGCGAACCAGTTCGTGGATCGGCAACCCGCTCACGGCCTCAAGCGCGAGCCCCACCAATTTGAAGCCGTCGTTCGAATAGAAGAAGTGCTCCCCCGGCGCGAACGTCGGGGGACAACGCCTGAGGTTCGCAACGACACCCCACACGGTTGGCGAGTCCTCGGTTCCGATGAGCAACCCGCTCGAGTGCGTCATCAGATGATGAAGCGTGATCGGCCCGAACGGCTCAGGAAGCTCGAGCCACGGCAGGATCTCGTTGATCGACACGTTGAGGTCGAGGCTTCCCGATTCCACCTCTTGCATCACGATCGCCGCCGAGAAGGATTTCGAGATCGATCCGATCTGGAACCTCGTCTCGGGCCGCACGGGGGTACCCGCCCCGACGTCGGCGAACCCCCGAACGACGACACCGAGGATCGCGTCGCGGTCGGTGATCGCCAGCGCCGCGCCTGCGGCATGCGTGGCCGGCAAGTGGTGCTCGAGGGCCGCACCGATCAGGTCGAAGGCCTCGGACAGCCCTGCCACGGGTCTACTCTCCGAAGAAGAGCTTCAGCTCGCGTGCAGCCGACTCAGGAGAGTCGCTGCCGTGCACGATGTTCTCGCCGATGAGAGTGGCGAAGTCGCCGCGGATCGAACCGGGTTCCGCAGCAACGGGATCCGTTGCGCCGACCATCGTGCGCCAAACCTCGACCGCGCTCTCACCCGTGAGCCTCGCGACCACCACGGGCCCGCCCGTGATGAAGTCGACGAGCTCACCGAAGAACGGCTTGTCGCGATGCTCGCCGTAGTGCTCCTCCGCTGTCTCGCGAGAGATCGTGATCAACTGCAGTGCCTCGATCGTCATGCCTTTGGCCTCGACCCGGCGCAGGACCTCCCCGATGAGACCGCGACGCACGCCGTCGGGCTTCACGATGAGCAACGTGGACTCTATGGCCATGATCTAGAGGTCTCCTGCAGGCTCTCCGAGCGCCCGGCGGGCGTCCGCGACAGTGTACAGAGAGCCCGTGACGAGGATGAGGTCGCCGGGCTCGGCCGCCGCCCGTGCGGCGTCGAGCGCATCGGGAACGCTGTCGTGCACCGTGACCGGCTTCCCTTCATCGCCGAATCGCTCCGCGATCGGCAATGCGTCGCCACTTCGTTCGCTCGCGTTCCGCGCCGCGTACGCGACATCGGCGAGGGGCGCAAGCTCCGCGAGGATCCCGTCGAGATCCTTCGCGCCGCCCACCGAGATCACCAGATGCAGCCGGTCCCAGATGAAGAACTCGCGGAGCGCGATCGCGAGTGCCTCGGCGCCTGCCGGGTTGTGGGCCCCGTCGAGCACGACGAGGGGATGACGGGCCACGACCTCGAGACGACCTGGCCAGTGGACCCCCGCCAGCCCGCTCCGGATCGATCCTTCGTCCAGCTTCTCCCCTTTGAACAGCTCGAGGGCAACGAGCGCGGCCGCAGCGTTCCGCGCCGCGTGCTCCCCGAGCAGCGGGAGGAACAGATCGTCGTACGTCGCGTGCACGCCTTTGATGACGAGCGATTGACCGCCCACCGCGTGCAGCCGTTCGTCTACCTCCCAATCTCGGTATTCCAGGTGCAGCGCCGCGCCGACATCGCGGCACCGCGCTTCGATCACGGCGAGCGCGTCGGCGTCTTGCTCGCGGCTCACCACGATCTTGCCCTCCTTGATGATGCCGGCCTTCTCGCGCGCCACGGCCTCGACGGTGTCGCCGAGCTCAGGGTGATCGAGCGCGATCGGCGTCAACACCGCAACATCGCCGGTCACGAGGTTCGTCGCATCCCACTCACCACCCATACCGACCTCGAACACCCCGATGCCCACGGGCTTGTCGGCGAACCACAGGTATGCGAGCGCGGTCAGCGCTTCGAAGTAGGTGACCCGTTCGTCGCTCTCGGCGTCGACCAGCTGCAGGAACGGCAGCAGGTGCTCGTACTCCTCCGCGAACTCGTTGTGCGTGATGTCAGCGCCGCAGATCGAGAGCCGCTCGGTCACCGACAGCAGATGCGGGGACGTGTACAGACCAGTCGAGATCCCGTTCGCGCACGTGAGCGCGGTGACGACGCGGGCGGCGGTCCCCTTCCCGTTCGTCCCGGTGACGTGGATCGATGGGTAGCTGACCTGCGGGTCGTCCATCAGGGTGGCCAGCCGAAGGATCCGCGACAGGTCCGGGATCATGCGGGTTTCCCGACGCGAGTCGAGTTCGTCGAGGGCCTCGGTGAACCGCATCGACCTACCCCTGAACCGCGGGCGCAGGCGGGGCGAGCACGGTTTCGACGGAGAACTCCGACGCCTCGGAGACGTCGAGCGCTTCGATGTTGCCGGCTTCCTTGAGGTCGTTCGTAGAAGCCTCCAGCAGGGCGAGGCGTGCGGGCGTGTCGCGGACGACCACCCGGCTGCAAGGCGTCTTGAGCGAGACCTTCTGCAGGGCTTTCTCTTTGCGAACGGCGGACAGCACGTCGGCCGCGACCTCATACGTCGCCCGATCGGCTCCCCCATGGATCGCGACCAGCTCGGCCGCCCTCGGCCACGAGGCCCGGTGCACCGAACCCTGGCGCCACCACGACCACACCTCCTCGGTCACGTAGGGAAGGAACGGGGCGAACAGCCGAAGGAGGACGTCGAGCGCCGCGCGGAGGGCGGCGACCGCAGAGGCGGCGCCCTCGTCTCCGTGGGCCCCGTAGGCACGTGGTTTGACGAGCTCGAGATAGTCGTCGGTGAACGCCCAGAAGAACTGCTCCGTCACGTCGAGCGCGCGGGCATGGTCGTAGTTCTCGAACGCCGCGGTCGCCTCGCTCACCACGCCCTGGAGCGCAGCCAACATCGACCGATCGACGGCGTGGGTGATCTCACCCGGTGCCGTCTCCATCGACAACGCGAACCGCGATGCGTTGAGGATCTTGATGGCGAGCCGGCGGCCGACCTTCATCTGTTGCTCGTCGAAGGCGGTGTCGACGCCGAGACGCGCACTTCCCGCCCAATACCGCACAGCGTCGGAGCTGTGCTGGGCGAACATCTCGATCGGCGTGATCGCGTTGCCCTTCGACTTCGACATCTTCTTGCGGTCCGGGTCCAAGACCCAGCCACTGATCGCGGCGTTCGTCCACGGGAGCGAACCTTGCTCTAGCTCCGCGCGCAGGACCGTGTAGAAGAGCCATGTGCGGATGATGTCGTGTGCCTGCGGACGCAGGTCCATCGGGAAGAGCCGTTGGAAGAGGTCGGGGTCGTCCATCCACCCGGCCGCGATCTGCGGGGTGATCGAGGAGGTCGCCCACGTATCCATCACGTCGGGATCGCCGGCGAACCCGCCTGCCATGCCCCGCTGCTCGGGCGTGAACCCCGGCGGCACGTCGTCGAGAGGATCGATCGGCAGCGCGTCCTCGTCGGCGAGGATCGGGTCGTTGTAATCGGGCTCACCCCGATCGTCGAGCCGATACCACACCGGGAAGGGAACGCCGAAGTAGCGCTGACGGCTGAGCGCCCAATCGGCGTTCAACCCCTCGACCCACGAGGCGTAGCGCCCTCCCATGAACTCGGGATGCCACGAGATCTCGCGGCCCCGTCGGAGCAGATCGTCACGGAACCGCAGGGTCGAGACGAACCATTGGCGGCTGGAGATGACTTCGAGCGGGCGGTCTCCTCGCTCGTAGAACTTAACGACGTGGCGAACGGTCTGAGGTTCGCCAAGCAACTTCCCGGCTTCGGCCAGCAGCTCGGTGATGCGCCCGCGAGCCTTCTTCGCGGACAGACCTTCGAGCTCCGCCATGACGGAGTTCGCTGTTTCCGGATCACGAGACTCCCAGCCGGGCTCGCCGAAGCGCCCGGTGGCGAGGGTGCCGTCACGGCGGATCACCACCCGCGCGGGCAAGCCGAGCTCTTTCCACCAGGTCACGTCTGTGATGTCGCCGAACGTGCAGATCATCGCGATCCCGGTCCCCCGCTCGGGGTCTGCCAGCTCGTGCGCGAGCACGGGAACCGGCACTCGGAACAGCGGTGTCAGGACCGTCGATCCCACCAACGATGCGAATCGTTGATCGCTCGGATGCGCGACGAGCGCCACGCATGCCGGGATCAATTCTGGGCGTGAGGTCTCGATCTCGACTGATCCCCCACCGTCCTCGCGATCGAACGCGATCCGGTGATAGGCGCCCTGTTGCTCACGGTCCTCGATCTCCGCCTGGGCGACCGCCGTCTTGAAATCGACATCCCACATCGTCGGCGCTTCCGTCGTGTACGCGAAGCCGTTGCGCAGCAGACGTAAGAACCCACGCTGGGAGGCGCGGCGAGCGACGTCGCTGATCGTCGTATACGTGATCTGCCAGTCGACCGAGAGCCCAAGTGTGCGGAAGAGCGCCTCGAAGGCCTTCTCGTCCTCGGCCGTCAACCGCTCGCACAGCTCGATGAAGTTCGGCCGGCTGATGGCGACGGGTTCGCTCCCCTCCGGCCGTTCCAGCCGGGACGCATCGAAGTCCGGATCGTGCGGGAGCGAGGGGTCGCACCGCACCCCGAAGTAGTTCTGGACACGCCTCTCGGTGGGCAGGCCGTTGTCGTCCCACCCCATCGGATAGAACACTTCCAGTCCGCTCATCCGCTTGTATCGCGCGATGACGTCGGTGTGCGTATACGACATGACGTGCCCGACGTGGAGGGTTCCGCTCACGGTTGGGGGCGGCGTATCGATCGCGTAGATCTGCTCTCGCGTCTTCGTGCGATCGAATCGGTAGGTGCCCGTCGCCTCCCACCATTCGTCCCACTTGGCTTCCAGCCCCTCCAAAGAGGGCTTCTCGGGCATGCTCATGGCGGGGATTCTACGGAAAGCGACTCCCGGGCCCGTTCCCGGTCAGCCCGAGGTGTGGAACACGATGAGCGTGGTGCCGTCGGCGCCCCGAAGGCGGAGCTCCTTGCCGGCGATCGCGAACGACCGAGCCGAGCGGAGGGCTTCGTACACGGACGTTGCCTGACTCATGTTCGGCTCGGCACACCCGACCAGTGTCGATACGAAGTTGGTGATCCGCATGCCGTCGCCGTCGAGCGTGTAGCTGGCCCCGAAGAAGTTGCACCCGTCGCGCCCGCTGACCTTCCCGTCGGCGCCGAACACGATCGTCGCAAGGGCTCCCTTGAGGGCTGGCGTCAGGGCCCCGGTCGATCCAGACACCGCCGTCATCCGCCAGCTTCCGCCGGTCAGCGTGAGCGGGGTAGCGGATGGACGCGCCGACACGGTGGGAGAGGCCGCCGTCCGGCTCACCGACGGCGAGTCAGGGGATCCACGCGAGCACGCCGCGAGTGACGCGAGCACTCCGATCAGAGTGATGCACCTGGTCGTCGCCCTCACGACGGGATTCTACGGAAAGACCCACCCGGGTCCGCGCAATAGACTCACCTGCTGTGAGCGCGTGTTCGAACTGCGGGTCGGCGAACGTGGAGGGTGCGCGGTTCTGCGCCCAATGCGGCGCGTCTTTGGCGGCGACCTGCGCCGTCTGTGGTGCGCTGCTTCCGGCCGGCGCGCGGTTCTGCTCCGCGTGCGGCGCGGCTGTGAGCGAGGCCGCAGCGTCGCCTCCGGGGCAGGAACGGCGCGTCGTCACCCTGTTGTTCGCCGATGTCACGGGCTCGACCGCCCTGGGCGAACAGCTCGACCCCGAGCGCCTGCACGACGTGCTCGATATCTACTTCTCGGCGATGAAGGAGGAGATCGAGGCGGAGGGTGGCACGGTCGAGAAGTTCATCGGCGATGCCATCGTCGCGGGGTTCGGTGTGCCCGCAGCACATGAGGACGACCCCTCTCGGGCACTGCGCGCGGCACTTCGGATGCAGCGTCGTGTCCCGCTCATCAACGATTCGCTACAGGCCGAACACCAGGTCACCCTCGAGATCAGGATCGGCATCAACACCGGTGAAGTCCTCGCTGCGGTCGACCCCGCACCGGGCGAGCCGATGTTCACCGGCGACGCCGTCAACGTGGCAGCGCGCTTCGAGCAGAACGCGCAGCCCGGCCAGATCGTGACCTCGGAGCGGACGGCGCGAGCCGCCCGGCGGTTCCGCTACCGCGAACTCGGACCGCTCGAGCTCAAAGGGAAGTCTGCCCCGATCCGCGCGTTCGTGGTGGAGGAGGCGACCGGCGCCCCGGAGCGAGGCATCCCAGGGCTGCGCGCGCCGATGGTGGGGCGCGATTCCGAGCTTTCGTTGTTGCGCAGCGCCTACGAGAACGGCGCTGTTGAGGGCCGACCCCACCTCGTGACGGTCTACGGGGACGCCGGCGTGGGGAAGAGCCGGCTCACCGCGGAGTTCCTCACCTGGGCGCGAGCGCTGCGCCCCGAGCCGACCGTCGTCCAGGGGCGATGCGTCCCGTATGGCGAGGGGGTGACCTATTGGCCGCTGGCCGAGATCCTCAAGGCGCGCGCCGGCGTCCTCGACACCGACTCGCCCGCCCTCACGCTCGAGAAGATCCGTGCCACCGGAGCCTCACTCCTGACGGCCGACGTCGCGGCCGATCCGGTGCGCGCTACGGCGGCGCTTGCCTTCACCGTCGGCGTCGAGGATCCGGAGATCCCGTTCAGTGACCTCGAGCCCAGGCAGGTGCGAGACGAGACCCACGCGGCGTGGCGGTCCTTCTTCTCTGCGCTCGCGCTCGAGGCGCCCGTCATCGCGGTGGTCGAAGACATCCACTGGGCCGACCCGGCGCTGCTCGATCTGCTGGAAGATCTCGCCGATCGCGTCCGAGGCGGGGTCTTGTTCGTCTGTCCCTCACGCCCCGAGCTGACGAAGCTGCGACCGACCTGGGGAGGCGGGAAGCGGACGTTCTCCAGCATCGCTCTGGACCCGCTCACGCAGGGTGAGGCCGATGCCCTGATCACACACCTGCTCGCCGTCGAGGAGCTGCCGACCGAGGTCCATCAACGCATCCTCGAGCGTGCCGAGGGCAATCCGTTCTTCCTCGAGGAGATCATCCGGCAGCTGATCGACCAGGGTCATATCGTGCGATCGGGACCTCGGTGGACGGCGAACGCCGAGATCATCAACGTCGAGATCCCCGACACCGTGCAAGGTGTGCTCGCGGCGCGCATCGACCTGCTGGCACCAGCGGAGAAGCGCGCCCTGCAATCGGCGGCAGTGGTGGGACGCGTGTTCTGGCCCTCCCCCGTCCGTCTCCTGCTCAACGGTGAAGGCCAGGTGCTCGGTGACATCCTCGGCAGCCTCGAATCGCGCGAGTTGGTGCTGGAACGGCTCGGATCAGCGATCTCCGGAGAGCACGAATACATCTTCAAGCACATCCTTACCCGCGACGTTGCGTACGAGAGCCTTCCCCGGCGCGAGCGCGGCGCGGCCCATGCCACGGTTGCCCGGTGGATCGAGGAGACCGCCGGCGAGCGCACGCGGGAGTTCGTCGAGCTGCTCGCCTATCACTACGCGACCGCGCTGAGAGAGCATCCAGAGCCCCGGCCCGAGGAGCTGCGCCGCAAGGCCTTCGATTATCAGCTCCGCGCCTCGGGCGATGCGCGGAGCAAGCTGGTCCTCAAGAGAGCCCAGCACGCGGCCGAGCAGGCGCTGGCGCTCGCCTCGGGCGATCTCGAGCGATCGATGGCGTTCGCGGCGGCCGCGGAGGCGCGATTCGTCAACTACGAGGGGGATCTGGCGTGGCGATACTTCTGCGACGCCGCCGACGCCCGGCTGCGTGGGACGCCCGAGGACCACGATGCCATCGCCTACCTGTGCGCGCGGGCGATCGAGATGCCCACTCGCTGGCCCGGCTCGATGCGCGACGTGCCCGAGGAGGAGGAAGTCAAGCCGTATCTGGAGATCGGCCTCTCGCATCTGCCCGAGGGCGACAGCGAGGGTCGCGTGCGCCTGCGATCGGCGTATTCCTCCTGGCCGTTCGCCTTCCCCGACTACGACATGGACGAAGAGACCTTGCTCGGGTTCGAACGTATCGGGCTCGACGCGGCCGACGAAGCCATCCGACTCGGCCGGATCGACCTCGCCTGCGGAGCGCTGGATTCTGCGGCGGCCGCTGGGTCGTCGAGAGGGTGGTACGGGCACTCGTACCCGATCGAAGAGCGGCGTCTTCCGCTCGTGGCTCAGGTCGCGGACCCACTCGAGATCGGGGACGCTTTCGGATCGATGGCGTGGGGACTCCACGAGATCGGACGGTACGAGGAATCGGCACAGCGAGCCGCGGATGGACTCGCGCTCGTGGCCGGTCGGGGTCCGAACGCCGAGACCCATCTGCTGGCGTGGACCATCATCACGGGGTTCCGGCTGGGTCGGTGGGACCAGGCCCTCCGGACCTTCTCCGATCTGCAGGAGCACCTGGACGACCGGCGCGACGATCCGCCGTACTTCGTGTCCCACGCATACGCGGCCGCCACCCTCATCCATGCGCATCGAGGAGAAGCGGTCGAGGTCGACAAGATCCGCCCATCGCTCGTGCGGCTCTCGACTGCCAGGGACTCCGCCAGGTTGGTGCCGTGGATGGGGAAGCTGCTCGTTGCCTGCGGGGATCTCGGCGAGGCGCGTGACTTGCTCGAACATCCACCTCTGCGGTGGCGAGTCCATGCGGGAACATTGCTCGAGGCGCGGATCGACCTCGTCGAAGCGGAAGGCACCTGGGACGAGGTGCCGACGCTCGTGAAGGAGGCTCGCGCGCACGCAACCACGGCCGGTCTGATCGCCCTGCCGCTGTTCTGCGACAGGCTGGAGGCGAGCGCCGCGCTCGCCACAGGTGACGCCGCAGCCGCCGCTGCACTACTGCGGCCGACAGCGGAGGGGTTCGCACGGGTCGGCGCCGTCTGGGAGCGTGCCCGAACGGACCGACAGCTGGCGGAGGCGCTGCTCGCGCTGCAACAGATAGACGAGGCGCGCGACGCAGCCACCTCAGCGCTCGCGGTATTCCAAGAGCTCGGGGCGAACAACGATGCGCGAGCGACCGACGAGCTCTTGGGACGGGTCGGAACGACGAGCTAGGCCGAACGTTCCTTGCGTTCGCGCTTGGGCGCCTCGCGCGGTACGAGCGTGGGATTCACGCCGTTGAGCACCACGTCCTTGTCGACGAGGCACTTCGTCACGTCCGCGCGCGAGGGCAGTTCGTACATCACGTTCAGCAGGACCTCTTCCATGATCGCCCGCAGGCCGCGCGCGCCGGTGCCCCGCATGATCGCCTGCTGTGCGATTGCCTGCATCGCGTCATCGGTGAACTCCAGCTCGACGCCGTCGAACTCGAAGAACTTCTGATACTGCTTCACCAACGCGTTCTTGGGCTTGGTGAGGATGTCGACCAGGGCCTCCTCGTCGAGGTTGTTCACGCTGGTGATGACGGGCAACCTGCCGACGAACTCGGGGATCAGCCCGTACTTCAGCAGATCCTCGGGGAGCACCTTGCCGAGGATCTCGCCCACGTTCTTCTCGTCGGTGCGGCGGATGTCGGCACGGAACCCGACACCCTTGCTCCCGAGCCTGCTCTCGATGATCTTGTCGAGCCCCGCGAACGCGCCCCCGCAGATGAACAGGACGTTCGTGGTGTCGATCTGGATGAATTCCTGGTGTGGGTGCTTGCGGCCGCCCTGCGGCGGAACGCTCGCCTGGGTGCCTTCGAGGATCTTCAACAGCGCCTGCTGGACGCCCTCGCCGCTGACGTCGCGCGTGATCGAGGGGTTCTCGCTCTTTCGGGCGATCTTGTCGATCTCGTCGATGTAGATGATGCCGGTCTCCGCCTTCTTCACGTCGTAGTCGGCGGCCTGGATCAGCTTCAGCAAGATGTTCTCGACGTCCTCGCCCACGTAGCCGGCCTCGGTGAGCGCCGTGGCGTCGGCGATCGCGAACGGGACGTTCAGCATGCGAGCGAGCGTCTGGGCGAGATACGTCTTGCCGCAGCCGGTCGGCCCGAGCGTCAGGATGTTCGACTTCTGCAGTTCGACGTCGCCGTCCTTCGCGCCCACCTGGATCCGCTTGTAGTGGTTGTAGACGGCGACCGAGAGGATCTTCTTCGCGGAATCCTGTCCGACGACGTACTCGTCGAGGAACCCGTAGATCTCCTGGGGCTTCGGCAGGTCATCGAGCTTCAGCTCAGCGGTCTCGGAGAGCTCCTCCTCGATGATCTCGTTGCAGAGGTCGATGCACTCGTCGCAGATGTAGACGCCGGGCCCGGCGATCAGCTTCTTTACCTGTTTCTGGCTCTTCCCACAGAAGGAACACTTCAGCAGGTCCGAGTCACCGAACTTCGCCATGCGCCCGCGGCCTCTCTCTCGATATCGAACGACCGGGCATGCCGCCCGGTCGTTCGGATATTACCCCCCGTTCGACGAGACGGACGCAAGCTCCGTCCCAAGTCTGTTGGTGATGATCTCGTCCACCATCCCGTATGCCTTGGCCTCTTGCGCCGTCAGGATGTAGTCACGGTCGGTGTCTTTGGTCACCTTCTCGAGGGACTGACCCGTGTGCTCGGAGATCAGCCGGTCGAGCAACTCGCGACTCCGCACGATCTCGCGAGCCTGGATCTCGATGTCGACCGCCTGGCCTTCGGCGCCTCCGTGGGGCTGGTGCAACAGCACTCGCGAGTTCGGCAACGCGAAGCGTTTCCCCTTGGCGCCAGCGAGCAGCAGGACCGCGGCGGCAGACGCCGCCTGGCCCATCACGATCGTCGACACGTCCGGCTTGATGAACTGCATCGTGTCGTAGATCGCGAACAGCGACGTGATCGCGCCGCCCGGCGAGTTGATGTACAGGCTGATGTCCTTGTCGGGGTCCTCGGACTCCAGGTGCAACAGCTGCGCCATGATCAGGTTGCCGACCTGGTCGTCGATCGGCGTGCCGAGGAAGACGATGCGCTCCTTCAGCAGGCGCGAGTAGATGTCGAACGACCGCTCTCCGCGGCTGGTCTGCTCGACCACCATGGGGACCAGGTAGTTCTGGATGTCGCTCATCTCGTTACTCCTCCGATGCCTCAGTGGGAGCGGGCTCGCCCTCGGGGGAGGCAGGTTCGCTCTCGGGTTCGATATCGGCACGCTCGACCAGGAGGTCGAGTGCCTTTCTCCTGATGATATCCCCGGCCAGCGTCACGATCTGCCCACTACTGTCCAGAGCTTTCGCCAGCTCCTTCGGATCCCGCTGATAGGCCTGGGCCAGCGCGGCGATCTCGATGCCGAGCTCATCGGCCGAGACCTGGATCTTCTCCGCTCGAGCGATGCCCTCCAGCGCGAGGTCCGAGCGGATCGCGCGGATCGCGTGTTGGCGGGAATCCTCTTGGAGCCGCGCCTCGTCCCAGCCCTGGGTTTCGAGCATCTGCTCGAAGTCGAGACCTGCCTGCTCGGCTCGATCCTTCGCGTGCTTGACGCGGTGATCCGTCTCCTCGTCGATCAGTGACTCCGGGATGTCGACGTCGACCGTGTCGATCATCGCCTGTAATACGCGGTCGCGAACGATCTCTTCGGCTTCGCGCTCCTTCAGCTCCCCCAGCCTGACGCGCAGGTCGTCGCGGAGCTCCGCGAGCGTGTCGAACTCCGATGCCATCTTCGCGAGCGCGTCGTCGGCGTCGGGCAGCCGGCGCGACTTCACGTCCTTGACGAGCACCTGGAAGGATACGATCGTGCCGCCGAGCTCCTCGCCGAATCGTCCGGGAAGCTCGCCGTCGAACTTGAGGATATCGCCGACCTTCTTCCCTGCGATCTCCGCGTCGACTGCCTCGCCGAACTCGCCCGATGAGACGAAGTACACGTAGTCGGTCCGACCGATCTCTTCGATCTCGACGCTACCGTTCGTCGCCCTGATATCGATCGTGACGAAGTCTTCGTTGCGCACCGGGCGCTCCGCCGGCTCGAGCTCGGCGTGGCGCTCGCGGAGGCGTTCGACCCACGAGTCGATCTCGGCGTCGGTGACCTCCCCCGACGGCCTCGTGATCTTGAGACCCCCGTAGTCGTCTTCGGTCAGTTCGAGGCGCGGTCGGATCTCGACGGTCGCTGTGAAAACGAGCGGCTTGCCGTCCTCGAACGGCTCGAGGTCGATCTCCGGGTCCGTGATCGGCGCAAGGTCTTCGTTCGACAGCGCGCGACGGTAATATAGCGGCACCGACTCGGAGATGAACTCTTCGACCACAACGTCGCGACCGACCTGCGCATCGATGATCTTCTTCGGAACCTTCCCCTTGCGGAACCCGGGGATCTTCACTTGGTTCGCGATGCTCCGATAAGCCTTGTCGAGATCCTTCTCGAGCTCCTCGGTGGGGACTTCGATCGTCACCTTGACGGTGTGTTTGTCGGTGCTCTCAACGGTCGTCTGCATGTGGCGTCCAGGCTACCCGAGATCGCAGCGTACGAACTGCGGCGCGAGCACTACGCTCAGGTACGCTGCGCCGCATGTACGAGGACGAGCTGGCGTTCGCGAGCGGGCTCGCCGACCGCGCGGCAGAGATCGGTCTCTCCGTGTTCCGCGGCGATGTGCACGTGACGATCAAGGCCGATCTGACGCCCGTGACTCAAGCCGATACCGCGATCGAGACGATGGTTCGCGGGCAGATCGCGCAGTCTTTCCCAGATGATCGCGTGCTCGGCGAGGAAGAGGGCGGCGACGCCGACGGTCCTGGGCGCGTATGGATCGTCGATCCGATCGACGCCACCGCGAACTTCGCTCGCGGCATCCCGATCTGGGCCACGCTGATCGCCTTGCAGGTCGATGGAGCGTTGGTCCTCGGCGTCGCGAGCGCGCCGGCATTGGGCGAGCGCTACGAGGCCGCGCGAGGCGCAGGTGCTCGTTGCAACGGCTCTCCCATCGATGTGAGCGCCGAAGCCTCGGTCGATCAAGCACAGATCCTGTTCGCGGAGCTCAGCGATTGGCTCCTTCCGACCCACGACGAGCGCATGCTCGAGATCCTCGTCGAGGCCAAGCGCACCCGCGCGTTCGGGGACTT
Source organism: Actinomycetota bacterium (assembly GCA_030774035.1). Classification (GTDB taxonomy): domain Bacteria; phylum Actinomycetota; class UBA4738; order UBA4738; family HRBIN12; genus JALYLM01. The sequence goes on from JALYLV010000001.1 coordinate 177,361, forward strand.
CTGGGGCCACGTGCTGGTGGCGCGAGGAGCGGCGGAGGCGATGATCGAGCCCGAGCTCGCCCTCTGGGATTACGCCGCCCTAAGCGTCATCGTCGAAGAAGCCGGAGGGCGAGTGAGCGCCCTCGACGGTGGACAGCTCCGTCACGGCGGCAGCGTGCTCAGCTCGAACGGTGCCATCCACGACGAGCTCGTCCGGCGCCTGTCCCGAGCCTGATCCGCTCGGTGCGGACCGCGACGGCCTCAGACTTCTACGGTTCGACGGAGTAACCTCGGCGCTCGAGACCGCCGTCACTCGAACCAAGGGGCCCCTATGACCCGCGCTCGCGCAGCCCTTACCATCTCCATCGCCGCGCTCCTTCTTATCGGCATCGCCCCAATTGGGGACGCCAACGGTTCTTCAGCGGGGCTCCGTCACGGCCCTCGGGTCGCTTCGCAGCTCGCCACCCCGGGGTCGCTGTGGGTGAAGCGCTACAACGGGACGGGGGACGGTAGCGACTACGCTGGCGCGATAGGCGTGAGTTCCGACGGCTCCGAGGTGTTCGTCACCGGATACAGCTACGGGTCGACGACTGCCGACGACCACGCCACCGTTGCTTACGACGCCTCGACCGGCGCGAGGCTCTGGGTGAAGCGCTACAACGGCCCGGGCAATGGGTACGACGACGCCAACGCTCTCGGCGTGAGCCCTGATGGCTCGAAGGTGTTCGTCACGGGAGAAAGCCCTGGGTCGTCGAGCAACGACGACTACGCAACCGTGGCGTATGACGCCTCCTCCGGCGCGGAGCTGTGGGTCAAACGCTACAACGGCCTTGGGAACAGCCGCGACGATGCAACCGCTCTCGGCGTGAGCCCCGACGGCTCCGTGGTGTTCGTCACGGGATTCAGTTACGGATCGGCGAACGGCTACGACTACGCCACCGTTGCTTACGACGCCTTGACCGGCGCACGGCTCTGGGCGAAGGGCTACGACGGGCCCGCGAACGGCGACGACGTCGCCTCTGCGGCGGTAGTAAGCCCAGACAGCTCGCAGGTGTTCGTGACCGGCTACAGCGTCGGATCTACCGGACATGCCGATTACGCGACCGTGTCTTACGACGCGTCTACCGGCGCGGCGATGTGGGCCAAGCGCTACGACGGCACAGTGAGCCACTTCTACGCCGACTACGCCACCGCTCTCGACGTGAGCCCCGATAGCTCCCAGGTGTTCGTAACGGGATACAGCCCCGGGTCGACCAGTGGCGACGACTACGCCACCCTCGCCTATAAGGCTTCGACGGGCGCAAAGCTCTGGGTGAAGCGCTACAACGGACCAGCGAACGGGACTGACGACGCCTATGACGTTGGGGTGAGCCCCGGCCGCTCGAAAGTATTCGTGACCGGACGGAGCAGCGGGACCGCGACCGGCTTCGATTACGCGACCGTGGCCTACAACGCCTCGACCGGCGCGAAGATCTGGGTGAAGCGCTACAACGGACCGGGAGACGGCTTCGACGAGGCCTACGCTCTCGGTACGAGCCCTGACGGTTCGCAAGTGTCCGTCACCGGACGGAGCGACGGATCCACGACCAGGTTGGATTACGCCACGGTTACCTACGACGCAGCGACCGGTGCCAAGCTCTGGACGAGGCGCTACGACGGACCGGGGGACTTCGACGAGGCCCACGCCCTCGGAACGAGCCCCGACGGTTCCGAGGTGTTCGTGACGGGATTCAGCGAGGGGCCTTCCGGGGGGACCACCGACTACGCCACCGTCGCATACGGAACGTGAATCATCGACCCGCTCTCTTTCGCACCGCGCCATGGGGCGGGGAGCCGCCGCCCCA
>JALYLV010000001.1:179193-206900 GCA_030774035.1 Actinomycetota bacterium
GTCTTGATCTACGGAGACGGCGCGCCGTAGATGTTCTGGTCGAGTCCTCCTGCGTGGGGGCACGTATCCGGACCCCACGTGCTGGTCGCGGTGTCGAAGGCCCGACATTGATGCACGTCGGCGGAGTCGCCGTCTCCGTCGCCGTCTTCCCGCTGATCGCCGCCGGCGACGACGTTGCGCCAGTCTGTCCACGTGGAGAAGGCGAAGTTGCCCATCGACGTCACGAACAGATAGTCACCGGCGAACGGGTCGGTGCGGTTGGAGAACAGCTCGTAGTTGGGGTTCGATGGCTCGGCGTTCAGCTGCTCCGGTGTCGACCACGTTTCGCCGTTGTCGGTCGATCTCGAGGCGAACACGTCGAGGGACGCGACGGTGTTACCCGCAGCGTCGTTCCCGATCGGGCGGACGGGCGAGTACGTGGGATCGTTTCTGCTGTCCCACCACTCGGCATGCAGCACGCCGCCGTCGGCCGAGATGTCGGGGAACACCTGATGGCCGACCGATTCGTCCGCCAGCAGCACCGGATCGGTGTGCTGGCCCGTCACGCCGTCATACCGCACGAAGTAAGCCGCCTCTTGCCCGCCGACCGGGCTCCTGGATTCCACACCGAACGTCGTCCCGGTGTCGACCTGGGTCCCGGGCTTGATGGCGCCGTACACCAGATAGATCCACTCGTGGTCTGCGTCGTACTGATCGGCCCTCGCGCGCAGCGCCGTTGTCTGTCGGAAGAACGTGTAGCCGGAGACACACTCGTTCGAGATATCGCCGCAGTCGCGCGCCTCCCCTCCTGACACGTACTGATCGTGCACGTCGACGGGCAGATACGTCGTGATGAGCCTCGGCGGCGAGAACGTGGCGCCACCGTTCGTCGACTTCGTGATGTAGAGCCCGAAGGGCTGCCCGTTGTTCGAGGCGAACGTGTCGAACGTGACGTAGACGTCTCCGTTCCCCGTCACCGAGATCTGCGGATCCTGTAGGTTCCCGTTCCTCGGCGTCAGGTTCTTGATATGGGAGAACGTGACGCCGTGGTCGGTGGAACGGGTGAAGTAGATGTTCGAGATCTTCCCGCCCGTGAAACGGGCCTCGGCGAAGTAGACGTTGCCGTCGTAAGGCCCTCCGGTCCGGTCGACCTCGAGGGCCGTCTTGTCGTTGAACTTGCCGAGCAGGAAGCCCGCCTGTGATCCATTCGCGACGGTCGTCGTTCCTTGATACAGCTTCCCGTCGTTGATTGTCCCACCGCCGGAGTTCACGAATCGCGCGACCCATTGGTCGCCGTTGCTGTCGTTGGCTCCGGTGTCGGCCTCCGCTCCCATGAACAGACGGCCGTGGGCGTCCCACGCGATCACCGGGTCACCGGCGCTGTCGGTGTCGGTGTGGGCGAGCGATGCGAAGGGCGAAACGTCGCCCGGGTAACCGGGCACGAGCGAGCTCACGAAACTCGATCCGCCGTTCTCGGAGCGGTAATAGCCCGTCCAAACCGGTCCCGAGGGATCACCGGTGGTCGGATCACCCGGAGGAGCGAACACGCCGCAATAGTCGTTCGAGCTGCCAACGAGCACCTGGGTGTTCCTGGGGTCGACGGCGATATCGGGTTCGTTCTGCCGCCCGCGGGACACCGAGCACTCATCGAGTGTCGGATCCGTGTACGCGTTTCCCGTCGCGAGCGTGTAGTCGCTCACGTACCCATGTCCGTTCGCGGCCGTGGCGGCGTCGTGCGTCAGGCGCACGTCGGCCGGGGGCTGTGCCACCGAAACGGTAGAAAGCGAAACGAGGAGCGCGAACGAGGCAGCGATCGCCACGATGCTCTTGCGCATTGTCGGTCCTCCTTGTACGGGGCGTAGAGAGGATTCGCACGTCATGAGCGATCCAGGTTCGATGCTATTGCCGACGGTGAATAACGCGCAAGTCGATGATGTAGTTGAGACCCAATGAATCTCGCACGGTTCCCTCAACTGGGTGATGATTGACTCGCACTCGCCGCTCCGGCACGATGCGGCCGACTACTAGGGGAGGATCCGATGCTCGCGACGACCAGCGTCTACCTGATCGTGTTCCGGGTGATCCACATCATGTCCGCGATCGCATGGGGCGGCTCGGTATTCATGTTCGCCGTCTTCCTGGGACCCGCCGCGGCCGAGCTCGGGCCCGCGGCCGGTCCGGTGATGGGGAACCTCGTGGCGAAGCGAAAGCTCACCGACGTCATCATCCGGATCGCGGCGTTCACGGTCCTCGGCGGATTGTTCCTCTACTGGCACGACGCGGGAGGATTCTCCGGACTCGGAGACTTCGTCGACTCCGCCTACGGCTTCGTTCTTACGATCGGGGCGCTCGCGGGCATCGGGGCTTTCGTCGTGGGACTCCGCGTAACCCTGCCGAGCGTGAAGAAACTGGTGGCGATGGGCGGAGCGATGGCCGCTTCCGGCGGGGTGCCTACTCCTGATCAGATGGCCGAAATGAAGCGCTTGCAGGGCAAGATGAAGGCCGCCAGCCGAGCCACGCTTGCCATGGTCGCCGTTGCTGCGTTCTGCATGTCAACAGCCGGATTCTGGTAACCGCTTAGATCTCGAGCACGAGGCCGGCGTCGCCGGCACCCTGCATCACGGCGTTAGCAGCAGCAACGTCTTGTACGCCGAGACCCGTCAGATCGCAGACGGTGAGCTGGGAGTCGGTCGTCCGACCCGGTCTCGAGCCTGCGCAGATCTCGCCGAGCTCGATCGCTCGCGACGCCTCACCGGGCGCGTGCTGAAGCTCCCCCAGCCTCGAGCATTGGTCTCGAGAGTCGACGACGAGCAGGTCGGCTCCGTCGAGCACGGCCGGATCGAGCTCTTGCTTCCCCAGACCGTCGGACCCGACCGCGGTGACATGCGAACCTGGCGACAGCCACGATGCTTGAACGAGCGGCTCGATGCTAGCGGTGCAAGTGATGACGACGTCGGCAGCCTCGACCGCGGCTTCGACCGACGTCGCCGTTTCGAAGACGCAGCCGCCCGGAAGTCCCGGTCGCGATCGGAGGTCGTTGACGCACTGCACCGCGCGATCTGCGTTTCGTCCCCACACGCGGACGAGTGAGAACGACGGCTTCACGATCGCGAGTGCATCGAGCTGGTATCGAGCCTGAGCGCCGGTGCCGATCACCGCGACGGTCCTGATCTGCTCGGGCGCGAGATGCCGCGCCGCGACCCCTCCAGCCGCGCCGGTCCTAAGGTCGGTGACGTAGCCGTTGTCCAACAAGAACGCCGCTGGCGCTCCATCGCGAGAATCGAACACGACGACGAGCCCATCGATCGCCGGAGGGTCGACGGCGTAGAACCCACTCGCGGCCTTCACGGCGTAATAGGGCGCTCCGTGGATGTGTCCGGCCTTCACATGGATCTCGCCCTTCGATTCGGGAATATCGAGGTGGATCACGGATGGCAGTTCGGCGCTCCCCGTCGAGTACGCGGCGAACGCTTGCTCGCACGCATCGATGCACGACGCCATGTCGATCGACGAGCGAACGTCGTCTTCGATAAGGATCTGCACCTTCTTCCGCACGGCGCGAGACTACTTGCCTGCCTCGCCCGGTGGTCAACCAACCCCTCGTCCGCTCCGGCGCGACGGTGCTAGGTTCGCCTGATGGATATCGATCTGTTCCAGATGGAGCGGTACCAGTCGCTGTATTGGCACCTCGTCGACTACGACCTGTCGGAGTCGGGGGTCTCGCCGATGACGATCCGAGAGCTCCTGGGTCCGGATGCGGACGGCGAAGCATTCCTGTCGCAAACCGCGCTCGGCTACCCCTTGTCGGAAGGGTCGGACGAGACACGGTCGAACGTCGCTGCGTGGTATCCGGACGCCACCGCCGAAAACGTGACGATCGTGAATGGCGGCTCCGAGGCCAACTTCCTGACGCTCTGGACGTTGCTGGAACCCGGCGACCGGCTCGCCTTCATGATCCCGAACTACTTGCAGGGCTGGGGGCTCGGACGGCACTTCGGCAACGGAACCGACACGTTCCGCCTCCGACTGCGTGAGGGCTCGTGGGGACTCGACGTCGACGAGATGAACGACGCGGTCGGCGAGCACACCAAGGTCGTCATGGTCTGCAACCCCAACAACCCAACCGGGTACGTGCTCACCGAGGATGAGATGGATGCCGTCGTCGCAGCGGCCGACCGCGTCGGGGCGTGGATCGTCGCCGACGAGATCTATCGCGGTGCCGAGCTCGACGGCGCGGTCGACTCGCCTTCGTTCTGGGGTCGATACGACAAGGTCGTCGTCACGAGCGGATTATCCAAGGCGTTCGCCATGCCGGGATTGCGGGTCGGCTGGGCAGTCTCGACGCCCGAGATGTTGCATCGCATCTGGGAACGCCACGACTACACAACCCTGACGCCCTCGATGATCTCGGATCGGTTGGCCGCGATCGCGACACGACCAGGCAAGCGAGCGTCGATCTTCGAACGCACCCGCTCGATCATCCGCGCGAACTACCCCTCCCTGGAGACGTGGCTCGAGTCGCACTCGGACATCTTCCGATGGGCGCGCCCGGTGGCCGGCGCGATCCAGTACGCGGAGTACGAACTGCCGGTTTCATCCAGCGAACTCGTGGAACGGATCCGCGTGCAACGGAGCGTGCTCCTCGTTCCAGGAGACATGTTCGGCATCGACAAAGGGATCCGATACGGCTTCGGCTACGACATCGAGCGAACCCTGAAAGCACTCACCCTCGTCGACGAGGTGCTCGCAGAAGTCCAGCGCGGCTGAGGACAGGCGATCGATCCGCTCGGGACACTAATCCTCCGCGAACAGGTCCGGGGCGTCGCGGCGCGATGCCATGTATGTCTTCAGCTCCTCGTCGATCGCGGGGTCGAGACCGGGGTCCTCGTAGGAGTCGAGGAGCTTCTTCCACAGCTCGTTAGCGCGGACGTCGGTCGACTGCTTGCCCATCATGTCCCACGTCGCGTAGTCGGGCGTTTGGAAGAGCGGGCTCATGTACAGCCATTCCTTGAAGTGAGCCTTCGTATGCGGCGACGCGAGGAAGAGGCCGCCCGGCCCGATCTCGTTGAGCGCGTCGAACCCCAGCTCCTCGTCACTGAAGCCGATGCCTGCGCGGAGGATCCGGAACTGTTCGAGCAGCTCGATGTCGAGCGCGAACTTCTCGAACGACGCGGTCAGTCCGCCCTCCAACCACCCCGCCGCGTGCAACACGACGTCGGTGCCGGCGAGCATCGTTGCCCAGAGCATCATCTGGGTCTCGGCCGCTGCCTGCGCGTCGACGGCACACGACGACGCCAGTCCCCCGCCGCTGCGGAACGGCAGCCCGTAGCGGCGAGCCAGCTGCGAGCCGGCGAGCACGGCGAACACGGACTCCGGTGTCCCGAAGGCCGGTGAGCCGGTCCGCATGTCGAGCGCGGTGAAGAACGACCCGTACAGGCACGGAACGCCGGGCCGGATCACCTGCGCCAGCGCCACGCCGCTCAGCGCCTCGGCGACCTGCTGCGCAAGGGCTCCGGCGACGCTGACGGTTGAGGTGCCGCCGGCCAGAAGGAACGGCGTCACGACGATGGGTTGGTTCGCCTCTGCCCAGACCACCAATGCGTCGGTCATCCGGTAGTCCCAGATCAGCGGCGAGTTCGGGTTCACGACGCCCATGAGCGCGGGTTCCGCCTCGATCGCCTCGCGACCGCCGTGAACGATCTCGGCCATACGGATGCCATCGCGTGCACGAGGACCGCTCGTTCCGTACGTGGTGTAGGGCTTGTCCGACCACCGGATCGTGGAGTACTCCATATCCATGTGCCGGCTCTCCATCTGGAGATCGGTCGCCTCGACCGCACCGGTCTGCACGCAGTTCAGCACCCCGGCCGCCTGTGTGAGCTTGATCAGCGCATCGTGGTCGGCGAGCCTGCCGCTACGGCGACCTTCGTCGATATCGCTCGCGAACGGGGGTCCCCCGACGTTCATCAAGACGGGCGTGCCGTCCCCGACCGTGAGCGACCGCTCGGGGTTGCGCGCGCGCAAGCGGAACGTGGTCGGAGCCTGGGCGACCTGTTCCATGACGAAACCTCGGTCCCAGCGGACGCGGTTCTCATCGACGCGCATCCCCGCCTCTGAGAGCCACTTCCGAGCCGTGTCGTGCAGGACGTCGGTCCCGATCTCCTCGAGGATCCGCATCGCCTGCTCGTGGATCGTCTCCTCTTGGTCAGGGGTCAAGACCTTCGGCGCGTTCTCAGGCTCGAACATGGTCCTGCTCCTCCATCAACGGTGTGAGTAGCTCTTCGAGCGGCTCGATGCCGAGGTCGTGGATCTCGAGCGGACGATCCATCCACTCCGCGATCTCACGGGCCTTCGCCTCGCGCTCAGGGTCGGGGTGCTGGCGTACGAACAAGATGCGCGTGATGTTGTCGAAGTAGGTCTCTTTGAGCCACGGGAAGCGGTCGAGACCCAGGCCCTTGACCACCGCGCGGTCCCAGTTCGTCACGAGCCAATCCGTGAGGAAGTAGATCCCGATGTCCTCCGCGAACCGCTCGTACAGCTTGCCGGCGTACCACTGGAAACAGTGGAAGCCAGCCGGGCGAACCGCCGGGTACTTCTCGAGGACCGCGTCGAGACGTCCGCCGGTGCCGCAATCCCCGTAGACGACGACGACACGCTCGTACCGCGGGAGCAGGTCCTTCAACTTCGCCTCGACCGCGGGGGCGATCTCGAGAGGCGTCATGTGAAGGTCAGACGAGATGCCGTGGACGTCCGCATCCCAACCGCGGCGCTGCACGAGCGCGGCCGTGTCGAGAGCGACCGCTCCGCAGGCGACGAACGCGACCTTGGCACCGGTCGCCGTCACGACGCCGCCTCCTCGACAACCATATGTTCGATCCCAGGAGCGACCAAGCCCTCGAGCGGCGGAAAGCCGAGGTTCGCGATGAACCGCTCGTTGAAGTCGGGTGCACCCGACAGCTCGAGGTATTCCACGAATCCAGGGAGCTCGAACGCGACCTCGCGCTCACGGAACGACAGGAGCGCCATCTTCGCGCCCTCACTCGCTGTGTTTCCGACCGCCTTGATCCGTTCGACCGGAACTGGCGGCACGAGCCCGACGACACGCGCGCTCTGCGGGTTGATGTATGTGCCGAACGAGCCCGCCAACATGACCTCGTCGAGGTCGCCCGCCGTGACACCCAGTTCGTTCATCGCCACCTCGATGCCCGTCGAGATCGCACCCTTGGCCGACTGCAGCTCACGGATATCGAGTTGCGTCAGGAGGACGGCGTCGGTGAGGGCGAAGGCTTTCACCCCGTCGCGATCGACCACATGGGCCGCGAGCGGATGGCCCTCTGCCGCAAGCTCGTCGCGTGACCTGAGAACGCCGTTCTCGAGCAGCAAACCCGCCAGTCGAAGCTGGGCGACGACATCGATCAGACCACTGCCGCAGAGGCCTCGAGGTTCGATGTCGCCCCCGATCACCTGGAGCTCGACGACCCCGTTCGTGAGCACCACGCCTTCGATGGCGCCGTCCGTGGCTCGCATGCCGTGAAGGATCTGGCCGCCCTCGAACGCAGGTCCGGCCGGAGCGCTGGTCGCCACCACGCGATCCTCGTTGCCGACGGCGATCTCCCCGTTCGTGCCGACGTCGACCAGGAGACGCCGCTCGCGATCTCGGGCGAGCCCCGTCGCGACGATGTCGCCGACGATGTCGGCGCCGACGTACGCCCCGATCGAGGGGAACATTGCGACGCGTCCATCGGCATGGATCGCGAATCCCGCCTCGGCCGCTTCGAGATCCTGTTGTTCCAGGAAGGTCGCGACGAACGGCGACAGAGCGATCGAGCGCGGATCCACACCCAACAGCAAGTGGAGCATCGTTGCGTTGCCGACGACGACGCACTCGTAGACCTCGCGCGAGGCATCGACCTCGGCCGACTCGCACACCTCCGCGATCAGCGCGTTCACCGTTTCCATCACCGCGATCCGGAGTTGCTCGATCGCGTCGGGCCCTGTCATGGCGTGGCCCATCCGCGCGATGACGTCGGCACCGAAGGGAGCCTGTCGGTTGATCGTCGATCCAACCGCAGCAGCAGCACCGTTCGTCAGATCGACGAGCGTCGCGACGACGGTTGTCGTTCCGATGTCGAACGAGATGCCGAACATCCGCGCGCGCGTGTCGCCCTGCTCGACGTCGATCAGGTGCTCGCCCACCAGGGTGGCAGTGACGTCGGTGACCCCTTCCTCGAGAACGAGGGCGAGCGTCGGAAGGATCGTCGGGCTGTGCCTCACCTCGATACCTTCGGTCACCAGTGCATCTTCGAGTCGCTTCAGGTGGCTGCGCGGATCTTCCATCGACGGCGCTTCCAACTTCAGGAACAGCTTGCGGACGTTCGGCTCCAACAGCACGAACCGTCCCACACCCATCGTCGCGGCCTTCGGAGAACGCATCAGTCGCGGAACCTCGCACTCCGTGTCCTCGCCGATGATCGCCTGACACGAGAGCCGCCAGCCTTCATCGAGCTTGTCGCTGAGGTGCCGGTAGTCGGCGAGCGTCCGGTCGGCATGGCCGCTGAGGATCTTTACGCCGCATTTCCCACAGGTGCCGCGCCCCCCGCACGTCGAATCGATCGGCAGGCCGGCCCAGTGCGCCGCGTTGAAGAGCGTCGTCCCCTCGGGTGCGTGGACCATCTTCCCGCTCGGGTGATACGTGACCGCGTGCTTGCGCACGGCGATCAACCTCCCGCCGCAGCGGCAGCGATCTCGGCACGATGATCGGCGATCCATGCACTGCCGAACTCGTCGCGCCCCAGCAGCAGGTTCGCCGCGAGCATCGCCTTTCGAACCGATCGATGCAGCGCGTTCGTGATCGCGGTGTTCATGCCGGTCGCGACCGCGATCGTCAAGAATCCGGCGTCGATCTCCTGGCGGCCCGGCATCCCGAACGAGATGTTCGAGGCCCCGCACGTCACGTTGACGCCCAATTCCGATCGGACGAGGCGGATCGTCTCGTACATCGCGGTCGCCGCGTCGGGAGCGGCGCCGATCGGCATCGCGATCACGTCGATGATCACGTCCTCGCGAGCGATCCCGTGTTCAGCGGCAGCGTCGACGATCTTTCGCGCCGCCCCAAGGCGGACCTGTGGGTCCATCGACGGACCCTCTTCGTCGTTCGCGATACCGATCACCGCGGCGCCGTGGGCCGCGACGAGCGGAAGGAGCCGCTCGAGCGACTCACGCTCGGCGGTCACCGAATTGATCAGCACCTTCCCCTCCACCAGAGGGATCGCAGCCTCGAGCGCGGAAGGGGTCGACGAATCGATGCACAGCGGCACGTCGACCACCGCCATGACCGCCTTCACGACGTTCGACAGCATCTCGGCCTCATCGAAGCCGGGGACGCCGGCGTTGATGTCGAGGATTCGCGCGCCCGCGGCGACCTGGGCCGTGGCGTCGGCCTGCACGCTGGTCATATCTCCCCGCGTGATCTCTTCCGTGAGCCTCGCGCGTCCGGTCGGGTTGATCCGTTCGCCGATGATGACGAACGGATGCTCGTCGCCGATCGACACCTCGACGCCGCGTCCCCGAACCGACGTCGTGACCGTATTCACTGCGCGATCCCCACGAGCTTGCGGGCGATCTCGACCGCTTCGGGCGCGTTGTTCGCGTACCCGTCCGCCCCGATCTTCTCCGCCCACTCGGGAGTAACGGGCGCGCCGCCGACCATCACGATCACCTGGTCGCGTAGTCCCTCTTTGACGAGCCGCTTGATCACCGTCTCCTGATACGGGACCGTTGTGGTCAGCAACGCCGACAACCCCACGATCTGCGGATGAAGCTCTTTGATCGTCTCGACGATCCGGTCGGCCGATACGTCCTTGCCCATGTCGTGGACATCGAAGCCCGACGTCCGGAGCATGGCGCCGACCATGTTCTTGCCGAGATCGTGCAGATCGCCCTTGACCGTGGCGAGCACGACGAGGGCGTTGGCCTTCGCGTCGGGATCCTTCTTCGCGAGCAACACCGGCTCGACGATCGCGTTGCACCGCTTGAAGACCTCCGCCGAAGCGACGACCTCGGGCAGGAACACCTCGCCCCGCTTCCACATCTCGCCAAGGTCGAACATCGCGACGGCCATGCTGTCCTCGAGGATGGACTTGGGGTCGACGTCGGTATCCACGAGGCGCTGCACGGCAGCGAGGGCAAGGTCCATGTCCGCGGCGATCAGGGCCCTTTTCAAGACCTCGAAGTCTTCGTTCATCGCGCTTCCTCACGATCCGGCGCCGGCGCCGACCGATCTGGTCGTCCGATGCGGCCGATGATGGCAGGTGAGTGGCGAGCGTGGAATGACCTCTCTGTGACCCGCGGTCATGCAGGTTTCGGCCGAGCGGATACGCTGTGGCTCCACCGAGACGCAGGAAGAACGCCGATGGCCCGCCCCGAGGAGACCCGTCGTGCCTGACCAGAAGTCACGTCGGACTGATCGCACGCTCGCCAAGCGCGAGGCCATCGTGGATGCCGCGATGCGCCATTTCGCCGAGGACGGTTACCAGGGCGCCAAGGTGGAGGACATCGCTTCCGAGCTCGGGATCGCGAAAGGCTCGATCTTCCAGCACTTCGGCTCGAAAGCCTCGCTGTTCCTGGAGGCGTACAAGAAGGCGGCGACGGCGCTCCCGGCCTGGCTCGACGCGCCCGAGGAAGTTCTCGAGACCGGTTTCTTCGAGACCCTCCTCTACTGGCTGCGGCGAACCGAGCACCTGATCCACGAGGATCTCGTTCCCTACCGCGTCTCGTTGATCGGCAACTACGGCACCGACCTCGCCCTGAAGCGCGACATCAATCGGTTCCTCGTCAGCGAGGACCCCTACGGGACCCTCGAGTTCGTCGAGTTCGGCATCGAGCGAGGTGAGGTCCGCGACGACGTCGACCTCGAGATGATCGTGTCGATGGTGGACTGGCTCTCGGACTCGCTCCAGAACGCGCTCGTCATCGAAGAGCTGGACCCCGGCCTGTTCCATCGCTGGCGGACCCAGCCCGAACGTCAAGAGCTTCGGGTCGAACAGTTCGCCCAGGTCCTGCGGAGCGCGATCGGGAAACCGACGGCTGTAGCCCCGGCGGCGCCCGTGACAGCACCGCCGGCGAGCACCGCGTCCGCCACCGCCTAATCGCGTTCACGTCGGAGCGCAGCCTGCGCGTCTTCTTCCGTGACGGTGCGCCGCCGGTAGTTCCGAAGCGCGAACCGGTCGCACGTGGTCTCCGCCGCCGACTTCCTGCCCAGCCGCTCCCTGAGGTACCAGTGCATCCATTCGTGGCAGTAGAGGAACCGCAGCACGTCGCGCGGGGTGCGGAACGTGACGCCCTCGGTGAGCCAGATGAACTGCAGGCCGCGTCCCGGACGACGTTTCGCTCCGTAGGGAACCACCTCACCGAACGGGTGGAACGGCTCGGGAACCTGCAGCGTGATCGTTCTCGCGGAGAAATCGGTCACGCCCGACAGGTGCGGCCGGCTTCGATAGCGAAGCGGTGTGGCCTTCACCTGGTAGCCGTCAGCCACCGGCAGCCCCAACAGCGTCCGGCGGATCGCGGCAGCAGGCAGATCGGAGATCTCAGACGTGATCCGCATGGGCCGAGAGGGTACCGACCCACGCCCGTGACGCCCCGGCGGGATCGCGACTTTGTGAGATAGGCTCATCCGCCGTGGCCAGATATCGCGACCTCGGGCTGACCGTCGGCCAACTCCCCACCGGGCCGCTGAACGCCATCACCGACGTCGCCGGCGTTCGTGTCGGCATGACGACCTTGATCGAGGGCGAGGGGCCCCTGGTCCTCGGTGAGGGCCCGATCCGCACCGGCGTGACGGTGATCGTGCCCCACGACGGTACTGCGGCGGAGTCGGTGTTCGCCGGCTGTCACCGGCTGAACGGGAACGGGGAACTCACCGGCCTCGAATGGATCCGCGAAAGTGGCCAGCTCACCACCCCCGTCGCCATCACGAATACCCACAGCGTCGGCGTCGTAAGAGACGCACTGATCTCGGCGGAGGTCCGGGGACGCAACGACGCCACCGCGTACTGGAGCCTGCCCGTCGTCGGCGAGACCTACGACGGCGCACTCAACGACATCAACGGCATGCATGTTCGGCCTGAGCACGTCTTCGCTGCCCTGGACGCCGCCCGCTCTGGACCGGTAGCCGAGGGCGGCGTCGGCGGCGGCACAGGCATGATCTGTCACGATTTCAAGGGCGGAACCGGAACCGCGTCACGGGTCGCAGGAGCCTTCACGGTGGGTGCTCTCGTCCAGGCGAATCACGGCGAACGAGAACGACTCACCGTGGACGGTGTTCCCGTCGGTCGCGAGATCCCGACTGCGGAAGTGCCGTCCGCGTGGGACCGTGAAGAAGCGATCGACGGGGCGCTCTCCGCGCTCCCGCCGGGCAGCGGTTCGATCATCGCGATCCTGGCGACCGACGCTCCCCTGCTGCCACACCAATGCGAGCGATTGGCGCAACGCGCGGGCCTGGGGATCGCGCGAGCGGGCGGATCAGGCGCGAACTCCAGCGGCGACATCTTCCTCGCGTTCTCGACCGCCAACCGCGGCAAGCTCCAGAGCTACAAGGTGCAGGGCCGTGGCGCGCCGTTCGACGTCACGATGCTTCCCGACGAAGAGATCAGCGGGCTCTTCTGGGCCGCTATCGAATCGGTGGAGGAAGCGATCCTCAACGCGCTCGTCGCGGCCGAAACCATGACCGGTCGCGACGGCATCACGGCTCATGCGATCGATCACACGATGCTCGTCGAGATCATGACCCGCTACGGCCGCGGCCCCTCCGCGGACTAGGTCGGACTCTCAGGTTCGGTCGGGGCGGCGGGACTCGAACCCGCGACCTCGTGCTCCCAAAGCACGCGCGCTACCAGGCTGCGCTACGCCCCGCTGCAAAAGGCCTATCGCGAAATGCCCATTGCGCCACGATTGTATGCGGCGCTAGGCTCCACTGGTGCGCAGGGCTTCCCCCGTTCGCGGCGACACGAACATCACGCTAGCATCCGCCATGCTCGTCATCCTCATCGTGACCACGGGGGCGCTCTTCTTGCTCGTGATGAAGCCGCACGCCACGGCGCGGTTCTCGGTCGCTCAGTTGCTGGCGACCCCTTGCCCGACGGGCGGTGGCGCGCCTGCCTGCTACAAGGCGACGATCACCAACATCGGTGGTGCAACGGGGAGGATGCAGTGTTCCGTGAGGCCCGGTGAGGGAACGCAAGCGCTCTTCCTCTTGTCCGACCTAGCGACGTACTCCAGTGCCACGTCGGTCTCGCCGGGCGAGACCACCACGCTCTGGGTCAAGGTCGATGCCGGCGATGGCGGCACCGTCACCCCTCCCACCGTCACCTGCACCGCGATCTGAGTAGCGCGTTCCGTCAAAGATCGAACGAGCCTTCGCCGACTATCCGCACGCCGCCACCGACGCGCACATCCCACGAGTCATCGTCTGGTTGCACATCGACGTGCAGGAAGCTCGGCCGCCCGACCATCTCGCCTTGCGCGATGACCACGCGGCCCGGCATCCCAGCGAGTCCGCGCGCCGCGAGGTAAGCACCGAGTGGCCCCGCGGCCGACCCGGTCGCCGGATCCTCGCCGATCCCGAAATAGGGGTCGAACATCCGCGCGAGGACATCACCATGTCCCCGGATCGCGAAGTAGTAGAGGCATTCGCCGCCGCTCGCATCGGCAGCCTCGCGCGACACCTGCTCGTCGCGAGTAGCACATCGCAACGTCGCCTCGTCGCGCACCGGGATCAACAATGGACCGAGGCCCGTCGAGACGACTTGCGCGGGGAGATCCGAGCGCAGATCATCGACGGTGAGCGACGCCGCGCGGGCGAGCAACTCTCGGTCGTTGAACTCCGGACCGAACTCGAGCCGGCGCTGCGTCATCCACGCGAACCCCGCGTCGAGGTCGACCGCGACCGGCACCTCGCCAACCGCAGTGATCTGCACGAGCGGCGAGGTAACGCTTCCGGCATCGACCAACGTGAACGCGGTTCCCAACGTCGGATGCCCGGCGAACGGCAACTCCCGTTCGGGAGTGAAGATCCGCATCCGGTACCGGTTCTCCCCCACGTCGGTGACAAACGTGGTCTCGGAGAAGCCGATCTCGCGAGCCAAGGTGAGCATGGTGGACTCGTCCAGGTCGGCCGGAGGGTCGGTCACCACGCAGAGTTGGTTCCCCGCGAACGGGGTCTCGGTGAACACGTCGACGAGCCGGAACCTGACCTGCATTCGCCGGAGTATCGCAGTCGACGGGTTGCTAGGCTTGTCTCCGCGCGGGTGTAGCTCAATGGCAGAGTTCCAGCCTTCCAAGCTGGCTATGCGGGTTCGATTCCCGTCACCCGCTCCGACGATAGGCTTGCCGCAGGCGCCGGTAGCTCAGTCCGGATAGAGCGGGGGACTTCTAATCCCTAGGCCGCAGGTTCGAATCCTGCCCGGCGCGCTGGGTCGTCGCAGGTCAGGAAGCGGTTTGGTAGCTCGACGACTTCCGCGCCAGCCGAAACAGTCCGCACAGGATCCGCGGGGCGGCGGACCGTAGCGCGTCGAGGCGCTCCGCCTGAGCGTCAAGCTCGTCCGCGAACAGGTGCCCGTGAACGTCGAGCGTCATGCTCGCGGCGGCAATTTCAAAATATGCGGCCGTGTGGCAGGTGTGCCTTACCTTGCGACTGATGCCCGCTGCAAAATCCCCCGTTCGGGATCGGCGTGATCGCGCCGAGTAACTGCGGCTGCTGCCGCGCATTCAGTGCTTGCTCGAGATCGTAGGCCATCGCGATCAACTGCGCTTCGTGGAAGGCGGTGCTGTACATCAACATGCCGGCCGGCCTGCCGGACAAGCGGATTCCCACCGGCATCGAGAAGTTCGGATAACCGGCGACCGCCGGACCCGTGGAATTCGTCAGGTGCGGCGCGACAATCGCGTCCAGATTCTGTGACGTCATCGCATTGTCGATTCCAGCACGAGCGGTGCTGGTCGCGTGACTTCGTGCCGCGATGTAACCGGAATCATTGGGGTAACCGAGGAATTGTTCCGCCAATAAGAATACATCCTGGTCGTAGTAAACGAGCTCTTGCGGGCAATGTGCGCTGTTGAACGCGATGAGGTCAGCCAGCGTTCGCAAGTTTGTCTTGCTCAAACTCCGGAGATAGTCTGCGATCTGCGCCCGGAATTCGTAAAGCAGCGCGGTGAACTCGTCACCGTTGTAAGCGAATACGTCGCCAGTGTCAGTATCCACTATTGTTGCGCCGAGACTCGCCATCACATCGAGCGCGTGATCGGCAAAGGCGACTGTCTCTTCATCGCCCGGGATGCCGCTTCCGTAATAGCTGTAATCGAAATAGCGCACGTCGCGACCGATGCGCTTGCCCTGCAACGCGCCGCGCTGAAGAAGTCGCGCGTAATCAGTTTGCGGCGACTGCATGATCCCCAGCAGAATCGCGACATCCGTCACCGAACGCGCCATTGGCCCGGCGGTGTCCTGTTGATGACTGATCGGAACGATCCCGTCCTGCGAAATCAAGCCGAGCGTCGGCTTCAAGCCGAAAATGTCTTCAACCGCTGCTGGTCCCGTGATTGAGCCGTCGGTTTCCGTACCAACCGCCGCTGCGCACAAGTTTGCCGCCGCCCCTGCGCCGGAGCCGGAGCTGGAACCCCAGGACGTGTAACTCAAGTCGTAAGCGTTGTTCGTACTCCCGCCACGCGCGCTCCAACCGAGCGCGAGAGGATAAGTCTCAGCCTCATCGTCCCGGAAGTTTGCCCATTCGCCGAGATTAGCTTTGCCGAGAATGATGGCGCCGGCTGCACGGAGCTTTTGAATCAGCGGCGCATCAGCGAAGACCCGGCTGCCGTAGAGTGCGAGCGAACCGGCAGTGGTCTGCAGGTTATCGAGTGTCGCGATGTTGTCTTTGACCAACAACGGAATTCCGTGAAGTGGGCCACGGACGTGACCAGCGCGCCGCTCGTTGTCGAGACCGGCCGCGATCGAAACGGCATTCGGATTGGTTTCGATGACGGCATGGAGCGTTGGATTGAGTTGCTGTATGCGGTTCAGATAACCGAGGACAAGTTCGCGCGCGGTGATTTGGCCTGCGGCCATTGCTGTCTGCAGCTGAGGAATCGTTTGCTCAATAAATTGAAAACTACTGCCGGCGACCGCTGCGGCCGCTCTAAACAGCGGACTCAGGCCGCCAGGTAGGAGCGCTGCGCTGCCTGCCGCTGTCGCTGCCAAGAAATTGCGCCGGCTCATTGCCGGCTGGTGCAAGTCATTGTGCTCGTCTCGCGCCGTGTTGGTCCGATCTTGGGTCATGCTGCTCCCTCCCCCTCGCCGGCCGTGCCGATGATCAGCGATGTGTGACCTTCCTACACCCGGAGCTTCGCACGAGGCAAGCCTGAAGAGGTCGCCTGCGCGGCGACGCCCTCATGGATCTTGCCAGCGGGCTGATAAGTGAAGACAAGAAGCAGGAGGCTCCGGAGCAGATCGGGAAGGCGATCATGCTCATCGAGCAAAAGGGAAACACCGTGTCGGCCGAGACCGCACGGATCCTCCGGGACAACGTGGCAGGACGAGTGACGGCCGCCACGAGCCGTTCCGACCCACCAGTGACTTGAACCGGGTATCTGCGGTGTGCTGGAGTCCGTTGGTGGCTGCCGGGTTCCCTCCGCGATTCTGCCGGACGCCTACGCTCGCAGTCAGTCCCCAGCGCCGCTCGCTCGAAATCCGTGGGCTCTTGAGGCGATGCTCGCATCATCTTATGTCCGCTCTGGCGGTCCCGAGGGTGCTGAAGAGGCCCGCCCCCGTGACAGCGAGCGCAGCGAGTCCTGACCTGATCGCTCTGAACCTGTTCATCGAACCGTCTTCCTTCGCGTTACGCGATCACGCTCGATGCGCGTCGCTGGACGGTTGATGAACGACCCGGAGCTGCGTTCCGTTCGACTCGACCCACGTTGCCCCGAAGCGGCGGCGGATACGGGAAGGCGCCTACCGGGGAGCGCCTACTGGTGACGACCCGCACGGCGCAGATCTCGCATGTTGGAACGAGTCTCCGCGCCCCTGCCGCCGGTCGGTGACGCCGCCGGCGGCGCGAACGCGTAGAAGATGCCATCCGAGTTGCCCATGTAGATGTGACCGGCTGCGACCGACGCCGCTCCCTTGAAGACCGAGCCAGCGGCCGGGTCGAAGAAGCGGTAGAGCACCTTGCCGGAGGTCGACACAACGACCAAACGCGGGCCCACCCCGAGGACGACGATCCCCGGCGCCATCGACACCGCTCCCTGCACCCCGTTCGTCAGACACAGCTCCCACCGATACGCGCCGCTCGCGGGATCGACCCCGCGGAGGCTCCCGTTGCACGAAACCCCCTTGATGGTGGTGTGCGACGAGGCCACCAGCAGTGATGCATATCCGACCGCGGCGGGAGCCAGCAGAGGCACCGTCCCGTCCGCGACGGCGTCCTTCCACACGGGCCCGGTGTCCAGCGCGTCTCGGCGGAACGCGTAGTAGAAGCCGTTCTTGTTCGCCACGCCCACCATCGGGACGCCCTCCGCGGTCACGAACAGGTTCGGCGTGCTCCCGAAGTCGCTGTCGACGATCTGTTCGGCCTCGGGCACCTGCCACGACCCCACGAGGGAGAGATCCGACGTCCGCAACTCGAGGAGCGCAGGCGCGAGCTCGACCGGCTGGGGGCACGCGACGTTCTCGTTGGGGTTCCCCGTCGCGACATACAGCGTGTCCCGGGTGGCGTCCACCACCGGGGATCCCCAGATGCCCCCTCCCGTGCACCCGCCGGGCATGACGTCGAGCGTTGCTTCCACCGCTCCCGTCGTGGCGCTCAATTTGAACATCCGTCCCGGCACGACCGGGCAATCCAAGAGCGAAGAGACGCCCACGTACACGTTGCCCTTGTAGACGACCGGCGAGTCCCAGACGAAATGGCTCGGGGACGTGCCGAGCGACGTCCTCCAGATGACGGCGCCGGTGAGCGCGTTCAGCGCGTACATGGCGGCGTCGCCGCCCGCGACGAACAACACCTTCGTGGGGATACCGGCCAGCGTGACCGTGCTGAGCGCAGGCGTACTGGTGACGCCGAAGACCGCGTCGGTCCGGCAATGGACAGGATCGCTCGTGGTACCCAGGAGTGTGCTCCACACCGCCGTGCCGTCCTGCGGGTCGCTGGCGTGCTCGAAGCCGTCGAACGTCCCCCAGTAGACGAGGCCGTTCCCGGTCACCGGCTGGGCGAACATCCTGCTGCCCTCGTTGACCGACCAATCCACGGTCAGGGTGGATGCGTTCGCCGGCGTGATCGTCGTCTCGTGTCGGTTGAAGCCCCCGTGGTTGCGATCGAACATGTAGTTCGGCCAGTCGGCGGACGCGGCATGGGCCTGTTGCCCGAGGAGAGACAGCGCGAGGACGAACGCTGCCGTCGTGGGCACGGTGGGTCGAGCGGAACGCATGCCACCCTCCTTTGGATCGTCGCTCGTGGGTTCGGTCTCTCGAAGTATCGACGTTCGGACCCGTGCCCGGGGAGGCCAGATCGGCTACATCCGCTGTCCCGTGGTGGTGCGAACGGGTGACGATCCCTCAGTCTCCCGTAGAACCTGTCGGGGGCGCAGCGCTTGCTGGGCGCCTGAGGTCAGACCTCGGAGGGATCGGGGTGTGCGAGAACGGCCGACGTCTGCGCGTCGCGGAACTTGAGGAGCCGCTCGCGCAGGCCTTCGTCGGCGAGCGCGAGGATCGAGACCGCCAGCAAGGCCGCGTTCACCGCTCCAGCCTTTCCGATCGCGACGGTCCCGACCGGCACCCCGGCCGGCATCTGCACGATCGACAGCAGCGAATCCATCCCCTTGAGCGCTTGGGACTCCATCGGAACGCCCAAGACCGGCAAATGTGTTTTCGCGGCCATCACACCGGCGAGGTGCGCTGCACCGCCGGCGCCGGCGATGATCACCTTCAGCCCGCGCCCCTCCGCTGTGGAGGCGTACTCGAATGCCAGATCGGGTGTGCGGTGCGCGCTGAGGATCCTCGTCTCGAAGGGAACCCCGAGCTCCTCGAGCGTATTGGCCGTGTGCCGCATCGTTTCCCAATCCGACCGCGAGCCCATGATCACGCCAACCTGAGCACCGTCCATCGATCAGACCTCCGTCTCGCTGTGCTCGTAGTACTCGTACGCCGACATCGGCTTGCCGCTCGACGACATCCATTCGCGCTCGGCGGCCGGGAGCTTGCCCAAGACCTTCGCCATCGCGCGGACGTGACCGGCCACCGACCCGCAACACGACCCGATGTAGTCGATGCCCGCGTCCCGAGCGTCACGCGCGAACCCGGCCAGCTCGGAGCGGGTGACCTGGAGCGCGTCGAGGCCGTACGGGAACGCCGGCGTTCCGGTGAAATCCGGGGTTTCCGGCGTCGTCCGATACCCAACCGGCTGGCTGGCAACGGAGCCACCTACGGCACCACGCATCTCGATCGCGATCGGGAGTTGCTCGGCCGGACCGTTCAGGCAGTTGACCCCGACGATGTCGGCGCCGGCGTCCGCGAGCTTCCGTGCACACTCCGCGGGCGTGTCGCCCTCGTAGGACATGGCCGGTAGCTTCTCGAACGACATCGTCACCATCACTGGCTGGTCGGTCCGCTTCGCTCGCTCGACGAACAGCAGCGCCTCGGCGAGATAGCTGAACGTTTCTCCGATCCAGAAGTCGACCCCGCCGGCATCGGTCTGATCTTGCAACTGGCGGTCGAACAGCGCGCGAACGTGGTCGGCGGACGCCTCGTCGGCGGGGTCGTACGCCCAGGTCAGCGAGAGGTTCCCGGCGACCAGCGCATCGCCCTCGGCCGCAACCTTCCTCGCGATCTGAACCGCGTCGCGGTTGATCTCATCGACCTTGCCTCGCAAGCCGACGGTTGCCAGCTTGTCGTCGCTGGCGTAGAAGGTCATCGTCTGCAGCACGTCGACGCCGGCGCGCAGGAATTCCCGGTGCAGCTGCTCGAGGGCATCGGGATGATCGATCACGACCTCGGGGGTGAACGGACCGGCCTGCACGTAACCTCGCTTCTCCAGCTCGAGCAGGTATCCGCCGTCACCGAGAACCGGTCCGTCGGCGAGCCGTTCCATGATGCCCTTTGCCATCGTGCCTCCACCCTGGATGAGTCAGGGAGTGTAGTGGGGACGGGGTCGCTCCGGCCTCAGGAAGCGAGCGCCCGTCGCCACGACGCCGGGGTCCTTGCGCCGAACGCGACGTCGGTGGCACCGAGCCAGGCAGCGAGCTCATCGATCGCGGCCCGAACCGCGCGCCCCGAGTCGGCCGGAGCATCGGCCTCGGCCCACACACCGTTGATCGCCAACACCTTGGTCTTCCGGTCGAAGAGCGGGTCGAGCCGTCCGATCAATCGATCGCCCTGAAGGATCGGCAGGACGTAGTACCCGTACTCGCGCTTGGTCTTCGGAACGTACATCTCGAGCCGGTAGCGGAAATCGAACAGCTGCTCGGTGCGTGCGCGGTCGTGGATCAGCCGGTCGAAGGGAGAGAGCAGGACCGTGCGGCCCCGGAACCGCTGTTCGAGCACGTCGGCGTGCGCGTACCACTCAACCGGCAGATCCTCGACGGTCACCGGCACGACGATCCCATCTCGAACGAGATCGGCCAGCGCTCGCTCCCAGCCGGGCGGCCGACCGTCGATCGCCCAGCCGAACTGCAAGCTCGTCGCTACGCCAAGCGCCCGGAGCTGGGTATCGAGGATGCGGCGAGCCACCGTGCGCGCAGGGAGTCGTGGCTCATCGAAGGGCAGCCGCCGCGACGCGAGATCCCAAACGCGCTCCAGTCCTTGCCGCCCGACGATCATGACCTCGCCCTTCGTCCACAAGATCTCGAGCATCATCGTCGTGTTCCTGCCGACGTCGTTCCAACCGCCTGATCGCCATCCCCGCGCCGATCCGTCCGAGAAGTCTCGGGTCCGAAGCGGTCCTTCGTCGCGCAGTCGCGTGAGGACATGCCGGCGGAACGAGGCGTTCGCCGCCAGCCAGCCCCGCACGTTCGCGCGACTTGCCAGCTCACGACGCGGGCCGTTGGGGTATCGGCGCATCGACTCCCGATGCACGGAGAAGTCTGCCGTCGGCACGATGAACGCCGAGTACTCGAAGAGCGATCGCTCGTCCCAGAGCATCCGCTCGAGCTCCGCGACCCGGAACCCCTTCCCCAGGCGGCTGAACAGCACGAGATGCTCGGTGCGTGCGACCGCGCTCACCGGGTCCATCTGGAGCCAGCCGAGCTTGCGGACGACCTCGTCGATCGACGACGGTCGAGGAGACGAGAGCAGCTGGCCGATGACCGCGAGACGTCGCGCTCGGACCTTCGAGAGCGCGATTGAGGCGCGGATCACGTCGCTGTGATCGCCTCTGCGAGCGATTCGAAATTGTCGACGTATCGCCGGGCGTCGTCATCGCTCATGACGATCGACGTCGTCCAGCTCTCCCATTTCGAGCCGGGCGACTTGAAGACCCCGCGATTCAGCTGCCATAGCCAGGCGAGCTGAGGGACCCGATCGTCGATCTCCCAGAGGTCGCGGTACTCGTGGATCGGAGTCGGGCTCCAGTCGATCGACCCCTTCGCTCCGAGCGTCTTCATCGAGGCAGGGAGGCGATGCTTGTCGATGACGTCCTCACATCGGTGCAGGATGACGTTCAGCTCGTCGAGGCGTCCGTACGCGTCCTTCGTGATCACGTCGGTCAGGTTCGCTTTCGCGGCCGCCATGGTGAGCGGGTTGCCGTTGAACGTACCGACCTGCTCGATCTCACCTCGGATCACCATCCCCATCGACTCCTCGGTGCCGCCGATCGCGCCACATGGGATCCCGGCACCGAGCGATTTGGCGAGACACACGAAGTCGGGCACGACGCCGAACGCCTCGACCGCCCCTCCCCACGCGACGGTGAACCCGGTCTTCACTTCGTCGAACGTGAGGAACGCTTCACGTTCGTGGCAGATCTCCTTCAGAGCCTGCAGATAGCCTGGATCGGGGAGGACGACCCCACAGTTCGTCATTACCGGTTCGACGATCATGCCCGCGATCTGGTCGCCCTGCTCGTCGAAGACCCGCTTCGCTGCGGCAGCATCGTTGAAGGGAACGCTGATCACGAGCTGCACGAATTCATCGGGAAGACCAAGCGTCTGAGGCACGGAGTTCGGGTGGTCGCGCGGACCGGCGTCTTCCTCGGAGGGGAACACCGACACCATCAGAGAATCGTGGTGGCCGTGATACGTGCCTTCGATCTTCACGATCTTCTTCCGACCGGTGAGTGCGCGCATGAGCCGGACGGCATCGAGCGTCGCCTCCGTGCCCGAATTGCCGAACCGCCAGTACGGGAGCCGGTATCGATCGGCGAGGTTCTCGGCGACGATCAACGCGTCTTCGGTCGGCTGGGCGAAGTGGGTGCCGAGCGCTACCCGCTTCTGGACGGCTTCGACGATCTTCGGATGCGCATGGCCCATGACCATCGTGCCGTACCCGTTGTGGTAGTCGACGTACTCGTTCCCGTCGATGTCCCACACGCGTGATCCCTTGCCGCGATCGATGTAGATCGGATGTGGAGGCCACATCTGCCACGAGGAGCTCACGCCCCCCGGCAGGTGTCGTTTCGCCTCCTCGCGGTAGCTGAGCGATCGGGAGTGCTTCGCGTCCAGCGCTGCGGTTTCCCGTTTCGTCAGTTCCTCGACGAGTGAAAGGTCGATCTCCACGGTGTCGCGCGTGGTCGAAGATATGGTGATTCCCTCCTGGGGCGGCGGTTCGGTCTTTAGGTTCTGGGTGGCGGCGTTCGCTCGAAAGGCTACCGCGAGATCGCGGCCGCGAACTCCTCGAAGTTCTCGACGTAGCGTTTGACGTCGTCCTCCGTGTGCCACACCGACGTCGTCCAGGTCTCCTGCTTGGTCCACGGAGACTTGAAGACGCCGCGGTTCTGCTGGAACAGCCAGGCCAGATAGGAGACCCGCTCATCGATACCCATCACGTCGCGGTACTCGCGCACCGGCGTCGCGGAGTAGATGACCGAGCCCTTGGCGCCCACGCCCGTGACGTAAGCAGGCAGGCGGTACTTCTCGATCACCTCGGTGAGTGATGCCTTCATCTTCGCGTCGATCTCGTTGAAGTGCTCGTAGACGTTGGGAGTGAGCACCTCCGTCAGGGCGGCGCGAGAAGCCGCCATCGTCAGCGGGTTCCCGTTGAACGTCCCGGCCATGTCGTATTCGCCGGCGACCACCGGTCGGTAGAGCTCCTCGGTGGCACCGATCGCGCCACACGGGGTGCCGCCACCGATGGCCTTCGCGAGGCACACGATGTCTGGCGTGACCCCGAAGACTTCGGTAGCACCGCCGTAGGCGAGCGTCGCACCCGTCTTGACCTCGTCGAAGGCGAGGTAGGCGCCGTTCTCGTGGCAGTGGTCCTTCAGGCCCTGGAGATACCCAGCCTGGGGCAGGATCACGCCGCAGTTCATCATCGCCGGCTCGATGATCAGGCCGGCAACCTTGCCCGGGTTCTCGTCGAACGCGCGACGCACCTCGACGAGGTCATTGAACGGGACCACGCGGACGAGATCGGCGAAGGCCTGAGGGATGCCGAGCGCCTGCGGCAGGGTGACCGGGTGTTCGCGCGGGCCGATCAGCTCGGGATCAGGCGCGATCGAGAACATCAGGGCGTCGTGGTGTCCGTGGTAGGTGCCTTCGATCTTGATGATGAGGTCGCAGCCCGTGTTGGCGCGCATGAGGCGCGCAGCCTCCAGGGTCGCCTCCGTGCCGGAGTTACAGAACCGCCACAGCGGCAGCCCGAATCGATCGGAGAGGTTCTCGCCGATAATGTCGAGGTCCTTCGTCGGCTGCGCGAAATGCGTGCCACGCGCCGCCTGCTTCTGGATCGCCTCGACCACCTTGGGGTGCGCGTGGCCGATCACCATCGCGCCATAGCCGAGGTGGAAGTCGATGTACTCGTTCCCATCGATGTCCCACAGCCGGTTGCCCTGACCGCGGTCGGCGAAGATCGCGTGCGGCGGCGAATCCTGCCAACTCGAAGCGACACCGCCAGCGACGTACCGCTCCGCGGTCTTGCGGTAGTCGATCGACGCCCGGTGCTTCGGTTCGAGCTTGGCCTCCTCCTCGGTGATGAGTCGGTCGAACAGATCGAGGTCGAACTCGGTCGTGTCGCGAACTACCATGGTGTGGCTCGCCTCCTATGGCGACTCTGGCCGAGATTGAACGGCCGTTCAATTGTTGCACCAACCCCTGTGCCTGGCAAGTCGCCCCCACGACGTTGGCCCCGGCGGGCCGGAGCCGGCCAAGGAACGGTTGGTATCGTGGGGAGCGCAACACACGCATGGTGGCCGTAGCTCAAGTGGTTAGAGCGCCAGGTTGTGGTCCTGGAGGCTGGGGGTTCAAGTCCCCTCGGTCACCCTTTTTCGGCAGACCCGCCGTTGCTACACTTCGGCGGGCCTCTAGCTCAATCTGGCAGAGCAACGGACTCTTAATCCGCAGGTTCCGGGTTCGAGTCCCGGGGGGCCCACTCGCGAAAACCGCCCATTAGCGACAGAACGCCGTGATGGTCCGCAGGGTCGGCACGAACAGGCAACCCGACGCGGAGGAGGGGCTCGAAAAGTGGGACACCTCTCCGATGGCGAGCCGCGCGACTTCGTCGCCGTTCCCCCCTTCGAGACCCACGAGCGCGCCAGAAGAGAGGTCGACCGTCCACACGAGTCCTCCGGCCACGATGGGCGGGCCGGCGTCGAAGGCTGACGAGTGCCACCGTTGGACGTAGCTCCGACCGTCCCCGGCAACGGTCAGGGCCACCAGCCCATCCGTGCACGGCACGTAGATGCTATGGAGCGTGTGAGCGGTTCCGCCGAAGGAACCGCTGCACACCTCGTGGGAGGAGAGCTCGCCGCCGATCCCGCCCAGGTGCGCACCGTCCAAGAGGTACCCCACGCCGCCCTTGCCGATCTGGAAGACTCGGTTCATCGGGAGCACTGCCGGACCCACCGAACCGAGATCTACGTCGCCCGCGTTGAGCTCGGCCCAGTCTTCCGGTGCGAAGAAGTCGAGCTTCTCGAGCTTCGGAGAGAGTTTGATGACACTGTCCCCGAAGTCGAACTGCGTGTCGGAGAAGCTATTGCCGGTTGTGACATAAAGGTTGCCGGTAGGGTCGACGGCCGGTCCCGCCGGCGCCCAGATCCCACCCGCGTTCTGCGTCGGCACCTGGTAGTCGAGCAAGGCCCCATTCCCATCGGCGTTGATCCCCGCCACCCAGCCGTGGTAGTCACCGCAGTCTCCGAAGAGGCCTCCGAAAGCCACGTAGACGCGGTCGTTCGCGAGGGTGAGTGCCGACCGTAACTGCTGTGTGAGGGGGTTCATGCCGGGCGGGTCGACCGGACGATGCCAGACGACGTCCCCGGTTCGTGCACGGAGCGCGAAGATCTCGTGATGCCCTGGAGCAAGGAATGCGACAACGTAGATCAGGCCGGTCGACGGATCGACGACCGGAGTTGCAGTGATCCCCGAGGTTGGCGCGATGTTGCCGCAGGGAAGGGTGGAGCTATCGACAGGCGCTCCGAGGTTTGCTCTCCAGATGATCTGACCGGTGGAATCGTCGAGAGCGAACACGGAGTTGCTCTCCGTCACGGCGAGGACGGTATCGTCGACGACCAACGGCTCGGCATAGATGTCGCCGTTGAGCTCGGGCGAGGTCCAAGCCTGTTGAACATCAGCCAGCGACGGCCCGCTTGTGAACCCGCTTCGGGTGTCGTCGGCGTGATAGGTCAACCAACGACCACCAGAGACCGAGCCCGCCTGGCCGGTTGGTGCGGCGCCTGAGGGCAGCGGAGATGACACCCGATCGCTCGGTGCCGAACACGCGATCGCGGCGAGCAGCGCTGCGATCGCCAGGGTGGACCTCGGCGTGGTCACCCGTCGACGGCGACTGCTGCCTTCCGATCCACGTTCAGCGCGACAGGCCCCTGGCCACACCGGCAACGCGTCCTCCTTCAAGTCGGTGCATGTTCCTCACCGTAGGCGTTCTCTATCAGCTCGTCCGCGAGAATTCCGCTACCCAGTTGGTCTCCCAAGGGGTGCCGCCATCGGTGGAGAAGGCTTGCTCCCACCGGGCCGTCGTTGCGGTGATCTCCGACCACACGTATCGCACTTTGATCGGCCTGCCGTCGTGGACGTCGTCGCCGGTGAACACACCGCGCCCATTTGCACCAAAGCGGCCTATGACGGGAGGTAAGGATAGGCCGGTCCTGCTACTGGCCCAGTACAAGGACCACTCATCACGCGACTTGTCGTACAGGCGTAGCGTCACACCGCCGAACCGCTGGGTCAGAAACGTGGCTTCATCGAAGTTGCCTGCACCGTTCAACACGCTCCATGATCTGTGGTCTCCAGGAAACTCGTACCAGTCATCGCTGCCAACGAGCACCTCCCGCAGCCGGCGCTGTCTAGATGTCCACGTTCCAACGAACCAGTCGAAGTTGTTGTCCATGGTTGCTCCTATCTGAAGCTCCACGATCAGCGATCATCCGTTTCGATCGTCCGCGCGGCGGATCGCGACGACCATGTTCACGGCCGTGCTCACCACGACCTCGTCGCCGGCCACGAGCCAGTCGGGCACACTCTCGCGACCGAGCCGAGCCGTCGTCGTGGTGCGATCGCGGAACGCGAGCGTAACGTCGACGTAGCCCACCCCATGGACATCGAACGGGTGCACGTCGATCACGACCGCATCCCGCTCCCCCAGCACCAGCTCAGGCTACCGCGCCAACAGGACCGGCCCTCGTCGTCTAGTTCAGGGGCACGAGACAGACCGCATACGCGGTGACAGGCGCAGCGGAGCTCGTGAAGTTCACGTAGTGGATAAGCCAGCCCCCGAGTGTGTCGACCGTCGACGTAGTGGTCGCGGCCGCCACAGTGGCCGCCGAACGTTCAACGGTGACGTTCGTCTTCTCGAAGCCTCCTCCAGTGACGATCGAACCCACCGGGCACTGCGCCGATACGTCGGCGCTGGAGCCAGGAGGAGCCGAAACGGTCGCTTCTTTCCGCACCGTCTTGAAGGCCGCAGTCGGCCCCGCCGGACCGACCTCTCCGTTGCAGATGTAGTTCGTGCTGGCGGCGCTGTCCACCTGGACACCGCCGGCGGGACAGTGTGCGTCGCCTGAGACGAGAACCACGGTCGTCACGGTCTGGCCGTCCCTCCCATCCCTGCCGGGCGCCCCGTTGCAGATGTAGCTCGTGCCTCGGGCGCCGCTCACCTGGATACCTCCGGTCGGACAGTTCGAGGAGGGAGCCGACGCGACCGTAACGCTCCCTCCGGGCGAGCCTTGGTTCCAGCTAATCTGCAACGCCTGCTTGTCACACGGCGAAGATGGCTTGTCGCCGACGCTCACCTGCGTGATGTCGCCGGCCTTCAAACACCCCGTGTACGTCCGAGCGTTGGCATCCGGGGAGTTCTTCACGAAATGGCCCACGAGGTATCCCAGACCCACCAGCAGCGCGATGATGATCAATGCGGAAAATGCCCGCACTCGAACCACTCCAGCAACCATGCTGCCGCAATCTCCCTTACGCGGGTGAACCAGTCAGGACGTCCGCTCGTCTTGGAGGGAACCCTAGTCCCGCGTTCTTCCAGGGCGCAAGGAGTCGAAGGGCTACATGTCGGAGGGGCGGCCCGTGGGGCCGCC
>JALYLV010000001.1:206910-326796 GCA_030774035.1 Actinomycetota bacterium
CCCCCCTCCGTTGTGTGCAGGTGCCGTTGGACCTACGGAGCGTACGAGCCAGTTCCGATCCTGAGGAAGGTGTCGTAGTAGCTGTACGACGCGGTGTAGGCGTTGTACTGCGCGTAAGTCGTGCCTCCCGAAAGCGCGACGATCGACGCTTCGTCGTTCAGCGGCTGGTGCGTCACCGTCGAACTCGCGACGAGGGTCGGAGTCGTGCTCCAGGTCGATGCGTCGGTCGACGTCGAGGAGAGCAGGTCGAATCGCGCTGCCTTCGCCCCATAGTCGCAGTCGTTCGTCAGGTTCGTGTCGACGCAGCCAGCCCACATAGCGACGAACCCACCCGGTGCCGGCTCGACCGCCAACGAATAGCCACCGGCGTAGGTGACACCGTTCGCCGATCCATCCGTGAAGACCGTCGCCGGGGTCGTGTCGATCGTGGAGCCGTCGTACGTCGAGACCACCTGAGCGGTGTCGGTGTTCCATGCGATCGTGGTCAGGTCGGGCACGAGTCTCGAGGCAGAGACGATCGGGAACCCATTCTGCGCGATCGAGATCTTCCCGGTGAGGGACACCGCGGCGGGCCAGTTCGAGAGCGTGGCGGCGGCCGTCGCGGTGGACAGGTTGATCGCTCGGGCCTTCACCTGCCCGGTGTCGTCGGCGATCCATGCGACCGTGATCAGGTTCCCCGTCGCGGCGATGTTCGCGTAGCCGAGGTAGCCGGAAGCATCCGTGTGCGTGGTCGTGCCGAGCGTGACCGTGGGAGACCAGATCCCGGAGCCCGACTTCTCACGGAACTGCACCTTGCCGTTCGTGGAATTCACCCAAGCCACGTACAGGTTTATCGGCCCGAACGTCGTCTTGGAAGCGGCGACGATCGGATAGTCGATGAAGCCGGTCGTGCTCGTGAGGTTCTTGATGTTACCCCACGTGCTACCCCCGTCCTGGCTGACACTGATCTGCAGGTTCCGAGCCGTGCCGTCGGCGTCGTAGTAGGTGTAGCCCGTCTGCCAGCCGACGATGATCGTGTTGCCTGCCGAGGCCAGGCTCGATCCGTCTGCGTTCTTGTCGCCTGACACCTTCACGGGCGCCGACCATGCACCGGTGGCAGATTTCCTCGTGTAGTGCACGGCCTCGGGGAGCGTGTTGTCCGAGATGAACGCTTCGTCGAGCCTGAACCCAGCAGCACCCGGCGTGCCATGGAAGTCCATGGAATTGCTGTAGTTCCAGGTGTACGCACCCGGGATCGCCGACTGCGCACCCCACGTGACCGCCGCAAGCGCCGAACCCATCAGGCCCAGCACGAGTCCGATCGCGATCACTCCAGCGAAAGGCAACCTTCGCTTCATCCGATCTCCCCCTTCGAACGACGGACGCCGGCGAGCACTCCCACCACCGAAGGCGTAGCCAATACGAACTACCCCATCGAAGTCAAGTCGGGATATCGACCATAGTCATGTTGGGGGGCCTGAGAGCCGTTGAGGGACGTGCGACCCGACCTATGCGCCTCGCCTCTTCGGGGTCGATACACAGCCGCGGTAGCCTGACCGTGCGCGAGAGTGGCGGAATCTGGCAGACGCGCTGGGTTTAGGTCCCAGTGTCCGCAAGGACGTGGGGGTTCGAGTCCCCCCTCTCGCACGGATCGAGACGCTTGAGGCGTCGCGGCATGTCTAGACGGCGCGAAGACGGAGCGGGTCGGCCGCCGCGTCATCGGCGTCGGCACTCGCCTCATGCACCGTGCCCGGCAGGGTGATAACGAATCGCGCTCCCCCGCCCTCGCGATCTTCGATGTATGCCGATCCACCGTGCAGCTGCGCGAACCGCTGCACGAGCGACAGACCGATCCCCATGCCGCGGCCGCTGGAAGTGTCACCCTGACGGAACGGCTCGAAGAGCACAGCCTTCAGCTCGTCGGGGATCCCAGGACCCTCGTCCTCCACGATCAGCACCGCTCCGTTCGAGCGCCGCTGCACGCGCACCTGCACCGAGGTCCCGGGGGGCGTGTGGCGTGAGGCGTTCACGAGCAGGTTCTCGATGATGCGCTCGACCTTGGCGGCGTCCAGGTCGACGTGGATCTCGTCGGACTCCACGCGGACGGGATGCGTCTCCATGTCAGGACATTCGCGAGCCACGCGGCGCGTGAGCTCACCGAGATCCGTCGGCTTGCGGTTCGGCTGCAGCTTGCCACGGTCGATGCGGTCGAGATCGATCAGGTCGTCGATCAGCCGGTTCATCTTTCGTCCGCTCTGTTCGATCACTTCGTACAAGCTCTCTCGCTCTGCCTCAGAGAGGTGAAGCTCGTCGTCGCGGCGGATCGTCTGCATCGCGCCGAGGATGCCGGCGAGCGGGTTCTTGAGATCGTGCGACACCGCGTGCAGGAGCGTGTCCTTCACGTCGTTCATCTCGCGCAGTCCGCTCGAGACCTCGGACTCGTGCTCGACACGTTCCCATTGGGCGTCGATGATCGCCCGCAGGGTCGCGGCCAGCATCGCGACCGCAAGGAACGCAGCGAGCCGAACGACGGAGCTCCAGTACGGCACGACGCTGTGGTTCATCGAGGCCATGTCGGCGAGGAAGGCGGCAAGGGTCGAGAGCACGACGGCGACCCCGCCCCACCGACGCCCGAGGTTCCAGGTAACGAGGGCGATCGGCATGAGATAGAAGAGCGCGAGCGACAGGTCGAGTTTGATCAGGTAGTCGATCACGCCGACCGCCGCGATGAACGTGAAACCGAGGCCGGCCACGAGCGCCGTAGACCTGCCATCGAAGAAGCCTCGGGTGCGCCGGACTACCCCGCGGTTGACCCCGCCACCGATCCCGTTCTGACTCACGGATGAATCGTCGGCCTGACCCGGAGCTACCTTGAGTCGGGTAGCCCTGATCCGGACAGCTCGATCAGCCCTCCGCGAGGAGCTGTCTCAGGGATCGGAATGCCCGGCCACGGTGGCTGATCCGGTCCTTCTGTTCGGGCGTGATCTCGGACATCGTCTCGTCCCATCCAGCCGATACGAAGATCGGGTCATATCCGAACCCCCCCGCCCCTCGGCGTTTGCCTATCAAGGTTCCTTCGCAGATGCCCTCGGCGTGCATCTCCCCTCCGTCGGGGAACGCGATAACAGCGACGCAGCGGTAGCGAGCCGTGCGGCCCCCGCCGGGCACGCCGCGAACCGCTCCAATGAGAGCGACCAGGTTCTGCTCATCGGTCGCGGTCTCGCCGGCGTACCGTGCGCTTCGCACGCCCGGCTTGCCGCCCAACGCGTCCACCTCGATACCCGAGTCATCGGCGATCGAAGCGACGCCGAGCGCCGCAGCGATCGCGCGCGCCTTCAACAGCGCATTCTCGAGGTAGGTCGCACCCGTCTCGTCGACCTCAGGGAACGAATCAGGATCCGTCGTCTCAACGGTGATCCATCCGACGGGCCAATCGGCACAGATCCTTTCGAGCTCCCGAAGCTTGTGGGTGTTCCGCGAAGCGATCGCGATGCGTTCGGGGAAGGTCATCGCGATCCGGGCGCAGCGCTCAGGCCCCGAGCGCCTCGTGTTGGATCTTCGTCAGCTCGGCGATGCCGGCTGTAGCGAGATCGAGGAGCGCGTCGAGGTCCGGGCGTGCGAACGGTTTGCCCTCGGCGGTTCCTTGGACCTCGACGAACTCGCCGGACCCCGTCATCACGACGTTGAAGTCGACGTCGGCGCCTGCGTCCTCTTCATAGGAGAGGTCGAGGCGGCCCTCGCCATCGACGATGCCCACACTCACAGCCGCAACGCTGTCGGTGAGGAGGTCATCCGGCACCAACCCCGCCGTTGCGAGCCCGCGCAGGGCCAACGCGAGTGCGATGTAGCCACCCGTGATGGAGGCGGTTCGGGTGCCGGCATCAGCTTGGAGCGCATCGCAGTCGACGGTGATCGTTCTCTCCCCGAGGCGTGAAAGGTCGATGACGCTGCGGAGCGAGCGTCCGATCAGACGTTGGATCTCCTGCGTGCGACCACCGGGCCGGCCCTTGTTCACCTCACGCGGGGACCGCTCGGACGTCGATGCGGGCAGCATCGAGTACTCACCGGTGACCCATCCGCGGCCGGTCCCCCGCAACCAGCGTGGGGTTTCCTCGGTGACGCTCGCGGCCACCAGCACACGCGTGCGACCCATCGACAGGAGCACGGAGCCCGCGGCCCATTCCTGAAAGCCGAGCTCCCATGTCACCGATCGGAGCTCATCGAGGGCTCGACCGTCGGGCCGTGTCATCCCGAAGCCGCCCGTCGTAGGCACGTCACGGTCGCACCCATGGATCGACCCGGATCTTCTGGCCTTCCTCTGCCAGGTCAACCTGGCCGCTGAACGAAGCGATCGCTTCTCGTCGCGAGATCTCTCGATCCGCGCCGGGAAGGATATGCGTGAGGATCAGTCTGCCCACGCCGGCCTCCGAAGCGTGTTCAGCGGCCTGTGTGGCACTCATATGGAACGGCAACAGGGTCATGTGGTCCTGGTACGTCGCTTCGGCAAGGAAGACGCCGGCGCCGCGCGCCAACTCGATGACCTCGGGAGAAGGACCGGTGTCGCCGGTGTAGGCGAGCACCGCGCCGCCGGCCTCGATCCGGAACCCGAGCGACTCGACCCCGATGTGCGTCATCAAGAACGCCGTCACGTGGAACGGGCCGATGTCGAATTCATCTCGAGGATGCACCGTCGTGAACGCATACGCCTGCCGCATGACGTCCCGGCCATCTTCGGAGACGAGCAGAGCAGCAAGATCAACGAACCCCTTCGGTGAGAAGAAGGGCAGCCCCTCCGCCCCGAGCTTCCCGTAATGCCGCGCGTAGAAGCATGGAAGGATGTCGACGAAGTGGTCGGCGTGGCCATGGCTGATGAGGATCGCGCTCATGTCGGCGATGGCGATGTGTTCTTGAAGATTCGCGAACGTCCCCGTTCCGGCGTCGAGCCACAGGTGCACTCCCTCGTGGCTGACGAGGTAGCCGCACGTGGCCCCTCCGGCGGGCGGCCACGTACCCGACGATCCGAGGATGGTCAGTTCCACGAGCCACCGCCGACCGGTTGCGCCTGCGTTGCGCGAACACTCGAGAGCTCGTGACCCACGAAGATCTCGGCTGCGCGCTGGAATTGCCCCGGGTCGCCCGTCGAGAGGAACTCGTGGACAGGAAGCGAAGCGTCCCGTCGGTCGAGCCCCTCGCGCAGCAGGGTCGCGTAGACGTCCTTCGCTGTCTCCTCGGCCGACGACACGAGCACCACGTCGGGCCCGAGCTCGAGCTGGAGCAACCCCGACAGCAGCGGGTAGTGCGTGCAGCCGAGGATCACGGTGTCGACGCCCTCTCTCACTAGCGGGGAAAGATACCCTGCTGCGGCCTTCCGTAGCTCGTCGCCAGTCGTGTCGCCCCGCTCCACGTGCTCGACGAAGACCGGGCAGGCCACGGAATGCAGGGTGACGCCGGCCCGCGCTCGCGTCATCGCCCGGTCATACGCTCCCGAGGCCACCGTGGCTTCGGTGCCGATCATCCCCACGATCTGGTTGCGAGTGGCACGGGCTGCGGCGCGCGCCCCCGGGTCGATGACGCCGACGACCGGGATCCCAGCGCGGATCGCGATGTCGCCGATCGCGGAGACCTCCACGCTGTTGCAGGCGACGACAAGCATCTTCACGTCGCGGTGAACCAGGAGATCGGCCACCTCCAAGGCGTACTGACGGATCTCCTCGATCGGTTTCGGTCCGTAGGGGAAGCGCGCGTTGTCCCCAACGTAGATGACCGGTTCCTGGGGCACCAGGTCCAGGATCGCCTGAACGACCGTGAGCCCACCGACACCCGAGTCGAAGACGCCGAGCGGTCGGCTATCTGTCACCGGGAACTACCACCACAGCGATTCAGCGACGCCCTTCTCGGCCGTCTCGATGTCCTGGGCCCATGCCTCCGTCGACAGGTACTTCCACCCACCGTCGGCGAGCAGGCACACGATGTCGCCCTCTTCGAGATCGTTGGCGATCCGCTGCGCGACGTACACGACAGCGCCGCTCGATATGCCGGCGAAGATGCCCTCGCGGGCGGTGAGCTCGCGGTTCACGCGCAACGCGTCCGAGGAGTTGACCAGGAACTTCCGGTCGATCTGCGTCGGATCGAATATCGGAGGCACGAAGCCCTCGTCGAGCGAACGCAGGCCGTAGACGAGATCGCCAAGCTCGGGTTCTGCGGCGACGATCTTGATATCCGGGTTGTGACGGTGAAGTCGCCGCCCAGCGCCCGTCAGCGTCCCACCGGTGCCCATACCTGCGACGAAGTGAGTGACCGACGGCAGATCCGTGAGGATCTCCTCGCCCGTTCCCTCCTCGTGGGCTCCGGGGTTCGCCGGGTTCCCGTACTGGAAGGGCATGAAGTACTTGGGGTCTCGCGCGAGGGCGCGCGCGACCTCGATCGAGCCGTTCGTTCCCTTGTCACCGTCGCTGAACACGATCTCGGCTCCGAAGAGACGGAGGAGCCTGACGCGCTCTTCGCTCGCGTTGTCGGGGATCACGACCGTCAGGTTGTATCCCTTGCGAGATGCGACCATCGCGAGCGCGATCCCGGTGTTGCCCGAGGTCGGTTCGAGGATCGTCTTGTCCGGTGTCAGCTCGCCGGACGCCTCAGCGACCTCGACCATCTTCTTCGCGATCCGGTCCTTCGTGGAACCCGTCGGGTTGTTCCCCTCGAGCTTGGCCCAGAGCCGAACCCCGGGTTTGGGAGACATCCGGTGCATGCCGACGAGCGGCGTGTTCCCGACCGCGTCCAGGATGTCGTCGTAGCGCGTCACGCCCGCATCATCCCAGCCCGCAAGCGCGACCGGTGGGGCCTCAGGCGCCGCCGGCGACGGCCGGAAGGATCGAGACGGTGTCGCCTTCCTTCAACGACGTCTCGAGCGACCCCAGGTAGCGAACGTCCTCGTCGTTGACGTAGACGTTGATGAAGCGGTGCAGACCCCCGTCCTCGGACAAGACGTTCTTCGTGATCCCCGGATATCTCGTCTCGAGGTCGGACAGGACGTCGGACAAGGTGTCGCCTTCTGCGGGCACCTTCGCCTCGCCGCCGGCGTGCTTGCGCAAGATCGTGGGGAGCTTGACGGTGACGGACATCTCAGAGCGACTCCTTACTCGGGTAACGGCGGCACGCCGCAGAACAGCTCGTAGTCGATCAGCTCGGTGATCGTGGGCTCCTTGCCGCAGACCGGGCAATCGGCGTCCCATCGGATCTTCACTTCCTGAAAGTCCATATGCAGCGCGTCGTAGAGGAGGAGCCGGCCGACCAGGGAGTCGCCCTCTCCCGTGATGAGCTTGATCGCCTCGGTTGCTTGGATGGCGCCGATGACGCCCGGCAGCACCCCGAACACGCCGCCCTCGGCACAACTCGGCACGGTCCCCGGCGGCGGCGGCGAGGGGAACAGGCACCGGTAGCAGGGCGACTCCTTGCCCGGCAGGAAGACCGTGGCCTGCCCCTCGAACTGGTAGATCGACCCGTAGACGAGCGGCTTCCCCATGAACTGGGTCGCGTCGTTCACGAGGTAGCGAACCGGGAAGTTGTCGGTGCCGTCGATCACGACGTCGTAGGGCTCCATCACGTCGAACACGTTCGAGCTGTTGAGCGCGGTGTCATGGCCGATCACCTCGATCGTCGGATTGATCGCGCGAAGGTGCTCGAGTGCCGACTCGACCTTGGAGCGACCGACGTCGTCGTTGGTGTGGAGGATCTGGCGCTGGAGGTTCGACACATCGACGCGGTCGAAGTCGACGACGCCGAGCGTCCCGATCCCCGCAGCAGCGAGGTAGAGCAGAACCGGCGAGCCGAGGCCGCCCGCGCCGATGACGAGCACCTTCGAATCGAGCAGCTTGCGCTGCCCGGCACCGCCGATATTCGGAAGGATGATGTGCCGGGCATATCGCTGGACCTGGTCTTCTGAGAATGGGGACGTCATGTGATCGTCAGCTCCCGTTCGGTGATCTCGCCGTCGACGATCGCGAACGATCGCATCTGCGGTTCCTCGCGATCGGCGAGTCCCAACAAGATGTATCTCGCTTCCGGGTAGAAGGCGAGCCGCAGATCCGTCTCCGACGGATAGGCCTCCGAGTGGGTGTGCGAGTGGTAGATCGCCCACAACTCCCAACCCTGCTCGTCGATCTCGTCGAAGACCCAGAGCTGCTCCCTCCCGTCCAGCCGGTAGGTCACCGGGCTCGCGTCGGCGTTCGTCATCGCGAACACCTTCACGGGAACACCGTCGGCGGCCGCCACGACGCCGCAGCATTCGTTCGGAAACTCGCGGAGGCCCTGCTCCACGATCTCTTTGTAGAAGACGCCGTCCAACTCGTCCATCGTTCTCCTGGCGTTCTCCTGGCGCACTCCTGGGTAGGCAACGCCGGCGCCGATGCGCCTGTTGCAGGTGCAAATCCTAGCAGGGGGTCTGCTATTCCCGAAGACCGCCGATCACCGACATCGCTCCTGCCGGGCCGGCGATAACGTCTCCGATCTCGGCATGCTCGACGCCGCCCTCCCGCAGCGCCACCGCCAGCGCATCCGCATCGCGCGTCGCGATGAGCAGCCCCCCGCTCGTCTGCGCATCGGCAAGCACGAGCTGCTCGGGCTCCGATAGCTCACCCCAGTCGGTCGCCGTCTTCACGAACGTGTGATTGCGCTGGGTGCCGCCCGGTACGACGCCCGCTCGAGCGAGATCCAGCACGCCCGCGATCAAGGGAACCGCGTCGGCCCGAAGCACCGCCGCACACCCCGAGCTGAGCAACATCCTGTGCAGGTGTCCGAGGAGACCGAACCCGGTGACATCGGTGGCGGCGTCCGCGCCTGCTGCGATCATCGCCTGCGACGCCGCGGCATTCGTCGTCGTCATCAGGTCGATCGCCACGGTGATGAGCTCAGGCGTGGCGCTTCCCCGTTTCACGGCGGTCGAGATGATGCCCAAGCCGAGCGGCTTCGTGAGGAAGAGCCGGTCACCGGGGCGAGCGGTCGAGTTGCGGAACATGTGGTCGGGGTCGACGAACCCGAGCACGACCATGCCGTACTTCGGCTCCGGATCGGTGATCGAGTGGCCGCCGAGGACCGCCACCCCGGCTTTCGTTGCCGCGTCGGTGCCCCCTTGCAGCACCTGTCCGAGCATCTCAAGAGGAAGATCGTCGATCGGCCAGTTCACGATGTTCAAGCCGAGGAACGGTGATCCGCCCATGGCATAGACGTCGGACATCGCGTTCGTCGCCGCGATCCGTCCCCAGTCGTACGGGTCGTCGACGATCGGTGTGAAGAAGTCGAGCGTGGCGACGAGGGCACGCCCGTCGGCGAGCGACCAGACGGCCGCGTCGTCACCGGTCTCGCCGGCCACCAAGACCTCGTCGGGAAGCGACGGGATCGACAGGCCCGACAGGACGCCGGCGAGATCGTCGGGTCCCAGCTTGCACCCGCACCCCGCTCCATGGCTGAAGCTCGTCAGTCGCGCCGGATCTCTCATCGCTCGGAGGATACGGCTCCGGCTGTGTCGATCGGCGTTGGTGGGACCGGCCGCCGAGCAGGGAGGGAGGGCTCCGTCTCGCCGGCGGCCGGCCCACGCCTGGCTACGCGGAGGGAAGGATCACGTCGTTGCCTTGGACCACGACATCGATCTTCTGAAGGGGCGTCGGAGCGGGGCCGGCGATCACGGCGGCGCCACGTGCGGGATCGAACTCCGCTCCATGGCAGGGACAGAACAGGATGTGCTGACTCGTGTCGTAGCCGACGGGACACCCCGCATGCGGGCACATGCGGCTATACGCCACGACGTTGCCGTTCACGAGTCGAACGAGCACGGCTTGACCGACACCGGGATCGTTGAACCCGGCCGCCTTACCGATCGGGAGCTGGTCGAGCGTGGCGATCGTGCGCCCGGCAGGCGCGCTCGAACCGGTCGGACCCGCCCCACCGCCCCCAAGAGCCGTCTCTCCCCCGCTGCGCGTCCCGCCCGCGGCGAGGCCGCCACGCGGCGGCGCGGCGGTTCCTGTTTCGGCGAACGCCCTCGCCATCACGCCGACTCCGAGCGCGAGGCCAGCGATCGCACCGCCTCGCAACACTTCCCGGCGACCCACGACGCTCGCGCGCTGGCTCGCGGAGGAGGGCGTACGCAACGGGTTGCGCACCTTTTCCGATTCGACGAGTCCGGCGAAGAGCGCGAGCCAGGCAACGGCGTAGATCGAGTCCGATCCAAGGAAGTAGGGATGTACGTGCCATGTCGCCGACAGCAACAACACCAGATTGACCGCGAACCCAGCGAGCGCTGCAAGAATCATGCCGATGCCGAGCAGCGTCGCGAGACCGATCGCGATCTCGGTCAGAGCTATCCCGACGCCCACGACCCATGGCATCTTCGCCAGCACGTGCATCAGCGGGGCGACCGGCGTTCCCTGCGCGAATCGGTCAAGCTGCGTACCGATGTAATCCTGGCTGCCGGCGCGCAAGAAGTTCACGTCGAGGAACTTCTGAGCTCCTGCGTAGACGAACGTGATACCCAAGAACGCTCGCAGGATCCGCATCGCCCATGGCGTCTCGTTCCATGAATCCGCAAGCGTGGGTGTGCGCGGACGGGCTCGGCGCGAGTGTGACGGCGAGTCGGGCCGAACCGGCGGTCGCATCTGCGCCTTCGTTGTCATCTCATTGAGTCTGCGGGAAGCCGGTTTGACACCGGTTTAACCAAGGTTCGGATCTGGTTAGAAGGCTGCGCCGTGCAGGGCGGCGCCTGCGACCATGGACACGTGCGGATCCTGCTCATCGAAGACGACCGACGCTTGGCGGAGCTCCTCGCGAAGCGACTCCGGCACGAAGGTCACGAGACCGAGACGAGTGACAACGGGAACGATGGCATGTATCGAGCGGCGTCGGGCGACGTCGACATGATCGTCGTCGACGTGATGCTCCCGGGCATGGACGGTTTCGCCCTCACCGACGAGCTCCGCAGGCTGGGCCACATGACCCCTGTGCTCATGCTGACCGCACGCGACACGGTCGAGGATCGCGTGTCGGGCTTGCGCGCGGGGGCGGACGACTATCTCGTGAAGCCGTTCGCATTCGCGGAGCTGCTGGCGCGGATCGAGGCGCTTGCGCGTCGCACCCAGCCGGCATCAGGTGATCGGCCGCTCATCCACGGACCGGTTCGACTCGATCCTCGATCGCGACGTGTAGCCGTCGACGGGATCGAGATCGATCTGACAGCGAAGGAGTTCGACCTGCTCCGCTGTCTGCTCGAACATACTGGCCGCGTCTTGTCGCGCACGGAGCTGAAGGAGCTCGTGTGGGACTTCTCCTTCGACGCTCAGACGAAGGTCGTCGACCTCTACGTGCATTACCTGCGGAAGAAACTCGGCGACGCCGGCGACATCATCCAGACCGTCCGCGGTGTCGGATATTCGGTGGGTCGCTGATGTTCCGGTCGCTGCGTTTCCGCATGGCGCTCTCGCATGCGCTCGTGCTCACTGTGATCTTGTTGGCGCTGGGCGGAGTGCTTCAACTCCTGTTGGTTCGCAACCTCGACCGCAGCGCGACGGACGAGCTGCGCGCGGTGGCCGCCGGCCAGGTGGAACGGATCCAAGAGGTCGGAGCTCCGGTGCCCCCAGCAGACTCGGACGTGCCATCCGCCGCGGGCATCAAGGTCGCGGTATACGCGGCGCTGGACGGCGGCGTCGTCGGAGAGCCCACCGAGGTACCCAGCTGGTTGAAGCACAACGAACAGCCGGTCGTCGACGGCGAGGTCTCCGGAGAACGCGTCCGGGTCGTCACGCTTCCCGCGATCGTTGGCGGGCGAACGATCGCGTGGGTGGCCGCCGGGCGTTCCCTCGCGGCGGAGGATCGTGTGATCGAGCGCGTTCGACTCTTGCTCCTCCTGGGGGGCGTTGTCGCGGTCGGCGCCAGCCTCGGCGCCGGATGGTGGCTCGCCGGCCGAGCCGTGCGCCCGGTCGAGAGGGCGTACGAAGCCCAAGCCGGCTTCGCGGCCGACGCCTCTCACGAACTGCGAACCCCTCTGACGTTTATCCGCTCAGGCGTCGAGGTCTTGGCCGAACACGATCCCGCGCTGGGCGACCAGGTGCTGTCCGAAGTTGACTACCTCACGGGACTCACCCAACGACTCCTGCTGCTCGCTCGGGCAGAGCGAGGGACGGTGACCTTGGGGCAGGCTCCTGTCGACGTCGGAACCGCGTGTCGATCGGCGGCACACCGGAGCGAGCACGCCCACGGAACCCGCCTGACGCTCGAGGGCAAACCGGGCATCGCCGCGTTCGCCGACCGCGTCGGGCTCGAAGCTATCCTGGACGCCGTCTTCGAGAACGTGAACGTCCACGCGGGCGGGGTTGCCGACGTCACGTGGGGACAAGCAGGAGACGAGATCGTCGTCTCCGTCGCCGATAAGGGGCCGGGCATACCCATCGAAGAAGCCGAGCGAGCGTTCGATCGCTTCTCCCGCGCCGACCGCTCGCGGGCGAGGAACACCGGCGGAGCAGGGCTCGGACTCGCGATCGCGCGAACGCTCGCCACGGCACAAGGCGCACGGATGTGGATAGACCCGACGCCGGGCGGCGGCGTGACGGTCAGACTCGCCCTTCCGGTGGCG
The DNA here is from genome assembly GCA_030774035.1 of Actinomycetota bacterium. Classification (GTDB taxonomy): domain Bacteria; phylum Actinomycetota; class UBA4738; order UBA4738; family HRBIN12; genus JALYLM01. The sequence goes on from JALYLV010000001.1 coordinate 219,503, forward strand.
TGAGCCAACCCACGACGATGCCATTCGGTTGCCTGAGCACAGACTGAGGTCCATGCTGCGCCAAGGAACGAGCGGAGAGGGCGCGTGGGGACGACGACCTGTTCGAATTGCCGGTCGGTGAATCAGACTGGCGCGATCGCGTGCGTGAACTGCGGTGAGCTGCTGGTCGATCAAGAAAGCCTCGAACGGCGGACCCGCGGAGGATCGCCGCCCCCTTCCGGCGCGGCACTCGCCCCCGAGCCCGTGGCGAAGATCCGACCGAAGGCTGACCCTGCGACAGAACGCGAGTCGGCATCGAACGGTCCGGATGAGCCCCGAGCGGCCGAACCATTCCCTCTTCCACCGATGCCGGCAGTGAGCGCTGCCGGCGAGGTCGAGCCCATGGTCCTGCCTACTCAGCCGGAGCTCTCGCGCAGGAGGATCGGTCTCGCGATCGCTATCGCCGTCAGCGCGGTCGTGCTCGTTGCCCTCGTCGCGCTCGCGGTCCTGAAGTTCAAGGGGACGGATTTCCCGGATTCGCTTGCTGGGCAACCGCGCCAGACGTCGGATGCGGCGAAGCAGTTCGAGGCAACGGTGGCGAGCACGAAGATCCAGGGCGTTTCGTTCGAGGCCGCGACGTACGGAGCGGGAAGCGAGCCCCAAGAGGTTCTCCTACTGTTCCATGGATTACCGAGCTCCGTTCAACAGATGTCGGGGGCCGAGTTCTTCGCGGGGGTCGGCGCAAGCGTCGCGAACGGATTCGCGTCGGCCGGCGGCGGACAAAGCATCGACTTCGCGGCGGCTGCGCACACGTCGGATGGCGGTGTGGACCACGAATGCGCCCCGATAACCGGCAGCTCCGGCACGGGAGGTGTGCTCTGCCTCTTCAAGGGGGATAGCGTCGGCTTGCTGCTCCTGCGCAACTACGCCGACCCGGAGGCGGCGCTGTCGGTGTCGGAGGAAGCAGCGAGGGCGGTCAACTAGTCGCGGAAGGACATCCCGTTTCGTGGACATCGCCGGGTTCCTCGGTCGCTATCCGCCCTTCGACGAGCTCGAGCCGGCGCGACTGACGGCGGTCGCGCGCGCCGTCGAGATCGCGTACTTTCCCGCCGGCGAGAACATTCTGGTGCAAGCCGGGCCGCCGGCCAGATCGTTGTACGTCGTTCGAAAAGGAGCGGTCGAGCTTCTCAGCGACGGCCGCCTGATCGACCTGCTCGTCGAGGGCGAGATCTTCGGGCAATTCTCCTTGCTCGCCGGTGAGGGTCCGACGACGACCGTCCGGGCGCACGAAGACACCCTCTGCTATCTGCTGGCGGCAGCCGTCGCCGACGAGGTGCTCGGGACCTCCTCCGGGCTCTCGTTCGTGATCGGCAGCATGCGGCGGCGGATCTCCTCCGCCGTAGAGCATGCTTCCGTCGATGATGACGGCGGCCACGTACGACCGGTCGGATCGCTCGTGCGACGGAAACCGGTCACCGCGACCGGCGACACCACCATCGAAGAGGCGGCGCGGCTGATGGCGGCCGAGCGAGTGTCGTCATTGATGATCTCGATGCGAGACGGGTGGGGGATCGTGACCGATCGAGATCTGCGAACCCGTGTCGTGGCCGTGCGTGAGTCGCCCAACAAACCTGTGGGATCGATCGCTACCTACCCGGTCGTGACCATCCCCGAGGCCGCGTTGGCCGGCGATGCCCTCCTGCGCATGCTCGCCGAGGGCGTGCATCACTTCCCCGTGACCGACGCAGAAGGACGCATCACCGGCATCGTGACCGACACCGATCTGATGGGTCTCGAGCGCCATACGCCGTTCGCCATGAAGAGCGCGATCGAACGCTCGACGTCGGCGATCGATATCGCAACAGCGGGTCGGGACCTTCCCGAGGTCGTCGCCGCGATGGTCGACGCCGGCACGGATCCCGTCGACATCGGGCGCGTCGTGGCGCTCATCGTCGATTCGATGACCTGCGAGCTCCTGCGGCTCGGTATCGACGAGCTGGGCGAGGCACCGTGCGCGTGGGCGTGGCTCGCGCTCGGCAGCGCCGCCCGCCAAGAGCAAGCGCTGAAGACCGACCAGGATCATGCGATGGCGCTCGGCCCTGCCGAGGACGCAACGGACGTCGACCCGTACTTCGAAGCCCTGGCTGAGTTCGTGGCTTCAGGCCTGGAACAGGCGGGCATCCCTCGGTGCAACAGCGATGCGATGGCGACAACGCGAAGTCTCAGGCGTCCGCTCGAGGACTGGGTCGAGGCGTTCCTGCGGTGGATGTCGGACCCGAGCGCCGAGGGCAGCGTCTTGTCGTCCATCGGGTACGACTTCCGCCACGTGGCTGGGCCGCTCGACGCGGAGCCGACGCTCGACCGGGCCATCCGAACCGCACGCGAGCGGCCGGAGTTCGTCCGCCACCTGGGACGGCGCGCCCTCGAGCTGAAGCCGCCGACGGGATTCTTCCGCGATCTCGTCGTCGAGCACCGCGGGGAGCATGCCGGAAGGCTCGATATCAAGCGTGGTGGCATCTTGATCGTGAACAACCTCGCGCGCGTCTACGCGGTACAGGCCGGGGTCGCGGCGAAGGGAACGCCCGCTCGGCTCGGCGCAGCCGTCGGTGCGGGAGCGCTCGATAGCGACGTTGCGCGCGAACTCATCGAGGCGTTCCGTTTCTTGTGGGAGGTGCGGCTCCAACACCAGACCGTGCAGGTTCACGCCGGCGCAGTCCCCGACGACTTCGTCGATCCCGCCGCGCTCGGACCGGTATCACGGAGCGGCTTGAAGGAGGCCTTCCGTGCGGTCGCTCGAGCGCAGCGATCGCTCGAAACCGATCTCGGCCTGCCACCTCGGTGACCCACGCGAACCGGTAGCGGCTACTGCTTATCCGCGCCCATCGCGTGGAACCCGCCGTCGACGTGGATCAGCTCACCGGTGATCCCGGAGGACAGGTCCGACAACAGGAACGCGACCGCCCGCCCGACCGGCGTCGGATCGGTGAGGTCCCAGCCGAGCGGCGCTCGCTGAGACCAGGACTCCGCGAACTGCTCGAACCCAGGGATCCCCTTGCCCGCCATCGTCTTCAAGGGACCAGCGCTGATCAGGTTCACGCGGATCCCTTTGGGACCGAGATCGCGCGCGAGGTATCGCGTGACCGATTCGAGCCCGGCTTTCGCGACACCCATCCAGTCGTAGAAGGGCCAGGCAACCCTCGCGTCGAAGTCCAGCGAAACGATCGAGCCACCTTGTGCCTCCATGAGAGGAAGCACCCCGACGGCCACCGACTTCAACGAGAACGCGCTCGTCTGGAGGGCAGTGGCGACGCTCTCCCACGGCGTATTGAGGAAGTTCCCGCCGAGGGCATCCTGGGGCGCGAACGCGATCGCATGGAGGAACCCATCCAGCCGACCCCATCGCCGCCGGAGCTCCTGGCTCGCAGCGTCGATCTGTTCGGGATCGTTCACGTCCATCTCGAGCACGTCGGGAGGATCGGGCAGTCGTTTCGCCACCTTCTCGGTCAGGCTCATAGCTCGGCCGAAGCTGGTCAGCACGATCTCGGCGCCGAGCTCCTGGACGGCTTGCGCCGCCGAGAAGGCGATCGACTGCGGCGTGAGAACGCCGGTGATCAGGAGTTTCTTACCGTCGAGCAGCACGATCGCTCCTGACGCTCCGGCGGGAGAGGTGATCGCTCGTCACGGCGTCGGCGTCGGCGTCGGCGTCGGCGTGAGTGGGGTCGCCGACCCTGGGATCGAGGCTCCGAGGATCTCCCACGTCACGCTCCCCTTGTCGTCTTTCTCGGTGACCTCGACCATCAGCGTTCCGGAACCCGGCCCGGCGACGACGCACTGGAACGTTGTCCCCGCCTTCACTTGCGGGCCTGTCGGGCACGAGACCGAGAGTCGCTGCCCGAGTTGAGCCTCGAGCTGCTGTCGAAGGGTCTGCTCGAGCCCCGATGTGTCGAGGGTCTTCGCGCATCCCACCGTCATCACTGCAACCACGACCAGGGCAAGCCCGCGAGGAAGGCGTGAGTGCATGCGACGGGCCCCTCCGGTTCGTATGCGCTCCAGACTATCGGCGCGGCAAGAGCGCTTCAAGGGAGCGTGGCCAACTTCGCCCACATCGGTTCGGTGACGCCCGGGTAGGAGTACAGGCTCTCTCCGATGACGCCCACCGCGCGAACCCCCGACACGAAGCCTCCGATGCCGCCCATCGACGCGTCCTGTGCGATGCCTCCGATCACATGGATCGGTACGGCGTCGCTCCCGACCGCGGCGCGCAGGATCTGCATGCTCTCCAACACGTAGTCCTTCGGACTCGTCGTCGTCTTGTCCCGCCACGTGAAGTACGTCATTGGAAGGAAGGCGTCGTACCTCAGCGCAAGCTCAGGGTAGGGGAACTTGGGCCAATAGTGCGGATGTGCGACGAGACCGTGTGGCGACGGCGTGATCGCGCCGAGCGGATACGTGGGCCCGGTGACGCTTCGGATCTCATCCGACAGCCGCAGCAAGCGAACGGTGCGTTGCGTGGGATCGCTCACCGCGGCCGATTCGATATCCAGGCCGAAGCCGTCGAATCGATTACCCGCCGCCGTGGTGAGCCCCACCGCTACTTCAACCCGTTGAAGGTCGGTGGCGGTGTCCACGAGGCTCGGCAGATACCAGGCGACGACGTTCAATCCGGCGGCGTGCGCAGCGTCGAGGAATGCCGTCACTCCCTTCGGTTTCACGATCGCGGTCGGGCGCGAGTCGTTCCCCGTTTGCAGGTAGAGGGTGCGAACGCCGTTCGCAGCGAGATCGGCGACCGTGAGCTCTGGCTGTCTCCACGCGGTCTTGTCGTAGATGTCGATCCACGCACCGAGTCCTTCGAACGGACCGAGGTTCGGATGAGCACGAACGACCGGCGCCTGCGCCACCACGTTGCTGTTGCCGATCTCGGTCACCACCACACCGATGCTGACCGCGGCCACCCCCAGGATCGCGACGAGAACGAGGAGCATCCGACGGGAAGGCACGGACCGCCAGCCTACCCGTAGGATTCGTGTATGGATCTGGGGCTCTCGGGGAAGGTCGCACTCGTCACTGCTTCGTCGAAAGGGCTCGGTCGGGGGGCGGCGCTTGCGCTCGCGGCAGAAGGTGCCAGCGTCACGATCTGCGCGCGCAACGCCGATCAACTCGAAGCGACGGCCGCAGAACTGCCGGGCGAGGTGCTCGCGATCGCCGCCGACGTCACCGACCCGAGCGAGCCACGACGTCTTGTCGACGCCACGGTCGAGCGGTTCGGCGCGCTCCACGTGCTCGTCGCCAACGCCGGAGGACCCCCGAAAACGAGGGCTCTCGAGGTCGATGATGACGCGATGCTCGCGGCGATCAACGCGAACATGCTGACCTCGATCCGCCTCGTGCAGGCGGCCGTGCCGCACATGCGGGAGGCGCGGTGGGGTCGCATCTGCCTGATGGCAGGGAACTCGATCAAGGAGCCGATCCCCGACCTCGCCTACTCGAACGCGCCTCGAACGGCGTTGTGGGCGTGGGCGAAGACCGCCGCGCAGGACCTCATCGACGACGGGATCACGCTCAACCTGGCCTGCCCGGGGACGCACGCGACGGATCGGATGAAGGAGCTGGGCATCTCCGGACGCGCGGGTGACCCCGAGGACTTCGGCAAGGTCGTCGCGTTCCTGTGCTCAGAGCCGGCGGGCTTCGTCAGCGGCGCGGCGCTTCAGGTAGACGGAGCGGCTACGCTTGGCCTTCTCTGATCCGGGAGGACGCGAACCCATGGACGTCGCCGAAATCGCTCGTTCGCTGGCAGACCGATATTGGGACCGCCTGCTCGAGCTCGAACCGATGATCGGGACCCTGACCGGCGACGAGCGGCACGACGATCGCCTGGCCGATCCGAGCGAAACCGGCCGCGCGGCCGCCGAGTCCGTCCATCGGGCCGCCTTGAAGGAGCTCGACACGATCGATCGGACCGCGCTCGGGTCCGATCTCCGCGGCACGCTCGACATCCTCGAAGAGATCGCGAAGCGAAACGTTGCCGAGATCGAGATGCGGACCGACCGGCTCAAGGTCACGAGCCATCTGTGGGGGCCCGGACAGCTGCTCGCCGACATCGGATCGATGCAGCGCGCGGATACACCCGAGCGCCTCGACCGATACGAGGCTCGGCTGCGAGCGGTTCCCGCCTACCTCGCGGCGTGCGGAGAGATCGCGCAGGAGTCGGTCGACACGGGAGTCACCTCACCCTCGGTCGTGGCCCATCGCGCCGTGGGGCAGGTGGAACGGCTGCTCGCGCTCGCGCCCGGGGACTCGCCGGCGATGATCCCTCTGCACGACGACACCGCGCGCGAGCGCATCGCCGCGGTGGTCTCAGACGTCGTGAATCCCGCCTACGAAACGTTCTTGGCTGCACTTCGCGACTACCTGCCGCACGCGACCGAGAGCATCGGTCTCAGTGCGCTGCCCGGCGGCGAAGAGATCTATGCCGCCGAGATCCTCGCCTGGACGACGCTCCCGCTCGACCCCCGCGAGGTGCACGACCTGGGGAACGAGCGGTTCGACGCGATCCAACTCGAGCGACGTGAGGTCGCCGAACGACTCGGTTTCACGAGCGCCGAGGAGGCGATCGCAGACCGGCGGGCCCAAGGGGAGAACTCGTTCGCCACGCGAGCAGCCTTGGTGGAGCTCGCCGAGGAACAGGTGCAGCGAAGCTGGGACGCCGCCCCCGCCTACTTCAGCCGGTTGCCGAGCGCCAACTGCCAAGTGAGGCCTGTGGAGGAGTTCCGCGAGGCCGACATGCCGTTCGCGTTCTATAACCCTCCGACCGAGGACGGCTCGCGTCCCGGCGTGTACTACGTGAACGCCTTCGATCTGGCGAGCCGTGACCTGCACCATCTGGCGAGCGTTACGTATCACGAAGCGAACCCTGGACACCATTTCCAGATGACGATCGAACAGGAGAGGGTGGAGATGCCGCGGCTGCGGCGATTCGGCGGGGAGTTCGCAGGAGGGGCGTTCTGCGAAGGGTGGGGGCTCTACAGCGAACGTCTGGCGGACGAGATGGGGCTCTATCTCGACGACTGGGAACGACTCGGCATGCTCGAGGCGCAGGCGCACCGCGCGTCGCGCTTGATCACCGACACCGGCATCCATGCGCTCGGATGGTCGCGTGAGGCCGCCATCGCGAAGGTCGAGGAAGGCGGTACCTCCCACAGCGACGCCGTGATCGAGGTGGACCGCTACATCGCGGTACCGGCCCAGGCACTCTGCTACATGATCGGCATGATCGAGATCGAGAAGGCGCGCGCGGCCGCCCGTGCCCGAGAGGGCTCGGCGTTCTCGTTGCGCGAGTTCCATGACGGGCTGCTGGCGCTCGGCCAGCTGCCGCTGCCTGCGCTCCGTCGCGAGCTCGGCTAGCGAGGTAACGACCCTCTAGATCGGTTTCGTGGCGCGTACCAGCAGGTAGTCGATCATCCGCCGGCGCCACAAGAGGTCGACCTGCGAGAGCATCGATCGCACTGCCAGCCCGTACGAGAGGGGCATCTCACGTCGCGCGACATCCAGCCGTCGTCGGACGAACCGAAGCGCGGGCGCGATGGTCCGCTCCCCCACCAGCTCTGTCCGGATGTCGGTGAAGCCCGCCGCCGCCACGAGGCCTTCGATATCCGTGGCGCTCACGGCCGCCTGGCGGCTCAATCCCCAGGCGCGCAGCTGCGAGAGGGCCGCGACGGCCTCGCGCGGACCGTGCGGCATCCGGCTGACAGGGATGTCCGACATCGTCAGCACGCCTCCGGGCCGAAGCACGCGCGAGCATTCTGCGAAGAAGGCGGCGCGCGAGGAGAAATGGAACGCTGCTTCGACGCAGATCACGCCGTCGAACGAGCCCGAACGAAACGGCATCCGGGTCGCATCGCCGTTGACCGGTCCCGCACCAGCTTCCTCCAGCCGAGGCCGCCCGCGACGCAGCTGCGAGAGCGTGATGTTCAGCGCGGTGAGGGAACGAACCTCGGCAACGCTGGAGATCACCGGGTCTTGCTCTGCGAGCCCGTTGCCGACGTCGAGGACGTCACATCCGGTCGGCAGCTGGGCGGCGAGCCGCTCCACCAGTCGTCGAACGGCGGCCGGGGCTTCCCCGGGATCGCTTCCGTCTCCGTTCCACAGACCGAGGTTCAGCCACCCGGGGGCCAACGCGAAGAAGAAATCGTCACCGATCGAGTCATAGACGGTGGCGGCCGGATTGCGCCCGTACCGCACCATCGCAGCGGCGTGCCTGAGGTTGTCTCGTGTCCAGCCGGGAGACATCGCCGTCAACCCTAGCGGCGTCCAGGCCCTCCACGGCCTGCGGTAGGGTCTCGGGAAGGTTCGGGCCCGCGCCCGCGTTGACAAGGGAATCTCTGCGAGAGGAGTCGAACCATGCCGATATTCAGCGGCGAGAACCACCGCGAGAAACTGATCGTCCTGCTAACGATGTGTTTCGCGCTCGCGATGGCGATGCTCGATAACACCGTCGTGAACGTCGCGATCCCGACGATCTCGCGACAGCTGCGGGCAGACGCGAGCGAGATCCAGTGGATCGTCGACGGGTATGTGCTCGCGTTCGCCTCGCTGCTGCTGACCGGGGGGATCTTGGGCGACCGCTACGGGCGGAAGAAGATGTTCCTGTCTGGTCTCGCGATCTTCACGTTCTTCTCGTTCGCCTGCGGCCTCTCGTCTTCCGCGAGCCAGCTGATCGTCTTCCGGGGTCTCCAGGGCATCGGCGGCGCCCTGCTGATGCCGGGAACGCTCTCGATCTTGACCGTGACCTTCGATCACGAGGAACGCGCCAAGGCGATCGGGCTGTGGGCCGGGGTGTCGGGGCTCGCGCTCGCGCTGGGGCCGCTGGTCGGCGGTTATCTGACCGAAAACGTCTCGTGGCACTGGGTCTTCTTCGTGAACGTTCCCGTCGGGATCGTCGCGTTCATCGTCGGCACCCGAACCATCAAGGAGTCGCGCTCCGAGCAGGAACGCCGCCTCGACACCCCCGGGCTGTTGCTGGGGACGGGCGGGCTGTTCGCCATCACCTATGGCCTGATCGAAGCCAACCGCAAGGGCTGGAGCAGTCCCGACATCGTTGGCGCTCTGGTCATCGGCGTCGTATTGATCGCAGCGCTGCTGTACTGGGAGTCGCACAACGAGCACGCGATGATGCCGCTGTCGTACTTCCGGATCCCGGCGTTCTCGGCGGGGAACCTCGTCGCGTTCTCGATCTCGCTCGGGATGTTCTCGGTGTTCCTCTATTTCAGCCTCTACATGCAGCTGGTGCGCAACTACACGCCGATCCAGGCGGGTCTGCGGTTCCTGCCGATGACGGCGATGATCATCGTTACCGCGCCCAACGCAGGCAGGATCGCGCAGCGGATCGGCTCGCGCGGACCGATGACCTACGGGCTGATTATCGCCGGCCTTGGAACGCTGGCCCTGTCGTGGCTGAACGTCGACACGCCGTTCTGGATCATCGGCGTGTTGTTCGTCCTGATGGGCCACGGCCTGGGAGCGACTATGGCCCCGATGACGGCGGCCGTGATGGGGGCGGTGGGGCCCCAACGCGCAGGCCTCGGTTCAGCGATGACCAACACATCGCGTGAGCTGGGCGGTGTGTTCGGCATCGCCGCGCTCGGCACGATCTTGTTCACCCACGTGCGTTCAGCGATCGACCTGTCGGGGCTGGGGTTGAGCGCCGCTCAGCAGAGCGCGCTCGCGGCTGCGGCGAGCCACGGGTTCGTGCAGCAGAACAACCTCGCTACCCTCGGGCTCTCGCAAGCGCAGATCGGCGGATTCGTCCACGCGTTCAACGAGGCGTACGTCGGCGGACTCCATCTCGCCACCCTGATCGGGGGTGTCGTGCTGCTCCTGGCTGCGGTCATCGCGAACCGCTACATCCCGGGTCGAGTGGCCCACGCCGCTGCCGGCGCTCCGGTTGCCGAGCGAGTTCCCGTCGAGATCTGATCAACGCCGATCGCACGAACGACCCGGGGAGCGATCGCAGCCCCCCGGGTCGTAGTGCTCTGATCAGCAGGTGTGGCTGATATCGATGAACTGGCTCGCGCCGAAGTTCGCGTCGTTCGTCTTGCCCAAGTCGGTTGCGGTTTCGTCTCCGAGGGCGATCGTCCCAGTCGCCGTCGCCTGACGGTACTCGAACTTTCCGCTGTACTTGAAGGTCGTGCACCCCTGATGCTCGGTGTAGCGCTGGCGACCAAAGGTCAGATCGCCGGTCCCAGCAAGATCGGTCACGATGTGGAAGCGCCCGACCAGCTCTCCGGTCTTGTCGACGTACAGCTTGTAGTACGCGTCGAGGTGCCCCGCGGTCAACTGCTTATCGATCGTGAACGAGTTCACACCCGATCGTCTCGTGTAGCCGTACCAGGACAAAGCCCTGCTGTAATTGCACCGGTCGCGCCCAGTCAGCACCTGACACCGGGCGACGTCCCGGTACGCGTCTGAGAAGAACCCATCCGTACCGTTGTCGTACGCGCCTACGTACCAGGTGATCCGCAGGTACGTGTCGCTGTCGACCGTCACCTTCGAGTGCCAGAACGCGTTCACGTACGAGCTCTGGTACTTCTCGTGGTGCTGCTCCGCGGCCTGTGCCAGGCCACTCAGCGACAGAACCAGCGAAGCCGCGGTCAGTGCGATCAGCATCTTGCGCATCGTTCCCTCCCTTTCTCCTCTGCAACCTACGCCGAACGTCGGACGCGCGCCAGCGTTGTTTGGGTCCCTCCTCGCACGAAAAACTTGCTTATGGCGCGGGAGCGCTTGCGTCGTAATGGGCGAACCCGGGCGCAAGGAGGCGCAAGATACCGACCCCGGCAATGCAGAGCAGGCCACCGGAGACCACCGCGAACGGCACGCTCGTGAAGTAGGCGACGACCCCGGATTCGACATCCCCCACCGCCGGGCCGCTCGCCCACACGGCCATGCCGATCCCATCGAGCCTGCCGCGCAATCGATCCTCGACCGCTGTCTGCAAGATCGTCTGTCGGAAGATGCCGCTCACCATGTCGCCACCACCGGCGATCGCGAGCATCAGCACTGAGAGCCAGAGCACGTGAGAAAGCCCGAATACGACGATCGAGCCGCCCCACACAACGACGGCGATCATGATTGCCCTCCCTTGCCACCGGACGTGCTTCGCTTTGCCCGAGAACGCCGTGGCCAGGAACGCGCCCACTGCGATCGCGGAGTACAGCATCCCGAGAGCTCCTGCACCGGAACCGTGGCTGAGCTTCGCGGCGATCGCAGGGAACAGCGCCATCGGGAAACCGAAGATCATCGCATTCAGGTCGATCGCGAACACCGACTGGATGGTCCGCTTCCCCTTCAGGAATCGGAAGCCCTCCACGATCGCCGCCCAGCTGACCGTGGCCTCTTCATCTGAGGGCGGGGACGGCTGCATCCTCCAGACCGCCGCGATCACGACGAGGAAGCTCGCGACGTCGAAGACGAAGGCGCCGCTGGTCCCGACCGTCACCAGCAATCCGCTCGCCACGAGCGGCGCGCCGACATGCGCCAACGTGTGGAACCCCGACCCGAGCGCGTTCGAGGAAGGAAGCAGCTCCGCCGGAAGCAGCCTCGCCGGCCACGTCGAGATCGCGGGCTCGTTGAACGTCCACATGGCCGCCGAGAGCGTCGAGAACACGTAGAGGGGCCAGAGCCTCGGGTGCGACAGCGAGGCGTTCAGGGCCATCAGCACCGACATCGAGGCCAGGAGCGAGTGCGTGACGATCGTCAGCCTGCGCCGCTCGAGTGCGTCGGCTACGGCACCGCCCAGGATCGGGAACGCGAACACGGGCAGGAGCTGGCAGAGCCCCAGCATCCCCACGGCCAGCGTCGAGTGCGTGATGTGGAAGACCTGGAACGGCACGACGACGTCGACCACGACGTCCCCCAGATCCGAGACTGCCTTCCCGAGGAACAGCAACCGGAAATCCCGCGACTGGCGCAGCGGCGTGAAGTCCATCAGGTGAGCCCGCATCCGCGCGAGCAGCCCAAGCCGGTCGGCGTCAGGTTCGTCGTCCATGACGAGGGAAACGCTACCTGACCAGCCTCGTCAGCCTGCGATCGGTCGCCCCAGAGGCGTAATGGGCTTGCGTTCGTGCTTCCGTTTGTTCCACGGGGTATGGTCCGAGACGTTTCCAGAGAGAGGGGTTCGTATGTTGCTGACGTCGTCCTCGATCAATCCGTCGATTTTCCTCATCGGCGGCGTCGTGATGGCAGTCATCTGCGGATTCGTAGCCCAGAGCAAGGGCCGTTCCGTGGCACTATGGGTCGTGCTGGGCTTCGTCTTCGGGCTGATCGCGCTCATCATCCTCGCGTTCCTGAAGAAGCAACAGCCCTCGATGCCGATGAACACGATGTCGTCGGCGCCTCCACCGCCCCCGCCACCCGCGGTCCCGCCAGCTCCGCCCGCCGGCTAGCCCACTCAAGGACGCCTGACCTAGTTCGTCCTTTGTTTCCCGAGCTGACCAGGTGCGAGGCAGAGCGCGGTGGCCGCGTCGGCAAAGACCTTCGAGCAGGCCGAGAGCTGGGCTAACGAGGTGTATCCCCCTGACGCACACCCCTTCGAACTCTCGTAGGGGACCGTTATCCCGACATACCTAGGTCCCGCTATCTGACCGGTCTTCACGTTCGTCCACGGCATGGGTGCGAATGGGCCGCGATGCGCGACCCTCCCGAGCACGAGGGCCCCGACTACGACAACCCCGACGGTAAGGCCTACGAACAACCACGTCCGACTGTTGCGCGCACGCATGATTGCCATTCTGACGCCGCAAGCCTGGGACGACGCTGTGGGTCAGCGGATGAGACGGTCCAATCGCCTATCGGCCAATCGTTTCCCGCCTGTTTGACATGAGGGGCAGTAGGTCACTTCGTGCGACTCGTAGCTGACGCGGCGCAGATCGTCCCCGCAGCGGGGGCACGGCTCTCCGTATTTGCCGTGAACGGTGAAGTGGTCGCCTAGCTTCGTCGGAAGTCCGCCAGCTCTCTTGCGTTCGACCTCGAGAGCTTCCGTTAGCACGCTGTGGATCGCCGCGATCAGCTCTTCGCGTTCTGTCGCCGAGAGCTTCGCGAGCGACGCGTACGGCGACAGCTTCGCTCGGTGCAAGATGTCATCGCTGTATCCGCGGCCGACGCCGGCGAGCGTGCGCTGGTCGCGCAGGATCGTGTGCACGCGGCGGGTGTCCTCGCTCGAGCGCACCCACTCGTCGGCCTCGTCGCTCAATGCTTCCGGTCCGAGCTTCGCGAGGGGTCCCTCGTCTCCTGGCGCTAGCACCCACCATCCGGCTTTGCGCTGCGTGCCGAACTCCTTTATGAGGATCGACGGCCGACCGGGCTCGAACCGTAGTCGCGCGACCGAGCCTCGCGGCTTCGTCGACTTCGGCGGTTCCTCGACGTCCACTCGGCCGCCTTGAGACAGGTGGAACAGCAGTCGCATGCCGCCCTCGAAGTTCAGAACCGTGAACTTCCCGCGGCTCGTGATGTCGTCGAGCCGCTTGCCCCCAAGCTCATCCGGGCGCGGCGCGAACGTCTTTAGCGAGGAGAACTGCAGGAGGTCCACCCGGTCGAACATCGCCTGAGAGAACGCGGTGTCAAGCCGTTCAGCGAGTGCTCGGATCTCGGGGAACTCCGGCATCGGCTCGCCTTCCCCTTACGCCTCGGCGGCGGCTTTGGCGACGATGTCGATGCATTCGTCGATCCGGTCGCGGTGGGTTCGGTGCGACACGATGCAGACGCGAAGCGTGTATCGCCCTTCGATCACCGTGCTCGAGAGGAACACGCGCCCCGATGCGTTGATCCGCTGCAGGAACGCTCGTTGCGCGTCCTCGCCGGCATCGGCAAGGCAGAAGGCAACGACGGTCAGCTGCGGTGCCCACGGAACCTCGAGGGCAGGGTTCGAGGCGAACGCCTCGTACAGATGTTGTGTGAGGTCGAGCTTCTCGTCGAGCGCATCACGGAACGCCGCGACGCCGTGGAGTTTGAGCGGCATCCACACCCGCAGCCCACGGTTGTCGCGCGAGAGCTCGGGAGAGTACTCGCTGAAGTTCGGCAGCTCGCCTTCGGGCGCGAGGTCCTGAAGGTACGCAGCCCCCTCGTAGTGGGCTTGGCGCAGCGCTTCACCGTCACGAACGACGAGAGCTCCAGTTCCGTAGGGCAGGAACATGCCCTTATGCGGGTCGACGGTGACGCTGTCGGCCCGTTCGATCCCGCTGAAGCGATCTCGACCCCGCTCGGTCAGTTGGAAGAACCCTCCATAGGCGCCGTCGACGTGCATCCACAGGCCTTCGTCGGCGGCGATGTCCGCCACCGCGTCGAGCGGATCGATGGCCCCGGTGTTCGTCGTGCCCGCGCTCGCGACCACCAGGAACGGGCGGAGGCCGGCGGCTCGGTCGGCGCGAACCATCTCGCGCAGAGCGTCGGGTTGCATGCGGAGCTGGCTATCGGTGGGCACGAGGCGCAGGCTCCTCTTCGCGAAGCCGGCGATCGTGCACGCCTTGCTTACGCTCGCGTGAACCTGGTCGCTCAGATAGTACGTGCCGTCTAGGAAATCCTCGCCGAGCTTGGCGTGGCGAGCGGCAACGATCGCGGATAGGTTCGCGAGCGATCCTCCGGTCGTGAGCAACCCCCGCGCGTCGTCTCCGTACCCGAACAGGTCGCAGAGCCAGCGGACCACGTTCTGCTCGATCTGGACGACCGCGGGGCTCGGCTGCCACAGCCCGACGTAGCGGTTGACCCCCTGCGCGATGAACTCGGCGAGCGCCGCCGTGTACAGCCCACCGCCCGGGATGTACGCGAGGTAGCCGGGGCCGCTGTATTCGAACGTGCGCGCGATCGCGTCCTTCATCTGGGCGAACAGCTCGTCCCAGTCGCCACCGAGCTCCGGCGGGGCCTCGCGCAGGCGCCGCGCCAGCTCGAGCGCGCCGGCGGTGTTCTCGGCCGGCGCGTCGTCGAGGCCTTGGATGAAGTCGATCAGGTACGCAACGGCGGCCTCCCCCATCGCGAGCATATCCTGCGGCGCAGGGTCGAGCGGGAAACCCACGAACCTAGCCTCTGGTCACCGCGTCGAGGAGGCGTTTCGTCGCGCTGGCCACGTCCTCGACGGCCTCACCGAACGCCTCCTCGTTCTTCCGGGAGGGCACCCGGTAGCCGCTCACCTTCCGCACGAACTGGAGCGCGGCCGCGCGGATCTCCTCATCGGTCGCCTCGGCGTCGGGCTGTCGCAAAGTCTTGATGCTCCGGCACATGCCGAACACGGTACCGCCCTCAGAACGAAGGCGCCGCGCCTCGCCTCAGCGTTGGCTGACCAGCTGGCGAACGCGCGCCGCGGCGGCACGGGCGACAGCGATGTCGTCGTCGCTCGGTGTGTCGGCCGAGAACCGTTCTCGTTCGAAGGTCCGGACGACGACCTTCGTCGCGTCCACGACCTCCTGGGCCAAAGCGCGGTCTACCGCCACCCCATGCAGGAATTCGCTCGGCGTATCCGCTTCGCCACGCGCGTGACCCTTCGAGCCGAGGGCATCCGTCAGATCCGAGAACGCAGCACCTGCACCGGTTAGGGGCGGTCCCACCCGGTGGCGTCTCCGTCGCCGCCGGATCAGCACGAAACCGAGAAGCATGAGGGCCGCGACGCCGATGAACTCCGGCAACGTCCGGAACAGCCGTCCCGCGGCGCGTACCACGTTGCCCGGGGCACGTTTCAGGGGCTCCGGCATCACGTTCTGGACGAACCGGCCGATCGCCGCGAACACCGGTCCCGCCATGAACCGACTCGCGATCCCAGGGGACGCGTTCGGGACGCCGAACGTCGGGTCGTACGGGATCCACCCGATGCGGGGGTAGTAAACCTCGAGCCACGCGTGCGCGTCGGATTCCTTCACCTCGAAGTACCCGGTGAGCAGGTTGCGATCGCCGGGGCCGAAGCCGGTCACGAGTCGCGTTGGGATCCCCAACGTCCGTAACAACACGGCCATCGAGCTCGCGATCTGCTCGCAGAATCCCTGTCGCGACACGAAGAGGAAATGATCGACGGAGTCGACTCCGGTTGGGTCACGCGGAACGTCGAGGTTGTACTGGGTGTTCGAGTGGATCCAGGACTGCACCGCCTCGACGCGATCGACCTCATCGCTCGAACCGGCCGTGATCTGGCGAGCGAGCTCGGCGACCCGGGAGGGCATCGTCGCCGGTAGCTGCAAGTAGTTGCTCATCCCCTGGACCCGAGGTCCCGCCCAGCGAAGATCATCGTTCGTGTAGATGGGAACGGAGGACACGACCGAGTACACGAGGCCTTCGTCGAGCAGGATCGGTGAACGGATCGAGGCGTCGCGATCGACGACCAATCCGCCCGAGGGGAAATACACCTGCGACGCGGTGGACGCAGAGAACAGCACGTTCGGCTGGGGCGTCTCGACGTAGAAGGTCTGCGTCACCTCGGTCGAGGCTAGGTTCGGTTGATTGGGACGCTGAACCTCGGCGGGCACCTGCAACGAGATGCCGTCCCAGCCCGTGAGCAGCGGCACGGAGGCCTTGTCCGACGGGGTCCAGGTCGTTCCGTTGTAGGTATCGAACGCCTCCGCACGCCACAGAGCGGCTTGCGGCGAACGCACCCGGAACGCGAGCTGATCCGAGAGATGCCCTCGCGCCTGCAGGTCGACGAGGTCGCTGAATCCCGGATAGCCGCCCGACTGGAAGTCCACCGTGCCGTCGCCCGACTGGGCCGGGAGCCCTGGGTTGACGACGCTACCGTCGAAGTTCCCGACCGGCGACGAGTGCCGCAGCGAGAACGGCGGCGCGTGCAGGATGCCCCCAGGCAGGCGAGGCATCGCGAGGAACACAAGGAACGAGCACATCAGCGCCACGAGGACTGCGCGGGCCGCCGACGAGACCGGGGCCAGGCGGCGCCGTCCCTTGCGTGAAACGGTCGTGCGGAGCGAGACGATCGGCGTGAGCTCGTCGGCCCGAGGTCTGCTCGACAGATACAGCCACAGCGAAGCGAGCACCGACCACGGCACGAGGTAACCGATGAACGACGTCGACAGCGAGAGCGACCCTGCTTCGGCCATGAGGATCAAGCTCGAGACCATCGAGAAGGCCAGGTCTCTTCGTCGCGGAACGTCGAAGGAGTGCAGCACCTGGACCCAGAGGAATAACGTCGCGAGGGGGATCCTCGCCTGGTCCACCGAACCGACGTCCCGAACACCTTGGAGGAATTGCCCCATGGCGACCATCAAGCCAAGCGTGAGAAGGATCTTCGTCAGCAGGTTCTTCTGGTACCGCCGCCGATACGAAAGGACGTAGCCGACCGGCGCGAGCGTCAGCGACGCGACGGCGATCGTGACGTGGGCGGCGCCCTGCGCGACCACCGCGACGATCGACAGCTCGACCGCGAGGGCAACGACCACGCGCATCGCGATCGAGTCCTCGGGCGGTCCCGTCGGGCGGCGGAGCTCGAGCTTCATGCGCGCACCCCCGAGGGCAGGTCCGGCCGAGCAGGCGCGACAACGGATCCCCAAGAGCGGTCGAGCACATCGGCAAGTTCGGTCCCTGATCGCCAGACGTGAACCTCGGCCCCCGCCGTCGTCAGATCCTCCGCGACCTCGTTCATGGCCGCTTCTGAAAGGGCGGCAGTCTTGGGCGATCCTTCGGAGGCGTCGACCAGCAGAACGATGACGCGCGAGAACCGCTCAACGAGGTCGCCCACGGGCCTAGTCAGGGCCTGCGAGTCGTTCTCTCGCCATGTCGGAAGCACGAGGACAACGGTCTCGACGCCGCGGAGCTCTCCGCCACCGAGCCCGGCCAAGAGGGTGGCGAACGGGAGGCGCGAGTCGGCATCGAGGAGAGCGAGCCGTTCGAGCAGCTCGCCGTCACCGGCGCGCGAGAGCACGTCGAGACGACCCTCCTCGGCGAGCACGAGCCGGGCGCCGTGGCCGTGAGCCTTCGCGGCGAGTGCGATCGACGCCGCCGCGCAACAACAGCGATCGAGCGGCGTCCATCTATCGCCCGCGTCGCGCGATGAGTCGACGATGATGGCCATCCGCCGGGTCGTCTCCTGTTCGAACTCACGGACCATCACGGTGCCGGTGCGCGCGGTCGAGGGCCAGTGGACGTGTCGCATGCTGTCGCCGGGTCGGTACTCACGGACGCCGAGGTACTCGGGCCCGCGGCCGACACGCGGCAAGGAGTGGATCGCATGGTCGTTCGTCGAAACGGGCTCGATGAACGACTGGTTCCCCAGCGGCACAACCATGGGGAGGACGAGCGTCCGCCCCTCGACCGGCACGCGGCGCCGGCGTTCAGCCATACCGAACGGTGCCACGGTGCGCATGGTCGCGTCGCTCGGACCGTTCCAGCCTCTGCGGAGCGCGCGGCGTGAGGTGGTCACCTCCACGCTCTCCCCGGGAGCGATCGACGGCAGGAAGATCGTCGTCTCCGAAAGGAACGGGTCCTGCACGAGGATCGACAGCCGCAGTCCTCGCGAGTGGTTGGTGACGACGAGGTGTAGGAGCGCTTCGTCGTTCTGATTGACGAGGTCCGAGGCGCGGCGTTCGATGTTCAGACCGCGGAGCATCCGACCAGGGAGCACCACTCCGGCAACGACCGCGCCGATGAGGAAGGCGGCCAGTACGAACAGCCATCCGGCCTGCACGTTGCTGCCGAGGAAGAACAGGACCCCGGCGCCGAGAAGCAAGCCCGCAGCGCGCTTGCGCGGGCGGAGCATCGTCGCTACCCGCGGGCGACGTGCAAGGGGATGGGAACCTCGCCGAGGATCCTCCGCACGACCTCGCGGCCCACGCCGCCACCGCTTCGGGACTGACGCGGGATCAGCCGGTGCGCGAGCACCGCTGGCGCGAGCGCCTTCACGTCGTCGGGCAGAACGAAGTCGCGTCCCTGGGCGACGGCGCGCGCTTGTGCACACCGGGTCAGCCACACCATCGAACGGGGCGACGCGCCGAGCGCGATCTCGGGTGCCGCGCGCGTCGCCTGGACGAGCGACACCACGTACTCGATCACGGTCTCATCGACGTGAACGGCGTGCACGGTGCGCTGGCAATGAAGGACCTCTTCCGGTGTCAGGACCGACTCCAGATCGAGCATCGGATGACGGTGCAACTGGCGACGAACCGTTTCGCCTGCATCGCCGGTTGCATCCGGATAGCCGACCGGCACCGTCATCGCGAACCGATCGAGCTGGCCTTCGGGAAGCGGGTAGGTCCCGTGCTGCTCGATCGGGTTCTCCGTTGCGATCACGAGGTAGGGCGTCGGCAGCGGGTGCGTCACGCCTTCCACGGTCACCTGGCGCTCCTCCATGGGTTCCAGCAGCGCCGACTGCGTGCGCGGGGTCGTGCGGTTGATCTCGTCGACGAGCACAACGTTCGCGAAGAGCGGACCCGGAACGAATCGGAACTCGGCGCCGGCCTGATCGTAGACACTGATCCCAGTGAGGTCCGACGGCAACAGGTCGGGCGTCGCCTGGATCCGTTTGAACTCGCCCCCGATCGATCGCGCCAGCGCGCGTGCGAGCGTCGTTTTGCCGACGCCGGGCACCCCTTCGAGCAGAAGATTGCCTTCAGCGAACAGGCAGACGACCGCAGCCTCGATGGCGGCCGTGTTTCCGGCGATGACGAGCTCCACGTTGCCGACCAGTCGTCGGAACGCGGCGGTCGCCTCACCAAGGGCAGGCTGAGGCTCGATCACGCTTCAGGCTTCGACGTGAGGCGCCGTGGTCTTGAGGCGACCGGCTCCCGGCCGGATCCACGGCGAAGGCGGGGGTTCCTAGGCATCCTTGACTGCGCGCAGGGAGAACATCAGGGGCATCGTGCCCACCTGATCCGGCGGGAAGCCGTACTGGCCGTTGGCGACCTCCACGAGCCAGCCGATCGGCCACGCGATCGTGCGCTTCTCGTTGAGGAACTCGATCCGAAGGCCGCCGCGTGCCAGGGCCGTCACGATCTCGCCCATCGAGTGGTTCCAGCCGTGTTCCAGCTCGGCGTCGACGTCGGCGCCGGGGTCGGCGTAGGACCCTTGCACGGGGGCGGTGATCGCGTCGCCGCTCCAGTATTCGTACGCGAGGTGCAGATCGTTCGGCGATATCTGCTCTTCGTCGATGACCTCGAGCATCGGGTGCGCATCGTGGATGTAGAACACCCCACCCGGTTTCACGAACGAGGCGACGATCTGACCCCATCGGTCGATGTCGGGAAGCCAGCCGATCGCCCCGCGCGACGTGTAGACGACATCGAACGTCTCGCCGGCGAGCGTCTCCGGCAGGTCGTACACGCCGGAGACCACGAACCGCGAAACGTTCGCGAGACCGGTTTCCGACGCCAGCTTGCTCGCAAACTCCACCGCGGCCTCAGAGAAGTCGATGCCGGTTACGTTCGCGCCCAGGCGCGCCCATGAAAGGGTGTCGAGCCCGAAGTGGCACTGGACGTGAAGGAGGGCCTTGCCGGACACATCGCCGACCTCTTCCCGCTCCCACTGCCGGATGCGGATGTCACGACGGTCATTTCGAAACTTCTCGACGTTGTAGAACGGGCCCGAGGTGTGGATCGGGGTCCACGCATTCCAGAGCTTCTGGTTGTCGGCGAGCTCTCGGTCGTGATCGTGAGGCACGGGACTCAGCCTTTCTTGTTCGCGATGGCGCTGATCGCTTCGAGCACACAGCGGTGAGCAAGCGCGGCGGTCACCTCAGCGTGATCGTAAGGCGGTGACACTTCAACGACATCCATACCAACCAGTTCGACGGCGCCCACGATCTGGCGCACCGCTCGCAGGAGCTCCCGCGGGAGCATGCCCCCGGGTTCCGGGGTGCCGGTTCCGGGCGCGCTGCCTGGATCGACGACGTCGACGTCGATCGAGAGGTAGATGCAGTCGGGACCGTCGAGCGCCTCGGCGATCGCGTCGGCGATCACCGCCTCGCTGCCGCGCTCCTCGATCTCGACCATCCGGTGCCAGCGCATCCCTTGTTCGTTCATCCAGTCGAACGTTTCTTTCTCGGGCCAGTAGCCGCGCAGCCCGACCTGCACGAAGTTCTGTCCCGCGATCCAGCCTTCCTGGATGAGGTTGCGCATCGGCGTTCCGTGCGAGATCAGCGAGCCGAACACCTCGCGTCCCGTGTCGGCGTGCGCGTCGAAGTGGATGAGGCCGACCTTGCGCGGATGCTGCGCGCGCGCGACCGCGGCGGCGCTCGGATACGTGATCGAGTGGTCGCCGCCGAGCACGATCGGGATCGCCCCGGTCTTCGCGACGCGCCACACCTTCTCGTGGACGACGCGGAGCGCGCGTTCCAGCCGCGACGGGTAGACGGGGGCGTCGCCTGCGTCGACGCACTTCACTTTGTCGAAGACGCTCGTCCCGAGCTGGATCGACCACAGGTCGCCGCCGTGATAAGTGGCCTGGCGGATCGCCCGGGGTCCGAACCGCGCACCCGGCCGGTTCGACGCGCCCTCGTCGACAGGGGCGCCCACGATCGCGACCTCCGCGCCGGAGGCAGCGAGCGTCTCGTCCGTGTCGCACCAGGGAAGCTTCTGGAAGGAGACGGTGCCCATGTAGCTGGGCAGCCACGTGTCGTCGCTCGCCTCGTCGTATTCGTTGTCCGCGCCGCCGATCAGGAGCTCGGACTTCTCGATCCGGAACTCGGGCGCATCCGTCATGCCGCGGATACTGCCACAGGCATGGTGGTCGCGCGCTCCTAGCTGTTCGCGTCTTTGAGGATCTGGCGGGCGGCGTTGGCGCCGGGGCCGCCGGTCACTCCCCCACCCGGGTGTGCGCCTGAGCCGGCCAGGTAGAGCCCGTCGAACGCGAACTTGTACCGCGCGTGGCCGTTCAGCGGGCGCCACGCGAAGAACTGGTCGAGCCCGGGTTCGGCGTGCTGGACGTGGCCGCCCGTCAGGCCGTAATCGGTCTCGAAGTCCTCGGGGGTGATGACCTGTCGTGCCTCCACCAGCTCGCCGAGGCCCGGTGCGTACTGCTCGAGCGTCTTCACCGCGATGTCGCCCAGCCGGTCGCGCTCTTGGGACCAGTCACTCTCGCGCAGCTTCCTCGGCGCCGCCTGGAACAGCACGCTCATCACGTGCTTGCCCTCGGGCGCCAACGACGAGTCGACGAGCGTCGGGATCGTGGCTTCGAGCGTCGGCTCTTCGGCCACGTGCCCGTACTTGAACGCGTCCATCGACCTCTCGACGTGGTCGATGCTCGGACCGATCACGATCCTGCCCTGCAGTCGCTCGACGCCTTCAGCGCCGTTGAACGCGGGCAGTCCGCTCAGCGCGAGGTTGACCTTCGCCGTCGCACCGGGCTGGCGGATGTTCTCGGCGCGCCACACCATCAGCGGGCCGAGCTCAACCGGGTCGCACATCCGCAGCGTTCGCTTCGGATCCGCGGCCGAGACGACGAGCGAGCTGTCGATCGTTAAGCCGTCCGCCAGCTCCACGCCGACCACGCGGGCGTTCCGGGTGCGGATCGCGACCACCTCTGCCTCGGTGCGGATCTCGGCGCCGCGGGACTTCGCCGAGGCTGCCAGCGCGGCAGCGAGCGCCGCGGTCCCACCGCGCGCGAACACGGCCGTCCCGGCCGCCCCACCGTCGGTGCCGGCGGAGTCGTTGAAGAACACCGCAGCCGTTCCGGCTGCCCACGGGCCCGTCGACGTGTACAACACGCCGCGCGTCGCGAGGGGTCCGCGCAACGCTTCTTCTTCGAAGACTTCCTGCACGAGGTCGGCGACGGCCATCGGCAGCGCACGGATCGTCTCGCGGCCCGTCTTCGCGCCCAGATCCTTGAACCGCTTCCCGAGCTTAAGGCCCATGATCGCGTCGGCGAGCGACGGAGACTTCGGGTCGGGCGGTGTGGCGAGGTTGATGTGGGAAAGGAAGCTCGCGATCGCGCGGGCCTTCGTGTCGAACTCCAGGAACGCCTCGGCATCGTGCGCGTTCCGTGACAACAGCTCGTGAGATGTGCGCTTCGGATCGCCCCAGAACGTGACAGCCGAACCATCGGGTTGCGGGGCGAACATCCGGGCGTCGGGTGCGATCAGGTCGAGCCCGAAGGACGGCAGCTTGAGGTCCTTGATCACCGATGGGCGAAGCCGCCCGATCGTGTGTGCGATCCCCGGGGCGGTGAACCCGGGTGCGATCTCGCTGTTGCGCAGGATCCCCCCCACCTCGTGGGAACGTTCGAGCACCACGACCTTCTTGCCTGCCTTCGCGAGGTACGCGGCAGCAACCAGACCGTTGTGACCGGCCCCGATGACGACGACGGTGCTCTTCGCCATCAGGCGGCTCTCCTTCCGCGCTTCTTCTCCTTGAGGTACTCGAGCGCGGCGATCCGTCCGGGCGCACCCATGATGCCTCCACCCGGGTGTGTCGCGGACCCGCACATCCACAGGTCCTTCACGGGCGTGCGATAGCGCGCCCATCCGGGAACCGGGCGGTTGAAGAACAGCTGCTCCAGCGAGAGCTCGCCCTGGAAGATGTTGCCCTCCGTGAGACCCGTCCAGTCCTCGATGTCCTTCGGCGAGAGCACGAACTTGTGCAGGATCTTGTTGCGGATCCCCGGGAATCGCTCCTCCAGCGTGTCGATAACGGTCTCCCCGAACGCGTCGCGCATCTGCGGGGTCCACTCGGCATCGTCGGCCAGCTTGTACGGCGCGTACTGCACGAAGCAGGACATGATGTGTTTGCCCGGAGGCGCCATCGACGGATCCACGAGCGTTGGCATGATGCAGTCGATGTATGGGTGCGTGGAGAACTTCCCGTACTTCGCGTCGTCGTACGCCCGCTCCATGTAGTCCATCGACGGGCTGAACGAGATCGCCCCGCGCAGCCACTCGCCTTTGCCCGGTTTGCACGCGAGCTCGGGAAGCGAATCCAGGGCCAGGTTCACCTTGCCGCTCGATCCCCGGTACTTGTAGCGCATGACCTCGTCCTTGAACGACGGGTCGAGCACGCCGTCTTCGAGCAGCTTGATGAAGGTCAGACGTGAGTCGACTGACGACATGACCACGTCTGCGTCGATCTCTTCGCCGGACTCGAGCACGACGCCTGTGGCACGGCCACCGGTGGTCTTGATCCGCGTCACCGGCACCTCGGTGCGGATCTCGGCGCCGTGGGCGAGGGCCGCGTTCGCGATCGAGTAGCTGATGCCGCCGGTGCCGCCCTTCGGAATACCCCACGCGCGGAACGCGCCGTCGATCTCACCCATGTAGTGGTGAAGGAGCACGTAGGCGGTGCCGGGCGAGCGCGGGCCTTGGAACGTCCCGATGATCCCGCTCGCGCTCATCGTTGCCTTCAACGGCTCGATCTCGAACCATTGATCGAGGAAGTCCGCTGCGCTCATCGTCATCAACTGGATGAACGTCGTCTGCAGACGCTGCGGCAGGTCCTTGAAGCCCATCGCGAGACCGGTCAACGGCAGCCATTCGAACGGGTTCAGCTTGCCCGGGTCCGGCGGCACGATCGACAGGATCGGCTTGATGAATCGCGCCATCTCGGCCATGAGCTGGCCGTACTCCTCGTAGGCCTCGGCGTCCTTCTTCGACCAGCGGCGGAGCTCGCGGATCGTCTTGCCGTGATCGTTCACGCGCCACAGGTAGTCGTCGTCGAGCGGCGTGATCGTTCCGTCCAGCGGGAGGATCTCGAGGCCGTGCTTGGGCAGTTCGAGCTCGCGGATGATCTCGGGGCGGAGCAGCGACACGACATAGGACATCGCGCTGAAGCGGAACCCCGGGTAGTGCTCCACGGTGACGGCGGCGCCGCCGAGCATCGAGTTCTTCTCGAGGACGACGACCTTCCTGCCGGCCTTGGCGAGGTACGCGGCAGTCGTGAGGCCGTTGTGCCCTCCGCCGATCACGACCGCGTCGTAACGCTTGGCCATCGAAGCCCTCCGCTCGCATGACTTGGGGTCAGCCGACGCCCCCGTGCCCCAGTGTGGTCGGAGGCAGCTGCGCCGGTCGCCCATGGTAGCCACGGGCCTGGAGGGGCGCCAGCAGCTGCCTGACCTGAGGTCAGGCAGCTGTTTCCGGCGGTGAGGGGCGGTGGGCTACCCTACGGCTCGGTATCCAGGCAGTTTCTTCCACCCTACCCATGGAGGTCACGTGAGCGTCGGCACCGCGTTCTTCCCGCGGGAGCGTGAGCTGAACACGAAGTTCGCCTGGGGCGAATGGTCCGGCTACTTCTCGGCCGCGATCTACGCCGACTTCCACGACATCGAGTACAACGCGATCCGCGAGGCGGCGGCGGTCTTCGACATCTCACCGCTCTACAAGTACATCGTGTCGGGGCGAGACGCGCGGGCGCTGCTCGATCGCGTGATGACCCGCGACATCTCGAAACTCCAGGTCGACCAGGTCTATTACACCCCGTGGTGCGACGAAGAGGGCAAGGTCATCGACGACGGAACGATCACCCGGATCGCCGACACATCTTTCCGGATCACCGCGGCCGACCCTTCCTATCGGTGGTTCCTGCTGAACGCGACCGGCCTCGACGTCGAGGTCGAAGACATCTCGGAGAAGACCGCGGCCCTCGGGTTGCAAGGCCAGCTCTCACGTGAGGTGCTCGAGGCTGCAACCGGCCGCGACTGGAAGGACGTCAGGTACTTCCGCCGGCGGATGGACGAGATCGCCGGCGTGCCCGTCGACGTCACACGCACCGGCTACACAGGCGACCGAGGCTACGAGCTGTGGATCCCCGCCGACGGAGCGCTCGCCGTGTGGGACCGCATCTTTGAGGTGGGACAGGACTTCGGGATCTATCCCGCCGGGATCCGGGCGCTCGATGTGTCCCGGGTCGAAGCCGGACTGATCCTGATCGAGGCCGAGTACACGAGCGCCCGCCACGCCACGTCACCCGAGCAGCAATACTCGCCGCTGGAGCTCGGCTTCGCACGACTCGTCGAGTTCAAGAAGGCGTCGGACTTCAACGGTCGCCGCGCTCTGCTGGCCGAGCAGAAGGCTGGAGGACCGGCGCGCCGCCTCGTCGGGCTCGAGCTCGAATGGGCGGGGATCGAAGCCATGTTCGCGAAGCACGGCCTGCCACCAGGCGTCTCGCCGATGGTCAACCGTGATCCCGTCCCGGTCTACAAGGAAGGGAAGCAGATCGGTCGCGCCACCTCGATCACGTGGGGCCCGACGATCAAGAAGATGGTCGGCTTCGGCTCCATCGACAAGAAGCACGAAGCGATCGGAAGCCGAGTCTCGGTCGAGTGGAGCGTCGAGGGTGAGCGCGGCAAGGTCGCCGCCACCGTCGTGCCGACGCCGTTCCTGGATCTGCCCCGCAAGCGCTCCTAACGCGCTTCGGACTGCCGCCTCCGGCCTTGCCCGAGCGCTCTGGGAGAATCGACCCGTCGACATGAAGTCCCGGCCGATCCCGCGCGCGTTCTTATTCTTCGCCCTCGCCGGCGGCATCGTCGGGCTCGTCGTCTCGCTGGCGGGGTCGCTGGTGCTGGCGATCGCGTCGGGCGTCGTGTGCTGGGCCTTCGGGCTGGCGGTGATCCATTGGCGTTCCAAACTCGACGCCCGCGAGGACGGGGGCGCGGCCGACCCCTCGCGTCGCCGGTTCTTGGCGGTGGCCGGCTTCGGTGGGTTCGCGCTGGCCGCCGGAGGGTCCGCGCTCGGTTGGACCGTGCGTCACCTCTCCCGGCCCGCCGCTCGCCCGATCCAAGAGGAGATGGCACACAGCCTCGGCGCCGAGTATATGGAGCTCGTTCGCCGCGCCTATCATCCGGGCCGCTCCGGCGACCTCCAGCTGTTGCTCGCACCCTTCAACAGCTCGAACTACTCCTACGAATCGCTTCATCTGGCGCCTTTGGATCCACGGACGAGCCACGCGTCGACCTGGATGTACCTCGAGCGCGTTCCGCTCCTCGTCTACGGTCCGGGCCGAATCGCGCCGTCCGATTCCGCGGAGCGCGTGTCGCTCGCCGACCTCGCTCCGACCGCCGCGCAGCTGATGGGCTTCGACGGGTGGCCGTCGGATCGGGAGGGGCGACCGCTTCCGGGCACCCAGTCGCGGTTGCAGGCCCTCGTCCCGCCGCCCAAGGTGATCGTGACGTTCGTGATCGACGGGGGCGGCTGGAACGTGCTACATCAGTGGCCGGACAGCTGGCCGACCCTCAAACGACTGATGGGTCAGAGCGCGAACTACCGCAACGCCATCATGGGATCGTTCCCGGCGGTCACGGCGTGTGCGCACGCGACGATCGGGACGGGGGCGTTCCCTCGGACCCACGGCATCACCGGCCACAACATCCGCGACAACGGCACCGTGCGCAAGGCGTACGGGGAAGAAGGGAACGCCGATCCCGGCGACATCCTGGTCCCGACGCTCGCCGACCTGTGGAGCAACGCGAAGGCGAACCTGCCGTGGGTCGGCGAGATCGGCTACCAGGTCTGGCACCTGGGCATGCTCGGACGTGGCGGCGAGTCACGCACCGGCGACAACCGTCCGGTCGCCATCTACTTCGAAGAGCGGCTCTCGATCCATGACTGGGTGACGCAGAATCACGACCTCTACCGGATGCCGGCCCAGATGCCCGCACCCGGCACGTTGGCCAAACACAGGGCAGGGTTCTCGCCGCCCGATTGGGACGCAGAGTTCGCGCCCCTGCACGCCGCGGTGGATTGCTGCAGCCCGCCGATCGTCCAGTTCCAAGGAGACGTGATCGCCTCGACGCTGGCGTCGGAGCCGATCGGAAAGAGCGGTGTGACCGACCTGCTGTACATCAACTACAAGACACCCGACTACACCGGACACGTCTACAACATGTTGTCGAAGTGGGAAGGCCTCGTGATCGAGGAGGTCGACCGCCAGCTCGAGCGGCTCGTCGCTCAGCTCGATGAGCAATTCCCCAACGAGTACGTGCTGTTCGTCACCGCTGATCACGGGCAATGCCCGACCCCCGACGCGGTGAACGGCGTGCGCCTGGATCCGATCCAACTTCAGGAGGACATCGAGCGCGAGTTCGGCGGTGGCATCGGCTCCGTCGTGCAGAGCGTCGTGCCCTCCGAGGTCTACCTCTACCCCGATCGCCTATGGGACAACGGCGGCGCAACCGTCGAGGACGTCGCGGTCTTCCTTCGCGACTACCGCTACCGCCAGAACATCGGCCCGTACGTCCCCACCAGCTTGGTCGAGCAGAACCTGCTCGATTCGAGGGAGTTCGCCGCCGTGTTCGGAACGACGTTCTTGGACACGCTGCACAGCGCCGATCTCAACAGGTACGGGAGCACCGAGTTCCCCGACGCAGATGCCGGGCTCCCAACGATCCCCTGACGCCAACGGACTCTCTTATGAGGGAAGGGTCGACATGTCGCGCTCGAACGTCTCCCGATCCTCTGCGTCGTCGATCGTTTCGGCCGACTTCCAGGCGAGATCCCGATAGCGTTCGGCTTCGGCTTGGTTTCCGCCGATGGCATGAGCGCGAGCGAGCGCCTCGTACGCCTCGGCCCGGAAGAACCCCTCGATATCTGCCTCTTCACAGATCGCGAGAGCGCGCTCACCATGGTGGATCGCCGGCTCCGCGCGACCCAGCGTTGCGTAGACCCGCGAGCACTGCCACTCCCCAACCGTCCAGCTCGTCGGGCCGCCGACGTTATCCCAATGCAACCGAGAGGCGTGCGCTTCGTGCACCATCCTCTCGTCCTGCTCGACGGTTCGATCGGGGAGGTCGAGCAGTTCCCACACATGGTTGAAGAGTTCGGCGGCGATGCGCCGTTCCTCATCTGGGGCGAGGCTGCTAGTGGTCAGCGGTTAGCTCCTTCGCTCGTCCCGTCGCTTCGCCCCACGCCCACGCCTGGAGGTCCGGAGGTTGCATGCCGAGGCTCGTCAAGATCGCGCATATCTGCTCCCGGTGAACGCTCCCGTGATGGAGCGCCTGCGCGAGGATCACACCTGCGCGCGCCTCATAGGTACCCTCATCGAGGAAGACCACCCGCTCGGCATCGAACGGCTCCGACTGCAGCAGCTGTTGCCATAACGCTTCCAGCTCATCCGCTCTCATCTCGAGCTGGTCGAGGTCGGCGTTCTCATCCTCGTCGTCGACCCAGTCGAAGCCGCCGGTACCAGCGAGACGTCGCCCGTACCCGCCCTCCGCCTGGATGAGGTGATTGAAGGTGGCGAGGATCCCCCCGTACGTACCAGTGGCGGAAGCCGTCAGTTGCTCCTCCGACAAGCCGCGACAGGTAGCAAGCAGCTGCTTGGTCGCCCAGCCGTTGTGGCGGAACGCTTCCAGCAAGGCTCCGTTCACGTTGGCTCCCTTCGTTCGAGCATCGTCAGCGTACATGCGGGACGTATCGTCGTAGAGCGCTGCTTCTTGCCTCAGGACGGCTTGCGGTTTCACATCGGCCGCGATGCGCGTCGTACCCTTCTCCCGTGGCGATCGTGTGTCCGAGCTGTGGCCAGGAGAACCCCGAGGGGTTTCGCCTGTGCGGCATGTGCGGATCGCCCCTGGCTGCCGAGCCCGAGGCACGAGAGGAACGCAAGGTTGTCACCGTTCTCTTCTGCGACCTGGTGGGGTCGACCGCGCAAGCGGAGGGCCTTGACCCCGAGGACGTTCGTTCGCTGTTGTCGCGCTTCCACTCCCAGGTCCGCGCCGAGCTCGAACGGTACGGCGGCACGGTGGAGAAGTTCATCGGGGATGCGGTCATGGCCTTGTTTGGCGCACCCGTCGCCCACGAAGATGATCCGGAGCGCGCGGTTCGGGCAGCGCTCGCGATCCGCGACTTCGCACGCGCCGAGGGCACGGAGCTGCGCATCGGCATCACCACCGGGGAGGCGCTCATCGCGCTGCGTTCGCGCCCGTCCGAGGGCGAGGGGATGGCCTCGGGCGACGTGGTGAACACCGCGGCACGGCTCCAGACGGCCGCTCCCGTGAACGGCATCGTTGTTGGGTCGGCGACGTATCGGTCTACCCGCCACGTCATCACATACCGCGAGCTCCCTGCGGTGCAAGCGAAGGGGAAGGCGGAGCCGATCCCGATATGGGAGGCCGTCGAGGGGACGTCCCGCTTCGGGGTCGATGTCGAACACCATGCACATACGCAGCTCGTCGGACGCGAGCGAGAACTGAGCGTCCTACGTGACGCGCTCGATCGCGCCCGTCAAGAGCGGATCCCTCAGCTCGTCACCCTCGTCGGCGTGCCCGGGATGGGCAAGAGCCGGCTCGTGTACGAACTCTCCCGGATAGCAGACGCCGACCCGGAGCTCATCACGTGGCGGCAGGGACGGTGCATCGCATACGGCGACGGGGTCGCCTTCTGGGCGCTCGCGGAGGTCGTCAAGGCGCAGGCCGGGATCTTGGAGCAGGACAGCAAGACGGAGGCGGCCGAGAAGCTCCGAGCCGCGGTCGACGACGCCCTCGCGGACGAGAACGACGCCCGATGGGTCGAGTCGCACCTCCGGCCACTGGTCGGGCTCGAGACCGAGGCAGGCCTCGGCGGCGACCGTCGCGGGGAGGCCTTCGCGGCGTGGCGGCGCTTCCTCGAGGCCCTCGCCGAACAACGCGCGCTGGTTCTGGTATTCGAGGATCTGCACTGGGCCGATGAAGGCCTGCTCGACTTCATCGACGAGCTCATCGACTGGCTGAGCGGCGTCCGCATCCTCGTCGTCTGCAGCGCGAGGCCCGAGCTCCTAGAGCGACGTCCTGGTTGGGGCGGCGGAAAGCTGAACGCATCGACGCTCGGACTTTCCCCGCTTTCTACGGAACAGACGGCCGCCCTGATCTCGCACTCGCTCGAGCGCTCGGTGCTTCCCGCTGCCATCCAGCAGGCGCTGCTGGAACGGGCGGAGGGCAATCCGCTCTACGCCGAGCAGTTCGCGCAGCTCTACCTCGAACGGGGCTCGGCCGAGGACCTGCCTCTTCCCGAGACGCTTCAGGGGATCGTCGCGGCCCGCCTCGACGGCCTGTCGCCCGAGGCGAAGGCCCTCCTCCAAGACGCGGCGGTCATCGGGAAAGTCTTCTGGACCGGGGCACTGCGCCGAGACGAGCGGGAGGCCGCCCCGCTGCTGCACGCGCTCGAGCGCAACGGGTTCCTGACCCGCCAGCGCCGCTCTTCGGTCGAGAGCGAAGGTGAGTGGGCCTTCGCCCACATGCTCCTGCGGGACGTTGCCTACGGCCAGATCCCTCGCGGCACCCGCTCGCACAAGCATCGCCAGACGGCAGAGTGGATCGAGGGCCTCGGCCGATCCGATGACCACGCAGAGCTCCTCGCCTACCACTGGAGTTCTGCACTCGAGCTGGCGAAGGCCGCAGGCCAGGACGTCGGCGATCTCGCGACGCCTACCCGGCTGGCCCTGCGCGCGGCCGGCGATCGAGCGTTCTCCGTGAACGCCTACCCCGCCGCGGCCACGTATTACGTCGACGCGCTCGCCCTTGGGCCCAAGGAGGACCGGGAGCGGCCGCAGCTCCTCTATCGGCTCGCGGATGCGCTCTTCCTCGCCGGCGACGAGAGAATGGAGGCTGCCCTCGAAGAGGCGCGCGACGCGCTGCTGGGGGCGGGTGACCGCGAAACGGCGGCCGGGGCCGAGGTTTCGCTGTCCCGGATGTGGTGGGAACGAGGTCAGAACGACAAGGCAAGCGGTCACGAGGCGCGCGCCGAGGAGCTCGTGGGGGCCGAGCGCTCACTGGCAGCTGCCCGCGTGCTCGCGTTCCTCGCTCGCACACGCACGATCGGCGGGGATCCCACGGAAGGTCTCAGGCTTGCAACGGAGGCGATGGCGCTGGCGGAGGCCCTGAAGGTCGAGGAGCTCCAGGCACACTCGCTCGCCACGATCGGGCTCGCCAAGGTCTATATGGGCGATCCCAGCGGCGAGCAGGACGAAGTGCGTGCGCTCGAGATCGCCATGGCTGTGAGCTCGCCCGTGGCCGGTTCCATCGCGAACAACGTTGCGGTGCACGCCGTCTTCTCGTTCGAGTTTCGGCGGGCCGCCGAGCTGTACGGAGAGGGGTTGCGGATCGCGGAGCGTCTCGGCGACGCCTCGGGCGCCCGCTGGCTCCGAGCCCAGGTGGGACAGATCACGCTTACCCTTGGCAGGTGGGATGAGTCGCTTCAGCTGCTGGACGAGTTCGTCCGCGAATGCGAGGCGGGCTCGCCGCATTACATGGAGGGCACGGCACGTCGAGAACGCGCGCGGATCCGCGAGGCGCGCGGGGACCTCGCCGGCGCCCTGGCAGACTACGAGAGAGCGCTCTCCCTCGCTCGGTCTGTGAACGACCCCCAGGAACTTCTGCCGAATCTCGCAGCGCTCTGCTCGGCGTTCGAAATGCGCGGTCACATGGCCGAGGCGCGCGACCTCGCACGGGAGCTGATCACTGTCGCTCGCTCGCACCCGCAGGACGCGGTCTGGGGTTTGTCGTTGGACTTCGTTTTCACGCGCGTTGCCCTCGAGCACGAGGAGGAGCTGCGCGACATCTTGCGCGACGCCCCACTCCCTCCGTGGAAGGCGCTCGATCTGGCTTGCCTAGACCGGGACTTCGTCCGTGCGGCAGAGATGTGGTCAAAGGGCGGCAGCCCGACCTGGGAAGCGCGGCTTCGCCTTCAGGCCGCAGAGGAGCTCATCGAGGCGGGCCGACAGACCGAGGGCGTGGAGCAGCTCGAGAAAGCCCTCGACTTCTACCGCTCAGTGGGCGCGACCTTCTACATCAACCACGCCGAGGAGCTGCTCGCCAAGACCGCGTGATACTTGCCTATCCGTCGTCGGCCTAGTCGCGCAGCTCTGCGAGCCAGCGGCGCGCGCGGTCCGCCCCGATCACGTTCCCTTTCAGCTCGAAGAGACGAAGGGCATCCTGGGTACGCGCCTCGGCGCCCTCACGACGACCAGCGAGCTGCAGTACCTCTGCAAGATCCATCAGAGCTTCGGCATGGGTGGACAGAAAATCGCTCTCGGCGGCGATGGTGACCCCCTCTTCCCCGAGCCGCTCGGCCGCTTCCAGCTCTCCTCGGCGGGCAAGGACCTTCGCCCGCGTCGAGCGCCACAGGATCTGGGCCTCGACGTTGTTCGGGCGCGCAGCCTCCTCGCACTCCCTCGTGAGCTGTTCGGCTTCGTCGTAGCGCCCCTGCAGATACACCGCCCGCGCGAGCACCTGGGCGAGCGCAGAGAAGTGGCTCTTCTCACCGATCTTCTTGAGCGCCTCGTAGCCGGGGCGGACTCCCAGATCGGCGGCGACCGGGTCGCCGCGCAAGACACACAAGGTCGCGTAGTCGAGAGAGAACGTCCAGATCCAGTCGCCGAGGTCGCTCGTGATCGAGCGGGCGCGAGCGATGAGCTCGTCGGCTTTCTCCAAACCTCTTCCCTGGATAGCCGTGAGAAACGCCAACGCTCCAAGGATCTGCACCTCAAGGACGGGATCGTCAGCGGTCTGCTTGAGCAGGCTCTCGCAGCTTCGGGCTGCCTTATCCGCCGGAACTGGGCCGAGGAAGAGCGCGATCACGAGCCACTCTGCGATCTCTCGCTCCTCGTACCGGTCGCCCGTCCGACGGACGTGCTCGAGCGCTCGCGCGGACGCTTCCGCGCAGAGGCCTGCTCGACGACCGAGGTAGTGGGCCTGAGCTTTCAGTCGCCAGGCCCGTGCCAGGCCCAGATCGTCTCCCAGCTCCTCGAACACGGCGATGGCCCGCTCTGCGACGTCGAAGAGCTCCCCCGGCGTCACCTCCGACCCCGTGAACAAGCGTAAGAGTCCGCGCTGCACGAGGGCGTGGGCTGCCAGAGTGCGATCGCCGGTCGTGGTCGCCGCCTCGACCGCTTCGGTGAGTGCCCGGTCTGCCCAACCCATGTCGAGGCCCATCCCCTGGACGACGCGGACATTGGGGATGAGGTCGACCCGGAGAGGATCGTCAGGCGGGAGTAACGCGACCGCACGTGAGATCAGATTCACGCCTGCGGGGGCGTCGCTACGTTGGAATGCGCGTCGGCCCGCGTTCCCGAGCCGTTCGGCCGCCTCGCGAGCGAGATCCTGGTCGCGGTCGTCCGCAGAGCCGAGCTCGACACGGTAGCGGCAGGTCTGCTCGAGGTGGTAGCCGACGATCTCGTCCAGCTCGACGAACTCGGTCCCATGGTCCCGCAGCCAGGATGCGAACCGCTCGTGCAGCTCAGCGCGCATCGCCTTGGGCAGCGCGTCGTAGGCCGCGTCCCTGATCAGGAGATGGCGGAAGCGAAAGGCGTCGTCGCCTACGAACTGCGTCTTGTCCGGGCGGACGAGTTGCTTGCGGACGAGCGCGGCCAGGCGCGGAGTCACCTGGACCTCGTCGGCTGCGAGCGCCTGCACAGCACCACGGTGGAAGAGCTCGCCCTCGATCGCACCGCGCTCGAGCACGCTCCGCTCGGCCGTATCGAGCTGATCCAGACGCGCCGCGAGCAGCGCCCGCAGGGTCGGCGGAACGACCACCTCGCCTTCCGCCTCGCCGGCGCGCGAGTGATCTTCTCGCGCAGCTTGCCGACGATCCGCTCCGGGATCAGCTCGTCGACCTCCTGACCGCCCAGCGGCTCGAGCCTGAAGGTCACGGGCCACGAGGGGCGATGTTCGACGAGTTCCGGCCGCGCGATGCAAAGCAGCAGGATGGGCGCGCCCGAGGAGAGGAGGGCCACGTGCTCGACAAGGTCGAGGAACGTCTCCTCGCCCCAGTGGATGTCGTCGAAAACAACGACGAGTGGCCGTTTCGCCGAAGCACGCTCGAGCGTCTTGCGGAACGCCCCGGCGATCTCCTCCGCAGACGCCGCTGCGTCTGTCTCGCCCAGCAACGATCGGATCGCCGCGGCTGCGGTCTCCTCCTGGGCCAGCACGTCGAGCTGCTTCAGCACCTCGACGACCGGCCAATAAGTGATCCCTGCGCCGTACGGCAGGCAGGTGCCACGCAAGACCGTCGCCTCGATCGAAGAGAGGAACTCTGCGGCGAGCCGCGACTTGCCGACCCCGGCATCGCCGACGAACGTCACCAGCTCGCAGCGCTCTTCGTTCTGCACTCGGTCCCACGCTCCCCGTACGATCGCGAGCTCGCGCTCGCGACCGACGAACAGCTCCTCCTGCCGCCGTGGCGGCGCCGAGTGCACGCGGACGAGTCGGTAGGCAGTCACTGGCTGGGCTTTGCCCTTCAGCACCAACGGCTCGACCGACTCGACCTCGACCGCGCCCTCGACGAGTGCAAGCGTCGGCTGCCCGACCAGCACCTCACCGGGCTGCGCCGCCTGCTCCAACCGCGCCGCCACATTGACCGCATCACCCGTCGCCAGCCGTTCCTCGGTCCCCGTCACGACCTCGCCCGTTGTGACGCCGATCCGCCCCTCGAATCCCAACTCGGGCAGCGCATCGCGCATCTCGACCGCCGCGCGGACCGCGCGCAACGCGTCGTCCTCGTGCAGCACCGGCACCCCGAACACCGCCATCACTGCGTCGCCGATGAACTTCTCCACGGTCCCACCATGCGACTCGATGATGGTTTTCATCCGTTCGAAGTAATGCGCAAGCAGCGTCCGCAACCGCTCCGGGTCGATCCTCTCGCCGAGCGCAGTAGAGCCGCTCAGGTCGCAGAAGAGGACGGTCACGGTCTTCCGCTGTTCCCTCACGCCAACAGGCGCAGCGGTGAACGAGAAGCCACACTCTTCGCAGAACTTTGCGCCCGCGCCGTTCGTGTGGCCGCAGCTCGGGCAATTCAGCACCGTACGAGACTAGGTCCCATCACCATTCGCAACAAGGCTGGTGGCGAGGCGTCACCTCCAACAACGCTCAGACGAATGACTGAGCGCTCTTGGAGGTGGGGGGAATCGAACCCCCGTCCCTAGGCGACCGACTGGGGCTTCTCCGGGCGGAGCCAGTGGAAAGGTTTCGCCTCGAGGCTCCCACTGGCGGAGGACCTCTCGGCTAGTCCGGGTGCGTTGTCCGGCGGCCGCCCCCGGGCGGAGCTACCGTCGTAAGCCTGCTGAGTGACGGGCACCCCTCGGTCGCAGGCGATCCGAGGGGGCCCGGCTACCTAACGTATTAGGCAGCGAGCGCGTAGTTGTCGTTGGCGCTTGTGTTTGTCCGGCGTTTAACGTGACATCCGGGATCACGGCCCGCTTCCCCCAGACGATGAACGTCCAGGTCGAAGCCAGTACACCCCCATATGCAGTTGTTCAGGAAGTATACGGCCGGCCACCGACGAGGCTTGAGGAGGGACGCTACCGGCGTCTGCCGGCTGCGCGTTCCATCTCGCGCTGGCTCTCGCGCTTGGCGATCGCCTCACGCTTCTCGTACTCACGCTTGCCTTTGGCGAGGCCGATCTCGACCTTCGCGATGCCGTGGGTGAAATATACGCGCAGCGGCACCAGCGCGAGACCCAGCTCCTTCTGCTTCGCGGCGAGACGGTCGATCTCCCTGCGATGCAGCAGGAGCTTGCGGGGGCGCATCGGTTCGTAGCCCCGCTTCTCACCTTGCTCGTACGGGGGGACATGCATCCCCTCCAGCCAGACCTCGCCGTCACGAACGCGCGCGTACGCCTCGGTCAGCGAGGCCTGCCCGGCGCGCATCGACTTCACCTCGGATCCGGTGAGCGCGATCCCACACTCGACCTGCTCGAGGATCTTGTAATCGTGACGCGCCTTGCGGTTGGAGGCGACCGTCTTCTCGCCCTCGGCCATGGCGGCACTCCCCTACACGTCGAGGAAGCGGCGCATCCCGATCGTGCCCGCAAGCACCGCGATCACCACGGCGGCGATCAAGAGCCATGGCGCGATCGCGAGCACATCGGAGTTGCGGATCAGCGGGAAGAGCTTGAAATGCTCTCGAGCGCGATCGATGAAGAGCACTTTCACCAAGAAAAGAGAGATCAGGGCTGTGAACGCTCCAAGCAGCGTCTCAACGAGGCCCTCGATCAGGAACGGCACGCGGATGTGCCAGTTCGTCGCGCCAACGAGGCGCATGATGCCGATCTCTTTTCGCCTCGCGAACATCCCCATCCGCAGCGTGTTGGAGACAAGTGCGATCGCCGACACGAGCATGATGATGGCGAGCAGAAGCACGCCGACCGAGAGCCAGGTTTTCAGCGTCGTCAGCGCGTCCAGCAACGAGCTGTTGTCCCGAACGTTCAACACACCGGGCCTTGTGCAGACGATCTTCGCGGGCTCGCCGGGCGTCGCCGAGGCGTCCGGTGCGCATTGCATCGCAGCGGGGATCT
The DNA here is from genome assembly GCA_030774035.1 of Actinomycetota bacterium. Taxonomy (GTDB): domain Bacteria; phylum Actinomycetota; class UBA4738; order UBA4738; family HRBIN12; genus JALYLM01. The sequence continues at coordinate 256,635 of JALYLV010000001.1, forward strand.
GCGCGTAATCGGACGTGTCGACGAGCTTCACCCGAAGCGAGGTTGGGATCGCCTGCTCGCAGTTGACGTCCTCGTTGAACGCCGCGTTGTTTGCGAAGATCGCGTGGTAGTGCTGGCACGTCACCGTCTTGTCCCAGTAGGTCACCGACGCCACCGCCGGTAACGACTGCAGCAGATCCTGGATACTCGCTAAGTTCGTGGTGTCGACAGGATCGGTCAAGTACACAGCCACTTCAACGTTGCCGGTGAGAGAGTCGATCGCAACGTTGAACTCCCGCCAGATGAGCAGCGCCAGCCCCACGAGGAACAACGCGATGAACGCCGTGGACATGGCCGAGAACGCCACGACGCCATTCCGCCGTATCCCCGCCGCGGTCTCGCGGAGGTAATACTCGGGTCGGAGCATCAGCTGTACACGCCTCGAGCCTGGTCGCGGATCACGTGGCCCTTGTCGAGCTCGATGACGCGCTTGCGCATCGCGTCGACGATCGCCTGGTCGTGCGTGGCCATGACGACCGTGGTGCCGATCCGGTTCACCTTGTCCAGCAAGCGCATGATGTCCACGCTCGTGTTCGGGTCGAGGTTCCCGGTGGGCTCGTCCGCGAGCAGCACGAGCGGTCGGTTCACGCAGGCGCGGGCGATCGACACTCGCTGCTGCTCGCCGCCCGACAGCTCATCGGGGTAGCTGTTCAGCTTGTCGCCGAGGCCGACATACTCGAGGATCTCGGGGACGCGCTTGTCGATCACGTGCTTCGGTTTCCCGATCACTTCGAGGGCGAATCCGACGTTGCCGAACACGGTCTTGTCCGACAGCAGTTTGTAGTCCTGGAAGACCGTGCCGATGTTGCGACGCAGGTGCGGGATCTTGAAGGACGAAACCTTGGCCAGGTTCTTCCCCGCGACGTAGACCTCGCCACCGGTGGCTTCCTCCTCCTTCATCAGGAGTCGGATCATCGTCGACTTGCCAGATCCGGAGGGGCCCACGACGAAGACGAACTCGCCCTTCTCGACTTCGATGCTGACGTCCTCGAGCGCCGTAACACCCTTCGGATACGTCTTCGTGACGCGTTGAAGACTGATCATGACGACCTTTGGATGCGGAGAAGTGGACGCGAACCACCCTATCAGACGTCCTCCGCGCGCCGGGGACTTCCCGTACCCTGCTTGCCGTGATCGCCGCCGCCCCACCGGCCGAGACCGGTCAGGTGCACGAACGAGCCGCCGAACCCCGGGCTGCGAAGAAGATCGCATCGGCTCTTGCGGGCCCGGTCGTGATCGTCGGTTCGGTGCTGTTCGCGCTCCGCGGATACGCGTTCCATCCGCTGCTCACGAACACCCACCCCGACATCCTCGGATTCTGGCTCCCCCGCTATGCGTTCCTCGGCCGAAGTTTGGCAGCAGGACACGTCCCGCTGTGGAACCCGTTCGAGATGGCCGGGCACCCGTTCGCCGCCGATCCGCAGAGCGGATGGTTGTACGCGCCCGCGATGGTGCTCTTCTCCTGGCTGCCGCCGGGTGCCGCGATCCGCGCGCTGATCGTGTTGAACCCCGTGTTCTGCGGACTCGGCATGTACGCGTTCCTTCGGAGCGAGCGGCTGGGCCGGATCGCCGCCACCGGAGGAGGACTTTCGGCCGCGATGTTGATCTCGACCTCGTGGATCGCGATCTCGCTTCCGTTCGCCGGGGTGCTCGCCTGGACCCCCGTGGTGCTCCTGAGCGCCTCTCGATATCGCCACACGGAGCGGTGGTCCCGGCGACTCGCCTGGCTCGCGGTGGGCGCGTTCGGATGGTCGCAGGTCGCGAATGCCCACATGAGTCACGGACTCACGATATGCACGTTGCTCGTCGGCGCGTTCCTGGTGGTCCAGACCATCGTCGACGTTCGAGGAGAGGTAGCCCCGCTCTGGCCGAGCGTCGGGCGATCGGCGCTGTTCCTTGTAGCTCTCCCGCTGGGGAGCCTTCCCGTGCTGATCCCGCGCCTCGCGTTCATCAAAGCGTCGAGCCTGCACGCCGGCTACTTCGGCGTGGCGGATTCGGGGAAGGGCTCGAGCGCCGGACAGGAGCCGCCGCTGTGGCCGGCGATGTGGGCGGGCTGGCCGCTCGCTCTGGGCGCCGCACCCGGGTCGTACGCGGGCGCGGTGATCCTACTCGCGTTGCCGTTCGCATCGCGGGCGCGCCGTTGGCGGGCGCTGCTGTGGGCATTCGGCGGCGTCTTCGTGGTTGGGTACGTCGCGATGCTCGACATCCTGTTGAACGCGGGATGGTTCCGACGACTGCTGCTGAACGTTCCGTTCGGCGACGTCTACCTGCACAATCCGGGCCGCTTCCGGTACCTCGCCGTTATCGCCATCCCCGTGCTCGGGGCGATCGGGATCCAGGGGCTGATCGATGAACCGATCGAGGTCCGGCGGATCGGGAGGTGGCTTGCAGGAAGCGTCGTCCTGTGGCTCGGGGTTCCTCTTGCCCTCGGCGCCGATCCCGCGCGCTTCGCACTGCTCGCCGTGTCGTGCGCCATCGCGATCCCTCTCTTCCTGCTGCTGGCGGTGCGCAGACGAACCTGGGCAGCGGGCGGGCTGGTGGCGGTGCTCACGGCCGAGTTGCTCGCCGGCGCCGCGTGGTCACAACGCACGCACGTCGGGGACGACTCCACGCTGCTGGACATCCTGGGGAGGAACGACCTCCTCGCCCAGGCCTTGCCCTGGCCGAACGTCTCCGAACGTGCGTTCCTGGCCGATGCTCCCTTCGTCTCGGTGATGCAGGGCCGGAACGAGCGATACCTCACGTGGGCGCCTCCCGGTGCCGCGTACGACAAGGGGTACCTGCTGGCCCAAACGCCGAAGGACTGGCCGTCTCTCGTGATGGAACGAGGCACTCTGTTCAACGTCGAAGACATGCTCGGGTACAACCCGGTGCAGCTGCCGCGCTACTGGGCGTACATCCGCGCGACGAACCCGCTCCCCGTCTACTACAACGCATCCGTCGTGAACGTCCCGTCGCTCGAGGACGTCCGCCTGTTCGGGGTGAGATTTCTCATCGTGCCGGCCGGCGTACCTCCCCCGATCCCTGTGGACGGGACGATCGCGAGCGATCGCGACTTCGACCTGCTGCAGGTGAGCGGCTGGGAGCCTCGGGTGTCGGTCGTCCCTCGCTGGACCGTCACCGCGACTCCCCCCGACGCGTTGCACGCCGTCTTGACGCAGGGATACGACCCCGCGACGGAGGTGATCCTGGAACAGGATCCGGGGCTCGGCGCCGCGTCACCGGATGCCCTCGCCGGAACCGCGACCTACGCCGAACCGACGCCCGAGAACGTGAGCGTCTCTGTCGATGCGACCGCTCCCTCGATCGTCGTCATCCGGAACGCGTATTTCCGCGGATGGACCGCGACGGTCGACGGCGTACCGACCCCCGTGCTCGCGACGGACTTCCTGATGCAGGGGGTCGCGGTCGGCCAGGGCCACCACGAGATCAAGCTGACGTATAAGGAGCGAGCCGTGACGCTCGGGATCGAAGCGGGTGCGGTCCCGTGGTTCTTGCTGATCGGCGGCATCGGCGTCGTAGCGGTCGTCGAGCGCCGCAGGCGATCCACCACGGGATAGTGCCCTCCGGGGCTACGAGGTCGACGCGGCCACGCCGGCCCGGCGGCGCAGCTCGGCCTCGATGAACTTCCCGAGGTCGCCGTCGAGCACGCGGTTCGGGTCTCCCACCTCGACCTCGGTCCGGTGGTCCTTCACCATCTGATACGGCGCCAGAACGTAGGAGCGGATCTGCGAGCCGAAGTCGACGGCCTTGCGCTCGCCGCGGATGGTCTCCATCTTCTCCTCACGCTTGTGGCGCTCCAGGTCGGCGAGCCGAGCCTTGAGGATCCTCATCGCGACGGCGCGGTTCTGCAGCTGGGATCGCTCGTTCTGGCAGGCGGCGACGAGCCCGGTCGGCAGGTGCGTGATGCGAACGGCGGAGTCGGTCGTGTTGACGGATTGGCCTCCCGGACCGCTCGAGCGGTAGACGTCGATCCGCAGATCGTCGGGCGGGATCTCGATGTCTTCCTCGTCGGTCTCGTCGAGCAGCGGGATCGCGTCGAGCGAGGCGAACGACGTGTGGCGGCGCTTCTGCGCATCGAACGGGCTGATCCGTACGAGTCGGTGAACACCGCGCTCAGCGCTGAGGAGCCCGTAGACGTTCGTGCCGTGCACCGAGAACGTCGCGCTCTTGATCCCGGCTTCGTCACCCCAGTGGATCTCGTCGACCTCGGTGTCGAACCCTTCTCGTTCGGCCCATCTCGTGTACATGCGCAGGAGCATCTCGGCCCAATCCTGGCTCTCGGTTCCACCGGCGCCCGCGTTCACCGTGGCGATCGCGTCGGATCCGTCGTACTCCCCCGACAGCAGGGCGGCCAGCTCGACCTTCTCCATCTCGAGCTCGAGCGTTTGAATCGAGCCGGCCAGCTCTTTCGCCAGCTCGGGATCCGATTCGTGCTCGAGCAGCTCGTCCATCGCCGCTGCGTCGTCGAGCCTGGCCTGCACGGAATCGTAGCGAGCCACCTCGCCTTTCAGCCGCGAGAGCTTGGTCGTCAGTTGCTGGCCGCGGGCGGGGTCATCCCAGAGCGAGGGATCCGCGGCCTGCTGCTCCAACTCCGCAGCCTGAGCGCGCTTGGCATCGACGTCAAAGGAACTCCTTCGCAGCCAGAGCGCGTTCGCGCAGGTCGGTCAGACGCTCGGTGTGATCGCTCATCGCTGGGGAAGTCTATCGAGCACCTCAGGCGACGGCGCCGTGGCACTTCTTGTACTTCTTGCCGCTCCCGCAGGGGCACGGCGCGTTGCGTGGCGTCTTGTCGCTGACGGCCTGTTGCGCGCCCGCCTGCTCGCGGCCCTGGCTCTCGACCTCGGTTCGGTTGTCCTGCACGCGTTGGGGGCGGACCTGCTGGGCCTCGGGCCTGACGAACTCCACTCGGTAGATGTACCGGACGAAGTCTGCCCTGATGGACTGCGTCAGCTCCTCGAACATGTCGAAGGCCTCGCGTCGGTACTCGGTCAGCGGATCCTTCTGCGCGTAGGAACGGAGGTGGATGCCCTCCTGGAGGTAGTCCATCTCGTAGAGGTGCTCCCGCCATTTCGTGTCGGTGATGTTCAGCAGCACGACACGTTCGAGGTCGCGCATGACCGCGGGGGTGACCGTGGTCTCCTTCGCCTCGTAGGCAGCGACCGCTTCCTCGATGAACCGGCCTTGCAGCTCCACCAGATCGCGAACCCCTTCGAGATCCGCGCGGGCGGTCTGCACAGGGAAGATCTCAGCCAGACCGGTCAGCAGCGCATCGAGATCCCAATCCTCGGAGAAGATGTCGGGCGGACAGTAGGTCGCGACCGTATGGGTGACGACCTCTTCGACCATCTCGAGCGCCTTGTCGCGGAAGTCCTGTCCTTCCAGCAGACGCCGGCGCTCGCCGTAGATCGCTTCGCGCTGGGCGTTCATCACGTCGTCGTACTTCAAGACGTTCTTGCGTCGCTCGTAGTTGAGCTCCTCGATCTGGCGCTGGGCATTCTCGACCGCCTTCGTCACCAGTTTCGCGGTGATCGGCTCGTCGTCGGGCCACTTCAGCCGTTCCATGATCGAGCTGACCCGATCGCTCGCGAACATCCGCATCAGGTCGTCTTCGAGCGAGAGGTAGAAGAGCGACGCGCCTGGGTCGCCCTGCCTGCCCGACCGGCCTCGCAGCTGATTGTCGATGCGCCGCGACTCGTGTCGTTCCGTGCCGAGGACGTACAGCCCGCCGTTCGCCACGACCTCCTCGTGCTCGGCGTCGGTCTGCCCCTTGAACTTGTCGATGATCGGGCGGTACTCCGCCTCGTAGGCCACTCGATCGTCCTCCTCCATCTCGAACAAGAGGTAGGCGTCGTTGTCGAACCCGCGCGCGGCCATCTCGCTTCGGGCCATGTACTCGGAGTTGCCGCCGAGCAGGATGTCGACTCCTCGACCGGCCATGTTCGTTGCGACGGTCACGGCACCCTTGCGCCCGGCCTGGGCGACGATCATGGCTTCTTTCTCGTGGTTCTTCGCGTTCAGGACGTTGTGCGCGATACCCCGCCGGTTCATCACGGCGGACAAGATCTCTGACTTCTCGATCGACACCGTCCCGACCAGAACGGGTTGGCCCGCCTCGTTCCGCTCGATGATGTCGTCGGCGACCGCGTTCCACTTCGCCTCTTCGGACTTGAAGATGAGGTCCTGGTCGTCGACGCGGATCATCGTCTGGTTCGTCGGGATCGCGAGGACGCCGAGCTGGTACGTCTCCTCGAACTCGGTCAGCTGCGTCTTCGCTGTCCCGGTCATGCCCGAGAGCTTTTCGTACATCTTGAAGTAGTTCTGGATCGTGATCGTGGCGAGTGTCTGGTTCTCCTCCTTGATCCGCACGCCTTCCTTGGCTTCGATCGCTTGGTGCAGCCCCTCCGAGTAGCGCCTGCCCTCCAGCACTCGGCCGGTGAACTCGTCGACGATCTTCACCTCGCCGTTCTGGACCACGTACTCGACGTCGCGCTTGTACAGCTCCTTTGCGCGAAGCGAGTTCTGCAGGTGGTGCACGAGTGGCGTGTTCACGTGCTCGTAGAGGTTCTCGATCCCGAGGATGTCCTCGACCTTCGAGACACCCGCCTCGGTGACCGCCACCTGGAACTTCGACTCGTCGACCTCGTAGTCCTCATCGCGCTTCAGTCGGGGAGCGACCTTGGCGAACGTCACGTACCACTTCGCCGAGTCGGCCACCATCCCGCTGATGATCAGCGGGGTGCGCGCTTCGTCGATCAGGATCGAGTCAACCTCGTCTACGATCGCGAAGGCGTACCCACGTTGGACGCAATCAGCCAGGCTCATCGCCATGTTGTCGCGCAGGTAGTCGAACCCGAACTCGTTGTTGGTGCCGTACGTGATGTCGGCCGCATACGCGGGCAAGCGTTCCTGCGGACTCATCGAGGCCTGGATCAAGCCGACGTGAAGACCGAGGAATCGGTAGATGCCGCCCATCCATTCCGAGTCACGTTTGGCCAGGTAGTCGTTCACGGTGACGAGGTGCACGCCGCGGCCGTTCAGCGCGTTCAGATACCCGGGGAGCGTCGAGACGAGGGTCTTGCCCTCGCCGGTCTTCATCTCGGCGATATTTCCCTGGTGAAGGGCCGCGCCGCCCATCAGCTGTACGTCGAAATGTCGCTGCCCGATCGTTCGCCTCGCGCCCTCGCGGACGACGGCGAACGCCTCGGGGAGCAGATCGTCGAGCGGCTCGCCGTTGTCGACCCGCTGCCGGAACTCGTTCGCCTTGGCTCTCAGCTGGTCGTCGGAGAGCTCCTCGATCTCGGCTTCATAGGTGTTCACGAGTTGGGCGAGCGATTGCAGCTGCTTAAGCTTGCGGCCCTCGCCGAGGTTCGCGATCTTGTCGAGCACCAAAGGAGATCCCTTTCGGGTGGTCGTCGGGTATCCGATTCTACCGGGCGGTTGGTTGACGCCCTGGAGGATCGGCGTTCAGATCCCCGCGTCGAGGGCGCCGAGACGTTCGACCAACCGCGCGTTCTCGCCGTAGTCGACCGGGCAGGCGATGATGCTCACCGCCTCGTCGGAGAGCGCCTTCTCCAGGGTGGGACCGAGCTCCCCCGCGGACGTGATCGCATAGCCGCGTGCGCCGAAGCTCTCGGCGAACCGCACGAAGTCGGGATTGCCGAACGACACCGCGGCCGCTCGTCCGAAATGCGCCTCTTCCTTCCAGCGGATCAACCCGTACCCCCCGTCGACCCAGATCAGGATGACGAAATGGACGCCCTCGCGGACGGCGGTCTCGATCTCCGCCGCGCTCATCAAGAACGCGCCATCGCCCATCGTGGCCAGCACCCGCCGGCTGGGACGCGCGAGCTTGGCGGCGAACGCGCCGGGTAACGAGAAGGCCATCGTCGCGAGCCCGTTGGAGATCAGGCAGGTGTTCGGGGCATACGTTGCATATAGACGCGCCATCCACATCTTCGCGGCGCCCGTATCGCACAGAACGATGTCCTCGCGCCCCAGGGCCTGGCGAACGTCGTGGACGATCCTTGCCGGCGCGAGCGGGAACCGATCATCGGCCGCCCCGCGCTCGAGCTCATCGCGGACCAGCCTGCGAACAGGCGGCCCCTCCCCCTCGATCTCGTGCAGGGTCGACGATGCGGCGATCTGATCGAGCGATTCTCCGATCGAGCCCTGGAGCCCGACCGCCAGCGAGTAGGCGGCGTCGACCTCGGCGACCGTGCGGTGGACGTGGACGATCTGCTTGTCGCGGTTGGGGTTCCACCGGCTCGGCGAGTACTCGACCAGGTCGTATCCCACCGCTACCACGACGTCGGCCTTGTCGAACCCGAAGTTCGCATAATCCTTGACCATGAAGCCGATCGTCCCCAACGCGTTCGGATGGTCATCGGGGAACACCCCCTTACCGAGGAACGTCGTCGCCACGGGGATGTTCAGCCGTTCGCTGAAGCGGATCAGCGCATCGACGGCACCGTCGCGCTCGACGCCGGGCCCCGCGAGGACGACCGGGTAGCGCGCCTGAGCCAAGACGTGCGCGACGCGGTGGACCTGATCCTCGCTCGGCGACGTGTCGTGCGGCACGTTCACGGCGAGCGGCCGACCCTGTGCCGGCTCCTCCGAGATGTCCTCGGGCAACACGATGAACGTCGCGCCGGGCCGCTCGGTCTGCGCTTGCTTGAAGGCCTTGCGAACCATCTCGGGCGCAGCCTCGGGCACCGTCACCATGTCGCCCCACTTCGTGATCGGGCGGAACAGGGACACGATGTCGACGAACTGGTGGGATTCCTTGTAGATGCGGTTCAGGCCTGCCTGGGCGGTGAGCGCGACGAGCGGATGCGAGTCGAGCTGGGCGTTCGCGATCCCGAGCATCAGGTTGATCGCCCCCGGACCGAGCGTCGCCAGGCACACCCCCGCCTTGCCCGTGAGCGCCCCGTACGTGTCGGCCATGAACGCAGCTCCGCGTTCGTCGCGCGTCGTCACGAACCGGATGGGCGAATCCGCGAGCGCGTCGATCAGGTGGAGGTTCTCCTCGCCGGGGAGCCCGAACACGTACTCGACACCCTCGTTCTCGAGGCACTCGACGATGAGATGAGCAACCGTACGTCGTGGGCCGTTCACGACGTCAGCTTATGAGAACGGACGCCTTAGGCGACGACGGCCCAGGCCGCAGGGGCGCCTAGGCGCGAGGGAAGAGCTGACTCGTGAGCTCGGCGTGCGCGACGTGCTCCCGCAGGTGCTCCACCGCGTGGACGAGCGCCCACGCCGCCGTGACCGTCTCGGAGGGCTGCGACCTTCCGGCCCTCGAGGCCGACGGTGCGACCCTCGCGGCTCCGGCCTCGAATGGCACATCCGTATCGAGGATCTTCCGACAATCGGCCGCCATCTCGTCGAAGCGAGCGAGGAGCTCGTCCACGTCGTCGACGACCTCACGGAACTCGGCGGGTCGGTCGCGAGGAGGCGGTGGCGCCCCCGTGGCGATGCTCAACCACCACCGCGTGCTCTGCATGGCGTGAACGACGAGCATCGCGATGGTGTTCGTGTCCTCGCCCGCGGGGCGCCAGTTCAACGACTCGGGCGTCGAGCCCGCGATGACCTGACGCATCGAGGCGAGCGATCCCTCGAGGATCTCCGAGACAGCCCCGATCGTCGCGTCCAACGGACGACCCGCCTCAGCTGATCTCGATCATCTTCTCCCGCACCGCGTAAACCACGGCCTCCATGCGGGAGTGCAGGTGCAGCTTCTCGAGGATGTTGCGGATGTGGTTCTTCGCCGTGTTCTCCGAGATGAACAGCTGCTTTGCGATGTCGCGGTTGTTGAGGCCCTGCGCGACGAGGCGCAGCACTTCCATCTCGCGATCCGTCAAGCGAGGTGCGGGCATCTGGGGACGCTCCTCAGACGCCTTGGACATCGCGGCGAACTCCGTCAGGAGCTTCGAGGCCATCGAAGGGCTGATCCTCGACTGGCCGGCCCAGACGCTTCTGATCGCGTCGGCGACCTCCTCGATCGGGATCTCCTTCAGCAGGTAGCCGCTGGCGCCTGCCTTGATGGCGTCGTACAGGTCGGCCTCTTCGTCGCTGATCGTGAGCATCAGGATCTTCGCGTGCGGGACGAGGTCACGGATCTGGCCGGCCGCCTCGATACCTGAGCGCTTCGGCATCCGCACGTCCATCAGGATGACATCGGGCATGAGCTCGGGCGCCTTCTCGACTGCCTCGGCGCCGTCGGAGGCCTCGCCGACCAACTCGATGTCCGGCTCCGCTTGAAGAACCATCTCGAGTCCACGGCGGAAGAGCGCGTGGTCGTCTACGACCATGACGCGAAGCTTCTCGCTTGGCTCGTCGCTCCCATCGTTGACCGGCACGGTTCCCCCTTGCTCCGAACTATCACTCCGAGGTATCGGCGGGAGCCTCGCTCGGGTGAGCGGATTCTATGCCCCCGGTCCCCCGGTGGAGCAAGGTGCGTCGTTTCCCGTGGTGATCGCGGAGCTGACGCTCCAGCCGTTCGACGACATCGTCGAGGGCAGTCGGAACGTCGGATGCTTCCGCATGTGCTCGGAAGGTCTTCCGCGGCGTGTGCAATCGCGCCTCGATCCGCTTCAGGGAATCGGGCGCCGGATGGTGCTCGTTCGTGATCTCGAGATCGAGGCGGACCGCCCTTGGTTCCATCCGCTCGAGCCGTCCAAGCTTGTGGGCCGCCGCCTCGCGCATCTCGTCGGTGACCTGCAAGCCCCGGCCCGTGTAGGTCACGTGCATCCCTGCCGATCCCCCCTTCAGCCTCGCCGTGTGGATCGGGTCCTCGCCCGGCTGACCTGGTCTTTGCCCCCACACTCGCCTGCGGGGATGATCGCCGCGACCGAAGCCGGGCTTCGCATCCTCTCCCTCGCGGGGCAGGACTTACATCTAAACCGCGCCATGCTCACCGACCAATGGTCGCCTTACGTGGGTCGTTTCGCCCGCGGCTGGCGTCGACTACCGGGGAATATCCCCGGGCAACCACAGACCCGGACGAGGGCCCGATCGAGTATAGGCGCGGGGCACCGAGCCAGGGAACGCCCGGGCGGCGGCGAGCACGTGAACCTCCTGAGCACCTCGGCGGCGTAACGCATCTGCGCACGCCGCAGCCGTCGCACCGGTCGTCAGCACGTCGTCAACGAGCAGGATCCGGGGCGGGACGCTCGCGACGGGCGCGACGAACGCCCCAGTCATGGCGGCGCGCCGTTCGGCCGCCGATCGCTGGGCCTGAGGCGGCGTCGCGACCGCACGCCGGAGGAGCGGGGTGAGCGTCGCGTCGAGCCCGCGAGCGGTCGCCGTGGCCAGGGCTTTCGCCTGGTCATACCCCCGTTCGGCGAGGCGCCTTCTCGCGAGCGGGACCCACGTGACAGCGTCGACCGCCGGCCCGGGGCCGGTCGCGAGCATCGCCGCGGCGAGCGCGTCCGCCACCGCACGCCACCCGGAGAACTTCAGCCGCAGGATCGCTGCCCGGGCCGGCCCTGCGAACAAGAACGGTGCGCGCGAGGAATCGATGACCTCGGGTGGGCAGTCCCGACAACGCGGCGCGGCGCGGGGCCACGGCCGCCCGCACCGTTCGCACCACGGAGGCTGCAGTGGCACGAGAACGCGGCGGCATCCGTCGCAGAACGGCCACGGTCCCGACGCGCATCCTGCGCACCTACGGGGGAAGAGAGCGTCCAGAGCACGGTCGAACAGCAACGTCGGCGTCGGATCGGAACGGGTCATGGTCGCCGACGAACCGTATCCCTCGGTGCCGACACGCCCGGGGGTGGGAGTCTAGGGAAGCGTGATGTCCACGGGCGCCGTGGCGCCGCGGATCTCGATCGCCAGGTGCGACTGGCTCCTCAGCAGGGGATAGGCCGTGACGCGACCCTTCCCGGCTTGCTCGTCGAACTCCTCTTCGAGCACGGTGATCGTGACGCCGTCGGCCGTGACCTTGAGGCTCGCGGCCTCCTGAGCGGTGTACGCGATCTTGATGGAGTCGCCCGAACAGTCGACCTGATCGAGGCGCAGCGTCGCTCCGGCCGCGTCGACCGCCTTGCCGACGGGGACCGCACCTCGCCGGACGCTCGCCCGCGGCCATGGCACCGCGAACCGCTTCCCGGGGCGCACGACCGCCGCGTCTCCGTCGATCGTGACCTTGCACTCGAGCCCATACCACCCGGGCCCGAGCTCGGTGACGGGGAACTCGAAGGGGACGAACAGGTCGAGCTTGGGCGCAACGTCGAGCGTCAACTTCTGCAGGCCGACCGAGAACCGACCTCTTCCGGCGAGCTCGAAAACATCGGCCGCGTCGATCCTCACCTGGTGAGGGTCCCGATCGGCGCCGCGCAGGACGAAGGCGCCTTTCACGCTCACCGGGAACCGCTCGAAATGAGCCCGGATCGAGACCTTGTCAGTCACGGCGGAAATGCTATGTCCCCTGTTCCCACGAGTGCAGGTAGTGATCCTGCTCGGCGGTCAGCGTGTCGATCTCCACACCCATCGCGTGAAGCTTCAGCCGCGCCACCTCTTTGTCGATCTCGACCGGCACCGGGTAGACCTTCGGATCGAGGGACGCGTGGTTCTGCACGACCCACTCCACGGCCAGCGCCTGGTTGGCGAAGGACATATCCATCACCGCGGCGGGATGTCCCTCTGCAGCGGCGAGGTTCACGAGACGCCCCTCCCCCAGCAGGTACAGCCGTCGACCGTCCGCCAGCGTGTATTCGTCGACGAACTCACGGACCCGGCGCGTGCCACTGGTGGCGAGCGCCGCCAACGCCGGCTTGTCGATCTCGACGTCGAAGTGACCTGAGTTGGCCAGCAGCGCGCCGTCCTTCATGAGCTCCATGTGCTCGCGCGCGATCACATGCGTGTCGCCGGTCACGGTCACGAAGATGTCTCCGATGCGTGCCGCTTCCCGCAGCGGCATCACCCTGAAGCCCTCCATAACGGCTTCGATCGCCGCGGTGGGATCGACCTCGGTGACGATCACATGGGCGCCCATGCCGCGGGCCCGCGACGACACGCCGCGCCCGCACATGCCGTAGCCGCAGACGACGATGTTCCGCCCGGCGAGCAGGTGGTTCGTCGAGCGCATGATCGCGTCGATCGTCGACTGCCCGGTCCCGAACCGGTTGTCGAACAGATGCTTCGTGTCGGCGTCGTTCACGCTCACGATCGGATACTTGAGCGCACCGTCCTTCGCCATCGCCCGCAACCGGATCACCCCGGTGGTCGTCTCCTCCGTGCCGCCGATGATCTCCGTGATCTGGTCGGCGCGCTCCTTATGGATCACGCTGACCATGTCAGCTCCGTCGTCCATAGTGATCTGAGGTCGAACGTCGAGCACGGCATTGATGTGCTTGAAGAAGGTGTCGGTGTCCTCGCCCTTGATCGCGTAGGTGTCGATCGCGGCTTCCACCAGCGCGGCGGCAACATCGTCCTGCGTCGACAGCGGATTCGAGGCGCACAGGGCAACCTGGGCTCCTCCGGCGGCGAGCGTCTGCATCAGGTTGGCCGTCTCGGTGGTCACGTGGAGGCAGGCCGCGATCGTGATGTCCTTGAGCGGCCTCTCCTTCTCGAAACGCTCACGGATGAGCCTCAGCACCGGCATCTCCGCGCCGGCCCACTCGATCCGATCGCGTCCCTCGACCGCTAGAGATGGATCCCGTACATCGCTTCCCATACTCAAGCTCCTTGTCTGTTTCCCACCACGTCTTCGCCGATGCGCGGCAGCAGGTCCGCCAGGAGCTTACCTACCGCGCGCGCTGAATCGTTCGAAACCCTGACAACGACTTCGTGCGCGACCGGGTCACCGAGCGCGTTCGTCACCGAGCACAACCCGAGAACGCGCATCCCGAGGGCTCGAGCCGGCATCGCCTCGGGGACGACCGACATCCCGACGACGGTCGCTCCCGCCTGTCGCAGGAACGCCACCTCGGTGGGCGTTTCGTACGCCGGGCCGCTCATCGCTCCGTAGACGCCTTTCGTCGCGCGGACGCCGAGGGCGAGCGCGCTCTCGATGGCGAGGTCCCCCAGGGAAGCGTCATAGACGTCGCGCATGGAGACGAACGCGGGCGTTCCGTCCGGGTAGCGCCAACCACGGAGCGGTGCGGCGCCCATCATGTTGAGGTGATCGGTCAAGACGACGATCGTCCCCGCTGCCACCCCGGCGACGAGGCCGCCGACGGCCGAAGCAAGGATCATCGTGCGTGCGCCCAACGCCCGAGCGAGTCGCGGCAGCAGCGCCGGGACATCCATCCCGTGTCCTTCGTAGAAATGGAGTCGGCCGGAGAAGGCTGCCACCGGCTTGCCCGAGAGACGCCCGAGGATGAGCCGCCCCGCGTGCCCTGGCACCCCGGGCGTGGGGAACCCCGGGAGCTCGGCGTATGCGAACGAGGCTTCCTCGTCCAGCACGTCGGCGATGGCGGGACCGAGACCCGACCCGAGCACGAGCCCAACCGACGGCACGAGCTCGGTGCTCGCACGAACGACCGCGGCCGCCTGGTCCGCTAGGTCGTCTCCGGGGCCGGGGGACCCCTCCATGCTCACCTCACGCGCCCGCGAGCGCGGCTTTCAGCCGCACGATCACATCGACCGGCGTCGGATCGATCCCTCGACGCAGAGCCAGGTACGCGCTGACGAAGTCCCCGACGATGATGAGACCCATCAGTCGGGCGAGGGCGGAACGTCCGCCGGCTCGAACCTCTTGAACCTCGACGCCCGCGGCTTCCGCGATCTCGTATGAGAGCGGGAACCTCGCCTCGATCTCGGACTGCTCGCCGCCATGCCTCAGCGCGATCAGGGTGAAGCCGGAGCCGTGGGGCCGCGTCCAACCGACGACCTCGTTGTGGTCGAGCTCAGACATCGCCGCCGCGAACGCAGGCACCTTGGCGTTCTCGTTCATCTGGGTCTTCCACCGCATCGCGGCGACCGATCCGATCCCCTCCGCGCCCCAGATCACCGGCACCCGGTCTCCGATCAGGGCGGCCAGCTGCTTCGCGGCGTTCCCGTCCGGCGGGACCTCGGGGACCATCTGCGAGATCAGACGCTCGAGCTCCGCGACCGTTTCGTCGACGTCGGTCGCCATGGGCGGAAGCAACCCCATCTGCTCGAGCGCCCCGAGCGTCGCGAACGCCAGATGCCCGAGCGCGGCTCGAGGCTGGAAACCCGCAGGAAGTCCCACCACCGGTGCGCCCGCGGCGGTCGCCTCTTCGGCGAGCGATCCTCCGCCCGTCACGGCGAGCAGCCGGCATCCGCGAGCGACCGCCGTGCGGAACGCTCCGAGCGTCTCCGACGTCCCGCCGGAGTACGACGAGGCAAGGACGAGCGTGCGCGTCCCGGCGTACTCGGGAAGCGACGGGCTGCGGTTCACATCGATCGGCACACCGATCCTGTCGCGGAACACCGACCGCAGGAGATCTCCGGAGACGGCCGAGCCCCCCATGCCGCACACGACCACGGATGTGACGCCCTCGGCTGAAGGAAGCTCGAGCGCCGTGGATGCGTCGTAAGAGGAGCGGCAATCGGCCGCGAGCCCTGCGATCGTGCCGAGCATGTCGGAGGCGTCTACGCCGCGCATCGCCTGGACATCGTCCAGGTCGGTCACGCCTTCTTGCCCTTCTTCGCGCTCGGCGGCTTCTCCGCTTCGTCGATCAGCATCACGGGGATGTCGTCGCGCACCGGGTACCGATAGCCGCAGGTCCGGCAGACGATGACCTGCTCGGCCTCGATGTAATCGATCTCTCCCCGGTCGTTCGGGCAAACGAGGATCTCCAAGAGTTCAGCGTCAACGCTCACAACGACTCTCCTTCGTTTCCGTCGGCGGACCCGCGGATCAGCCCCAGGACCATCGCCGTCTTGTCTGCCACCAACTCAGGCGTGACGGCCTCGACGTTCAGGCGGAGCAGGGGTTCGGTGTTCGAGGGGCGCACGTTGCACCACCAGTCGTCGAACTCTACCGTGAGGCCGTCCAACCGATCCTGTCGCCCTTTCGACAGCTTCTCGGCGATGAACTCGATCTTCGCGTGCTGGTCGTCCACCCTCGAGTTGATCTCGCCGCTCGCCGCGTACCGACGGTAGGGCTGCAGCAGTTGCGAAAGTGGGACGTTGGCCTTCGAGAGCTCGCCGAGCGCGATGACCGCCGCGATCAGTCCCGAGTCCGCGCCGTAGTTCTCTCGGAAGTAATAGTGGCCGGAATGCTCGCCACCGAAGATCGCTCCGGTCTCAGCCATGATGTGCTTGATGAACGAGTGCCCGACGCGCGTTCGGATGGGGATCCCCCCGTGCTCCCGGATCACTTCAGGAACCGTCCACGAACAGATCAGGTTGTGAACGACCTTCGCTCCCGGCTCCTTGTCGAGCATCACGGCGGCGATGAGCGCCGTCATGAGCGAGCCACTCACATCCTCGGCCTTCTCGTCGATCAGGAAGACCCGGTCTGCATCGCCGTCGAAGGCGAGCCCGATGTCGGCGTCATGGTCGAGCACCGCCGCCTTCAGGTCCTTCTGGTTCTCAGGGTCGATCGGGTCGGCCGGGTGATTCGGGAACGTACCGTCGAGCTCCGGGTACAAGTGGAAGAGCCTGACCGGCAAGCGCTTCATCACCGCCGGAACGACGAGACCGCCCATCCCGTTCGCGGTGTCCGCGACGACGACGAGCGGCCGCATCGACGAGACGTCGATGAACGACAGGACGTGTTCGACGTAGGCGCCGAGCATATCCCGCTGTTCGACCCGTCCCACCACGGAGGCAGGCGGGCGCACCGCGGCTTCGACGAGCGCACGGATCTCTCGCAGGCCGCTCTCCTCGCCGACGGGCTTGGCGCCTGCGAGGCAGAACTTCAAACCGTTGTATTCCTTCGGGTTGTGGCTGGCGGTGAGCATCAAGCCGGGCAGGTCGAGCGAGCCGCTCGCGAAGTAGAGGAGATCGGTGGAGGCGAGTCCGAGATCGACGACGTCGGTTCCTTGCGACGTGGCACCTTCCGAGAAGGCGGCGGCAAGCTCGGGCGAAGAGATGCGACAGTCGCGTCCGAGCACGATCGCGCGAGCCCCGGTCCACTCAGCGAAGGCGGCCCCTATCCGCCGAACGAGGCCGGCATCGAGGTCGTCGGGCACGACACCTCGAACGTCGTACGCCTTGAAGATCCGATCGAGCGTGGTCGGCACACGGGCATCCTACGCAGCCCGCGAAGGTGCCGTCAGTCGTTGCGCGGAGCGGAGTTGCGGCGGGCGCCTTACCTCTGGACGACCAAGCCGATGACCGACTGGAGGGGCACTTCCTCGCCGTCGCTGAACCACCATTTGGCTTCGCAATGGTGACATGTGCAGAACGCGAGATCGCGACCACCCACCGTGATCATGATGCTGATGAGGTCGCCAGACTTGCAGTTGGGACAGGTTCCCTTGGTCTCAGCCATTGCGTATAGCCTCCGACGAGAGGCTGGGTCGCGACCATAGCACGACGCCATCATTTCCCCGGGCGCCCGATCGGCATTTCCGTATACCCCGGTCTCGACCGGCCACAGCACGTCCGGGGGACACGACATCAGACTTCCGGCGGAGGGCCGTATCCGGCCAACGCCGACCGTGAAGCCCTCTCGTCACGAACGATCCAACCGACCGGCGGGGTCATCCGGTCGACGTGCTCCCGGCAGAGGTCAAGCAGATGCGGGTCACGCTCGGTTCGCAGGTTCCCGATCACGACCTCCCGATCCGCGTAGCCGAGCGACACGGTCGCGACAGGTTCGGCCTCGCAGCGCATCTTGGCGCAGGTTCGCATGGGCGGCAGGCTAAGTCACACGGATGCGATTTCCAAGCATCGATGCCGAAAAACCCGAAGCTGGGGGGGAAGCGATCCGTCAGTACGGACGATGACCGACGATGAGGACAGCCGTACCGATCGGCACCAGCGGGTAGAGCTGGACGATGTCGGCGTTGTGCAGCCTGATACAGCCGTGCGACGCATAGTGCCCGATCGAGGATTCATCGTTCGTGCCGTGGATCCGGATCAGGCCGGGCGCCGACAGGTAGAGGGCGCGCGGACCCATCGGGTTGCCGGGGCCTCCCGGGATGATCGCCGGCTCTCCCGCGCCCCAGCCGTCGAGCGCGGGGTTGTGCCAGATCGGGTCGACGGCCTTGTCGTAGACCGTCCAGTTGCCGACCGGCGTGGTGAATCCTGGCATCGCCGTCGCGACCGGGAAGGAACGCCTGACGTGGAACCCTTCATACAGATAGAGGCGGTTCCGATCGACGCGCACGACGATCGTCGGTCCGATCGTCTTCTCGGTCACTCGCGGGTGAACGACGCGCACCGGCAGCGTCACCGACGTGGCCTGCTCGACGAGCGCCGAGCGGAGCTTCGTCACCGCTCTCGCCTGCTCGAGCACGCGTCCCGCCTTCGACCGAGAGAACGAAACGTCGTCGCCCCGTTCCGTGATCGATGCGTCGACGGGATCGACGCGCACCGCCTGCGCCACGTCGGCCGCGAACCCACCCACGCCCCGGCCCTCATCGAGCGCCACATCGGTCGAGATCTGAACGGGCGTGTGATGGACCCGGTGCCAGAACCGAGACAGCGTTCCCATCGATCCTGAGAGCTCGAACGCGCGATCGACGGCGGCCTCGACATCGGCGCGCTGGCCCAACTCCGCACGAGTCACGACCCAGGTCTTGCGGGCGGCCATCACCGTGATGGTCGTGGCGAGCTGCCGCGACATAGTCGCGTCGACCGCGTCGATCGCCGCTTGTCGCGTCAACCCGCCGACATCGACGCCCCCCACGATCACGCCGGGCAACAGCACGTCGGCTCGCGAATGCTCGTAGCGAAGAGCAGAGAGAGCCGCGCCACCGGTGAGCAGCACGACTCCCGCGACCACCGAGACGATCACGATGGCGCGGGCAGAACGGCGACGTGCGTGCTGGCCCCGGATCATGTTGGTCACTGCCGGCAACGGGCCGGAAATAAGATGATACGTCGAGCGGTAGGTGAGTCCTGACTCATCACGGCATCGGTACACCGAGCGACATCGCGTAGCCGACGTTCCCACCGCTACCGAGCGAGGTCGAGCCGCCGAGTGCAACGATCCCTGCGCCGTCGGATCGCACGACGATCGCCCCCTCGGGCGCTGGTTGGAGGAACGCGGTGGGCACGGCCACCGCCGTTTCGGGCCGCACGGTCACCGTGACGTCGGCGGGGACGGTCGCCCCCTCGGCACCGATCAGGTGCAACGTCACGCGCGCCGGCTCCGTCCCGGGATTCACGATCACCAGGCCGGGGTGCGAGGGTTCCCCGCCGACCGTAGGCAACACCACCCAGTCGGGCTCCGGCTCGAGAGCGCCGCCGGTGGCGGCGCCGTCGAGTTGTCCCTGCGACCGGATCGCGGCGGCGACGAGTGCTCCCTGCGTCAGCACGTCGACCGACGACGGCCCGTCCACGATGACGGGGTACGCCTTGGCGGATTGACCGGTCTGAGAGGTACCGACGAGGCCACCGGCCGGTTGCGGCGCTCGGCCCGATAACAGCGTCGCGCCGAAGGCCAAGTCGGCTTGCCCGGGCGCGGCGAGCACGACCTCCGTCTGCCCGGCTCCGCCGGCCACGGGCAAGAGCGCTCGAGTGCTCAGCGACGCCTGGCCCATCGCGCTGCGCACCCCTCCTCCGCGGGAGATGACCGATGAGGACATCGCCACTCGCCCTGATGACACGTCGAGCTCGGCCGAAACCGTCGACTCGTTCCTCGCGAGAAGGCTGACACGAAGTGCCATCGATCGGTACCCATGGAGCACGAGGTTCGTCCACCTCGTGTCGCGGATCGGGGGGCGGTCGGGCGCGAACAGGGCCACGTCGAACACGGCATCGGCGGCCGAAGGGTTGGCGATCACGAGATAGGTCGAGTCCTGTCCCTGCACCGTGGACCCGTCGGGCGCGAACCACGTGGTCGCCGCCCTCCCGCAGGGTTCAGCGGCAACACCGCCATCGCTCCCACCAGTGACGGAGACCCATCCGGCGGCGACCCAGCCGCCGAACCACTCGACCATCGTGACCGACCCAGACGTGCCCGACGGGACATCGACGGAACCTTCGGAGCCGCCCGCCACGGTCACGAGGGGAAGCGTCTTCGGCGCGCCCCCCGACAGCGACGTGACCCGCACGATCGAGGGCGCGGTTCCCGGGTTCGCCAGGTAAACGGTCGTCCGCCAGTCGGTTCCCCCGCCGTGTGGGCAGACCCACGTCCCCGAGGGAGCGCGTCCGGCCTCCGCCGCGGGCTGGGAGCGTGGCCCGAGTCGCTGGAGTCCGATACCACTCGCCACGATGGCGGCGCCAGCGAGCAAAGCCAACGCTCCTTGTCCCCGGGCCCTCATCTTGCGACCGGCTTCCGCGTGATCCACAGCGCGACGACCCATAGGCCGGCGAGCAACCACATCTCGAGGGAGCGGGAAAGCTGTCCTCCGTAGCGGACCCGGACAGGGCCTCCGGGTGTCTCGAACGCCGTCGCCCAACCGAACGCGCGTTGAGGTCCGGCCGAGGTGCCCTCGAGCTTCCACGCGCCGTTGAATTCGACCGACAGCACGACCATGCCGGGTTCGGATGTTCCTTCCCAGCCGCCCTCCACGCGTCGCAAGGTCAGCGCAGGCACCGAACGGAACATCGAAACCGCGACCGGATCGCCGGATGCGATCGGCTGGGACCCGGCGTCCGAGAGCAACAGCACCGACGCCGGTGGGATCGCGACCGCGTTGCGGTAGATGACGAGCCCGGCGGCCGGCAACCTGTCCATGTCGATCTGCGCATCGAGCGTTGCGGCCGCCGCGGTGCCGAGCTCGCCCTGCTCGGCAACGACGAACCGCACACCGAACGGAGCGAGCAGGGCGCCGCCGTGAGAGGTCGTTCCGGACACGATCTCTGCCACGGCGTCTCGAAGGGCGTCTCCTCCGGGCCCCGCGATGGTGCGTCCGAAGTCGAGCGCGCTCACGCCGTCGCCCCCGGTCAGCCCGTATCGCAGCGAGGCACCCCCGGCCCCCGGAACGATCCCGATCGGATCTCCCCCGGGCGGCGGGAACGGACGACCGTTCGGGGCGCCCACCCACAGCACGCGGAACTCACCCGTTTCACGGCTCGAGGCGAACGCCCACGCGGCCGGGATCTTCGACGGTCCTCCGACCGCCCACCCACCAACGCTTGCGGCGACGCATTGCAATGCGATGCCGGCGCCAAGGACGAGCGAGAGCAATCCCGTTCCGATCTGTCGAAGCCCGAACGACTCTCGACCGAGTCCGGTCAGGACCGAGGCGAGCCCGTAGCCCACGAGCATCACTTCTCCGACCGTCGCGAGAGCGGCGTAGACGGGGGCATCCGACAGCGCTGCCGGCAGATAACCCGCCGCCGAGAACCACGCCAGCCCGAGCCCCGCGATCGCGACGAGCATGGCCCGCAGCGCCCGACCGCGGTGCTCGGCCCCCGTGAGCCCGAACGAGAGGAGGGCGGCGACCGGCAGGAACGCAGCCACGATCCACGTCCCGGGGCCGGGTCCCAGAGCGAGCCGCGCCAAGCTCGCGACATCGGTTGTCCCGATCCGCGATCCGAGCGCTATCCCTCCGCTCGACCAGAACGAGGGAGCGAAGGGGAAGACCAGGAGAAGGGCCGCAGCGGTCGCGGGTGCGATGAGCCGCAAGCCCCGCGAACGGTTTGCACCGGCGACCAGCTGAACCACCGACAACACGGCGAACGCGAGCGCGAGCCCGGGCTGGAACGCGATCCCGACCGCGATCGTCACGGCAAGGCCGGAGATGAATCTCCGCCGGTCGCCCGCGGGTTCCTCTCGGGCGAAAGCGACCTCGAATCGCTCGGCCGCCGCCGGCAGCACCGCGAGCGCGACGAGCAGGTCCAGGCGTCCTTGGGAGAACGCCCAGAGCACGAAGCCAGAGAGTGCGTAGGCGACCGCCGCGGCGACCGAGGCCCCGGGCCGACCCGTGAGTCGAACGAGCGCGCGATACATAAGGACGGCGGACAACAGGGGGAGACCCCCCAGCATCACCTTCTGCGCGAGGGCGGTGCTTCCGAACAGGAGCGCCGACAACCCACCGAGAAGGCCGAGCCCGGGGCTCGCGGCGAGGGTCCCTCCCAGCCCGGTCGTTCGATAGCCTGACGCGAGCTCGGACAAGAATCCGGACGGCTGCGAGGGGAACGACGGGAGCACGCCACCGGCGAGCTGCCCCCCTCCGAAGAACCCCCGGGCCGCGACCGCCCACACGATCGCCCCCAAGAACGACGCCACCACCACGGGATGGGCGCTCACGAGCGACGAGGTCCGATCGCGAAGACGGCGTGCCGCTGGCTCCTCCTCATCCTCAGCGTCGATCCCGCGTTGCTCTTCCAGGATGCGTTCTGCCGTCTGGAACCAGCGCGGCAGCCGAAGCCCCGCCGACTCCATGAACCGGCGGAGGCGCCGATCCCTGACGCGCCGAGCTCGTTGAACCGCGCGCCGCCGATGGAGGGTTCCCGGCAGGTGCGCGATGTTCCAGCCTGCCGCGGCGAGAACGTCGTACGCCTCTTCGAACCGGCGTGAGAGCGTGAGGTATGCGAGCCTCACCAGCGCGAGCAGCATCGAGAGCGGCAACAGCCACGCGAGCGACAAGAACCCGTAGTTCTTGAGCATCGCGGCGAGTGCGGCCCGGTCCTCCGCGTAGCGGAGGCTCCGATGGCGAGGGACACCACGCTCCCCCGCCGCGGTCGCCGCGCGGTGTCGCACGCGCGCGAGCGGGGTCATCACGACCCGGAAGCCGGCCAACCGAGCCCGCCAACAGAAGTCGAGCTCGGCGTGCTCCGCATCGATCCGCTCGTCGAAGAAGCCGACCGCCTGCCATGCCGGTTTCGATACGAGCATCGCGCTCGAAGACACGCAGAGCACCTCGATCATCCGATCGAACTGGCCTTGGTCGATCTCGCCCGGCTGCAAGGCCGTGTATGCATGGCCGAACCGATCGGCGGAGCGACCGATGTCCCGTAGCAGTCGTTGGTTGTCGTGGTCCACGACCTTCGCGCCGACGACACCGACGTCCCGAAGACCCGATGATGTCGCAGCTTCAACGAGGCGCGCGACGACATCGGGGTCGAGCTCGGCGTCATCGTGCACGAGGCAGACGTAGTCGGCGTCGCCGACAACCGGCAATGCCATTGCTGCTGCGATCGACCCACCGAAGCCTCGGGGCCGGGAGAGGCTCAACACGCGGCCTTCGCCCAGCGCCTCTACGAGGAGCTCGCGCGACCCGTCCGTGGAGGCGTTGTCGACGCCGACGATGCCGATGCGGGAGTAGGTCTGGGCGGCGAGCGCCGACAGGCAGTCGCGAAGCCACGCGGCCCCATCGCGAACCACGAGCACGACGAGAACCGACGGGGCGCGCTCTGGTGGTTCAGAAGGAGCAGAAGATCCGGTCATGCGAGGCGCTTCCCGCGCGGCGCGGAGCCTAGCACGGGGCGGTCTCCGGACAGCGGAAGGGGGGCATGACGCCCCCCTTCAGACTGCTGCGCGCTGGTGAAGCTCAGCGCTTCTTCGCGGCGGACTTCCGTGCCGCGGTCTTCTTGCGGGCCGGCTTGCGGGCGGCGGTCTTCTTGGCCGTCGTCTTCTTGCGGGCCGCAGTCTTCTTCCGAGCCGGCTTGCGAGCGGCGGTCTTCTTGGCGGCCGTCTTCTTCCTGGCCGTCGTCTTCTTCGCCGCGGTCTTCCTACGAGCCGGCTTGCGGGCGGCCGTCTTCTTCCGGGCCGTCGTCTTCTTCGCCCTCGTGGCCGCGCCCTTCCTAGCGGCGGTCGATCTCTTCGCCGTCTTCTTCGCCCTCGTGGCCGCGCCCTTCCTAGCGGCGGTCGACCTCGCCGCCGTCTTCTTCGCCCTCGTGGCCGCGCCCTTACGGGCGGCTGCCTTCTTGCGGGCCGTGGGCTTCTTCGCCATCGCCATACCTTCCCCTTTCCGTGCTGGTTTCCTACTTACGACGCCATGCGCTTCAGGCGTCGCCGCTCCCGTTCGCTCATGCCGCCCCACACTCCGTAACGCTCATCACGGCGCAGGGCGTAGTTCAGGCATTCGATACGCACGGGGCATTCACTGCAGATCCTCTTCGCCTCCCGCGATGACCCTCCCTTCTCGGGGAAGAACACCTCTGGGTCGTAATCCCGACACCGTGCCCGTTCTTGCCAAGGGATGTAGTGATGCACGTTCCTCTCCCCCCGAAATCACATCCGTGTGATTCTGCGGGAAGAACATCCCCCGTGACAAGAGCCACGTCGAGAAAGTTCTCTGCCTCATCCCTCATGCTTGTGCCCATCGTTGCGAGCGCGGAAGCAGGTTGCAAGGGGTTTCGATCGGAAATATGACGGTCAATCCCCTTGACTACACCCGTCAATCAGATTGACGTATTACGTCACCGAACGCGTGATCCGACGCGACCGTACGTCGTCGTGCGGACCGCCGGGATCCGGCCGATCTCTCGGATCGCGTCATCGAACTGCGCCGGTTCCATCGCGATCCCCCACTCGGCGCCGGCCATGCGACTGATCGTTTCCTCCATGAGCGTTCCACCGAAGTCGTTCGCACCTGCTTGCAAGATCGCTTGGCACGCAGCTATTCCCAGCTTCACCCAAGATGTTTGCACGTTGTCGATCAGGCCGTCGAGCAAGATGCGTGCGACCGCGTGCATGCGCACGGTCTCGTCGATGGTCGCGCCTGGACGGGCCTTGCCTGCGAGATAGATCGGCGCGTTCTGGTGGACGAAGGGCAACGGAACGAACTCCGTGAAGCCTCCGGTGTCGGCTTGGATCCGCGCGATCCGACGGATGTGCGCGACCCAATGCGGAGGCGCATCGACGTGACCGAACATGATCGTCGAGCTACTTCTGATGCCGAGACCGTGCGCCGTGCGGACGATCTGCTCCCAAAGATCTGCCGGCAATTTTCCTTTCGTGAGGACCCAGCGGACCTCATCGTCGAGGATCTCGGCCGCCGTGCCGGGGATCGTTCCCAGACCGCGAGCCTTCGCTTCGGAGAGGAATTCGGCGAAAGATATCCCCATCCGCGACGCTCCATTCATCACCTCCATCGGGGAGTAGGCATGGATGTGGATATCTGGCGTGCGGGCTTTGATCGCGTCGAGAAGGTCGAGATAGAACGTTCCTGGCAGGTCGGGATGGATGCCTCCCTGCATGCAGATCTCCGTTGCCCCGCGATCCCAGGCCTCCTCTGCGCGATCGGCGACCTCCGCGAGGGTCAAGGTGTATGACTCCGCATCCGCTTCGCGCTGGGCGAAAGCGCAGAACCGACATCCGACGTAACAGACGTTCGTGAAGTTGATGTTCCGGTTGATGACGTAGGTGACCTCGTCGCCGACCGCCTCCGCGCGCAGGTCGTCCGCGACGCGACAGAGTGCCTGCAGCGCCGGACCTTCCGCGCGGAATAGCGCGAGAGCCTCGTCGTCGGTGACCGGCCGATGCGCGGCTGCCTTCCGCAGGGCCGTCCGGATCTCGGAATCCAGCCGCTCGGGCGAGACCCGCCCCTCGTCCCATCCTTGTGTCTCTTGGCCCCGTGTCAGCTGGAGCGCGTCGAAGTCGCCATAGACCGCATCTGCGTCCACCCGCAGCCCGGCATCGGGGCCCTTCGCGAACGTCAGGTCGATCGAGCGGGGTTTCCACTGGACGTCGGGGTCCTGCCAGGCGATCGCCTGGGGGATCTGGCCTTCGACGGCCAGGCCATCCGCACCGAGCAGCGCCGCGACCGGCGCCCGCATCTTCGAGGCGAGGTAGGGGTCGGGTCTCGCCGCGAACTCGGGGTAGATCGTCAGGCGCTCGCGAAGTTGCTTCCCGCGCGATGTCGTGGTCGCTGCGAGGGCGGCGATCGACGGCCAGGGCCGCTCGGGGTTCACGTGATCGGGCGTCAGCGGGGAGACCCCTCCCCAATCGTCGATGCCGGCATCGAGCAGCCTCGCCTGCTGGCCCTCGTCTGACAGGTTCGGGGGCGCCTGGATGTGCATGTTCGGCCCCATGACGATCCTCGCCGTCGCCACGACGGCGAGGAACTCCTGCTCGGTCGGTTCGGGCGCGGCGCGCATCGCGGTCCCTGCCTTTGCGAGGAAGTTCTGGACGATGACTTCCTGAACGCCGCGGTAGCGACGATGCAGATCGCGGATCGTGAACAGGGATGCGGCGCGTTCGAGCGAGGTCTCGCCGATCCCCACGAGGACTCCGGTCGTGAACGGCACTGCCAGACGCCCGGCATCTTCGATGGTTCGGATGCGAACCTTCGGCTCCTTGTCGGGCGAACCGAAATGCGGTCCACCTTTCTGACTCAACCGGTCGCTCGAGGTCTCGAGCATGATGCCCATCGAGGCCGCCGCGGGCTTGAGGCGCGCGAGCTCTTCATAGGACATCACGCCGGGATTGAGGTGCGGAAGCAGACCGGTCTCCTCGATCACGCGGATCGCCACGGCGCGCAGGTAGTCGAGGGTGGAGGCATAGCCGCGCTCCGCGAGCCAGTCTCGCGCGGTGTCGTAGCGGTCTTCCGGACGGTCACCGAGCGTGAACAGCGCTTCCTTGCACCCCATCCGTCGGCCCGCTTCGGCGATCGAGACGGCCTCATCGGGCGTGAGGAACGGGGCGTCGAGCTTCGCCGGCGGCTTCGCGAACGTGCAGTAGTGGCAGTGATCGCGACACAGCATCGTGAGAGGGATGAAGACCTTGCGGGAGTACGTGACAACGTCGCCGTGCCCGAGATCTCGCAGACGGGCCGCGATAGCCATCAGGTGCGCGAGGTCGTCATCGCGCGATCCCAGTAACGCCTCGGTCTCGTCGAGCGAGAGGGATCTCCCTTGCTCAGCGCGCGCGAGGGCGCGGCGCAGCCGGTGCGCGCTGGCCTGGGACATCACCCCGAGCCTACTACGCTATCTCGCGATGAAAGTTGTCGCGCTCGCCGGCGGGATCGGCGCAGGGAAGTTCCTGCGTGGCCTGACGCGTCTCGTTCGGGGCGAGGACCTGACGGTGATCGTGAACGTTGCCGACGACATCATCGTCCACGGCCTGCACGTCTCCCCCGATCCGGACTCGGTGACCTACTGGCTGGGCGACGAGTTCGACAGGCTGCGGGGCTGGGGACGTCGCCAGGAGACGTTCAGGGCGACCGAGGAGCTCCGCGCCTTCGGTACGGAGGATTCCTGGTTCAACCTCGGCGACCTCGACCTGGCCACGCACATCGTTCGGAGCCAGATGCTTTCGAGTGGGGCGACGATGACGGCGGTGATTGACCGGGTCGCGAAGCGGTTCGGCATCACGACACGGCTCCTCCCGGTGAGCGACGACCCGATCGAGACGCGGATCGATGCGGTCGACCCCGCGACGGGCGAAGCGCTCGACCTGCACTTCCAGGAATATTGGGTCCGGCGGCAGGCACGCGACCGCGTGAAGGGGGTCCGCTACGTCGGAGCGATCGAAGCCCGGCCGGCGCCCGGGGTGCTCGACGCGATCGCTGCCGCCGATGCCCTGCTGATCAGCCCCTCGAACCCCGTCGTATCGATCGGTCCGATCCTCGGCGTGCCCGGCATCCGCGAGGCCGTCGCCGCTCGTCGTCGGGTCGTTGCCGGCGTTTCGCCGATCGTTGCCGGGGCGCCGGTGGCCGGCATGGCCGACAAGCTCATGCCGGCGGTCGGCCTCGAGGTGACCGCGGCCGGCGTGGCCGAGGGATATGCCGACCTCCTTGGTGGATGGGTCGTCGACGAGCGCGACCGCGAGTCGGTGCCGCGGGTCGAGGCGATCGGGGTCCGTGTGGCGGTGACCGACACGATCATGGTCGACGACGACGCGGCGGAGCGGGTCGCCTATGTGGCACTCGGACTGGCGTCGGAGTGAGCGCCGAGAGCTTGCCCCCCGAGGAGCCGACCCTCGTGACGGTCCAGCCCGTCGTCGGGCTCCCCGAGGTCAGGCGCGGCGACGACCTGGCTGCGCTGCTCGAGGGACCGCTGCGAACGATCGGCGTGAGGAACGGCGACATCGTCGCCATCACGCAGAAGATCGTCTCCAAAGCTGAGGGACAGGTGGTAGCCGGCACCGACCGAGCCGAGTGGGTGGATCGCGAGACCGCGCGTGTGGTCGCGCGCCGCGGCGAGCTCGTGATCGCACAGACCCGCCACGGGTTCGTCTGCGCGAACGCCGGGGTCGATGCCTCCAACGTCGAACCGGGGATGCTCGCGCTCCTGCCCGAGGACCCGGACGCGAGCGCGGATTCGATCAGGAAGGCTCTATGTGAGCGGCTCGGGCTCGACGCCCTCGGCGTGGTGATCACGGATACGTTCGGGCGCGCGTGGCGAGAAGGGCTCGTGAACGTCGCGATCGGCTGCGCGGGGATGCCGGCCGTCGTCGACCTGCGCGGGCACACCGATCACACGGGCCGCGAGCTCGAAGCGACGATCGTCGCGTTGGCCGACGAGGTTGCCGCCGCGAGCGGACTCGTGATGGGCAAGGCGGCTCACGTTCCAGTGGCGGTCGTGCGCGGCGTCACGCTGGACGCCGCTCCCGCGGGCCGGGCCTCGGACCTGATCCGAGCGCCACAGGAGGACCTGTTCCGCGAATCGCCGCTCGTTTCGATCTCGGCGCGGCGAACGATCCGCTCGTTCGGACCCGGAGCGGTGCCGCGCGAGATCCTGGAGGAAGCGATCCGCGCCGCGTGCACCGCGCCGGCTCCCCACCACACCCGACCGTGGCGCTTCACCGTGTTGGAGGCTCCGGCGGCAAAGCGAGCGCTGCTCGGGGCGATCGCCGCGGCGTGGCGAGCAGATCTGACTCGCGATGGGACCGAGGAGGCGACCATCGCGCGTCGGCTCTCGACCTCCGACGCCGTTCTCGGGGCGGCGCCGGTCCTGATCGTGCCGTGGGTCTCGTTCGCCGGATCACATCCCTACGCGGACGCCGAGCGCTCGCACGCGGAACAAGAGATGTTCCTGCTGTCGGGGGGCGCGGCGATCCAATCGCTGCTGTTGGCGCTGCACGCCCAGGGCATGGCGTCGTGTTGGATCTCCTCGACGCTGTTCTGCCAGGAAGAGACGCGCGACGTGCTGGGAGCCGACGGTTCATGGTTCGCGCTCGGGATCGTCGCGACGGGCAACACGCCCGAGGGCGGGGCCCCGCGACCCCGCCCTCCCCTGGATCTCGATGACGTCCTGGATTGGCGCTAGGCGAGCAATCCGTGGAAGAAGTACCAGGCGAAGACCCCCGCAACGACGTAGAGCAACGGGTGGACCTCGGCGAACTTGCCTTGCAGCACCTTGATGACGACGAAGCTGAGGAACCCGGCGCCAACGCCGTTCGTGATCGAGTAGGTGAACGGCATCATGACGATCGTCAGGAGCGCCGGAATCCCGATCGACGGGTCACGCCATGAGATCTCGGTGACGCTCTGCATCATGAAATAGCCGACGATCACGAGGATGGGCGCCGTCGCCTCGGGCGGGATGATCCCCGCGATCGGTGACAGAAACACCGCCAGCAGGAACAGCCCTCCTACGATCACGGAGACGAGCCCGGTCCGTCCGCCTTCACCGATCCCTGCGGCGCTCTCGATGTAGGTCGTGTTGGACGACGCCGATGCGGCCCCACCGAGGGCCGCGGCGAGCGAGTCGACCAGCAGAACCCGGTTGATGCCGGGAAGCTTGCCCTCCTCGTCGAGCAGCCCGGCCTCATCGGCGAGACCGACCACGGTTCCCATCGTGTCGAAGAAGTCGGACAGCATCACGGCCAAGATGGCCGCGATCGCGGTGCCCACCGACAGAGCCGAGAACACGCCGAAGTTGAACTTCCCGATCAGATCGAAGTCAGGCGTCGACACGATCTTCGACGGGAACTGAGCGATGCCGGGTCCGACCGCATCCCAGATGTGTTTCGACGCCCAGCCGATGTTCAGCACCATCGCGAACACGGTCGTGCCCACGATCCCGACGAGGAGCCCGCCCTTCACCTTCCGGGCGACGAGCACCGATGTGAGCGCGAGCCCGACCACGAACGTCAGTACCCGAAGCGTCGCGAGATGAGGCGCGATGGTCACCGGCGTCGCTTGGCCGGCGATCACGATGCCGCCGTTCGCGAGCCCGATGATGGCGAGGAAGAGACCGATGCCGATACCGATGGCACGCTTGAGGTCCATCGGGATCGCGTTCAGCACCGCGTTGCGGAACCCCGTGAGCACCAGCACCGAGATGACCACGCCCTCGAGAACGATCACGCCCATCGCCTCGCGCCACGTCAGGCCGAGGGTCGCGACGAGCGTGAACGTGACGAAGGCGTTCAGGCCGAGACCTGCGGCGAGCGCGAAGGGGTAGTTCGCGTACAGCCCCATCGCGAGCGTCATCAGCCCCGCTGCCAGGGCAGTGACCGTGAGCACGGCCGCGAACCCCAGCTTCACCCCCGTGTGGTCCGCGACCGACCCCAGGATCTGCGGGTTGACGAACAGGATGTAGGCCATCGTGAGCCACGTCGTGAAACCGGCCACGATCTCGGTGCGCAAGGTCGAACCGCGCGCGGAGATCTTGAAGAATCCATCAAGGCCGCTCCTGAGGTCCCCGCTTCGAACCGCCGTCGGATCTCCGCCGCCTCCGGTCTGGGACATCGCCCCTCCTCTCCGCAGGCTCGTTCCGCCCGCCACGAATGCCCTGGGAAGGTGTTCGCAGCATAGGAAGCGCGAAAGTCCCGCGCAAACGGGTTCGGCTGGGTAAGCTTCGCTCCGCATCTGGCGCCGCTGCAAAGCGCCATGAGGGAACGCACGAGGAGACCGGGTGGCGAACAAGCAACAGGGAGGCGACGGGCGCCGCCAGACGAAGGCCGAACGCAAGGCGGACGCCCGCGTCGAGCGCGAGAGGATCCAGCGTCACATGTCCTCGCGCAAGCGCAATCGGAACATCGGGGTCGCGCTCGTGGCGATCGCCGTGGTCGCGATCGTCATCGCCGTCGTCATCACCCAGGCGGGCGACGGAGGCGGCCAGCTCCCGACCGCCACGGAGCTCCTTGCGAAAGCATCATCGGAGGCCAAGACCGCCGGCTGCGACGCGGTCGCGACGATCGGCCCGTACAACGGGGTGGCCGCAGACCCCAACAACCCCAACGACCCGAACTACGTCGACCAATCCCACATCGGGCCGGGGGGGACCTTCACCAGCATGCCGCCGTTGTCGTCCTATCCCAGCCAGCCGCCGACATCGGGTCCCCATAACCAAACCCCCCTCGCAGGAGGGGTGTTTGACGTACCTCCGGCGATCGACAGCGCGATCCACTCACTCGAACATGGCGGGACGATCGTCTGGTACGACCCCGCGGCGAGCGGCGACCAACTGGCCCAGATCAAGGAGTTCTACAGGTCGGCGTCCGACAGCGGCGGCGACCGCGTGATCGTCGCCCCCTACTCGTACCCCGACCAGGGGGCCGCCGGCTCGCTGCCACCGGGCGTCCAGATGGCCCTCGTTGCATGGCACCGACTGCAGACATGTTCTCAACCGAACCTGGCGGCGGCGTTCGACTTCACGTCGCAGTACAGCGCGCCTCCCACAGCGGGTCGGACCTATGCCGGCGAAGCACCCGAAGCCGGCAAGGCGATGTAGGCGGCGAGAGGCGAAGGGCACATGAGCAACAAGAAGAAGCGTCGACGCCGCCCCGCCGGCTCACGGCCGGCCGAAGGGCCAGCAGAAAGGCAGGTCGATGAGCGGCCGACCGCCTCGCGAACGCAGGGCGCCAGCCCGGTTCGGCGGGAGCGTAAGGAGCTCGTCCGGCAGGCGCGTGAAGCCGAGAGGAAACGGGCCGCGCGGACGAGGCTCATCCGGCAGGTGATCACGTTCTCGCTGGTTGGCATCGCGGCGCTCGGCGTGGTGTGGTTCATCCAGCGCGCGGCCGGCACCCGTCCGATCCCCGCGTACGCGGTCGTGAAGGCGAAGGCGGCAGGGTGCACGGGCGTCACCACGCCCAGCAGCAACCCGGTCCGCGATCACCTCGCCAGCGGCGCGACGTACACCTACGACCAGAAGCCGGCGACCTCGGGACCGCACGACCCGGCGCCGTTGCAGCTCCTGCCTCACGTCGAGACAGCTCCGGTGCAAGAGACGAGCGCGGTGCACAGCCTGGAGCATGGCGAGATCTTGCTCTACTACCGCGCCGACGGTGACGGAGCCCTCCCGGCGGACGTGATCAGCTCGCTGGCCGACGTTGCCAACTCGTCCAAGAACACGAAACTCGCCCCGTACCCCGACCTTCCCGCCGGCGTCTCGCTTGCGCTCGCGGCCTGGAACAAGCTGCAGACCTGTCCGGGGACGATCACCGCTGACCAGGCGAAGTCCGTCGCCTACGGGTTCGAGTACGCCTTCGCTTGTACCGGGAACGCTCCCGAATCGAAGGCTGCGGCCCCGAGCAACGGCTGTTGAACCGCGCAGCTCGGTCGCTAGCTGACCGAGCAGGAGCCCGAGGCCGGGCAGGCGATCGATCCGTGCTCGAAGGTCGCTGACGTGGAACCGTCGTCGGCGGTTCTCACCGTGCTGGTCGGCATGCCCAGCGCTCCGCCGGCTCCGCCTCCATCGAGGTATGCACCGAGGACGGCGCCCCAGAGTGCGTGGGCACCTGTGCTCTTCATCTCATAGATCCGTCCGTGATCGAAGTCGACCCGCGCGCACCCCGTGCACCCGCCGGTGTCGGCCGAGAGCTTGACCACCGATGACGCCGGCCAGCCCAGCACGCCATACACGCCTCCGACGGTCCGGTACTCCTCGAGGATCGTCCCTCTCAGATACGTCACCACTCCGAGACGGCTGTTCTGATAGATGCCGCCCTTGTCGAATAGCTGTCGTGACCCGTCGGCGAGCACGAGCTGGGGCGTGGTCGGGAGTCCAGGTTTGCAGTTCACCTGGTCGTAGAAGGCTCGGATCGGGCCCACGACGTTCCGATCCGAGTTCACCCAGACGCGGTCATCCGGAAGACCGAGCGCGGCGCGCAACTGGCCGCCTGTCACCGTCAAGCTGCCGTTCGCGCCCGAGACGATGATCGTGATGATGCGCCCTGAGGAGCCGCGAACATCGCCGGCGAACCCGCTGATCGCTCCTATCGAGCCCGTGTAGGGCTGCAGCCGCGAGGTCACGTCGGCGGCCGAGAACGAGCGTTGCCACGACACCCACGGGTTCGACGACGTGTTCTCGCCCGGATCGCAGACACCGCGCAGATACGGGATCTTGTAGCGTGGGTCTCCTCCGTGCCACGCGTTTTGGACGCTCTCGGTGTGACCCCCGTCCGAGGCAGTGAAGAACGCTTGGATCAACGCGCCTTTGTACGTGACCACTTCGTCGCTGGTGTCCTGGACAGCCGTCACCCAGCGATCTCCGTCGGTGCCGGATTCCTTCGACCATCCGACATAAGTTTCGTCGTTGCCGCCGTCGGTGAGATGGCAGTTGCAGCTGGAGCGGACGCCGAAGTGCTGCATCTCGTAGGCCGCGTAGGTTCGAGAGGCATCGACCTGGGACTCGAGCGCCTGCATCGGCCACGAGCTCGATACCTCACCGATCCCCAGCAGGTACTGCTCGAACGGGATCCGCAGGATCAACCGCTCGAGGCAGCAATTCCCCCCGCTCGGGTACGTGTTGAACTCGAGATACCCGTGGGCGTAGGTGAACCCCGAGCCGTAGATCTGATCAGTCTCCGGGACGAACACGCGAGCACCGGCGTCCTCGTAGGTCGCGAACACCGGCCTCTTGCGGCTCCCCCACGTCCTTCCGCCGACCGTCGCGCCCGACGCGTCGACGACCTTGAAGGCGCCTCGCTTCCCGGGGCTGACGGCCCAGGTGTCCCCCGAGGCGATCGTGCCGATCGCCGCGCCGGTGGACGGCTCCCCATCCCACAGGTGAACCGGTCCCGACGACGCCTTCAGGTGGATCGTGCGTTCGTCGACGGTCAGGCCGACTCGGATCTTGCCCGGCAGGGACGCGTTGGCGTCGACCTGCGTCCCGGAATAGAAGTGGGTGAGGATCTGCTGGTGCGACCACCCATCCGATGCCAAGCCGAACGCGCCCCACTGCGACAGGCCGATCCCGTGCCCATAGCCCGAGCCGAAGAAGGTGAACGAGGACGTCGCCTGCGCCGGCGCTAGGGGTACGAGCATGGCAGCAGTAGCGAGGACGACCGCAAGGAAACTGATGCGACGCATGACGATGGTTCGACCCCCCGGGGGTGTTCGGGACCTCTATCCCAATCGGCTTATGCGCGAACTCGATTGAGACGGGCGTTCGGGGGACAACGTGCGAGACAGACGCCTTAGGCAGGAAGTAGCTGCGCACCCGCCGGGACGCGCGCTCCGTCGAGCTCCATCCCTTCGGCCACCGATGATGCTTCGCCCAGAACGCAGCCGGTGAGGACCGTTCCTGCCCCGACCCGGGCGCGCGCGCCGATGATCGAGCCTACGAGCCGCGCTCCGACGCCGATGGACGCACCGGCGTGGAGCACCGAATCGTCGATCTCAGCCTCGGGCGCGACGGTCGCGCCCGAGGCTACCGCGACCCATCGACCGAGATGCGCGCGAAGATCGACGTCGGCGCCCTCACCGATCCATGGGGCGTCGTATCTCAGGCCGTGGACCTTCCCCTCGATCATGTCGAAGTGTGCCTGGAGATAATTCTCGGGCGTCCCCAGGTCGAGCCAGTACGCGTCGGCCACCATGCCGTACACGGGCCTGCCCGAGGCGATGATGCCGGGGAAGATCTCGCGCTCGATCGACGTGTTCCGCCCGACGGGCCAGTCGGCGAGCGCGTCGGGGTCCAGTAGGTAGGTGCCGGCGTTCACGTCACCGGGAACAGGCTGTTCGGGTTTCTCACGGAACTCCGTCACCCGGCCGTCTGGATCCATGTCGACGAGACCGAACGGCCGGGCATCGGTGACGTGGTGCAACGCGATCGTGGCGGACGCAGCGTGCTCTCGGTGGAAGGAGAGCATCGCCGTCAGGTCGAGGTCGGTGAGGATGTCGCCGTTCAACGCGAAGAACGGTCCGTCGGCCTTCAACGCGGCGAGTGCGTGAACGACCGCTCCGCCGGTGCCGAGCGGTGTCTCTTCGGTGATCCAGGTGAGCGATGGGTCGCCGTGGCGTGACTGGATGAACGGGTGGAACATCGCTTCCAGGTAGGGAGACGACAGCACCACCTCGTGTACCCCGTGTCTGGCCAGATGGTCGAGGACGTGCGCGAGCGACGGGCGGTCCATCAGCGGCAGCAGCGGCTTGGGCGTGGTCTCGGTCAGGGGGCGGAGTCGTGTGCCCTCTCCTCCCACGAGCACGACCGCTTTCACCGCTGGATCCTCCCTCGCAGCCACTCGAGCTCGGCACGCAGTCGGAGCGCGATCCACGCGAGCGGAAGCGTGAACCGACGCCACCCCTGGGCACGATGCTTCTCGTAGTAACGGTAGATGCTCGCGGAGTGCATCAGCAGCATCCGTCGCGAACGTCCCGTGGAGACACCGATCTCATGGAGCACCTCGACCTCCGGGTTGAACAGCACTCCCCAGCCCGCCTCGTGCAGCCGGGTCGCGATATCGAGCTCCTCGCCGTAGAGGAAGAACCCCTCGTCGAACCCCCCGACCGCCTCCAGAGCCTCGCGTGGGAACAACATGCAGCATCCCGAGACCCAATCGACCTCTCGTTCCGAGGAGCGGTCCCAGCCGGCCATCTGGTACCGGCGGGTGAACGGGTTGGACGGCGCTACCCCACCGAGGAACGCGTGACCGACCGCGTCGATCACGCTCGGGAACGGCCGCCCGCTCAGGTACACCCGGCCGTCGGGATCTCGCACGAGCGGACCGACGATCCCTGTCTTGTCGTGTTCGCGGGCGATGCTGACGTAGGAAGCGAGGGTTCCTCGCCAGAGCTCCGCGTCGGGGTTGAGGAGCAACACGTACGGCGCCCTCGTCTCGCGGATGCCCTGATTCCAGGCTGCCGAGAGCCCGCGGTTGTCGGGGTTGACGATCAGACGAGCCCATGGGCGGGTGGCGACCGCGGACTCCGCGCTGCCGTCGCTCGATGCGTTGTCGATCACGAGCACGTCGGTGGTGATGTCTCCTCGGAGAGCTTCGAGGGAATCGAGGCATCGCCCGAGATAGTCCCCGGCGTTGTAGTTGACGACGACGACCGCGAGCTCTGCGGTGGGGGCTTCGGTCATGCCGGATGTGTCAGCGCAACGACCACGATGCCGCTCACGATGAGCCCCACCCCTGCCCAGCGCAACGGAGGGACATGCTCGTGGAGAACGAACACCGAGAACGCGACGATCAAGACGTAGCTGAGTGCTGCGAACGGGTAAGCGAACGACAGCTCGGTCCGCGACAACGCGAACAGCCACACGACGGCGGACAGCCCGAACAGGACGAGCCCGCCGAGTACTAGCGGCGAGACCAAGAGGGCCTTCAGCCCCGCGCCGTTCAGGTGCAACGTTTCTACCTGGGCTTTCGTCACCCGATCCACCCCAGACTTCAGGGTGAGCTGCGCCACACCGGCGAGGGTGACCGAGACGAGGATCAGGGCGATGAGCATCGTGCGATGGCCTTTCTCGGATGGATCCGTGGCGGGGAACGGGTCGACGACAGGGTTCACAGCTCCTCCGATTCCGCGTCGACGGGGATATATACCTGGTCGCGGCCCTCGTCGTCGCGACGTACTTCGAACGAGTACCGCTGATCTTGCACGTGGTAGATCCGCTCGTTATCGCGCGAGTGCACGCCGAGCGTGACCCAATACTTCCCGTGGACGAACGGGATCGTGCGCAGGTGGAACCGCACTCGCCTCTTCCCGTCGACCAGGCCGAGCGAGATCCCTTGGGCCGCGGTGTCGCTTCCGAAGATGAACTGGTTCATCCCGTCGTGCAGAGCGAACGAGACGACCGGATCGTCCACGGGGGCCTGTGACTTCAGGTCGACCTGGACGGTCAGCGTGTCGCCCGGACGCACCCAGCGCTCGCTCGCGCCAGAGGTATCCGATCCGTCACCGCCTTCGTGAAGCAATGCAGCGGAGACGATCTCCACCTCGCGCGTTCCCTCTTCGCCGACGTAATGCAGGTCGTGTTGCAAGATCTTGAACCGCAGCGCGCGAACGACGTCGTCCGGATCGCCCATCGAATGGACCTGCCCGTGGTCGAGCATCACGGCCGAGTCACAGATCCGACGCACCAGGTCGAGCGCGTGGGTCACGAACACGATCGTGCGCCCTTCGGCCTGAAACTCGTGCACGCGATCGAGGCAACGGGCCTGGAAGGCTTCGTCTCCCACCGAGAGCACCTCGTCGATCAGCAGGATCTCGGGGTCGACGTGCACCGCGACGGCGAATCCGAGCCTCACGAGCATGCCCGACGAGTAGAACTTGACGGCGTTGTCCATGAAGTCCGACAGCTCGGAGAACGCAACGACGTCGTCGTAGATCTTCTCCGTCTCGCGCCGAGAGAGCCCGAGGAACCCCGCGTTCAGGTAGACGTTCTCCCGGCCGGTCAGCTCGGGCTGGAAGCCGGCCCCCAGCTCAAGCAGCGCGGCGAGTCGCCCACGCTGCGTCACCGAGCCCGTCGTCGGACGCAGGATCCCCGCGATGACTTTCAACAGCGTGGTCTTTCCGGAGCCGTTGTGACCGATCAGGCCGAGGGAGCGGCCCTCCGGTATGTCGAACGTCACGTCCTTCAG
Organism: Actinomycetota bacterium; assembly: GCA_030774035.1. GTDB lineage: Bacteria > Actinomycetota > UBA4738 > UBA4738 > HRBIN12 > JALYLM01. Next base: position 294,358 of record JALYLV010000001.1, read on the forward strand.
CGCCCAGAAGTCGTCGGAGCGCACACGCCCCGACAGCACCCGCGCCTTCAGGGAGCCGGGCTTCTCACGGTAGAGGCGGAAGCGTTTGCTGACGTCACGGACCTCGATAGCGGCAGTCACCCGTCAGAGCTCCTCCGCGAAGTCACCGGAGAGCTTGAAGAACGTCGACCATGTGAACCAGAGGAACAGGATCGACGCCACGAGCACGCCGCCGAGCAGTGCGACGAGCCATCCGAGCGATACGGCGGGCACGATCGGATGATCGACGTCGACCGGGTGCGGCAACCCGTACAGCGCTCGCTGGAATCCGAGAACGATCGAGGTCAGCGGGTTCAACAGCAGGACATGGAAGGCAGAGACGCCTTTGATCGTGACCTTCTGGGTGAGTCCGCTCGGATACACGATCGGTGTCATCCAGAACCAGACCAAGAGTCCGAGCCCCAAGAGATGCTGCACGTCGCGGTAGCGGACGTTCAGGCCCGAGACCAGGAACGTGATCGCGGTCGTGAACGCGAGGAGCGTGAGGATCGACAGCGGGTACAGGAGAAGAGCCTGAGGTCCGATCCCGTGCCTCGAGACGAGGATCCACACCAGGAAGACCCCGGACTGCAATACGAAGTCGACGATCGCGACCCCGATAGCCGAGATGGGCAGGATCTCCCGCGGGAAGTAGACCTTCTTCACGAGGTTCGCGTTCTCGATGACCGAGCGGGCGCCGTTGAGCAGCGATGATGAGAAGAGGTTCCAGGCGAGCAATCCGGACAACAGGTAGACGGGGAAGGAGGGGATCGAGTTGCCCGTCACCCGCACGACGAACGAGAACACGGCCAGGAAGACGATCGGGTTCAACAACGACCAGACCGCGCCGAGAACGGATGCCGTGTACTTGACCTTCAGCTCCTTGCGCACCAGGTTCAATACGATCTCGCGGTAGGAGAAGAGCTCGCGCAGACGCTGACGAACCTTCAGGTGCGGCGGCTCCGACGTGCGCTCGGTAACGGTGACTGCTGCGATGACGATGCTCCTCGGATCCGAAACCCGCTGGTCAGCGGTTGGCCGCGAGTCTAGCAACCCGCAGTCAGGCGCCTGGGGGCTGGTTATGGCGATCGTCTGAAGCTGTCGAGCGTTCGGGCGTACGTGAGGCCGTGACCGAGCGACAGTTCCGATTCCGTCACGCCGATGTCGGCGAGCGCCGCCGCCCACCGTGCGCGCGGCTCCTCCGTTGGATCGGCCAGGACTGCGAGCGTGGAATCGATGGCCGCCGCATATCCGTTGGCCGTCGCCTCGCTCTCCCGCAGGCGCTCGACGTACGCTCGGGCGGCTTCCCCGATCCCGCTGCGACGCGACGGGTCTTCGCACAAGGCACCGATGACAACGGACAACTCCGCGGGATCCGGTGCGCCGGCCGGCATCCGAACGGTCACGTTGTCGGGCAGGTCCAGGTATGACCCGGTGCCCGAGACGATCGTCGCGCGACCGATCTGCATGGCGCGGGCGAGCGTGCCGCTCACCTCGCCGCGGTGCGGGTACCGCAGGTCGACGACGACGTCGGCCGCCGCGATCCAATCGAGGAAGTCGGCATCGCTCACGTCGGGGGCCACGACGGTGCGTGCTCCCAGGCCGGCTGACTCGATCGAGGGCCGCGGGTCGTAGTCGGCGATCGTGCGGCCCGCGATCACGAGGTGGACCGACGGGTCGAGCGCCGCGACGGCGGCGACCACCTCGTCGAGGCACTTCGCCCGATTGATGTCGCCCGGTGCAACGATGAGGGTCCGAGCACCGCGGGCTTGGAGAGGCTCACGGAGGCTACGCGCGGTCTCGCTGGCACGCTCGATGTCGCCGGTCGCCTCGATTGCCGGATGCGGCACGACGAAGATCGGCGTTCGGCATCCGAAGCTCTCCAGGTACCGGCGGCCGAAGTCCGAATGCACGATGATCCCGCGCGCACGTCGAGCGATCGCTGCGCAGCAGGGCATCGTTAACGGGGCGTCGACTGGGGGGCCGGTCGCGCTCATCCGCAGCGCGAGCGTGCCCGCTTCGCGAAGCGCGGCCGAGCCCAAGGGATCGCGCAGCTCGAGCAGACCATTCACGAAGTCATCGAGCGCCAGGTCGTGCAGCGTGACGAGCGACGGCATGTGATGGGCGAGCCGGTAGATGTCACGATGGAACTCGACGTTGTTACCCATCTGAAGGACGCCGAGGCGATGGGCCACGATGCTCGGCAGATCCTCCTGGCGAACCGGCCACACGACGTCGAGTTCGACGCGATCGAGGAACCCGATCCTGCGGAGCCCATCCAGCACCGCGGCGTCATAGGTCGCGACGCCGCTGGAGGCCGGGGGCATCGGCCCGACGAACGCGACGCGGTCGCTCCTGCCGGCGACGTGCGGCCGTGCGCGTCGAGCGAGAAGACGACCGGCGCTGCGAAGGGCGCGCGAGGCCGAGGCGGTCATCGGTCCAGGAGTCGGCCGACGATCTCGTCCCACGACGGCACCGTCGACCGGATCAACTGGCGGCCCGCTTCTCCCATGCGTTCGACCGCGGCCGGATCCTCGTGCAGCTCATCGAAGGCGGCAGCGATCGCCTTCGGCTGCGGCGGCACCACGAGTCCGGTGACACCGTCGGTGACGAACTCGAGCGGCCCTCCGCTGTCGGTGAGCGTCACGACCGGGCGCCGTGCCGCGAACCCTTCGAGCGTCACGTATCCGTAGTCCTCATCGACGGGCCCGTTGTAGACGGCCAGCGCCCCCTGGAAGAGCTCGCGCAACCGCTCGTCCGATACCCCGGTCTCGAACCGCACCAGGTCTCCGACGTCGAGCCTGGCCACCTCGTCGCGGAGCGCTTGCTCATCGGGGCCTCGGCCGACCAGCACGAGCGTTACGGGGGTCCTGACGTGCTTCATCGCCTGGATGACGAGTGCCTGGCGCTTGAGGGACTCGAACCGGCTCGGATAGAAGATGTAGTTGCCGTAGGGACGCGGTTCCTCGGCGAGCAGCCGCTCGCTGGTCGGCGACGGGTGGTACAAGACATCACCGCGGATGCCGAGCGTGCTCCAGAGGCGATCGGCGACGTTGCGCGAGTTGGTGAAGATCCGCTTCGCTTCTCCCAGGGCTGTCCGATCCGCGTTCCAGATCAGGTTGCGTACTGCCTCTGCGCCCTCTTCGCCGCGGAGGCTGCCGAGCGGGTGATCCCACAGCTCGTACGCGGAGCGGTGCTGGTGGATCAACCACACGATCTTCCGCTCATGCGTCGCGAGATACGCGGGAAACTTCAGGGCGATCGCAGCATCGACCTTCAGACCGTTGGATTCGGAGATGTCGAAGGAACGCCAGACCGCCATCGCGTGCGTCAGCTCGGTGGCTGGGTACCACTTCCATGCGATCTGAACGAGCTCGGCCTCGTGGCCGGCTCGCTGAAGAGCGCTGACCAGCGAGCTCGCATGCACCTCTGCTCCGCCGCGGACGAACGCGGCTTGCGGGTGTAACACGGCGATCCTCACTCGCCGGCATCCTTCTCGTCCAGGGTCGACCGGAGCCGTTCGAGCTCGTTCTCCACGCTCAGGACATGGTCGGCGAGGGCCGCGGTCAGGTCTGCGTGATCGGCGATGATCCGGTCGTACCGCCAGGACACCGGCCTCGTCAATCGGAAGATCCGTGTCTTCAACCAAGTTCGGAGTCCCGACGTTGATCGCAGCGTGGGCTCTGCGATCGGGAAGACCACCGTTGCATCGACGCGTACCTGGGCAGCGAGCTCTCGAAGTGCGTCGCGGGTCCCTTCGATCCCTGGGGCACGCGGCTCGGCGCCCGCCCACCAGAGCGCACGCTTCATCTCGACGAGAGCACGGTCCTGCTCGGGCTGGTCGGGCTGTTCGGGCTGCTCAGGCGTCATCGCGCTGGCAGGGTAGCACCGCACTTCGCCCGCAAAGCCCCACGTCACGCGCGTGGGTCGAGGGCAGCAAGGAACGCCGAAAGAGAATCGTCGAGCGACGGCATCGGTTCGATGCCCAAGCTCTCGACGTAAACGCTGGTGAGTGATGCGTCCACCGGTCGAGGGGCGACGAGACCCAGGTCAGCCGAGGGCTGAACATGGACCTCGGCCGTCAGACCTTCCAGCGCTTTCACTCGCGAGAGGGCTTCGAACCAGGAACAGGTGTGCGGGCCGGCGAGGTGATAGGTGCCCCACCGCCCCGTGATGAGCATCGGCAGCAACCGACGAGCGATGTCGCCGACGAACGTCGGCGTGCCGCGTCGGTCGTCGATCGCCGGAACCAGTTCGCCCGACCGCAGCGCGGTAGTGGCCCTGGTGAGGAAGTCGGTCCCACCGCCGAACACTTGTCCGATCCGAACGATCATGTGCTCGGGCGTCACGTGGCGCACGTGCATCTCACCCGCCAGCTTCGTGCGACCGTAGACGCTGAGAGGAGCCGTGCCGTCGAGCTCGTCGTACGGGCTGCCCTTCGTGCCGTCGAAGACGTAGTCGGTGGAGACGTGGAGCAATGCGGCACCGCATCGGCGAGCGGCGAGAGCAAGGTTCTGCGGACCCACCGCGTTGTCGTTCACGGCGCGCTTCGGATCCGTTTCGTTCGCGTCGACCTTCGTGAACGCGGCGAAGTTGAGGATCGCATCGGGCCGCAACGCCGGGACGGTCTGCATCACCGCGGCGTGGTCCCCGATATCCATATCTGCATGGCCCAGGGCCGCAACGTCGTGGTGCGACGGCAACTGGGCGAGGAACGCCCGGCCGAGACCGCCGCCTGCGCCCGTGACGACGAGCCTCAACCCGCAGCTCCCGCAGGACGGGGAGCAGTGACGATGTCGACGGCGTGAGCTGCGCGCAGCCATCCGAGGTTTTCCCGGTACCACGCGACGGTCGCTAGGAGCCCTTCGTCGAACCCGATCTCCGGCCGCCACCCGAGAGCCAGGAGGCGCTCGGACGAGACCCCGTACCGGAAGTCGTGACCAGGCCGGTCGGGGACGAACGAGATCTGCGCCCGGTCGGCGCCCGCGACGTCGCAGATGCGCCTGGCGAGCTCGAGGTTCTCCAGCTCGTGCCCTTCGCCGATGTTGTAGACGGCACCCGGCTCTCCCGCGTCCAAGACCGTGGTCACCGCGCGCACCCAGTCGAGCACGTGGACGAACTGGCGGCGCTGTTTGCCACGACCGTACACAGGCACCGGCCGGCCCTCCAGAGCGCACACCGTGTACGTCGGTACGACGCGTTCGATCTCTCGCGGTCCGAATGCGTTCGTTCCGCGAACCAGGGTGACATCCGTGCCGTAGGTGGCCACATAGGTCTGGCACAGGAGGTCAGCGGCGGCCTTGCTGGCCGCGTAGGGAGAGCGTGGCCGCAAGGGACTGTCTTCGTCGAAGAGCCCTCCATCCGGGTCCCCCGGTCCGTAGACCTCGTCGGTCGAGATCATCAACATCCGCCGACCGTGTCGGCGTACGGCCTCGAGGACGGTCTGCGTGCCCAGTAGGTTGCTCTCGAAGAACGGCCGAGGGTCATCGATCGAACGGTCGACGTGCGACTCCGCGGCGGCGTGCACGACGACGTCCGAGGACTCGACGAGGTCTCCGACCGTTCCGGCATCGTTCACGTCGGCGAGGACGAACTCGAACCTCGGATCGTCGTCGTGCTGTTCGACGTTCGACCTGCTGCCGCCGATCGACAGCCGATCGATCACCGTCACGCGCGAGTGATCGCGGGCGAGGAGGGCGTCCACCAGGTGCGAGCCGATGAACCCGGCGCCGCCGGTAACGAGCACGTGCGTGTCCGTGGTCATGACGGGCCTCGCCGATCGAGGATCCGGCGAGTCTACCCCTGGGCCCAGGCATGAGCCTTGTGAAGGACCTCGGCCGTGCCTTTCGCGCACGCCTCCCAACTGAACATTGCCACACGCTCGCGTCCGGCTTGGGCGAGCTGTTCGCGGGCCGCGGGATCGCCGAGAAGCGCCGAAAGGCCATGGGAGATCGCGCTTTCGTCGAGCGGATCGACCAGCAGCGCCGCGTCGCCCGCAACCTCGGGCAATGACGAGACGTTCGAGGTCAGCACCGGGAGACCCGCCGCGAACGCCTCGAGCACCGGGAACCCGAACCCCTCGTACAGGGAGGGATAGGCGAGGGCCACAGCACCGGCCAGCAGCGCGTCCCTGTCGTTCTCGTCCACGTAGCCGGTACGGATCACTCGCCCCCGAGCGGCTGCCGGCAAGCCCGCGATCGCGGCATCGACGCGCTCCCCCGCGCTCGGGAACCACGGGACCGCTCCACCGGCGATGACGAACGAGGCTCCGGCGGCTTCTCCGTCGCGGGTGACGCTCGCGCCGAACGCCCGAACGAGCCGTTCGAGGTTCTTGCGAGGTTCGATCCCCCCGACGAACAGGATGAAGGGGCCCTCGGCGATGCCGAATCGACGTCGGACATCAGCCACCGCCTCGGGGGGCGCAGGGCGGGAACGTGCGTCAGCGCCATGGTGGACGACCTCGATCCTGGCGGGGTCAACGTCGTGCAGCCTGATCAGGTCGTCGCGCGCCGATACCGAGGGCACGATCGTTCCGGCGGCACGTTGCAGCCATCGTCGTAGGTGATCGCGGAACCGCTCGTTCACATGCGGGGCCGTGTCGGGAAGCACCTCGAAGGCGAGGTCGTGCACGACGAGCACGACACCTCTACTGCGCGTCTGCGGCGGCAGGAAGTTCGTCGCCAGCAAGACGTCGAAGCGACCGCTGCGGCTCTCCACGCGCGGCCACCCCGCTCGCGATGACAGCCGCCCGAACACGCGTGCGGGGAACCGGCTCACGGCCTCGGTGAGGTTCGGGGCGATCCCGGTGAAAGTCCCACGGTGCGAACCTCGGGCGTCCAGATACCATGCGATGTAAGCGCTCTGCGGATCGGCGGCTGGGAGCCGACGCAACAGCTGGTCGGTGTAGTGGCCGACACCGGTTCGCTGTCGTTCGAGAGCGGGCCGTGCATCGATGACTGCGCGCAAAGGAGCGGCGCTGGATTCCGTTGGCATGGTGGGCGAGCCTAGTCGACCTCGACCCGGCTCTGATCGCCGATGATCAACCGGTGTCGGCCACCCGGATCGCTGTGTCGCACGTCGACATCGCGTCCGAGGATCGAGCCCCAGAGCCCTCGAACATCGACGATCTGCGCCCCCTCCATGACGATCGAGTCCTCGATCGTGCTCCTGACGACACGAGAGTCGTGTTCGATGGATACGTTCGGTCCGATCATCGAATCCTCGACGACCGTTCCAGGGCCGATCACGACCGGACCGCGCAGCTCGCTTCGGATCACCTTGGCGCCCGCGCCAACGATCGCGACACCGTCGACGTTCGACGCATCGTCCACGTCTCCGTCGACCCGCGGCGCGCACACGCTCAACATCATGCGGTTCGCCTCCAACAGGTCGTCCGGCTTGCCCGTGTCTTTCCACCATCCTGCGACCATCTGAGCGCGCACCGTTCGCCCGTTGTCGATCAGCCATTGGATCGCTTCGGTGATCTCGTACTCACCGCGCCACGATGGCTCGAGCGAGGCGGCCGCCTCCAGGATCGAATCGTCGAACAGGTACACGCCGACGAGCGCGAGGTCGCTGATGAACTCGGTTGGCTTCTCCACCAGGCGAACGACGCGTTCACCCTCGAGCACGGCGACGCCGAAGCGCTCGGGCTCGGGCACTCGCGACAGGAAGATCTGGGCGTCGGGTCGCGTGCGTTCGAACATCTCGACGAACCGCGAGACGCCTTCCAGCAACACGTTGTCCCCCAGGTACATCAGGAACGGCTCTCCTCGCACGAAGTCGGCGGCCGCGAGGACAGCGTGCGCGAGTCCGAGTGGCGCAGCTTGGGGAATGAAAGTCACTTCGATCCCCCACCGGGAACCGTCTCCCACAGCCGCGCGCACCTCATCGCCGGTCGAACCGATCACGATCCCGACCTCGGAGATGCCGGAGTCCCGGATCGCTTCGAGAGCGTGGAAGAGGATCGGTTTGCCGGCGACTGGGATCAGTTGTTTGGCGCTCGTGTGGGTGATCGGGCGAAGCCGGGAGCCCTCACCTCCGGAAAGGACGAGCGCGCGCATGTCAGGGGATCGGGCTGATGCAGTCGGGAGGCGTGGTGGTTGCTCCGAGGGGCGTCGGTGCGTACGAGGGGCCGACGACGATCGCAACGCCGACCCCGAGCCCCTTCACCTCTTTGACCTCCAACGATGGGAAATACCCTTGCACGACCCTCGCTTCGACGTCGTGGCCGGGTGAGAACGCGATCACGTTTCCGGGAACCGATACGCCGAGCTCCGCCGGGGAGATCACGCCGGGGGAGCTGTCAAAGCCACTGGCAGCCAAGACCCGCTCGACGCCTGCCGCCTTGCCACCCGACGCGCGGTCGACCACCGATACCTGGATGTTCGCCGGCGACGGTGGCGTGTTCAGCAAGTGGGTTCCGACGTTTCCGATGGGCTTGCCGTCACGGATCGCGGCGAAGATCTGCTTCGCGCTCGGATCCATCCTGATGATGTCGCTCCCGTCCACGACCGCGGGATAGCCCGGCACCGCGCGGAACTCGGCCGCTCCGGTCGTGATCCCCCGCAGCTGCCCCACGAGGCTGATCAGGTCAGCCGGGTTCAGCTTCTTATCGCGCGTCATGTTCGACAGTAGCGGCGTGATCAGATCCGACGCCTTGGCAAGCTCCTGGGGTTGGAGCATGCGGGTCAAGACGTCGCGCATGAATTGCTGCTGGCGGGCGATCCTGAAGAAATCCGGCGCAGCGCTGTCGCAACGAAGATGCCGGGTGCGCACGTACGCGAGCGCCTGCAGACCGTTCAGCGTCTGACATCCGGGTTTCACGTCGAGGCCGGTCAGCGGATCCGTGATCCGTCCGTCCGAGGTGTTGACGTTCTCGGCGCCGATGCACATGTAGACCCCACCGAGCGTGTTCACGATTCCCTCGAACCCCGCCAGGTTCACGTAGAGGTAGTGATTGATCTTCAAACCCGTGAGCTGGTGGATCGTCTCTGCAACGAGCGTCGGTCCACCCTGATAGGAAGCGTTGATCTTGTCGTACCCATGGCCAGGGATGTGCACCCATAGGTCGCGGGGGAACGACAGGATGATCGCCTTCTGCAGGTTGGGATCCGTGTGAACCAGCATGATCGTGTCGGCGTTCTTGCCGGTGCCTGCCTGCCCGTTGGTGCCGAACTGACCCTGCTGGCTCTGCGACAGCCCGCTTCGCGAATCGCTCCCCAGCAGCAGGTAGTTGCAGATGTCGTTCACACACGGCCCGCCGACGTCGGGGTGGTCATCCCCTCCGAAGACGCCGGGATCCACGCCGATCGTCTGGGCCTCGTGATACCTCGTAAAGGCGTAGGCGCCGCCTGCTGCAACGAGGAGCGCAAGGGTCGCTGAGAGCGCGATCAGGGCGCGGGCGAGACGGTTGAAGAGGCGGCCGTGGTGCGGCGCAGAGGACATCGGGGCCAAGCGTACCGGCGGGGCTCGCGCGCTGCTCGGCCGCCGGCGTGGCGTTCCTGTGGAGCCCGCGAGCGGCGCGTCAGGCTCGTGACCTGCCGACGGAGCAGCCGCAGGTGGCATAATCCGCGAACCGACCTGCCGGAGGGACCGAGGGACCCATGACGACCGATGCCGTTAACGTTCTGCTCGTTGGGGTCGATGGGGACCTCGAGGCCGAGCTCGTCGCCGAGGAAGGGTTCTCGGTCGAACGTGCCGATCGGCTCGCCGATGTCGCAGCGGGAACCGACACGGACGCGGTGGTCGTCGCGCTGGAGGCGACCGGACCGCTGGAAGCGCTCGAGGTCCTGCGCACCGCGTTGCCGGAGGCCGCGATCATCGTCGTGACCGAACCCGGACAGGAAACAGACGGGACCGTCGCGCTGCACGCCGGCGCGGAAGACCAGCTCGTGCGCGATTCGATCCCGCCCGGTCTTCTCCCCCGTTCGGTTCGATACGCGATCGCGCAACGCGGTCTGCGTCGAGAGCTCGTCACCGAAGACCCGATCTCAGGCTTGATGAATCTCCGAGGGTTCGCTCCGATCGCAGAGCATCACATCAAGATGGCGAACCGGAGTCACACCCCGGTCGTGTTCCTGTTCATGCGGCTCGAGGGGCTGGCGACGGTCGCGGCGAAGAGCGCTGCCGAAAGCGCGGCCCTCGCGCGCGGCGCAGCCGAGGTTCTGTTGAACGCCGTCCGTGACTCCGATGTGCCGGCTCGGTTGTCCGCCGACACGTTCTGCGTCCTGCTCACGGGTGGGGCGAGGGGTGCGGAGATGCTGGTGCTCTCCAGGCTCATCGAGGCGATCGCCGTGCAGAACGCGCAGCTCGACAGCCCGGGTCCGATCTCCCTCTCCGTCGGCAGCGCTCTTTACGACCCTGAGCATCCCGACACGCTGGGTTCCATCCTCGAGACAGCCGACCGACGCCTCAACGACCAGCACACGTCATCCGACCTGCCATGAGCTGCGAATACACGGTGAACCACGCCCCCATGAGAGAGGGAACGCACGTCCACCGTGAATGCAACGCTATGTCCGCCGCGGAGTGCGCCCATGGAGACGGTTGATCTCTCGGGGGCGCGTGATCGCGAGCTCATCCAACGGTTAAGCGACGGCGACCAGGACGCGTTCCGCAGCCTGTTCGGCAGGTATGCGCCCTCGGCGAAGGCTCTCGCGCTTCGTGTCGTGCGGCAGTCGAACCTAGCTGAGGAGATCGTTCAGGAAGTCTTCCTGGCGATCTGGACGAATCCGGACGGGTACGACCAGGAGCGAGGATCGGTCCGGTCGTGGCTGATGGGGATGATTCATCATCGCGCGGTCGACCTCGTTCGCCGCGAAGAAGCCTATCGGCGTCGCGCTGAGGATTCGATCCCGGACGCCTTACAAGAGGAAGCGGATCCAGCCGATGAAGTCGCGGGCCGGCTCGACCTGCCGTCGGAACGCGAAGCGGTTAGCGCCGCACTGCTCCAGCTCCCGCTCGAGCAGCGCCGGGTGATCGAGATGATGTACTTCGACGGCCTCTCGCAGACGCAGATCGCCGAGCGCGCGGGCTTGCCGCTCGGAACGGTGAAATCCCGAACGCTTCTGGGGATGCGACGGCTGCGATCGGCGCTGCGGGGGATCGAGCGATGATGCGCGACCACACCCTCATCGAAGAGCTGTTGTCCGTGCAGGCGCTCGGCGGACTGGACGGCGGCGACGTGGCTCTCCTCGAGAGCCAACGGAGCGAGCACGGGGACTGCGTGGAGTGCCGGAACCTCGAGGACGAGTTCAACGAGATCGCAGGCAGACTCGGCTTCGCCTTGGATCCAGAGCCGATCGATCCGCGGATGGCCGATGAGATCCTCCTGCGTGCGAGGTCATCAGAGGATGTGGCGATCCAGCCCGTGCGGGTGGAGTCGATCGATGTCGCACGAGACCGGCTCTCGACCCGCCGGGGTCGATGGAGCAGCAATTGGACCGCCGTCGCAGCGACGATCGCGGTCCTGTTGATCTTCGGCACGATCGCGATCATCAGGTCGGGCGGCACGACGCCAGTGGGAACGGTGGCGTCCGCCCAACAGTTCGTTCGCTTCACGGGCACCGGCGGCGCGGACGTCGTGATGGCATACGCCCCCGGCAAGACGGGCGTCGTTCTCCTCGGCTCAGGCCTGCCCGATCCGGGGCCCGGCAAGGTGTTCGAGCTGTGGACGATCAGAGACCAGACGCCGCTGAGCGCTGGGTGCACAACAGCAACCAACGGGGGGATCGCCGCCGCCTTGCCCGCGTCGCCGGTCGGTGGCGACCTCATGGCCGTCACGATCGAATCGACGTCCTGCCCATCTGCTCCGACGACGACGCCGATCCTCACCGCGCAGCTCAGCTGATCCACAAGACGCACTCCCCCCGCCCCCACCCGCTAGGCTCGGGCGATGTCCGAGCAACCCACCTCCGAGCAACCGACCGCCCCCAGAACACGGCACGACAAACTGATCGACGCCGGTCTGTCCTTGTCGTCGGAGCTCTCCCTCGAAACCGTCCTGCAACGGATCGTTGAGCTCTCGGTGGAGATCACCGGCGCCCGCTTCGGGGCTCTCGGCGTGTTGGGCAGCGACGGTTCGATCTCGGAATTCATCACGGAAGGGGTGACTCCCGAGCAGCGTGCAGCCATCGGTCACCCACCGGTGGGCAAGGGGATCCTCGGATTGCTGATCGAGGAGCGACGCCCGATCCGCATCCCGGTGATCGGGAACGACCCGAGGTCGTATGGGTTCCCGCCGAACCACCCTCCGATGAAGTCGTTCCTCGGAGCAGCGGTGACGGCGCTCGGTCGGGTGTTCGGCAACATCTACCTCACCGAGAAGCAGGGTGCCGACACGTTCGACGACGACGACGAAGCAGCCGTCGTCGTGCTCGCAGCTCAAGCGGGCGTGGCGATCGAGAACGCACGGCTCTACGAGGAGAGCCAGCGCCTCCAGCAGGACCTGCGGCGATTGGAGGTCCTGGAGGATCGCGAACGGATCGCGAAGGAGCTGCACGACGGTGTGATCCAGTCGTTGTTCGCCGTCGGGATGGGCCTCCAGGGCACGGCCGCGTTGGCCAAGGACGACGAGACGATGAGCCGCATCGAGAGCGCGGTCGAGGAGATCGACCGCGCGATCCGCGACCTGCGCAACTACATCTTCGGGCTGCGACCCGGGATCCTCGCGGATAGGCAGCTCGATCAAGCGCTTCGCGAGCTCGGCAACGAACTCCAGTCGAAGTCAGACGTGCTCACCGTCGTCGACGTCGACGAAGGGGTCGCTGCGGAGCTCGCATCTCGCGCCGCCGACATCGTGCAGCTGACACGCGAGGCGCTGTCGAACGTCGGTCGTCATGCAGGCGCCACGACGTGCCGTGTCTCCCTGCGGCGGGACGGTGCGGCCGCGATCCTGGAGATCGACGACGACGGGACCGGCTTCGACCTGAAGTCGCCGGCGAAGGGCATGGGTCTCGGCAACCTCGCCGATCGCGTGGGTTCGCTCGGCGGCGTTCTCAGGATCGAGAGCATCGCCGGCGAGGGGACCACGGTCCGCGCGTCGATACCCTTGTAAGCGTTTCGTCGTGCTACTGGACGACGAGGACCGTCACCATGCCGTACATGCCCTGCGGTCCTTCTACGTGGGGGAGGATGTGGCAATGGAACGCCCACGCCCCCGGGTACACCGCGTGGATCAAGACGTCGTACCGCTGTCCCGGAGCGATGACGAGCGTGTCCGCCATGTAGGGGTCCCGCAGCGGGAACCCGTCTTGGGACACCACTTCGAAGTGATATCCGTGCAGGTGCATCGGATGCAGGAGCGAACCGTCGTTGGCGAGGTGCAGGAGAACCCAGTCGCCTGTCTTGGCGCCGAGCGGCGCGGTCGCCGGGAAGGACTTCCCGTTCAGGACGTAGCCGAGGGGACCGTCGCCGAGGAACATCGTGTAGGCGTCGTCGATCCTCGGTGAGGCACCGTAGGAGAGGGATCCGGTCCGGGCGTCGACGTTTGCAGCCGGGTACGGCCAGCGGCCGCCCAGCGGGTCGATGATGATCGCCCCGTAGAGACCGCTCCCCACCTGCTCGGTCGAGTTGAAGTGCGAGTGGTAGACGTACATCCCGGGCGGGTCTTTCACCGTGAACTCGTAGGTCCAGTACTGCCCGGGCATGATCGGGTCCTGCGTGACGTAGGGCACACCGTCCACCGCGTTCGGAACCGTCATGCCGTGGAAGTGCAGCACGAACGGCTGATCCATCTGGTTCTGAACGACGAAGCGGACGTGATCGCCGTAGCTCACGTGGATCTCGGGGCCTGGCACCATGCCGTTGAACGCCATCGCGTCCTTGAAGACGCCCTTCGAAACCTCCCACTTGATCTGCGACACCGTGAGGTTGAAGACCTTCACGTGGCCCTCCATCGTCGGCTTCAACGGCTGGCCGCCGACGGTGGTCGTTTCCTTCCCGGCGAGGAAGGCGGTCACGCCCGCCTCATGCATCTCGGCCATCTGTTGCGCACTCATGGTCGATGAAGACATGCCGCCCATATCGGAGCTCGCGTCGACGCTCGTCGCCCCACCGACGGCCGCATCAGAAGCCACGACGCTCGCCGCCATGCCGAGGTCCTTGTGGCCCGGGATCGAGCAGTAGGCGGGGTACGTTCCGGCGACGAGGGCAGGGACGGCGAGCGTCCCACTCGAGCCCCCTTCGATCTGTCCGGAGTCGTACGTCTTGCCGTTCACGTCGACGGCGAAGGTATGCGGGACCGTTCCGTGGTTCAGCACGTTGAAGGTGATGGCCGCGCCGGTGGGCACATCGAGGGTGGAAGGGGCGATGGAGAACTCGGTGAGGGTCACGTCGACCGACGCCGGAGCGCCAGCTGCCTGCTCTCCCCCGCCGCCCCCGCCTCCGTCACCGCTGCTGCACCCCGCGGCGACGAGTGCGACAAGGGCTACCAGGACCACCGTGAGTTTGTTGAGCGACGTAAGCATCGTGAAGCTCCTTCTCGAAGAGATCGACATGACGGCGAGTGTGGCCGAGCGCGCGGTGCTCGAGGGGTGCCATTGGCCCCCGGTCTGCAGGGACGAACGCCCCTGCGGGGTCGCGCTGCGAGGGACGAAGATGACGAACATGTTCGCGAGGTACTTCGTCGAGTTGCCCATGGACGCCGAGTCCGTCGAGGGGGCACTGCTGCGCGACCCGCTCACGTGGGTTCCGGGGCTCGCGGTTGAAGCGAACAGCCACGGGGACTCGCTCCTCGCGGCGGTCGGCTTCGGCGACGAGGTCCGGGTGGCACGAACCGTCGAGATCGAGTTCGGCGAAGCTGTTCGGATCCCATCGAAGACGGTCCTGCCGCTCAGATGGACGGCGACGGGCGTATCGGGGCTGTTCCCCTCGCTCGACGCCGACCTCGAGATCGCTCCGCTCGGTGCGCACACGACCCAACTGGCTATGAGCGCCCGTTACGTCCCACCACTGGGCGTCCTCGGTCGGGCGATCGACCGGACGCTCCTGTACCGGGTCGCCGAGGCGACCCTGAAGGACTTCCTGGATCGCGTCGCGGTGGCGATCCGCTCGGAGCTGGCTCCGGGGGGCGCCGTCCCGGCCGGGGCATAGAGGCGAACGGGCCCGCGCATCTGGCGCGTCGCCAACCTAGGATGTGCCCTGTGCCAAGCGCGAAGACGCCGCCGCTGCGGGTCATGCTCGTCGACGACCACGAGATCGTCCGCGACGGGATCCGAGCGATGCTGGATGCCGAGGACGACATCGTGGTGACATCCGAAGCCGGGACCGTGCGCGAAGCGATCGACGAAGCGGATCGGACACGCCCCGACGTCATCGTCATGGACGTCCGATTGTCCGACGGAAGCGGCATCGAGGCGACGCGCGAGATCCGCGCGAAGCACGAGAAGACCCGCGTGCTCATGCTGACCTCGTTCGCCGACGACGAAGCCCTGTTCGCCTCGATCATGGCCGGGGCTTCGGGCTACGTACTGAAGCAGGTGAAGACCGGTGACCTTCTCCGCGCGATCCGCGCCGTCGGAGCCGGGGACTCGCTCCTCGACCCGGCGGTCACGAGCGCGGTGCTCGACCGCTTGCGCAGGGGCAAGCACCTCATGAAGGACGAGAAGCTCGCCCGCCTATCGCCGCAGGAGGAGCGCATCCTGACGCTCGTCGCCGACGGCCAGACGAATAGGGAGATGGGTGAGGAGCTGCGCCTCGCGGAGAAGACCGTGAAGAACTACGTCTCGAGCATCCTGTCGAAGCTCGAGGTTGCGCGTCGCGCAGAGGCTGCAGCATACCTCGCTCGCCACACCACGACTCCCGGCACCGTCGAGGAGTAGGGACCTTCGGCCCCGCCCTCAACAGTCCAACGACCCGGAGCCGTCCGGCCCACCGGAATCAGGCCGACGAGCCCCTTCTTCCACCTCCCGTCCGAGCGATGCTGCTACCAGACAACAAGGAGGTGGGAAAGATGCAGCGAGACGTAACGCTCGAGGAGCCGAGGTTCGCTCAGTGGCTCTTCTCCTCGCGGCGGGCGGCCGTGATCTGGCTGGTGGCACGTTTGTACCTGGGGTACGAGTGGCTGCACGCCGGATACGAG
Organism: Actinomycetota bacterium; assembly: GCA_030774035.1. Taxonomy (GTDB): domain Bacteria; phylum Actinomycetota; class UBA4738; order UBA4738; family HRBIN12; genus JALYLM01. Next base: position 310,457 of record JALYLV010000001.1, read on the forward strand.
AAGGTCACGGGAACCTCAGGCGGGTTCTGGACCTGGCACGTCGGCTACACCGACGAGTCGTGGCTGAAGAGCTCGAAGGGTTTGGTGGGGTTCACGGGATATGCGGTATCTGGCGCAGGTCAAGGACCGCACTCAGCAGTGAATTACGGCTGGTATGCGAGCTTCCTGCAGTGGCTCGGGCACCCGGGACCGGCGGCGGTCTTCTCCAAGGTCATCGCCCTCGGTGAGGTGGCGATCGGCATCGCCATGATCATCGGACTGTTCGTCGGGATCGCAGCCTTCTTCGGCGGCTTGCTGAACTTCTCGTTCGGCCTGGCTGGTGTGGCGGGCGTCAACCCCGTGTTCTTCGTGATCGAGGTCCTCCTGGTCCTCGCGTGGAGGAACGGGGGATACATCGGCCTCGACCGCTACGTCCTGCCGGCACTCGGCACCCCGTGGCACAAGGGCAAGGTGTTCCAGCACGAGCCCGACCACCAACTGCACCACCAGCTCGCCTGACGCGGGCGGCGAAACACCGAAGGCGGGGCAAGAACAGCCCCGCCTTCATCGTGCGTACCGTCCGATCAGCCCAACATCTCCTCGAGCACCATCCGCAGGATCCCACCGCGGCCGAAGTACTCGACCTCGGCGGGAGCATCGATCCGCACCGTTGCCCGGAACGATGTGAGCGTTTCGTCCTCGCCCGTCGCCTCGACCGTCACGGTCTGGCCGGGCGTGACGCCACCGGACAGGCCGCGCACGGCGAAGACCTCACGCCCGCTCAGTCCGAGCGACCCCGCGGAGTCACCCGGCGCGTACTGCAGCGGCAAGATCCCCATGCCAACGAGATTCGACCGGTGGATCCGCTCGTAACCCTCTGCAAGGACGAAACGGACGCCGAGGAGACTCGGCCCCTTCGCCGCCCAGTCTCGGCTGGACCCGCTCCCGTACTCCTTGCCGGCGAGAACGGCGAGCGGCGTCGCCTCGGTCCGGTATCGCTCGGCGGCGTCGAAGACCGTGGTGACGTCGCCGGTGGGAAGGTGTGTCGTCCATGGTCCTTCGGTGCCCGGCGCGAGGTCGTTCCGCAGCCGGACGTTCGCGAAGGTGCCGCGCATCATCACGTCGTGGCTCCCCCGGCGAGAACCGTAGGAGTTGAAGTCGCGGGGTTCGACGCCGCGGTCCTGCAGGTATCGCCCTGCGGGAGAATCCGCCTTGATCGATCCGGCCGGTGAGATGTGGTCGGTCGTGATCGAGTCTCCGACCTTCACGAGCACGCGCGCGGCTTCGATGTCGCCCACCGCGACGTTCTCACCGAGGCCGCTGAAGAACGGCGGCTCTTGAACGTATGTCGATGACGGATCCCACGCGTAGGTCGGCCCCGTTGGGGTCGGCAACGAGCGCCATCGATCGTCTCCCTGCCAGATCCGTCCGTATTCGGTGACGAACTGATCCCTCGTGATGGCGGTGGCCATCGCATCGCGCACCTCTTCGGGCCGGGGCCAGATGTCCCCCAAGAACACCGGGCCGCTCACCCCTTCTCCGAGCGGTTCGGTCGTCAGGTCGAGATCGATCCGCCCGGTCAGCGCATACGCGACGCACAACGGGGGCGAGGCGAGATACGAGGCGCGCACCTGGGGGTGCACCCGTCCCTCGAAGTTTCGATTCCCTGAGAGCACGGCCACAACGTTCAGATCGTCGCGCTCGACCGCGCTCGCCACCTCGTCGATGAGAGGTCCCGAGTTCCCGATGCAGGTCGTGCAGCCGTAACCGACGAGCGCGAACCCGAGCTTCTCGAGGTACGGCGTGAGCCCCGCACGGTCGAGGTACTCCGTCACGACCCTCGAGCCCGGCGCGAGCGACGTCTTCACCCATGGCTTCGTTGCGAGTCCGGCCTCGACCGCGTTCCTCGCCAGGAGGCCGGCGGCGAGCATCACGGAGGGATTCGAGGTGTTCGTGCACGACGTGATCGCGGCGATCACCACCGAACCGTGCCGAACCTCATCATCCGGTCGGGGCATCTCCAGGACCTCGGCCGTGATGTCCCCCCCTGGCAGCGTTTCGTGCCGCGGCATCCCACCTTCTGCGACGAACCTCCCGATCTCTGTCGCTTTGGGATCAGGTTCTTGATGGTTGCGGAAGGCCGCGAGGAAGGAGTCCCACACTCCGGAAAGTGGCACCCGGTCCTGCGGTCGCTTCGGACCGGCGAGCGACGGCACGACCGTCGAGAGGTCGAGCTCGAGCACCTCGGAGAAGACCGGCTCCGGGTCGCCGTCGCGACGGAACAGCCCCTGCTCGTTCGTATACCGCTCCACCAGGTCGAGGCCGTCGTCGCGACCCGTGAACGCCAGGTACCGCAAGACCTCGGCGTCCACGGGGAAGTACGCGGCGGTCGCCCCGTACTCCGGGCACATGTTCGACAGCGTCGCGCGGTCTGCGACGGAGAGCGACGAAAGCCCGTCGCCGAAGAACTCCACGAACTTGCCGACAACCCCGTGAGCGCGAAGCATCTCCGTCAGCGTGAGAACCAGATCGGTCGCGGTTGTGCCGGCCGGCAACGAACCGACCGTGCGGACGCCGATCACGATCGGGTGCGGCAGGAACATCGGCTGGCCCAGCATGGCTGCCTCGGCCTCGATCCCGCCGACGCCCCACCCGAGCACCCCGAGACCGTTCACCATCGTCGTATGTGAATCGGTCCCGACGAGGGTGTCCGGGAACGCGACGCCGTCGCGCTCCGAGACGACCTGGCCCAGGTGTTCGAGGTTCACCTGATGACAGATCCCGGCTCCGGGGGGAACGACGCGCAGACCGTCGAAGGCTTGTTGAGCCCACCGGAGCAGCGTGTAGCGCTCACCGTTCCGGCCGTATTCGAAGTCGATGTTGGCCTCATAGGCCTCCTCCGAACGGAAGCGGTCGACCTGGACGCTGTGGTCGATCACGAGGTCGACGGGAATCAGCGGGTTCACCGACGCGGGGTCTCCGCCCGCGCGCTCGGTGGCGCTCCGCATCGCGGCGAGGTCGACCACTGCCGGCACACCGGTGAAGTCCTGCATGAGCACACGGCCGGGCATGAATGCGATGTCGTGGGAGGGGTTGGGCCATGAGGCGAGCGCGAGCACGTCGTCGTCCTGAACGTCGCGGGTCCCCACCCGACGCAGGAGGTTTTCCAAGAGGATGCGGACCGTATGGGGGACGCGGTCGACGTTGCCGAGGCCCTGTTCGGCGAGCCACCCGAGGCGATAGAGGTCGACGGCGCCGTCGGCGGTAGCTAGCCGCGCGCGAGCGCCCGCGAGGTCGGTACTCATGGAAGTGGTCGTCCTTTCTTGCAGCCTAATAGATGTGACATCCCCATCCTCCCACGGGAGCCATCGCGCTCGGCAACAAGCGCCCCTGGCTATGATGGCCGACCGCGCCGGAAGCCGAGGGAGAGGGACGGCGAGCAGGATGACCCAGCCAGCCCCAACCAGTGAGAGCGGACAAGCGTTGCTCGGCTTGCCCGAAGGAGCGCAAGGGGTGCTGCCCAGCCAGTCGCTCGAGAAGGCCGTGGAGCTCGGCTTCATCGATGCCGGCGAGTTCAAGATCCCGGCGTCGAATATCCAGCCGGCGAGCATCGACCTCCGTCTCGGTGAGGTCGCCTATCGGATCCGTTGCAGCTTCCTGCCCGACACCCGTCCGGTCGAGACCAAGCTCAAGGAGCTGATCGTCGACGAGCTCGACCTTCGGAGAGAGGGAGCGGTCCTGGAGACCGATCGGCCCTACCTCATCCCGCTGATCGAAACGCTCCAACTCCCACCGGACATCCGCGCCAAGGCCAATCCCAAGAGCTCGACGGGGCGCCTCGACGTCTTCACGCGGATCATCACCGATCAGAGCTTCCGCTTCGATGAGATCACGCCCGGCTACCACGGCCGTCTCTACCTGGAGGTCGTGCCACTGTCCTTCGCGGTACGGGTGAGGCAAGGGCTCGCGCTCAACCAGCTGCGGTTCGCGATCGGGCGTTCACGACTGACCGACGATGAGATCCACGAGCTCCATCGGGAACAACCCCTGCTCTATCGCGAGGGGAACGCCGTCCCGGATCGCGATCTGGCTACCGCCGACGACGGGTTGTTCCTCAGCCTCGATCTGCGAGGCGACGCCGCCGGTCGCGTGGGATACCGCGCGAAGGACTTCACGCCGCCCTTGGAGATGGCAGGGGTCGGTGGATACGAGTGGCAGGACTTCTGGGATCCCGTCCACCGAGACAGCGGGGACCGGATCGTCCTGACACCCGAGCATTTCTACCTGCTGTTGTCGGATGAGGCCGTGCAGGTCCCGCCCTCGTTCGCCGCGGAGATGACCGCCTACGACCCGACGAGCGGAGAGCTCCGCACGCACTACGCGGGATTCTTCGACCCCGGGTTCGGGTTCGATCGAGAGGGACGGTTCCACGGATCACGGGCAGCGCTCGAGGTGCGCGCGCACGACGTCCCCTTCATGATCGAGCACCGTCAGCGTGTGTGCAAACTGTCGTTCGAACGCACGGTGGAAGCGCCGAAGGTCCTGTACGGGGAGTCGATCGGATCTTCGTACCAGGGACAGACCGACACGCTGAGCAAGCATTTCAAGCAGCCGGTCGAACCGTCCGGTCGCTAGTTCATCGGAGGTTCGGCCTCGCGCTGAGCCTTCACGGCGTCCTTGTGCGCGAGACGAGCCGCCCTTCGAAGTTTCGCTTCCCGCTGGCGACGCCGCTGGACCTCGTTCTCGACGAGCAACCCGGGGACGGCTCTCGGGCGGCCGGCGTCGTCTACCGCGACGAACACCAGGTACGCGCTGTTCGCGTGCGCCTTGCGGCCCGAAACCGGATCATGCGACTCGACCCGAACGCCGACCTCCATCGAGCTGCGACCGACATCGGTGACCGACGATCGCAGCACGAGCAGCTCACCGATGTGCACCGGCTCGAGGAACGTCATCTCGTCGATCGCGACGGTGACGGCAAGACCTCCGCCGTGTCGGATCGCCGACAAGGCGCCGCACGTGTCGACGAGGCGCATGATCACACCGCCGTGGACGTTGCCCACCACGTTCGCGTCGGTGACCTCCATCAGCTGTGTGAGCGTGACCTCGGAATCCGCGACGCGCTTGGGCGCAAGCTCTTCGGGCATCGGCGTCATCCTACTTGGGGCTTCTGAGCGCCCAACCGCTATAGGAGCGCCGCTTCGCTTCGGCGGCGACCGCGTTTCGTCACCTGGATCGCTACGGGGAACTGGTCCTTCAACTGCTCCGAATGCGTGATCACGAACAACTGGTGGAACCGCCCGGCAACGCGGCCCATCGTTCGCACCATCAGATCTTTGCGCTCTTGGTCCAGCGAACCGAACACCTCGTCGAGCACCATCATGCCGAGGTCCGCTCCCGACACGCGTGACAGATGGGTGGAGATGGCGACGCGGAGCGCCAGGTTGGCGAGATCGGTCTCGGATCCTGAGAACCGTTCGACCGGGAAGTAGCTGTCGCCGTCGGCGATCTGGATCGCCAAACTCTCCTCGTCGATCCTCAGGTCGTCGTACTCATGGTTCGTGAGCTCGCGGAATAGCGACTCGGCCTCCCGTGACAGCTCCGGCCCGACGCGCGCCACGAGGTGATCGCGGAACCCGTCGAGCAGCATGGCGGTCCGTTCCAGGTAGCGAGCGTCCGACCGCAGCTCTCCGACGCGGTGTTCCGTCAGACGCGCTTCCTCGAGTCGCCCCGCGAGACCGGTGGCTTCCTTCTCTGCGGTCGCGAGAGCCCCGAGGGCCTCACGCTCCTGCTGCTGCGCCGATTCCAGCGCCTCTTCCGCGGCGCTCAGGGCTTCCCGCGCCGACAGAAAGGCCCGTGGATCGAACGCCAGTCGATCGGCTTCGTCGGTCAGCGCCTCGAGCCTTCGATCCAGCGCTGCGAGTTTGCCGTCGAGGGTTTCGAGGTCGTTCGCCGCCTGGTCGCCGTGCTTCTTTTCCGCCAAGACCGCGCTGATCTCATGGCTGAGCTCGCGAGCTCTTGCCGCCCTGGCTTGCATCGCAGCGAGGTCCGGCACCTCTCCGCCGAACCGCGCTCTCGCTTCGGCGAGCTCTGTTCGCGACGTGTCGATCTGCATCGCGAGCCGTGCCTGCTCCCCCGCCGTCTCGCCCGCTCGCTCTGCCGCTTCCCTGGCGGTCGTCCACGCTCGCTGCGCGAGATCCTTTGCCTTCGAAGCGGCCTCGACCTGCTTCTTCGCTTGCGACAGCTCTGCCTTCGCTTGGGTCGCCTCCGCTTTCACGTGCTTCACGTACGCTGCGAATCCCTCTCCAAGCGGCTGCCCGCACGTCGGGCACGCGGCGGAAGGATCGGCTTCTCCGGCGCGGTCGACGCGCGCTTGCGCGGCTTCCAGCGCCGCCGCAGCCCGGTCACGATCGCCGATGGCTCGAGCCGCCACGTCCCCAGCCTCGCTCCGAACCTGCTCGGTGTCGGCGAGCGCGACGGCCGCGCCGTCGTCGACGGGCGCGAGTGCGCCGAGCGTGCGCTCGATCGCAACGAGCTGCTGCCCGATCTTGGTGGCTCGCTCGGCTTCACGCAGATCCTCGTCGGCTCCTTCGAGCGCGGCGAGCTCGTCCTGGAGCGACGGCAACGTGGCGAGATGGACACCCAGCGCCGCCACGCGCGCCGCGAGGTCCGTTCGCTCGGCCGTACGACCGTCGCGCTCCTGGATGGCTGCGTCGATCTCGACGCGAAGCTTCTCGACGCGCTGGCGCGCAGCGTCGAGCTCCCCGAACGTTTCGCGCGCGGCCTTCGAGCGCTTCGTGGCCTCCTTCAGCTCAGCGGCTGCCGCCTTCGCCAGCCCCGCAGCCTCCGTCGCGCGATCCTTCGCTTCCTTATATGACCCCTCGAGCTCGGCGATGTCGACTATCGCGCCGGCGAGCTGCTCGGCGAGCTGCTTGGCCGATCGCGTGTCGAGACGCGCCGCCTTCCTGGCATCGTCGACGGGCCGGATCCCCAGCAGCCGCAGCGCCATCTCCTTTCGCTTCCCCGAGGTGACTTCGCTGAACGCATCGAGCTGCTTCTGCTCGGCATAGACGGACGCGCGGAACACGCCCAGGTCCATATGCAGCAGTCGTTGCACCTCCGCATCGACCTCCGTCACGCCCGATGCCAAGAGCAGCCCGCCCGCGAAGAGCTCCGCTTCGGGCGTGTGCCCTCGACCCTTCAACGACCGGCGGGTCTCGTATTGCTGGCCGCCGTGTTCGAACACGAGACGGATATCGCAATCCGTGAGCAGACCGTGGGTGCGGATCTCCTGCTTCTTGGTTCGCGCGGCCCCGACGCCGTAGAGCGCGACCGCGATGGACTCCATGAGCGTGGATTTCCCCGATCCGTTGGGCCCGAAGATCCCGATGACGGTGGAGGGCAGCTCGAGATCCACCTCCTCGAACACGCGGTAGTTCCGAAGCGAGAGCTCGAGGATCCTCACACGGTCTCGCCCTTCGCCTCACCCAGGAACCGAGTGCCAAGAGCGACGACACGATCTCGTTCGAGGCCCGCGAGGTCCTGCATCTCGACGTAGGCAGCCCATTCGTCTTCCAAGGAGCCGATGTGGGGGGCGCCCTGGACGGCCATGGCCTCGGCACCGTAGTCGGGCTCCACCTGAACGTAGAACGCCGTCGGCACGGCCTCCTGGAACTGTTCGATCGCCACCTGCCGGAAGGCGGCGGGGTCGACCTCGTTCAGGAAGGCCCGAAGCACCGATCCCTCGGGGATACCGGCGGCTGCACTCTCGACCGCATCGACGAGCTCACCTCCGGACATCCCACCCGCAGCGACCGAGACGGTGACGAGGGGACGCGTGTGCGGATCCTCGACGTGTCGCACCGTTGCATCGTCGGTGTCGATCAACAGCACCCCTTTGGCCACCTCGGGAGAGTCTGCGAACGAGAACGTGTCGGTCGAACCGGCGTACCAGGAACGCTTCGAAACCTTCTGGAACGCGTGGTAGTGCCCGAGGACCACCAGGTCGAAGGCCTTGTCGAAAGCGGACTCCTCGACCTCGAGCTCGTTGATGTCTCGATAGGCTCGCGCCGGCAGCGACGTGAGTGCAACGTGCGCGATCAACAGGTTCGTCGCGTCGGCGCTCACGCGCGCCGCCGCAGCATCGAGCTGCTCACGCTGATCGGCCACCGACAGCGTCTGCGGCACAGCGTGGATCCGGACGCCGGCGAGGTCGACCGCGAGCGACTCCATCCGCCACGCGAACGTCACGTTCGGGAAGACCCGTTCGAGGGCGTCGTACGGTGAACCGGTTCCGCGAACCCGCGGCGTGTCGTGGTTGCCGCTGATCGCCACGCCGGGGACCCCTGCGTCGAAGAGCTTCTGCAACGCGCCCAGGACGTGCGCGAAGGTCCGATACGTGGGACGCGCGTGATCGAAGATGTCCCCGAGCCACAGGAATCCGTCGGGCGCGAGCTCGATCGTCTGGTCGACGCCCCGCGCGAACGATCGCAGGAACTCCTCCTCGCGCCGGTTGCGGCCGTCCTCGTCGCGGAGGTGGGCGAGATGGGTCCGTCCGAGGTGCGAGTCGCCGAGCGCGACGAGCCGAGGCACTAGTCCGTGAACCCCTTCCCCGCGCCCTCGGGTTTCGGCGGAAGCGGAGAAGGGCCGCTCACACCCTTCAGGTACTCCTCATAGAGGAAGACCTGCGCGGGAAGCGCGAACGGCGCTTCGAGGTTCGTGACGATCGCTTCACCCGGCATCAAGGTCTGGATCTCGGGACCCAGGTCGGAGATATCCTGTTTCGAGGATCCCCGCAAGATGTTGCGGTCCTTCTCGTCCGCGAGGCCGAGGATGAAGAAGGTGTTGAACTGCGAGAGCAACTCGTCGTCGATGAGCTTGGGCTGCTGGCTGACGGCGCACAATCCGACCTTGAACTTGCGGCCCTCTCGGGCGACGCGCGGGAAGATGTTCTCGTCGGCTCGCTGAACCTTCGACAGGACGCGCTGCGCCTCTTCCAGCGCGACCAGCGTCGGAGGAAGAGCGGCGAACCGGTCGCGGTCTTCCAGATAGAGCTGCCCATAGGTCTCGAGCACGCGTCGCGTGATCACCGACGCCACGAGGATCTCCTCCATCGACGAGAGACCCGAGGTGTCGACCAGCACGGAGAACCCGTTCATCAGCTCGTCGACGATCCGGCCGGAGAGCGAGGGCTGCGAGGGATCGCGGCTGATGCACGGCATGTCGAGGATGCGCTCGGCGCGGCGCTGGATCACCTGCAGGGTGCTGCTCGCCACGCCGAGATCCTCGGCGAACGCCGGAACGTCGGAGGCCTCACCCACCTTCGCGATCCATTCGTCTCCGAAGAACTTGATGAGCTTGTAGATCGCATCCTCTTGCGCGTGACTCCATTGATAGGCGGTCTGGATGTCGCCGAGCGTCAGCTCCGCGAGCGAGAGACGAAGACCGGTGGCCGCCGCCCCGGCCGCGCGCGTCGCGTACACCTTCAGCCGGTCGGCCGCCCAGGGGTGGTCACGAAGGCCCTTGCGAACACCGCTGCCACCCTCGAGATACTCACCGTGCGGATCGAAGAGCAAGCACGCGTACCGGCCTTGCGACGAGAGCACCTGCCCGGCGAGCACCTTCATCAGGTTCGACTTGCCCATGCCCGTCGTCGCGAAGACGCCGACGTGGGACGTGAGCGTCTCGCCCTTGATCCCGACCTCGAGGTCGATCGTCTCCTCTCCGGATCGCAGGCGACCGATCAAAACGTCGCCCATCCGCTCCCGCAGGAACGCGAAGTCCTCGGGCCCCGGGGCGGTCACCTGAGCGAACTGTGCCGGGAGCGACTTCGGCTTGCGGAACGAAGCTCCGGCGTCGAGGTAGCCCAGGGGCTGGCAGCGCGCCACCTTGTAGAGCCGCTGCACGGGGTCGTGGAGATCGTAGGGGGAACCCGCCGCGTCACCCATCATGTAGGCGCCCGCGGTTCGCTCCGCCCATCCCGGATCCGACGAATCCGATCCGTAGGTGACGTCGATCACCCGGAACAAGAACCGTCTCGCGCGCTCGACGTCCTCGGCCGCGAGCAGCTCTCCGAGGAAGAGGTCCGTTCCGAAGAACGATCGGAACGTCGCCTCGAGCACGCTCTTGCCGAAGATCCTTCCCTTGTAGTCCGTCATCTCGTGTCGGTCATCGCCTTCCTCAGCTCCGGTTCAGCACCTCGTGGAAATCTTGGAACAGCACTTCGATGTCGTCCTCGGATAGACCGTGACGCGCCAACGATCCCCGGAACGCTCGTCGCAGATCCGCCACGCCATACCCCGTCACCCGCGCCGCTTGGTGCGCGCGCGCGAGAGGATACGGATATCCGACGAACGCCGCGTCGGTGCCGAGCGCCGCCAGGCGCCCGAGGACCTCGCGAGGATCGTGCTCGCCTCGAGCGATGTCGACCCGGAAGGCATAGGGCGCCGTTGGAGCCAGGTGCGCGACGTAAATGTCGCCGACGTACAACCGGCCGAAGACCGGATCGGTCGAGATCCTCGTCATCCACGGGACGAGGCCCATCTCACGGTCACCTCGGCGCTTCAACAACGTCACCAACGGCGCATGACGCCCCCAGTACAAGGTGGATGCCTTCACGACGCCCGCGAGCTGCACACCACGTTCGACCGCGTTCTGATGTGCGCGTCGGACGACGGCGGGCGGGACGAGCGGACCTCCATGCAGCGATCCGTCGACCAGCACCAGGTCCCCCTCGCCGGCCTGCCGGATCGTTCGGATGACCTCTCGCCATTCCGCCCACTCGCGAAGCGCATCAACCGGCCGCGGGAGCTCAGGCAACTGGTCCGGCTCCTCCCCGGTGAGCTCGGTAAGCGCCTCTCGCGCCAGCTCGGCGACACGATCCGACGAGACCGGCCGCACCTCGAGCGGTGGCGACTCCACCAGGTCCGTTCGGCCCGAGGCGAACCGCACCCGCGCCACCCGGAAGGCAGCCACCTGGAAGGCCCGCCCGTCTGCCACGGTGCACGATCCGCCATCGATCGCCCAGACGACCCCAGGGTCTTCGAGACGCAGCGTCTCCATTTCGAACGCATCGGGGTGACCCGCAACAACGACATCGTCGCCGAGCTCGAGCTGACCCCCAACGACACGGATGTCACCCCCAGGTCGTTCCAACAACTCGACGACGAACGCTGCGGCCTCATCGAGCTGGCCGCTCCGAACGCTGTCGGCCCCAACCAGCTCATCGCGGAACCCCGACGGAACCTCCATGTCACGCACGCCGGCGAGCATAGTCCCGAAGGCCGACTCCCCAGCTGAACCATCCATCGAACTAGGCCATCCGCGCGGCGGAAGTCTGACGAAGTCTCCCCCGCTCGGGATTGAACCGACGCATGAGAGCTGCCGATAACCACCCGAGTAGGCCGGTTCAACCAGTCGGACGAGGGAGCTATCGATGGCTGGTACGAGGAATGCAGCAGGCATCGCACGACGACTTCTGATCGCGCTTGCGATCTTGCTTGTTGCCGGCATCGCCGGTTCGTTCTGGACCGGTATCCGAGCCAAGAGCTCGGCCTCCACGGCCGTCGTCACCCAGGCGCAGACGATCACCGACAAGTCATTGAGCCTCATCTTCAAGCCCGGCGACCTCACCGAACCGGCGACCGGCGAGCGAGCAACCGCTCTCCAGACGGCGGTTACCACCTCCGTACTCGACACGACGCCGTTCACTGTCGTCACGCTCTGGTCGAAGGACGGACGCATCCTGTTCTCCACCGACTCTGGGCGCATCGGCAACGCGTTGCCCGGTGAGCGCGACCGCATCAAGGCGGCGGTCGACGGCGCGGCGCAGACGCAGGACCTCGACGGCGCATTCTCGGTGATGGTGCCGTTCCAGCTGCCGTCGGGGGTTGGCAACACCGTCGCGATCGAGATGACCCGTTCGGATCAACCCGTCATCGCCGCGTCTGGCCCGTGGCGCACCAATGCCGTGTTCCTTCTCGTTCTGCTCGGCTTCGTCGGATTCCTCCTCACCCGCGTGCGGCGGCTCGGCGACAGCCTCGCGACTCAGCTGAGCTTCACCGGAGCACGGACCACGGGTCCGATGTCGGTGTCTGGGCCCCCGCCCTTGCTGCCGGTCTCCCAGCCGAGGTCGTTGAATGCCCCCACACCCGGTCTGCGGGAAGAAGCGGAAGCTCGTCGGCGTGCCGACGATCGCGCGAAAGACGCGGAAGAGCGCCTCTCGATCTTGCAGGATCAGTACCGGAAAACGCTCGAAGACCTTCAACTCACACGCAACATGATCCGCGAGTTCCCGGCCCCGGGTGCCCCCGACCCGCGTGTCGAAGAGCGCGCACTGAAGGCAGAGGGACGGGTTCGAACGCTGGAGGGTCAGGTACAGGCACTGCACACTGAGCGGGAGAAGCTGGCGAGGGAGGTCGTCGAGGCGGCGAGTCTCGCAAAGATGCCGGACAGCGAGCAAGTGGAGCGGATCCAGCAAACCGAACAAGAGATGATCGGTCTGCGCGCCGAGCTCGAAGGTGCGCAGGCGCAGCTGTCGATGGCGCAGAGGGAGCTCGAGGAGCTGCGCGTCCAGTCGGCACGAAGCGAGGAATTGCAGGAGGACTTGGACGCGGCACACGTCGAGGCGCTGCACGCTCGCGAGGCGGCCGAGACCGCTCAGTCGGAGCTCGTCGGGGCCAGCACCGAGCTGGAGGATGCACGCGCTGAGCTCCGAGCCCTGCGCAACGAAGAGCAGCGGGCTGCCATGTTGGAGGACGAGCTTGGAGGCGCCAGGGCCAACCTCGAGTCGATGACCGAGGCGCACCGCCTCGAGCTCCTCGAGCGGGAGGCGGACCTCGAAGAGAAGGTGCGCGCCGCTCGGGAAGAGTTCCAGTCGCAGGTCGCCTCCGTGGAGACCTCCTACCGCGAGCAGCTGGGCGAGCGTGAGTCGGTCCTGGCCGATCGGATCGTCGCCGCAGAGCAGCAGGCGCGTGAGACGGCAGAAGAGCTCGCGTCGGCGAGGGCGGCGGTCGAGACGGCATCGGAAAGCGCCGCAGCGGCTCGCGAGCAGCTGGCTCTGGAAGCCGAACGACACACGGCAACGGCAGCCGAGTTCGAGACGATGAAGAGCGAGCTCGTCGATGCAGCCCAGAGCAACGCCGACGTGAACCAACGTCTCGAGGAGGTCGAGAGTCGCCGAGCGCTCGAGGTCGCCGATCAGGAGCAACGCGCCGCGATGCTGGAGGACGAGCTTCGAAGCGCGAGGGCCGACCTCGTGTCGACGACCGAGGCGCACCATCTGGAGCTCCTCGAGCGGGAGGCGGACCTGGAAGAGAAGCTGCTCGCGGTTCGCGAGGAGTTCCAAGCAGAGGTGTCCTCCGTCGAGACGTCCTACCGCGAGCAGCTGGGCGAACGCGAGTCGGTTCTGGCCGATCGGATCGTTGCGGCCGAGCAGCAGGCCCGGGAAACCGCTGAAGAGCTCGCGTCATCGAAGGCGGCACTCGAGGCGACATCGGGAGAGGCCGCCCTGCTGGAGGACGAGCTCCGAAACGCGAGAGCAAACCTCGAGTCCATGACCGAGGCGCATCAACTGGAGCTTCACGAGCGGGACACCGAGCTGGAGGAGAAGGTTCGCGCGGTCCGCGAGGAGTGGCAGGCGCAAGTGGTCTCCGTGGAGGCGTCCTACCGCGAGCAGCTGGGCGAGCGCGAGTCGGTCCTTGCCGATCGCATGATGGCCGCCGAGCAGCAGGCCCGGGAAACCGCCGAGGAGCTCGCTACCTCCAAGGCGGCGCTCGAGGCGGTCTCGGAAGAGGCCGCAGCAGCCCGCGAGCAATTTGCTCGGGAGGCTGAGCGGCACACGGCCACGGCTGCCGAGTTCGAAGCCATGAAGAGCGAGCTCGCCGACCGGCAGGGGCGATTCGACCACGCCGGCGACCAGGTGAAGCTCGCCGAGGCCCACGTCGACACCCTGAGCACCAAGCTGGACAAGACCCGCGAGGAGCTCGCCGTCGTGCGCGAGCAGTTCACATCGCAGATGGCGCGGGCCGACGAGCTTTCGACCGCGCTCTCGCATGCGGATCGCGAGTCGCAGGACGCGACGCGACGGGCCGCCGGCCTCGCCGCCCAACTCGCCGACGCAGCCCAGAGCAACACGGACGTCAACAGGCGCCTCCAGGAGCTGGAGGCTCGCCGAGCGCTCGAGATCGCTGAGGGACAAGGGCGCGCCGATCTCGACGAGCTCCTGCAAGTGACGCAGGAGCGGCTCTCCGGCCAGACCGAGAAGCTGATCCACGCGGAGGGTCGTGTCCACGAGCTCGAACGCGAGATCGCGGCGACCGCAGAACGCACCGAGGAGATCGAAGCGGAGCTTCGCCAGCAGCACATGGCCGAGGCGATCCGTCAGATAAGAGGCGAAGGCCATGAGCAACCACACGCCGTTCCCGACGGCGGGCCGAACGGGGACGTCGATGGTTCACGGGAGGACCGGCGCTCCGGAACCCCCTTCCGAACCGAGCTCTCGCGCGATGCGCGGAAGTCGTTGTCGCAAATCCTCGGCCTCGCGCAGATCCTGAAGCACCAGAAGGACGCGAAGGAACAGGCGCAGCTGATCAAGCAACTGACGTCATACGCCCGCCGCCTCGACCACACCGTCTCCGACCTGGTGGATGCGGACCAGCTCGCCCGTGGAACCGTGGAGCTGAACGTGAAGCGCACGGACCTGCAGGCGCTCGTCATGAGAGTCGTCGAGGAATCCGGGGTCGGGAACGACCACGAGGTGCACATCGACGCCGAGCCGCTCCTGGTCGGCATCGATCAGCGACGCACGGAGCAGATCCTGAGCGGCCTACTCCGCTCTGCCGGCGACCGGACCCCACGAGGGAAGGGCATCACGATCAAGATGACCCACGTCGACGGTGGCGCGATGTTGTTCGTAGAAGACCCAGAACCCTCGTCCGACGCGTCGATGAGTCCCGTCGTGCGCCGCTTCGCAGAGGTGCAAGGAGGCTGGGCTCGCGTGGAGAGCCGCGAGGGAGGCGGATCTTCGTTCCGTGTGTTCCTCCCCGACGGCGGACCGAACGCGACACCGTCGGATGTGGATGACGACAACGCTGATGCCGGCAGCATGGATGTCGAGGACATGGCCGACCTCCCGGTTGTCGTCGACGAACCATGGGACCCGAACGCGGAGCAGGTCCTCATCCAAGAGCTGCACCGGCTCTCCGAGCTCAACGCCGACGACTGAGGATCAGATCCTGCGCAGGATCAGGGCGTCGCCCTGGCCGCCACCACCGCAGATCGCAACGCCCGCGAGATCGACGTTTCGACGTCGCATCTCGAGCGCCGCCGTCAGCACCAGCCTCGCGCCGCTCGCACCGATCGGGTGGCCGAGGGCCACTGCGCCGCCGTTGACGTTCACGCGGTCCTCGTCGATCCCGAGCATCCGGGCGGAGTGGATCGGCACGGCCGCGAAGGCTTCGTTGATCTCGATGAATGCGAGGTCGCCGGCGTCGAGGCCGGCTTTCTTTAACGCCTTCTGCATGGCGAGAGCCGGAACCGTCTGCAGCGAGGGGTACCGATCGGCGGACATGCCGTACGAGACGATCTCCGCCAATGGCTCGAGCCCGAGCTCATCGGCCTTCTCCGCGCTCGTGACGACGACGGCTGCCCCGCCGTCGGAGATCTGGGACGCGTTCCCGGCGGTGACGGTTCCGTGTGTCGTGAACGCCGGCTTCAGTGCCGCGAGCGCCTCGAGCGTCGTCTCCGCCCGGATGCCCTCGTCGCGAACGAACACCACTGGATCGCCCTTGCGCTGGGGAACCTCGACCGCAACGACCTCCTCGGCGAGCGCGCCCGACTCCCACGCCGCGTGCGCGCGCTGATTGGAGCGCAACGCCCAGCGATCCTGCTCCTCCCGTGAGATGCCGAGCTCCTGATTGATCGCATCGGTGCCTGCGCCCATATGGCGATCGTCGAACGCGCACCAGAGCCCGTCGTGAATCATCGAGTCGAGCATCTCGGCGTCTCCGAGGCGCTGCCCCTCCCGCGCCTTCGGCACAACGAACGGCGCGTTCGTCATCGATTCCATGCCACCCGCCACGGCGATCTCGAGCTCCCCTGCCCGAACCATGTGATCGGCCATCGCGATCGCCGACGTCCCCGACAAGCACACCTTATTCACAGTGATCGCCGGAACTTCCTTCGGTATCCCCCCCGCGATCGCAGCCTGCCTCGCAGTGATCTGCCCCTGCCCCGCCTGAATCACATGCCCAAAGATCGTGTACTCAACCAACTCCCCCGCAACCCCGGCCCGCTCCAACGCCGCCCGAATCGCAACAGCCCCAAGATCCACCGCCCGCAGGGGAGCCAACCCACCCCGAAAC
>JALYLV010000002.1 GCA_030774035.1 Actinomycetota bacterium
AAAGGCACCGTGCAAGACTCGGCCGGAAAAGTAGTGCGCCGGGTCACGAAGTAGCACTGCACGCGACGTCGATCTGCCCAACGGAAATGAGGTAGAGCCATGACCGAGCAACCGAACCCGAACCCCGAGCCTGAGCCGGACCCGAACCCAGAGCCCCAACCGGTCCCGGTCCCGACGCCCCCGGCGCCGGACGCGGAGCCCATCCAGGCCCAGTCGTTGGTACATGCAAAAGGCCCTCTGACGAGGGCCTTTTGATGGTGGGGCTGGATGGACTTGAACCATCGACCTCTTCCTTATCAGGGAAGCGCTCTAACCGAGCTGAGCTACAGCCCCCAAACCTGTAGGGCCGGAGCCCGATCGCCAGCGTAGTCACGGCCCGAAACACGTGTCAATCGACGGACACTGGGCCGAGCGTTCCGAGCTACCGGTGGAACTCGGCGAGGCGCTCCGCCTCCTCGGCCACTCCCCGGCGTATTTCCTTCGGCAGCGGCGCGAACGGCGAGGTCCGAACTCCCCCTCGTTCGTACGTCCACGTCCCGGCAACGCGCCCGTCGACGAGGAAGGTAGCCAGTGAATGCGGGGTGCGGGTGTTGAACACGAGCGCCCGGTAGGGCTCCGGCAGGATCTGCGTTCGCCGTGCGTGCACCAGGAGCGTTGCGTCCCACGTCGGCAAGAACCTGACGGGGGCGGGCGTCTGCGGATCGGGGATCGGAGCGCGCTGCAGGTCGAGCAGCTCACCACCGCGCTCGTCGCGGAAGCGCCGCAATCGCATCCGGTCGAACGCGGGAGTGAGCATCGAGAGCGGCACACCCGCCCAGCTGGCGACGTCCCGGGCGGACGCGGGTCCGAAACCCCCCAGGTAGCGGCGAACCAGATGCTCGATCCCGTCGCTCTCGGTGGCATCTGAGGGACCGAGCCACGCGTCGGCGCTCGCGAACAGGTCGGCTCGCCGGTGCACCCACGTTCCGGAGGGTGGTGCGCGAACCAGGTCCACCCACAGACCGATCCCGTTCCACGTAGCGGTGTCGACGCCCAGCTCCTCGATCAGATCGGTCCTTCGTTCGGGCACCCCATCGGCCAACAGGTTCCGAAGTCGTTGCGCGACCGCCTGCATCGCGCGCGCGTCGGCACCGCCGCGGCTCACGCGCAACCACCATTCGCGACGGGCTCGCCGGACACCCACGGCGAACAGCCGGAAGTCGCGCTTGGACACGATGTGGATCGTCGAGCGCATCAGGGTCGCCTGCACCGCGTTCCGGCGCTCCAGCGCCGACGTGAGCTGTGCGCGCTCGAACCTGACGAGACGGGACCACAGGCCGACGTACGCCGATGGAGCGTATTGGGTCTGCAGCCCACCGATCCGCTCGAGCGCGCCTGAGATAGGCAGCGCCGCCCGCTCGAGCAGCAGCTGGCGCTCGAGCAACGCTCGGTTCAGGTCCCGCTCGGTCAGTGTCCGCAGGGTCATCGCGGAAGTGTACGAACGCGCCGCGTCCCCACGATCGCGCGTCTGAGTTCTATCGGTTCTTGTCCGCCAGGGTGATCTCGAGGCCGCCGATCACGTCGCTGATCAGGTTGTAGATCAACGCGACGAACAGGTTCACCAGCGCCCACGCCACGGTCAGCACGCAGCCGGCGACGAACAGGTACGTGAATATCTGCGCCCCATCGATCCGGACGGGTGTGGGCCCCTTGGTGCTGTTCGGCCCATTCGCGACGAGATATCCGAGCAGTTTCGCCAGCGAATCCACCGCGCCTGCCGCAGACAGGAGCAGATAGATGATCAGCAGCGCGATCCAGACGATCAGCATCACGCAGAAGTAGAAGAGCAACGAGAACTTCAGCGCCGACCAAGGCCCGATCCTGCGGATCTCGACACGGGTGCGCTGGCCTCGACCGTCCCGCGCGGAACGGCGCGGCGTCGCGATGAGAGGTTGAACGGCTGGGGCAGCCGTGCTCGGCGAGAACGGGGGCGTTTTCTCCGGGATCTGCCTCTGCTCGGTGGTGGTGTCTTCGATCGTCGCGACCGTCCTTACGCTATGGAGCCATAAGCGTACGCCGTCGAATACCGAACCGCCGTATCCGTCGGTCCGCAGCGGCCCGGATCCCGCGAACAGTACCCGGACGTGCAGAGGGAACACGATCGCCAGTAACAGCGGCGTCACGATCCAGGAGGCGGTCGCGACATCGTGCTGCACGGAGAGACCCCCGAGGCCCACCACCGCTCCGCAGCCGGCGAGCAACGCAGCAACGGTCGAACTTGGAAGTCGGCTCCGGAGTCCGAACGTCACCTCGACGGTCGCCAGGACCCCGGCCGCGATGAGAACGACGCCAACACCCCCGTGCATCGCTCGATTATCGTGCCTGCGTGGTCGCGCGACCGGAAGTAGAGACCGACCTGCGAAAGCTTCTCGGTATCCAGGCGCTTCGCGCGTTCGCCTACGGGTTCGGCGTCGTCGTCATCGGCTCGACGCTCGCGAGAGGTGGCCACAGCACCGCACAGGTCGGATTCGTGTTCACGGCCATGCTCGCCGGCATGGCGCTCATGTCGATCGTCGTCGGCAGGATCGGCGACCGCGTGGGCAGGCGGCGGCTCTACGCGGCCTTGCTCGCTCTGATGGGCGCCGTCGGCATCGTGTTCGCGTTCGCCGGGAACATCTGGGTCCTGGCGATCGCCGCGCTCACGGGGACCATGTCCACCGACGCCAACGAATCGGGCCCGATCACCACGCTCGAACAGGCGATGATCGGCCAGGCACCGGCAGGCGCGCGGGTCCGCGTCTTCGGTCGGTACAACGCGATCGCGTTCCTCGCCGGAGCCCTCGGCTCGCTCGCCGCGGGGGGGCCGGCGTTCGCGAGGCGCGTCCTGCATGTTTCCGTGCCCGGCGACCAGCGGTGGTTGCTCATCTTCCCTGTGGTCGGTGTCGCCTGTGTGGTGCTCGCCCTTCGACTCTCGTCGTCCGTGGAGGTCCGAGGCAGCATGTCGGGCCGCCCGCTCGAGCGATCCCGCGCTAACGTCGCGCGCTTGTCGGCGTTGTTCGCCACCGATGCCTTCGCGGGAGGGTTCGTCGTCAGCGCCTTCCTGACCTATTGGTTCTTCGTGAAGTTTCACGCGAGCCCCGAGTTGATGGGCTTCGTGTTCTTCTTGGGAGGGCTGCTTCAGGCAGGCTCCTCGATCGCCGCCGCTCGCGTGGGAGCCCGCCTCGGCCTGCTGAACACGATGGTGTTCTCGCACCTGCCCTCGAATCTCCTCCTGATCGCGATCCCGTTCATGCCCTCGCTCGGCCTCGCGGTGGCGATGCTGCTGATCCGCTTCATCTTGTCCCAGATGGACGTGCCGACCCGCCAGGCGTATATCGCAGCGCTGGTCGACCCGGAAGAGCGAACCGCCGCCGCCGCTTTCACGAACACGTCACGATATGTCGCGCGTCCGTTCGGCCAGCTCCTTGCGACGGCGTCGATGAACGTCGCGTTCGGCGCCCCCTTCGTGGTGGCGGGCGGCATCAAGTGCGTGTACGACCTGGTGCTGTGGCGGGTGTTCCGGCGCGTCCCGCTACCCGAGAACCCCGATTAGGGGGTTTGCCTTTGCGCTACCGCTTCGCTACTTGAGCGCTTGTCTTTCGCGCTATCGCTTCGCTACTTGAGCGCGGTCAGTCCTCGTCCATCTGCGTGATGACAGGGGCGAGCGCGACCACCGTGGCGCCGTCCTCGACCCGCATCGTCCGCACGCCCTGGCTCGAACGCCCGACCCGACGGATATCGGCAGCACCGACCCGCACGACCTGCCCCTTCGACGAGATCACGAACATGTCGGTGTCTTTCGAACCCACGTAGGCCCCGGCGAGCAGGCCGGTCTTGCTGGTGATCTGGTGGCCGATCACGCCCTTGCCCCCGCGACCCTTGGGGGGGTAGTCCTTCAGCGGCGAGCGCTTGCCGTAGCCGTTCTCGCTGACGCTGATCATCTCCTCGCCTTCCGAACCGAGCGCGAGCGCGAGCACGCGGTCATCCTCGGCCAGGCGCATCCCGATGACGCCCCCCGCGTCGCGTCCCATCGGTCGAACGAGCGAGTCTTTGAACCGGATCGCCTGACCCTTGCGTGAGACCAGGAAGACCTCGTCTTTGCCGTCGGTGAGACGAACGTCGATCAGCTCGTCGTCGCCGCGGAGCTTCACCGCGATGAGCCCGGTGCGGGGCGAGTCGTACTGAGGCAGCGCGGTCTTCTTCACGATGCCCTTGCGGGTTGCGAAGAGCAGGAATCGCCCCGCCGCATAGTCCTTGAGGTCGATGACCGCACTGATCTTCTCGTCGCCGTCGAGCGCCACGCCGGGAAGGTTGGCCGCGTACAACCCTCGAGCCGTACGGCCCGATTCGGGGATCTCGTGCGCCTTGACGCGATACACCTTCCCCTTCGTGGTGAAGAAGAGCATCCAGTGGTGGGTCGTGGTCGTGAAGACGTGCTTCACGACGTCTTCTTCCTTCAGGTTCTGGCCGCGGACGCCCTTGCCACCCCGCCCCTGCCGCTTGAACGCGTCGACGGGAAGTCGCTTCACGTAGCCGGCACGGCTGACCGTGATGATCACGTCCTCCTCGGCGATCATGTCTTCGATATCGAAATCGCCTTCTTCCGCACGGATCTGAGAACGACGGGGGTTCGCGTGCTTCTTGCGGATCTCGGCCAGCTCATCCTTGATCACGCCGCGGAGCCTCCCGGGGTCTCCGAGGATCGTCTTGAGCTCCGCGATCTTCGCGAGCAGCTCCTCGTGTTCCTTCTCCAACTCCTCGCGCGCGAGCTTCGTGAGGCGGCGAAGGGGCATGTCCAAGATGTGATTGGTCTGGATCTCGCTCAGCTTGAACTTCTTCATCAGCTTGGTGCGGGCCTCGTCGGCATCGGCTGAGGCGCGGATGATCTTGATGACCTCGTCGAGGTTGGCCAGCGCGATGAGCAGGCCGAGCACGATGTGGTCGCGCTCCTCCGCCCTGCGCAGCTGGTACTGCGTCCGTCGCGTGACGACGTCGATCTGATGATCGACGTAGTAGCCGATCATCTCGGCGAGGTTCAGGGTTCGCGGCACACCGTCGACGAGCGAGAGCATGATGACGCCGAAGTTCTCCTGAAGCTGGGTGTGCTTGTAGAGCTGGTTCAGGACGACGGCGGCGTTGGCGCCCCGCTTGCAGTCGATCACGAGCCGCATGCCCTTCCGGTTCGACTCGTCTTTCAGATCGGCGATGTCCTTGATCTTGCCGGTCTTGACCAGGTCGGCGATCTTCTCGGCGAGTCGCGCCTTATTCACCTGATACGGCAGCTCGGTCACGACGATCTTCGAGCGGCCCTGGAACCCCTCTTCGATCTGGGAGACCGCACGGACCTTGATCGATCCGCGGCCGGACTCGTACGCGTCTCTGATCCCCTGGCGCCCCATGATCGTCGCGCCCGTCGGGAAGTCCGGCCCCTTCACGAACTTCATGAGGTCTGCAGGCGTCGACTCGGGGTTGTCGAGGAAGTGTCGGACGGCATCGATGACCTCGCCGAGGTTGTGCGGGGGGATGTTGGTGGCCATGCCGACCGCGATGCCGGCAGCGCCGTTGACAAGCAGGTTCGGATAGCGGGCGGGCAACACCAGCGGCTCCTGCTCGTACCCGTCGAAGTTCGGCTGGAAGTCGACGGTCTCGGCATCGATGTCGCGCAGGAGCTCCATCGCCATCGGAGCCAAGCGCGCCTCGGTGTACCGGTACGCGGCCGGCGGATCGCCGTCGACGGACCCGAAGTTCCCGTGGCCGTCGATGAGCGGTGCGCGCATAACCCATTCCTGTGCCATGCGAACCAACGCGTCGTAGACGCTGCTGTCTCCGTGTGGGTGGTACTTCTTCAGCACCTCTCCGACCGCCGAGACCGATTTGCGGTGAGGGCGATCGGGCCGGAGCCCGGACTCGAGCATCGACCACAGGATCCGTCGCTGGACGGGCTTCAGACCGTCCTGTACGGACGGCAACGCTCGGCCGACGATGACCGACATCGCGTAGTCGAGGTAGGAGCGCTGGATCTCGTCTTCCAGCTGGATGGCCTCGACGCGCCCGGCGAACAATCCCTCTTGAGCCATCGCTCAGCGCCCCGTCTCAGACATCGAGGTTCTGCACGTATTTCGCGTTGGATTCGATGAACGCCTTGCGCGCGGGGACGTCCTCGCCCATGAGAACGGTGAACAGCCGATCGGCGGTGACCGCGTCTTCGAGGTTGACCTGCAGCAGCGTCCGCTTCTCCGGATCCATCGTCGTCGACCACAACTGTTCGGCGTTCATCTCGCCGAGACCCTTGAAGCGCTGGGGCTCGAGCTTGCGTCCGTTGCCGTTCTTCGTGCGCCAGGAGTCCCACTCGCGCTCGGTGTAGAAGTACAGCTCTTTCTTGCCGTCCTTCAGCAGGTAGAGCGGTGGTTGCGCGAGATACATGAATCCCGCGTCGATCAGCTGCGGCATGTTCCGGAAGAAGAACGTCAACAGCAGCGTGCGGATGTGAGCGCCGTCGACGTCGGCGTCGGCCATCAGCACGATGCGGTGATAGCGGGCTTTGTCCAGATCGAACTCGTCGCCGATACCGGTGCCGATCGCGGTGATCAGCGCCTGGATCTCGTTGTTCTCGAGGATCTTGTGCAAGCGCGCCTTCTCGACGTTCAAGATCTTGCCGCGGATCGGCAGGATCGCCTGGGTGGCACGGTCGCGCGCGGCCTTGGCCGAACCTCCGGCGCTGTCGCCCTCGACGATGTAGATCTCACAGCTGGCTGGGTCGGACAGCTGACAGTCCGCGAGCTTGCCGGGGAGCGATCCCGATTCCAGGAACGACTTGCGCCGGGTGAGGTCGCGAGCCTGCCGGGCGGCGAGGCGCGCCTTGGCCGCCGAGGAGCTCTTCGTGACGACTCGCTTCGCGTCTCCCGGGTGCTCCTCGAGCCAGGTTGCGAGCTGCGCGTTCACGGTGGTCTCGACGAGGGAGCGCATCGAGGCGTTGCCAAGCTTCGTCTTCGTCTGGCCCTCGAACTGCGGGGCGCGGAGCTTGACCGAGATGATCGCGATCAGACCTTCGCGAACATCCTCTCCGATGAGGTTCTCCTCTTTCTCCTTGATCAGGCCTTTCGCGCGCGCGTAGCGGTTGATCACGTTCGTCAGGGCCTTCTTCAGGCCCTCCTCGTGCATGCCGCCCTCGTGCGTGTTGATCGTGTTCGCGAACGAGTAGAAGGCTTCGGAGTAGCCGGTGTTCCATTGCAACGCGATCTCGACCTCGGCATCTTCTTCTTTCGCCTCGATCGCGACGACCTTGTGCAGGACCTCTTTGCTGCCCGCCAGGTACTTCACGAAGTCGACCAACCCGCCGCTCGCCCGGAAGACCTCCCTGTGCGCGGGGTCCTCGCGCTCGTCGATCAGCTGGATCTCGATGCCCTTGTTCAGGAAGGCGAGCTCGCGGAGCCGTTCGCCCAACACCTCGCGCCTGAACTCGCGGGTCTCGACGAAGATCTCCGGGTCGGGCCAGAACCGGATCGTGGTGCCGGTCTTCTTCGACGCCTTGCCCTTGACGAGCTTCGTGGTCGCGCGCCCTCGCGCGTAGCTCTGCTGCCACACGAAGCCGTCGCGCATGACCTCTGCGGTCATCTTCTCGCTCAAGGCGTTGACCACCGAGACCCCGACACCGTGCAGGCCGCCGGAGATCCGGTACCCGCCGCCGCCGAACTTCCCACCGGCGTTGAGTGTCGTGAGCACGACTTCCACAGCTGGTCGCCGATCCTTGGCCCTGGGGATCGGCTTGACCGGGATACCGCGACCGTTGTCGATGACGCTGACCGAGCCGTCAGCGTGGATGGTTACGACGACCTTGTCCGCGTGGCCTGCCATCGCTTCGTCGATGGCGTTGTCGACGACCTCGTAGACGAGGTGATGCAGTCCACGGACGCTGGTGGTGCCGATATACATCCCCGGGCGGAGCCGGACGTGCTCTACGCCTTCGAGGACTGTGATGTCACTAGCGTCGTAGCCGGTTGCTTTCGCCTTCGCGGTTGCCAACGAGCCTCCTGATCGGGGCTGCGCAGCAGCCTCGTCGCGGGTCCGCGAGAGGCGTGCGGGGAGTGCAGCACTTGACCCCCATATCCTACCAATCGGCTACGACAGATGTCCGACTTTCGAGCAGCGAATCAGGCCGTCTAGCTGCGGTTTCGTACAATTACCCGCACGATCCGCACTGTATCGCCGCCAAGCGTTTCGTTCGCCCGTCGGCGGATCTCCTCGTTCAGGAATCGCGCTTGCGCACCCCAGGGTCCGTCGGTCGCTCCGACGGTCAGCACGCCGTCCTCCAGGCTGAACGGCGCGGTCTCAGAAGCGAGCCGGTCGCCCACGACTTGCGCCCACGCCATCGCGAGCTGAGCCACCGGCATCCCGCGAGAGAACACTTCCTCTCGAAGCAGGCCGTCGACGACATCGCCGATCGAAACGGGATCCGAAGACCGTTCGTCCCTGCGGTTCCCGAAGCCTTTCGAGTGCGGCATCAGGTACTCCTCGGCGCCACGGTCCCGGCTTCGACGTCCCACGTCGCGTGGGCCGCCTTCGGGATGTCGGCCTCGTCCGCGACGCTCACGACGATCTGGCCGCGTCGGCCCGCGAGTCGCTCCCCGATCTCATCGCGACGTCGGGGATCGAGTGCACTGAATGGATCGTCGACGAGCAGGATCGGGGGTTCCCCGATCTCGCGTTCGACGCCTCCGGCGAGTCCGATCCGAAGGCACAACGCAGCCGCCCAGGACTCCCCGTGAGAGGCGAACGCGCGCGCACCCATGTCTCGCACCGCCAGATCGAGCTCGTCGCGATGCGGCCCCACGAGCGTCGTGCGTCGGACGAGCTCGTCCTGCCGCCGCTCATCGATCCGCACGCGGAATGCTCCCTCGAGGTCCTCGTCACTCCACACGCTCGGCCGATATTCGCAGGCCAGGGGGTACCCGGCCAGCGCCTGGAACTCCTCCGAGGCATCTCCCGCCAGGCGACCGAGGGCGTCGGCCCGGCCACGGGACAACGCGGCGCCGGCCTGGATGAGCTCTTCATCCCAGGCCCCCATCCCCTGCGGCGTCCCGGGACGATCCCACTCCTTCAGCAGCCGGTTGCGCTGGCGAAGCGCGCGGTCGTAGGCGGTGATCAAAGACTCCTTCAGCGGCCAGAGCGCCACGAGCGCCTCGTCGAGGAACGCGCGGCGAGATGACGGCTCCCCGAGCACGATCCGAAGATCGTGCGGACCGAAGAACACGGCTCGGACGTGACGGCGGAGATCTCGCTTGCGACGCACGGGCGATCCGTTCACGCGCACCCGCGTCGCGCCTTGCGTGGGGATCTCGATCTCAACGAGCACACGGCCCGAGTCCGTTTCGAACTCGCCACGCGTGTATGCCGCGGGCGCTCCGTGACGCACGAGCGCCCCGTTAGCGGCCACGCGCGGAGACGAGAGCGAGTACAGGAAGAAGATCCCCTCCAGGAGATTCGTCTTTCCCTCTGCGTTCGGACCGACGGCGACGATCAGTCCGTCGGGCATCGGATCGATCCGCGTCAGCGGGTGGTTCCGGAAGTCGCGGAGCTCGACCCAGGCAAGGCGCATCGCTGGACGCCTTGCGGCGCAGACTTCTAGGAGACGACCGCCGGCAAGCGCACCGGCATCACGAGATACGTGAACTCGTCTGATTCGCCGCGCACGATCCCAGGCTTCAGGCCGTCACGAACATCGAGCCGGATCGATTCGCCGTGCGCCGCGGTGAGTCCGTCCGCCAGGTACTGGGGGTTGAACGCGACGGTCAGGTCCTCCCCCTCGTAGCGCGCTTCGACGGTCTCGACGGCTTGTCCGAGGTCCGGCGACGAGCTGCTCAGCTTCACGCCGAGCGCGTTGAACTCCATGCGCACAGGCGTCGTGTCGCGAGCCAGAAGGCCGACGCGTCGGACGGCATCGAGCAGCTGCTGGCGAGAGACGGTTAGCCTGCTTTCCTGCGTGTCGGGCAGGAGCTGCCGGTAGTTCGGGAACTCTCCCTCGATCAGCCGCGACGTCAGCGTGAGCTGCCCGATCCGGAACGCGACCTGCGACTCGTCGACGAAGATCCCGAGCTCGCCCTTCTCGTCGGCTGCCGCTGCCCGTCCGGCCTCCGTCAGCGCCCGCTCGGGAACGATGGCCTTCGCCTCACCGTTCGCGCTCGCCACCAGATCACGCACCGCGAGCCGATACGAGTCGGTCGCAACCATGACGAGCCCCTCGCGGCTGACCTCGACCAGAACGCCGGTGAGGACCGGGCGCGCTTCGTCGCGAGACGCAGCCCGCGCCACCTGTGCGACGGCCTCGGCGAACGCACCGACCTCGACCGTGATCTCGATCCCCGCCGGCTCCTGCAGGCCCGGGAAATCCTCAGCGGGAAGGAGCCGCAAGCTCCCCTCGTACGCCGCGCAGCGGATGCGCGCTTGGGACTGATCCGTTTCGAACTCGACCGGAGCAGCAGACAGCGACTTGACGGTGTCTCCGAGCAGTCGCGCGGGAACGAGGGCGATCCCGGGCTCCTGAACCTGCACGTCGGCCCAGAGCCGCGCCGACACCTCGAGGTCGGTCGTCGTGAGCGTCAGACGACCCTCCGCGGAAGCCTCGATCAGCACACCGGTGAGCGCTGGGATCCCCGGACGGGATGACACCCCCCGCTGGACGGTCTGCAGCGCGTCCGAAAGCGCGTCGCGCTCGCACCGAAACTTCACCGTGCCCACCCCCTGCTTCTATCGGTGTTTCTTCGAAGTACTTCGGTAGTAGTGCCTGTGGAAAGGTGCGCAACCATAGAGCTTTTGCAGCGTAACGGACCCCTCAGACATGTGGAAAAGCGGTGTGGAAAACGTGTCGGACTTTTTCGCAGGGGGTTTGGTCAGCGAACTGCACACCGGGTTGCCCCTGGTTATCAACAGGGTCTCAGGCATGGGGGCGGGAGCTCTCACGCGGCGCCTCGCACTCGGCCTCGGATGATCCGCGTCAGATCCTGGACCTGGCGGAACGTCTGATCGCGCATACGCATGTCGGCCTCGACCTTCTTGATCCCATGAAGGGCCGTCGTGTGATCGCGCCCGCCGAAGATCTCGCCGATCTTGACGAGCGAGAGGCCGGTGCACTCTCGCATCAGGTACATGGCGATGTGGCGTGCCTGCGTGAGCGGTCGAGAGCGGCTCTTCGACACGAGATCGCCGGTCGACAGCGAGAAATAGGTCGCGGTCTCTTCCATGATCAGCTGAGGCGGGATCTCGGTCTCCGTCTGAGGGATGAGGTCCTGGAGCGCCCGCTCCGTGAGCGGCTGGTCGATCTGCTGGCCGGTCAGCTCTGACCATGCGACGACCCTGACGAGCGCTCCCTCGAGCTCTCGGACGCTCTGGTCGAACTTCGACGCGACGAACTCGATGACATCGGCAGGGACGGCGATGTTGTCTCGTTCCGCCTTGAGCTGCAGGATCGCGATGCGGGTCTCCAGGTCCGGAGGCTGGACATCCACGCATAGCCCCCACCGGAACCGGCTGACGAGCCGCTCCTCGAGACCGGAGAGCTCGTGCGGCGGTCGATCCGAGGCGATGACGATCTGCTTGCCCGCCCCATGAAGATGGTTGAACGTGTGGAAGAACTCGGTCTGCGTTTCCTCGCGCTTGGCCAAGAACTGGATGTCGTCGACGAGCAGGATCCCCACTTCGCGGTACTTCTGACGGAAGGAATCACCGCGGCGTTCGCGGACGGCCTTGATGAACTCGGTGACGAACTGTTCCGAGGTCACATACTTCACTTTGATGCCGGGGCTCAGCCGATGCATGTGATGGCCAACGGCGATCAACAGGTGCGTCTTGCCCAAGCCCACCCCTCCGTAGATGAACAGGGGGTTGTAGGCGGTCGAGGGGGGTGCCTCGGCGACCGCCATCGCAGCCGCATGTGCGAAACGGTTGCTCGGCCCGGGGACGAATGCCTCGAAGGTGTAGTTCGGGAACGGCAGGCCGGGCGCGCCGACGGCCTTGTCGCTGCGCGCGAAGTCGACCGGGGCCCCGATCGCAGCGAACGACGCGGGTGATGCGGTCGCTGTGGAGGTGTCGTCGGACGATGGCTGCAGCTCGGGCCGCAAGCCCTCGTCGACGTCCAACTGGATCTTCACGGGCCGTCCGACGGCATCGGCCGCCGCTTCCTCGATCAGCTGAAGATGGTGGTGCTGCAAGCGTTCTCGAACGAGTTGGCTCGGGACGGCGAGGGACAGGGTGTCGTCTCTCATATCCACCACTCGGACGTCGGCGAACCACATGACGATCGTCGTTTCGGGCAGCGCGCTCCCCGCACGAGCGAGGACGTGCGCCCAGGTCTGTCGAGCCGCGGACTCGGAAGTGGCAACCGCCATGTGTATCCACACTCCCTTTCCACAACGGTGGATAACCCGATTCGGGGATGTGGGCGACGCTCCGGTCGTGGAGGGCCGGGGCCGCCGGGGGGGGGAGGCGGGCGCGACTATAGCACTGAGGTTTTCCCCTCGGAACGCGACGCGTGGGGTCCTGACACTCTTTCGGTTGTCAACCCCTTTGTGCTGCGTCGATATCGTGTCGCTATACTCGTTGAACGGCCGGCTCGCAGCCGGTCGATGCATCTTTACGAGTGTGAGGATCCGATGGCCAAGGGCAAGCGCACGTACCAGCCGAACAACCGACGCCGGGCGAGGCGTCATGGTTTCCGCCTCCGGATGCGGACGCGCGCAGGTCGCGCGATCTTGTCTGCGCGCCGCCGCAAGGGCAGAGCGCGACTCGCGGTCTCCTGACGATACCGCCGGTGCGTTCCAAAGATGTCCAGCGGGTGTTGGATCGGGGCCGGAAGGTTCACGGAACGAGGGTGGTAGTGTTCCTCGCGCCCGGAACCGGACAGGTTGCGGTTGTCGCCAGCCGCCGCGTGGGTGGGGCAGTCGAGCGGAACCGGGCACGACGCATCCTCAGGACGGCGTGGCGCGAGATCGCAGCTCCCAGCGGATACGACGCGGTCCTGGTGGCGAGGGAAGCCGTCCGAGGCGCGCACCCACAGGAGCTGATGAGCGAGATGAGTTCGTTGCTACGCCGCGAGGGTGTGACGCCGTGACCGGCCGCTCGTCCATCCAACGCCTCGCCGCCTGGCCCTTCCGAGCCGGGTTGATCGGGCTCATCCGCTTGTATCGGGCAACGCTCTCGGGCTGGCTGGGTGGCCGATGCCGCTTCTATCCCTCCTGTTCTCAGTACGCGGAAGACGCCATCAGGCACCACGGGGTCGCGAAGGGGAGCGCCCTCGCGATGTGGCGGATCTTGCGCTGCAACCCATTTGGTCGTGGAGGGGTCGACCACGTCCCTGGGATCCCCCGGCAGAACGAGCGTCCGTATGATAACCTCATACGGACGGCTCCCCCGGCATGATGCTCGCGACCATCCCGGTCATCTCACCGCTGTTCCAAGACCTGCTCAACGCTATCGGCTGGGCGCTCGCTTTCGTCTTCCACGTAGTCCCGAACTACGGGTTCGCGATCATCGCCGTGACGATATTGCTGCGGGTCCTCGTGCTCCCCCTGGGGATCAAGCAGATGAAGTCGATGTCTGCGATGCAGACCATCCAGCCGAAGCTCGCCGAAATCAAGAAGAAGTACAAGGGCAACAACGCGAAGATCCAAGAGGAAACGATGCGCCTCTACAAGGAGGCTGGCGTGAATCCTCTCGGAGGATGCTTGCCACTCTTGCTTCAGTTCCCGATCCTGATCACGATGTATGCGGTGACGAAGCCCCCGCAGTTCGCACCCGTTACGCCCCTGCGCTCACCAGCCGCCTACAACGTTATGAACAACCACTTGCCTATATCGAGCACGCTGTTCCGCGACGTGGTTCACCATGAGAACACGGACTTCTTGTGGGTCCTCAACCTCCAGTGCTCGGCAGCGACCTCTGGGCGCCCTGCGGAGATACGTGACAACGTGCGGCCGCCGGGCGTGATCGCAGCAAACGCGCCGGTGTTGTCCAACGGGGCACCGATCCCCACCGAAACGCCTGGCCAAGAACTGACGATCACGAAGAATACGTACGACTGCGGCTCTGGGATCCCGTCGAAGATCCCTTACCTCGTACTGTTGGCACTGATGATCGGGACGACATTCTTGCAACAGGTCCAGATGCAACGGGTGAGTCCCCCGGGCGCAGCGTCTCAGCAACAACAGACGATCATGAAAGTCATGCCTCTGATGTTCGCGTTCATCGGCTTCTCGTTGCCAGCCGGCGTGATCCTGTATTGGACGGTGACGAACCTGTTCATGATCGGGCAGCAGTCGTTCCTGCTACGAGCCGGGCATATCGGGCCGGAGGCAATGGAGCGCCAGATCGCCCAGCAACGCGCCAAGCAAGCTTCCCAGCCCGAGACCCCCGAGCGCAAAGGCTGGCTTGCCTCGATGATGGAGCGGGCGAATCAGGAGCGTCTGAAGGGCTCACAGACGCCTCCACCGAAATCCGCGGGAGGCCGAGACGCCAAGCCTCGCAAACCGGGCACCGGCGGGGGAACGAGGAGCGGAACGGGGAAAGGTGGCAGCGCCGGGCGCTCCAACCAGCGCAAACCGACGTCGGGGCAGAAACGGCCGAAGAAGCCGGGGAGCGGGGGCAAGAATGGCTCGTGAAGTCGAACGGCATGCGGCCACCGTTCAAGAGGCGACCGAGCAGGCACTGATCGAGCTCGGCGTCAGTGAGGCCGACGTGAGGGTGGAAGTGATCCAGGAATCGAAGGGCGGGTTCCTCGGGGTCGGCGGGCAGGAAGCGATCGTCCGTGTCCGCGTGAACGCCCCCGCCGTCGATCTCGACGAGCTCGAAGGCCAGGCCGACGCCGTAGCCGACTTCATCGACGAGCTGCTCGTCAAGATGGACATCGATGCTCTCGCCGAACCGAACTTGCACGGCGAGCACATGTACGTCGATATCGTCGACGGGTCGGACGACGACAGTGCGCTCCTGATCGGCAGGCATGGCCAAACGCTGGAGGCCATCCAGGAACTGGCCCGGATGGCCGTGGGGCGTCGGCTGGATCAGCGAGTGCGAGTGATCGTCGACATCCAGGACTATCGGAAGCGTCGCGAGGCGAAGCTCGTGGAGGACGCGGTGGCGCTGGCCGAGAAGGTGGCCGCGACAGGTCGCGAGGAAGAGCTGGACCCGATGAACGCGTATGAGCGCAAACTTGTCCACGACGCCGTGGCGGAAGTGCCGGGCGTCGACACCTCCTCGCGGGGAGAAGAGCCCAGCCGTCGAGTCGTGATCCGTAAGGCCTGAGCCTCCTGGGACGCTGTTTCACGTGAAACATCAGGGTTGGGAAGTGGGCGGAACACCTACCGAGCTCACGGATGAGCAGGTTGCCCGGCTCGAAACCTACGAGGACTTGCTTCGGACACACGCGATCCCCTTCGGATTCGTTGCCGCTTCCGACGCAGGCAACCTTCGCGAACGGCATCTCAACGACAGCCTGCGCGGTGCGGCCCTCGTCCGAGCCACGGATCGCGTCGGGATCGACCTCGGCTCGGGGGCGGGCCTTCCCGGCATCGTTATCGCGATCGCTTGCCCCACTCTCGAGGTCACTCTCGCTGAGTCGAGGCGAGCGAAGGCGGCATTTCTGGAGCTCGTCGTGGAAACGCTCGGCTTGCCCAACGTCAGCGTTCACGCCGGCCGTGTGGAGGATCTTCGCGCTTCGGCGGACCTTTGCTTCGCCAGAGCCTTCCGATCGGCACCGAAGTCGTGGAAACAGGCTGAGCGATTTCTGAGCTCTACCGGGAGGCTGGTCTATTGGGCTGGAACCTCCTTCGAGCTCCGCGACGCCCCTGATGGCGTCCGATGCGAGGCGTTTCCGAGCGTCGCTCTTGCAAGGTCTGGGCCGCTCGTTATGATGTGCCGGCAGTGACTGCCCCTCCTGGCGGAAACCCCGCTTCGCGTGTTTCGACCTCTCGCTCCTCCGCGCCCGGTGGCACGTTACCCAAACCCAAGCCGTCGAACCAAACGGCCCCCAAGCCCCCACCGGTGCCAGGGATCGCTCGGATCATCGCGATCGCGAATCAGAAGGGCGGCGTCGGCAAGAGCACCACCGCGGTCAGCCTCGGAGCTGCGCTCGCTGACCTGGGATATCGCGTGTTGGTGGTTGACCTCGATCCACAGGGGAACGCCTCCACCGGTCTGGGCATCCGCCACGAGGCGCGCGAGACGACCGTGTATGACGTCATCGTCTCCCAGGCCCCGATCACCGACGCGATCGTTCATACCGCGATCGAGGGACTTCACGCCGTCCCTTCCACCATCGACCTGGCGGGTGCCGAGATCGAGCTCGTCAGCCAGTTCTCTCGCGAGGCTCGCCTGAAGAAGGCCTTCGACCCTGTTCGGCAGGGCAGCTACGATTTCGTCTTCATCGACTGCCCGCCCTCGCTCGGCCTGCTCACCGTCAACGCGTTGACCGCGGCCGAGGAACTGATCGTCCCCATCCAATGTGAGTACTACGCGCTGGAAGGGCTCGGCCAGCTCTTGCGCAACGTCTCGCTCGTCCAGCAGAACCTCAACAACGGTCTTCGCCTGTCCGGCCTCGTGATGACGATGTTCGATCCCCGGACCAGACTCTCGGAGCAGGTGGTCGAGGAGGTCCAGCGTTACTTCGGAGATCTCGTGTATGACGTGATCATCCCTCGAACGGTTCGCCTGTCCGAAGCCCCTGGGTTCGGCCAACCGATCACGCTGTACGACCCCAAGTCCAAGGGAGCCCTCTGCTATCGGCAACTCGCACAGGAAGTGGCGTCGAGACCGCCACCGCTCGAGCCCATGCCTGTGTTCGAAGACCTTCCCACCGTCTCGGTGAGCGCCGTGCAGGGCAGCGTCATGCCGACCCCGCTCGACGAGGCCGAGCTCGGAGAGGTGCCGACCGTCCACGAGCTCCTGGACGAAGTGGCGAGCGCCGGAAGCGCCGGCCTCGACGACCCCGAGACGCCTCCGACGGAAGAGGCTCACGGAACGGTTCCAGAGGAAGCCGGCCTCGGAAGCCCTCAGCGTGGAGTCGCACCCTCGGAGGACGCCCCCGATCCGCAACCGCTCGCTCCCCCGTCATCGCAACAAGATGCCAAGCCCGACGAGGGCCGCAGTCCCGAGGCTGAGGCCGAGACGTGGCTCCGCGAGCTCGCGACCGACGCAGAGGGTGAAGCTCCTTCCACCGGCGAGATCTTGAGCGAGGCCGTCGCCGAGGTCGTGGAGCAGATGGGCGATGAGGAACTCTGGGAGGAGGAGCCCGAAGAGGTCCCGACACGGGAATCGCGGGTTTCGACGCCGCACGTTCTCACGAAGCCCGGTCAGCTCCCTGAACGTCGGGTCGTCGTTATCGATGAGGGGACCGCCGATCACGCAGGTTCCGAGGTACCAGCCGGGGGCCCGGGCGCGCTTGAGGGACTCGAGGGGGAGGCGACCGATATCGGTGCCACCCTCGAAGACGAGACGCCGTCGTTCAAGCGTCGGTGGCGATTGTTCCGCAAGGGAGGCGAGTGATGTCGAAACGTGGTGGGCTCGGCCGAGGGCTCTCGGCGCTGATCCCGGGGGCGCCGGAGGCGGGGGAAGGCTACGCAAGCTTGGTCGAGGTCCCCGTGAACGCGATCACCCCGAATCCCCGGCAGCCTCGAACGCGCTTCGACGATGACGCCATCGAAGCCCTGGCTGCCTCGATCCGAGAGGTCGGGATCCTTCAGCCGGTGGTCGTTCGAAAGTCCGGCCAGGCGGGGTACGAGCTCATCGCCGGCGAACGACGGCTTCGCGCGGCGAAGGTGGCAGGCTTGGCAACGGTTCCCGTCGTGATCCGCGACACGGATGATTCCGACACCCTCCGCGAGGCCTTGATCGAGAACATCCACCGCGAGGATCTCGGACCGATCGAACTTGCCGATGCCTTCCGGCAGCTGCTAGAAGAGCTCGGACTGAAGCAAGAGGAATTGGCGGACCGGGTCGGTGTCTCTCGCTCCCATGTCGCGAACACGATCCGGCTGCTGCAGCTCCCGCTCGAAGTGCAACAGCTCCTCACCGATGAGCGGATCCAAGCCGGCCACGCCAGGGCACTGCTGTCTCTCGGGGACGCGGAGGCGCAGAAGACCCTGGCCCTTAGGGCGGCGGCCGACGAGTTGTCGGTTCGAGAGGTCGAGGTGCTCGTGCGCGGTTACCTGGACACCCCGGCTGAGAAGCCACACCTCGTGACGGAGAAGGGGCCTCCGCCGACGGACACGGCGATGGCGGAAGTCGAAGAGATCCTTTCCGAGCAGCTCGCGACTCGCGTCCAGATCCAGATGGGAAAGAAACGAGGCCGGGTCGTGATCGAGTTCGGATCCGCCGACGACCTCGAGCGCATCGTCTCGGAGATCATCGGTTCCGGTCCGGGGCTCGCGCCCGACTAGGCCCTGGCTTGCACATCGTATGATGATCTCATACGATGACGGACCGGGTCAGGCGGGGAGTCCGGTTCGCGAACAGGCCGAGCGCAGCGCGCGATCGCACACGTCGGCGAGCGACATCCCTGCGGCGTAGGCAGCCATCGGCACCAAACTGGTCTCCGTCATACCGGGGGAGACGTTCACCTCGAGGACCCACGGACTCCCATCCTGGCCGACGATCATGTCGACCCGTGTGAGATCGAGTAGCCGCAATGCGTCGACCGCCTTTCCAGCCTCGGTTGCGCATGCAGCGGCAACATCAGCGGGCACGCGAGCCGGCGTGAAGTACTCGGTCTCGCCTGCCGTGTAGCGAGCCGCGTAGTCGTACACGCCGCCCTTCGGGACGATCTCGACTAGGGGCAGCGGGTCCGGCGGTTCCCCGACGAGTCCGGCGGCCACCTCGGTACCCTCGACCTTTGCCTCAACGATCGCGGCGCCGCTGAAGGACAGCGCTGCCATGACTGCGCTCGGGAGATCGGGTTCGCGCTCCACGAACCCAACCCCGAGCGCGGATCCGCTCCGGGAGGGTTTCACCACGCACGGCAACCCGACGCGATCGACCACTTTGCCCATTGCTGCCCCCGCCCCGAGATCCCGCAGCGCCCAACCTTCGATCACGACCCAATCCGGCGTTCGCACCCCCGAGCGGCGAAGCGCGTCCTTCGCGAGGACCTTGTCGAACGCCACCTCGCAGTCGAAGGCAGCTGTTCCGGTGTGCGGGATCCCAAGGAGGTCGAGGAGTCGCTGGACGGTGCCGTCCTCGCCCTCCTTGCCGTGCAGCGCAAGGAAACAGATATCCGGGGGCGCTTCCTGAAGCGCCTCTCCCAACGAGCGTTCCGCCGGATCGAGCATGACCGCATCGTGGCCGAGCTCGGAGAACGCACCGGCGACGCGGTGGCCGCTTCGCAGTGACACATCCCGTTCGGGGGTTCGGCCACCGGCCAGGACCGCGATCCTCATGGATGCAGGCTCCGGAACAACTGCTCCTCGTCGGCGACAAGCGATCCGAGTCGTGCTATCCCCTCCCGGATCCGATCTTCGGGCGGATAGCTGAATGCCAAGCGCATCTGGTTCTTCCCCCGGCCGTCGGGGTAGAAGGCGGTACCCGGCACGTATGCCACTCGTCGCTCCACCGCGGCAGCGAGCAAACCCTTCGTATCGAACCAATCGGGGAGCGTCACCCAGACGTAGAACCCCCCCGCGGGCTTGGTCCAGGTGGCTTCTGCTGGAAAGGTTTCCGCGAGTGCTTCGAGCATGGCGTCTCGCCGCGAGCGGTAGGTGTCCACCAATGTCGCCAGATTCGTCCGCCAATGGTCTCCGGCGAAATATCGCTCGGTCACCAGCATGTTGAGTGACGAGGCACAGAGGTCGGCCGCTTCCTTCGCCAGCACCAGACGTTGGATCACGGACTGCTCGGCGAGCGCCCAGCCCACCCGGACACCGGGGGAGAAGACCTTCGAGACCGTGCCGAGGTAGAGGACGTTTTCCGGGTCGAGGGTGCGCAGGCATGGGAGCGACTCACCTTCGAAGCGCAGCATCCCGTACGGGTTGTCCTCGATGATCGGGATCGAGGCTTCCCGGCACAACGCGATCAGCTGTTGGCGGCGTGAGTATGACAAGGTCACGCCGGCAGGGTTCCCGAAGTTGGGGACGGTGTACACGAATTTCGGCCGCTGCCCGCGAACCAGGAAGTCTTCCAACTGGTCGACGATCATGCCTTCGTCATCGATGTCGATCTGCAAGAAGCGCGCCTCGTAGGCGCTGAACGCCGTCAATGCCCCGACGTATGCGGGGGCTTCCACCGCAACGAGGTCACCGGGGTCGATGAAGATCTTTCCGACGAGATCGAGGGCTTGCTGTGCGCCGGTTGTGATGATCATGTCTTCGGGATCGGCAGCGACGCCCTCCGCGTCCATCAGTTCGACCAACCGGGTCCGAAGTCCGAGATCGCCTTGCGCACCACCGTACTGAAGTGCTTGCGCCGCAGGCAGGTCCAGGGCTTCTTTAACGACGTCCAAGACGTCCTCGGTCGGGATGGCCTGCACGTAGGGCATGCCGCCGGCGAGCGAGATGACATCGGGGCGCGACGCAACCGCGAACAGGGCTCGCACCTCCGAGGCCGACATGCCTGACGTGCGGGATGCGTACAGCTCGACGAAACGATCGATGGCGAACTCGGCCATGGGGAGCGTCAGCCTAGCATCGCCGCTCGTCCGAACGGTCGACTAGGGCGCCCGTCGGTTCTCGTTCTCCGCGACCTTCTCCTTGAAGTCGAGGTCGAGCGACGCAACGGATGGACGTAGGATGGTCCGATGTCGGAGAGCTCGATGGGGTCGCTGCGGGCCGTGTGGACCGCACCTCGGAGTGAGGGAGACCGCGCCGTCCGGGCCGTGCTGGCAGGTCTCGTGCTCGGGTTCGCCCTGTGGGTCGTTGGGCGGTGGAGCCGCTAAGCCGGCCCGATCGAACGCTCGGACTCGCCGCCCAGGAAGAATCGGCGAACCCCCTCTGCGATGGCGCGCCCGGCTCGGTCCGGCGCGGGAGGTTCCTTGAACGCGCCGTGCCCCTGCAGATTCGTCGGCAGCGACGGTTCGACCTGCACGGCCGGCATCCGCGTCTCGCGAAGCATCGCGCCCGTGAGCGCCCGAAGGGTTCCCTTGTGACCGAACTCCGCCTCGAGCTCGTCGAGGATCAGCCGGGCGAGCAGCTTCCCTGCCGGTGAGTGACTCGACAGGCTGCCGAAGTATGAGCAGACGGGACCCGGATCGGGCGATGCAGACCCCTGCTGCAGGGAAACGCAGGCCGTGGCCCCGAGCTCGTTCGCGGATCGCGCACGGTCCGATGCAGCGACGTCTCCACGGGCGTCGTCGAGGAGCGCGGGTTTGGCGCCGAGCGACGCGAGCTCTCGTTCGAGCGCGGTGGCGACCCTCGAGAGCGCGACATCGACGGATCCACGCTCGGAGGCGTCGGGTCCCAGGTCGACCGCGATGATCTGGCCTTCGATCGATGAATGCATGGCGAGGAGCTGCTCGCGTTCGCGAACCTCGGCACGGCCGGTGCTGTCTTCAAGTGGGCGAACGTGGTCGAGCGCATCCACTGTGTGTGGGCCGACGATCCCATCTGACTCATGTCCGACGTTCCTCTGGAACTCACGAACGGCGACAGCCGTCTTGTCGCCGAAGAGACCATCCTGCTTGCCGGCGTCGAAGCCGAGCGAGTTCAGCTTGCGCTGGAGCCCCCGGACATCGTCGCCTCTGAACTGGGGAGAGCGCAGGTAAAGGGCCCGGTCGCCGAGGCGGTACCCGGCTTCGACGAGCTGACCCCACGTATCGGGTCCGACGATGCCGTCGACGCGCAGGCTGCGCAACTCCTGAAAGGCGCGTACCGCCGACTGGGTGGAGGCGCCGAACATGGCATCGCGTCGTTCGGCCTCGTCGATCGGACCCACCAACGCGCCGAGGCGCTCGTGGATGTCGTGTATCTCGGGACCCTGATCCCCTGGACGGAAGCTTCGCACCCGTGGAGTCTGGCCGCGCCGGGTCGGGTCCGCAACCGCCCGATGGGGGACGTCAGGTCAGATGCGGGTCCAGGTCTCGAAGGATCGCATCCTTGGGTCGAGCGCCGATGACGCGCGCGACCTCTTCGCCTCCCTTGAACAGCAGCAACGAGGGGATGGACATGACGCCGTACTTGCGGGTGACGTCCGGGTTGTCGTCTATGTTGAGCTTGACCACCTTGAGCGCGACACCCTTCTCCTGACCGATCTCCTCGACGACCGGCGAGACCATGTGGCAGGGAACGCACCACTCCGCCCAGAAGTCCACCAGCACCGGAGTGTCGGACCCCAGCACCGCAGCGTCGAACTCTTGGTCGGTTACGTTTCCGATGTCCGTCATCTCGTTCGCTCCTCGGGTCGATCGCACGACGCCCCGCGTGGGGGCATCGCTCAGGTACTCAGGTTCTCAGAACGCCGCCGGGTCGACGGAGATTCCCTCGTGCACTCGTTCCTGTCCAGCGTGTGCCTCGTCCTCGAGCAGGTGCTCCGCGTCGATCGCGGCCTTGCAGCCCATCCCTGCAGCGGTAACAGCTTGTTTGTAGGTGGTGTCGGCGACGTCGCCGGCTGCGAAGACCCCCGGAACGCTCGTCTGCGTTCCGGGTTCCGCGACGAGCAGGTACCCATTCGGGTCGAAGTCGAGCTGTCCCTCGAACAGCGCCGTGTTCGGGGTGTGTCCGATCCCCATGAACACTCCGTCGGTCGCGAACTGTCGCTTCTCCCCCGTGACGGTATCCAGAAGGTTCACGCCGACGACCGACGCATCGCCGAGGATCTCTTCGACGACGGCGTTCCAGACGACGTCGATCTTGGGGTTCGACACCGCGCGCTGCGCCATGATGGGGGAAGCGCGGAACTCAT
This sequence comes from Actinomycetota bacterium, assembly GCA_030774035.1. Classification (GTDB taxonomy): domain Bacteria; phylum Actinomycetota; class UBA4738; order UBA4738; family HRBIN12; genus JALYLM01. The sequence continues at coordinate 22,888 of JALYLV010000002.1, forward strand.
CGCGACGATGGATGATCGTGACCTTCGACGCGAACTTCGTCAGGAACGTCGCCTCTTCCATCGCGGTGTCGCCCCCGCCCACGACGACGAGTTCGCGTTCGCGGAAGAAGAACCCGTCACACGTGGCGCATGCGCTGACGCCGCGCCCGCGAAGCTTCTCCTCGCCGGGGACACCCAGCCACTTAGCACTCGCGCCCGTCGCGATGACGATCGTCTTGGCGCGCCACTGCTGATCTCCGGCCCACACGCCGAACGGGCGCGACGAGAGATCCACGCGCGTCACGTGCACCGACAGGATCTCGGCACCGAAGCGCGCCGCTTGCTTCTCCATCTGATCCATGAGTTCGGGACCGAGGATGCCGTCGGCGAATCCGGGGTAGTTCTCGACGTCGGTGGTGAGCATGAGTTGCCCGCCGGCATCGAGCCCTTTCAACACGAGGGGTTCGAGGTTCGCCCTCGCGGCGTACAACGCAGCCGTCTGTCCGGCAGGTCCGGATCCGATCACGATCAGGTTGCGAGCGTCGCCCATGGCAAGGAATCCTCCCACAGGCTGAAACGCCTGCGTATTCCCTGAAGAGCTAGAGGTTCGCCTTGGTGTAGGAGAGGATCGTGCACGTGTCGACCGACGCGACGCGAACCGACAGCGACGTCGGGTGGCCCTCGGCTCCGCCTCCCTCGGTGTAGACGCCGAGATACGCGGGCACCCCCTCGAACGTCGCGCGGATCAGGTGGATCAGCCGACCGTTGAACCCGGGGAATGCCGTGGCCAGGCAGGCGGCTGCATCGCGGACGTCCGTCGAAGCATCAGAAACGGTTGGCTGCCGGCTGGTCGTGGCGTCGGCCCTTGAGAACGTCACCGACTTGTACGCGGCTGCGAGACCCTGGAGGGATCTCGCGTCGTAATCGACGTGCTGCAGCTCGAGCGACAGGGACTTCGGCACCGCCGCACTCGGGAGCGCCATGCCTCCTTCGCTGTTGGCCGCGCGGATTCCGGCCGGAGAGCGACCCCCGAGGTGGGGCAGAGTGACCGCCAGCAGTGCAACCATGGCGGCGGCCGCCGTGAACGCCATGACCCGGTATCGCCGTTGGTTACGTGAGGCGCGGGCGTCCAGGAGTGAATGCACCCCGGCCGCCTCGTCGATCGCCCTTTGCGTCAGACCGGCCGGCGCGGGGATCTCCTCGAGCGAAGACAGGGCCGATCGAGCACCGCGAGCCAGCGCCAGCTCCCCCCGGCAATGGTCACACGACGCGAGGTGCGTCTCGACGGCCGCTCGGTCCTGAGTGGACAGCGAGCCGTCGACGTAAGCGGCCAGGAGCTCTTCGGGATGGGTCATCGCTCCTCCTCGGACGCCGAAGCGGTGGGGTCGGGTTCCCGCAGATGTTCTGGATCGGTGGCGCCCGCCGACGAGGGCCGTTCGCCGAGGCCCATCGCGCGAGCCAGTGCTACCCGTCCGCGATGCACCCGGGACTTCACCGTTCCTAACGGGATCTCCAGCACACGGGCGATCTCCTCGTAGGGCAGGTCCTGGACGTCGGCGAGCACGAGGACGACTCGGAACTCCTCCGGGATCACGGCGAGGGCGCGCGTGACGTCGATCTCACCGGCAACCCCTTCGGCGTGGTCCGGCTCGGGATCTCCCAGCTCGGGCTCGAGCTGATGATCGTCGTCGCTCGCGATGCGAAGCATCGGCTGACGCCTGCGCTTTCTGAGGCTGTCGTAGCAGGCGTTGACCGCGACCCGATGCATCCACGTCGTGAACGCCGCGTCGCCTCGGAACTGGCTGAGTTTGCGCAGCGCCGTGAGGAAGGCGTCCTGCGCGGCATCGCGCGCGTCCTCTCTGTTGCCGAGGATCCGCAGACAGAGGTTGTAGATGCGGGTTTCGTGGCGCTTGATGAGGGTGTCGAAGGCTGCTGCATCACCCTCGAGGTAACGGCGGACGAGCTGCTCGTCGGGCTCGGTCACGCTGCGACGCTACACCGTGGGTGGAGCGACGGACTCGGTGTCGGTGACGGTGACCCACTTCTTGGTGAAGCTCAAACGCCCTGCGATCAACGTCGTCGCTTTCTTGTAGACCGTGACCGTGGCCACGCCGGTCGAGGCCGCGATCTTGCATCCGTGGGGGGCGAGCTTCACCTGCGGATCGGCGGCGCGGATCGCTTCGACCGCGACCTGGCAGGCCTGGGCAGCATCCTTCGATTGCCGGTAGTTCGCCGCCGCGTCGCCGGCTGCCCCTCCGGCGATGTCTGCCGTATGGAACCTCGTGATCACGATCGAAACCGAGTCGATGCTGGCCAACACGAAGATCGAGAGCACCAGGAGCCAGAAGATGAGCAGCTTGCCGACCAAACCCGCATCGTCGTTCAACGCGTTCATCTCGGTCATCTCCGGAACCTGGCGCGCATGCTCCCCAGCACCTCATCGACCTCCTTGACCCGCAGCATGAGGGTGGAGCCACCGTATACGAGGATCCCCACGATCACGGCGAGGACCGTTTCAACGACCAAGCTCGTGAGTCCGATGTCCCCGCGTCCGAACGGCAGGGTGACGGCGAACGCCGCGCCGGCAGCCAGAAGCGACGCCGGGAGGACTCTGGCCACCACGCGAGCGACATGCCTGCCGTCCAGTCCACCCAGGCGGCGGCGCAGGATCACGAGGCAGACGACGGTTCCGAAGAGGTATGAGGTGGCATGTCCCAGAGCGAGTCCCGGCACCCCCAGCCCGAGAACGACCATGAACAAGACATCGGCTCCGAGGTTCACTACCGCGGCGGCGACGTTCACAAGTGCCGGCGTGCGCGTGTCCTGTGTCGAGTAGAAGGTGCGGGTCAGCAACTGGAACGCCGAGAAGAAGGGCAGGCCGATGGCGAAGGCCCGAAGCGTGTTCGCGATCAACCGTGCGTCGGCGACTCCCGCGTTCACGTGCTGGAAGATGATCCGCGAGATCGGCAGAGCGAGGGCGATGAAGCCGAGCGCAGCCGGGATGATCACCACCGCGGTATCTCGAACACCTCGCGAGAACAGCGCTCGCACGCCGCTGCGGTTCCCGCCCGCCCACTGAGCCGACATCCCCGGCAGCAGCGCGGTGAAGATGGATACGCCGAAGATCGCGTGCGGCAACGAGAACACGACGAACGCGTAGGCGTAGGCGGAGATCCCGCCCCGCACCCGGCCGGCCAGGATGATGATGACGAGGTAGGCCGCCTGATTCGCAACGACGTACACGATCACCCAGCCGGCAAGGCGACCCAAGCGACGCAGCGCCGGGTGGTTCCAATCGAACCGGGGGCGCCATCGGTAGCCGAGACGCCGCAGGGACGGCAAGAGCGCCACCGTCATCGCCACGACTCCCAACGTCGTCCCGACGGCCAGGACCAGACGCTCCGGACCGGTGATGAGACCGACGCTCGGCTGCGCGCCGTGCAGCAGCCACAGATATGTCCCGAAGGTTGCGATGACGACCAGGTTGTTCAGGATGGGAGCGAACATCGGCGCGGCGAAGCGACGATTCGCATTCAGCAAGCCCCCCACGATCGCCCCGATCCCGTAGAAGACGATCTGTGGCATGAACCATCGCAAGAAGAAGACACCGAGCACGAGCTGTTGCTGACGGTCGCTCGGGTGGCTGGCGACCGCGTACAGGCGGATGATCCACGGTGCGAACACGGCCGCCAGAACCGCGATCGCGGACAGGACCACCGCCGTGAAGGTCAGGATCCGGTCGGCGACCGCCCAGCTCTCGTCCGGACCTCGTTCCTGGAGCCACTCGACGAACAGTGGAACGAAGACCGATGCGAGGATGCCGCCCAGCGCGAGCTCATACAGGATGTTCGGTGTCGTGTTCGCGCGGTTGTAGGTGTCGGCAAGCGCGCTGCCGACGACGCTCAGTGCCGCCGCCTGTGCGGCGATCCGCAGGAAGCCGGTGAAGCGCGACAAGGTTGTGCCGATCGTCATCACGGCCGTATCGCGCATGTAGTTCTCGCGCGGATCACCCGGCTGCACGTCGCCGGGCACCGGAGTCACGATGTCCGACGTAGGAACAGCCTCCTTGACCAAAGTGCCGCGAGCACCAGAGCAGCAACGGCCGTGATGATGAGCGCGATCCGACTCACCGAGGTGGAGCGCACGAAGAGCGCCTCTTGACTGACGATCCTGCCGGATGGGGCCCGCACGATCACCTCGATCGCGCCTTGGCCGCTCGCGTTCGCTTCCACCTGGAACGGCACGATCTGGTTCGCGTGTGTCAGCGTGATGGCCTGTTCGTCGCCGTTCGGGAACGTGAATCTGGCCGAGCGCAGGATCAGGATCATCTTCAGCGGCGTTGAGCCGGGATCGCCCATGCGGATCGGGATCGTGCCGATGCGCGACGTGAACGTGAACGCCTGGCTGGTGTCGGGTGCGGCGCGCGCGAATACACCTGAAACGACGCCGTGCACCTGGTCGTACCACGCGCGGCCGTGGACCTCATCACCGACGTATTGCCCCGCCTCCGCGTACAGGAGGTTTCGCTCGAGCTCGTCCGGCAACGTCGAGGCGCCGATCAGCATCGAGCGGTAGGCAGCAACGTTGTCGCGCTCCGTGCGGATCGCGGCCACGTACGCGCGGGTGAAACCGGCGGTCGAGGGACCAGCCAGCGAGGCCGGCGCTCCTGGGGGGTTCACATCGGTGACGAAGTCCGTTGCCTGCGTCGTCACCAGGAAGGGTGCGCCCGAGATGCGCTTCAGCAACGGTCCCCAGAGACCGGCTGGGAGGGTCGAGGGCAGGCCCAGCGCGATCCCTCGGACCGTCGGCGCGATCGGGGCTGGCTGCTCGCGCCAGATCGCCGCGATCTCACCGAGGAGGGCTTGGGCCGCACGCACCGGGTCGGCGAGCAGAACGGGGTTCTCTAGCAGTGCCGACACATGCGGGTCCGGGAGCACGACGTTGAGTCCTGAGCCCGCGGGCAGGATCGCCGTGGGAGGCGGCGCGAAATCGTTCAGTTGAGAAGGTCGCTCGACCGTATCCGCATCGCCCAGGACGGTTTCGACCCCGCCGGCCGCTAGCGCCTGCATCGATGCGTCGTCGACGGCGCCCCCAGGAGGTCGGATCACGGCGGGATCGGGCGAGACGCCGAGAAGACGGGTCACGGTGTCCGTTGCGATCGTGCGTTGCACCTCGAGATCGTGTGCCAACCCGGGCGTCATCAGAGACGGCAGCAGCGGCGCCGAGTACGGCATCGCCGAGAGGGCCGCGTTCGGCGAGGAAACCAGGTTGCGCAGCATCGAAAGCACCGTCGCCGCATCGAGGGCTGCTCCCTCACCTCGTGGGACCGGCCCCGCGAAATCTCGCTCGTATCCGGCGGACATCACGGAGAGCTGGTCGAGGAGTGCAGGTTCCACCACGACGTCGACGGGAAGTCTCCCGCGGTCGCGCACGAGCTCCTTGAGCGCCTCGATCTCGGATCGAAGAGAGCCACCGGGAGCCACCGAGGCTTCGAGGTCGCCGCGTGCGAGGTGTCCGGACGGATCGATCGCGACCGGGGCGCTGATCTCCGCCCACGAGCTGAAGAGCAGCGGCTGTTCCGGCGTGCGCACGAAGTGGATCTCTGCGGTGTCGAGGGTCGCGACGGGTTGGTCCGCGCTCAGCAAGCCGAACTGCACGGGGTAGACGAGAGAGTCGATCGTGCTCACCCCGACCACCGTCGATACGTCGACGCTGACCGTGAACCGTCGCGTCGTGCCCGGGCCGAACACCCCGACTTGGGGGAACGCGGGGGCCGATATCGGGATGCCGGGGCCCTCCGTGAGCGACTGCTCGTACACGAGTCGAGCGTGGATCGCCGACCCGAGGATGAGCTCGGCCGTCAGGTCCGTCAGGGGTTCGGTTCCCGCGTTCGTCGCTTCGACGGTGAGCTTCAACAGCGGCCGAGCCTTCGTCGTCCACGGCGTCTGGTCGACCAGGCGCAACTGGACGTTCGGCTGCTGCGCGCCGGCGATGGGCGCCAGCATCACGCACGTCGACAGGATCGTGAACGTCACGAGCCCGCTCGCGGTGCGTCTGATGCTCATGCGCCGACCCATCGTAGTCGTCGCGTCTTCACCCCCGGAGGAGCTCCGCGGCTTGACTCACGCCGTAGCCGATAGCAACGATCCCTAGGAACGTGCCGACGAGCAACCGGAGCGTGTGTTCGCGGGTCCCGAGCGCGACCCGCGCGCCGATCCACGCGCCGGGCATGACGCCGATCACGAGGACGGCGAAGATCGCCCAGTCGATATGGCCGAGGGCGGCGTGAACGATGGTTCCAGGAACGGCGATAGTCGCGATGACCAGAAGCGATGTCCCCAACGCCCTCTTGAGCGGCATGCCGAGCAGCGTCGTAACGATCGGGACGAAGATGATGCCCCCACCGACGCCGAGCGATCCGGACACGAAGCCGGTCGCAAGGCCAAGGGCGGCGTACTGCCAGCCCGGCGTCGAGCCACGCGGTCGGATCGCGTGGACGCGGCCACGGATCACGCTGAGCGCCTGCCACCCGATCAAGACCGCCGTGACGAGCAGGAGCCAGTGCGGGTCCACCACCTTCGTGAGCCACGCACCGCCGACTGCCCCGGCGATGCCGGGAACGGCCGCCCACGACGCGGCGCGCGTGCTGATCTCTCCGGCACGTCGATACGTGAAGGCTCCGACCAACGCCGTCGGGAAGATCACCGGCAGCGGCGTGCCGAGCGCGATGTAGGGCGCTCCGCCCAGGAGCCATTGGATCGCCGGGGTCGTGATGATCCCGCCGCCCACCCCGAACAACCCGGACATGATCCCGGCTGCCAGTCCGACAAGCACGCCGATCGCCCCCCGGACAGGGGTCATCGCAGCAGCTCGGCTGCACGACCGAGCACTTCGCGCTCCCCTCGGTAGGCGGCACGCTTCATCGCCCGTTCGAGCGGGAACCAGCGGACCTCTTCCATCTCGTCATCGCGATCCGCCGTGTCGCCGCCCGTCGCTCTCATCAGGAAGAAGTGGACGGTCTTGCGGATCCGAGCGTCCTCCCAGACGTAGAAGTACCGCGTATCACCGAGCGACCCCTCGATCTCGGCGACGATGCCCGTCTCCTCGGTCACTTCCCGCGCCGCCGCTTCCTCGAGCGATTCGCCTTCTTCGATGCCGCCTTTCGCCAGCCCCCACGCCAATTCACCACGGCGGGTTCGACGGGAAGCGAGGATGACTTCGATCTCGTCCCCATCTCGTCGGTAGACGACGCCCCCGGCAGAGACCTCTTTCAGCACGGGGCCTTTCGGGGTCGCCGTGCGCTTGACTCGCGAACCTGCACGTTTGGCCTTGCCGCCGGCGCCGGCTTTGCCCGTCTTGCCCGTGGTCGAGCCCGTCTTCGGGGCAGCGGGTGGCTGCGTGGCGGGCGCGGGGTCGGAGGCCGGCGTTCGCCGCTTCCGGCGTCGGCGCCTCCGACCGGGCGTGTCGCCTTCGCCGTTCCCCTCCCCGCTCATCGTCGGGGGATTCTAGGCGCCGGACTCAGGTGGAACCCTGCCCTCGCCGATGCAAGCAGGGAGCGAACGGGCCGAGGGGTCCGTAGTGGAGGAACCGGTTTCGCCATGGATATCAACGAGCTGCTGCGCCATACCGTCGAGCGGGGTGCGAGCGATCTCCATCTGAAGGCGGGGAACGTTCCCTTCATCCGGGTCGATGGCGCCTTGGAACCGACCCCCTTCGACCGCATGACCGCCTCTGACACAGAGGGTTTCGCCCACCTGTTGATGTCGGACCTCAAACGGCACGAGTTCGAGACGACGAGCGAGGCCGACCTCGGCTACACCCTGGTCGGTGTGGGGCGGTTCCGGGTGAACGTGTTCCGCCAGCGCAGCGTCGTCGGCTTGGCCATCCGCCGCGTCCGCAGCGAGGTGCCCACCTTCGAAGAGCTTCGCCTGCCCCCCGTCCTGTCGGCGCTTGCGGATTCGCCGCGCGGGCTCGTGCTCATCACCGGTCCGACGGGAACCGGCAAAACGACGACGATCGCCTCGATGATCGGCCACATCAACCAGACGCGGCGCGCCCACATCGTGACGATCGAAGATCCGATCGAGGTCGTGCACGAGGACGCCCTTTCGATCATCGAGCAGCGCGAGATCGGCATCGACACCGACAGTTTCTCGAACGCCCTTCGTCACGTGATCCGCCAGGACCCCGACGTCATCTTCGTGGGCGAGGTGCGCGATGCCGATTCTGCGCTGTCCGCGATGCAGGCGGCCGAGACCGGTCACCTCGTCATCTCGACGATGCACACGATCGACTGCATGGAGACGATCAATCGCCTGCTCGACCTGTTCCCCTCCCAACAGCAGAAGGAGATGCGCGCCTCGTTCGCCGGAGCGTTGCGCGGGATCGTCTCGCAGCGGCTGGTCTCGCGTGCCGACGGGAAGGGCCGCGTTTCGGCCGTCGAAGTGCTGATCAACACGGGCCGCGTGTTCGACAGGCTCGTGAACCCCGATGCGACCGATGAGATCGCGGAGATCATCGCCCAAGGCAACTACTACGGGATGCAGACCTTCGACCAAGCCCTCGTGCGGTTGGTGAAGGAAGGTCTCGTCTCGGAGAGCGACGCTCGGCGCACAGCCTCGAGCCCACACGACTTCGACCTGCAGCTGCACGGGGTGCTCGATCGCCACACCGCCGTCGAGGCGGCTCCCAGCGCCATCCGTTACTGATCACGATCGGCAGCGGCGCTCCACACGTCGGGTCGCACATGGGAGCGGGGTATCCTCGTCGGCGTCATGAGCGGTCCCTCGCAACCTTCTGAAGGTGCCTCCCTCGAGGTCCACCCCTTCGCGAAGGAACTCGGGGAACGTTTCGCGGCGGCGGGATACCAGTTGTATCTGGTCGGCGGCTGGGTGCGCGATCTGGTCTCGGGTCGCCTCGATCCGAGTGGGGACTTCGACTTCTCGACAGATGCGGCGCCGCATGAGACTGCGGGGGTCCTCCGAGGATGGGCTGAGCGTCTGTACCTCGTCGGCGTGAAGTTCGGCACGGTCGGGGCACGGAAGGATGGCCGCAAGCTCGAGATCACGACGTTCCGCGAGGACGTCTACGCGAAAGAGCACCGCAAACCCGCGGTCACGTTCGCGAAGGATGTCGAAACCGACCTCTCACGTCGCGACTTCACGATCAACGCGATGGCGATCCGGCTGCCCGACGGGTCGTTCATCGACCCGTTCGGGGGGATCCGCGCCCTCGACGCCAGATCGCTCGACACACCCCTGGAACCGGAGATCGCGTTCGGCGACGACCCCCTTCGGATGCTTCGCGCCGCCCGGTTCATGTCGCAACTGGATGTGGTGCCGGCCGCCCGTGTGGTGGAGGCGATCGGCCGTATGCGCGCGCGTCTCGAGATCGTCTCGGCAGAGCGCATCGCCGATGAGCTGAACAAGCTGTTGCTCGGCGCCGATCCGACGAAGGGCCTCGAGCTGCTCGTCGACACGGGACTGTCCGACGAGTTCCTCCCCGAGCTGTCGGCGCTGCGCCTGGAGCAGGATCCCGTACATCGACACAAGGATGTGCTCCGCCACACGTACGCGGTCATCGAGCGCTGCGAGCCGGATCTCGTCTTGCGGATCGCGGCGTTGCTGCACGACATCGGCAAGCCGAAGACACGCCAGATCTCACCCGAAGGGGTGCAGTTCCACCACCACGAGGTCGTCGGGGCGCGGATGGCCGAGACGCGGTTGCGCGAGCTCCGCTACCCGCACCATGTGATCGACGACGTCTCCGCGCTCGTCGAGATGCACCTCCGATTCCACGGGTACGGGGATGGATGGAGCGACAGCGCCGTGCGTCGATACGTGCGTGACGCCGGCCCCCTGCTCGACCGTCTGAACCAGCTGACCCGCGCCGACTGCACCACAGGCAACGAGCAGCGGGCGGCGCGATTCCTCCAGCTCCAGGACGAGCTCGAGGAACGGATCGCCCGCTTGGCCGAACAGGAGAACCTCGACGCCCTGCGTCCTCCCTTGGACGGCACCCAGGTGATGCAGCGGCTCGGCGTCGCGCCCGGTCCGATCATCGGCAATGCGCTCGACTACCTGATGGAGCTCAGGATGGAACGTGGTCCCATCGAAGAGGAAGAGGCCTACGCCTTACTCGACGCCTGGGCGAAGGAGCAGGGCTTGGCGAGCTGACTGCGCTTCAGACCGGGTCGCTCACGCGGAGCGCCCTCATCACGAGAGCCAGCGTGCCTGGATCGCCCCGCCAGTGCTCGGCTACCACTTCCGGGCCGGCACGCTTCACCACGTGGCGAAGGACGAGCGCAACGACGATCACGTCGTCGAGTGGTCCGATCACCGGGAGGAACTCCGGTAGGAGGTCGATCGGCGAGACGACCCACACGACGGCGATCGCCAACAGGACCTTGGACCCACGAGGGACCCGCGGATCTCGCAACAGCCCTCGGAGCAACGCAGCCAGATCGGGAAGGAGCCGTGCCAGCTGCTTGGCCGCCACCCGTCGACCCGAGATCAGTAGCACGCCAACGACCGATGCCCAGATCACGACGGTCACGACGACGATCACGATCAGCGTTCGCACACGACGAACCTATCGCGCAGAGCCTGAGGCGCCAGCGGCCCGAGTACGCTTCGCACATGGTGGAAGCTGCGCGTTCAGCTCCTTCCGACCCGGCCGACGAGGGTTCCCGCGACCTCGCGAGGAACGGACTCTCGGCTGCCGAGGTGGCTGCGCGTGTCGCCGACGGCCGAGCGAACGATGTTCCCGCCAGTCCGACGCGCTCGATCGCGCACATCGTTCGAGCGAACGTTCTCACGCCGTTCACGGCGCTCCTCGGCTCGTTGTTCGTCCTGATCGTCATCGTCGGACCTCTGCAGGACGCGCTCTTCGGCCTCGTGGTGGTGTTGAACTCGGGCGTGGGGATCGTGCAAGAAGTTCGGGCGAAGCGCACGCTTGATCGCCTCACGTTGTTGAGCGCACCTCGCGCGAAGGTGGTGCGAGACGGCGGGCTTGCGGAGGTGTCGATCGGCGAGGTGGTGCTCGATGACGTGCTCGAGGTCGCCATCGGCGATCAGGTCGTCGTCGATGGCGAGGTGCTGACGGCTTCGGGTCTGGAGATCGACGAATCGCTCTTGACGGGGGAGTCCGATCCCGTCGACGAGGTTCCCGGAAGCGAGGTGTTGTCGGGCTCGTTCGCGGTCGCCGGTTCTGGCCGGTATCGGGCGAGTCGCGTCGGCCGCGATGCCTATGCGGCGAAGCTCGCTGCCGAGGCGCGTCGGTTCACCCTGACGCATTCCGAGCTCCGCGACGGCGTGGATCGCATCTTGAAGTACGTTTCGTTCCTCATCGTGCCGACCGGGATGCTCCTGTTCTGGAGTCAGCTCGCGGGCCGTCACTGGCGCCAGGCCGTGTCGGGCGCTGTTGCGGGCACCGTCGCGATGGTTCCCGAAGGACTGGTCCTTTTGATGAGCGTCGCGTTCGCGGTCGCTGCCGTTCGGCTTGCGAAGAAGCGGGTCCTCGTCCAGGAGCTGCCCGCCGTCGAGGTGCTGGCGCGTGTTGACGTGGTGTGCATCGACAAGACCGGCACACTCACTGACGGGACGACGGAGGTCGAACGGATCGAGCGCTTCGACCCGGAACTCGATGCAGAAAGCGTGCTGGGGGCGCTCGCCGCAGCAGACCCCGTGCCCAACGCCACGATGCGCGCGATCGTCGCGCGGTTCCCAACGCCACCTCTCGGTTGGGTCCCGACGGAGGCCGTGGCGTTCTCATCGACCCGGAAGTGGAGCGCGGCGTTCTTCGGGGACCGCGGCACGTTCGTGCTTGGCGCACCCGACGTCCTGTTCGACCGAGCTACCGGCACGGGATCGACTCGAGATGCGGTCGAGCAGCAAGCGTCGGTGGGCAAACGCGTGATCCTTTTGGCGCGAGCGCCCGCGCTGTCGGGCGAGGACCTTCCCGAGCGCCTCATGCCGGTTGCGATGGTCGTCCTGAGCGAGACGATCCGACCCGAAGCGGCCGAAACGCTCCGCTACTTCGCGGCGCAGGACGTTGTCGTGAAGGTGATCTCTGGTGATGACCCGAGAACGGTCGGGGCGATCGCGGGCCGGTTGGGGCTTCCCGGCTCCGAGGATCCGGTCGATGCGCGGACGCTTCCCGACGATCGGGAGTCGCTCGCCGAAGCGCTCGAACACCACGCGGTCTTCGGCCGGGTCGCGCCTCAGCAGAAGCGGTCGATGGTGGCGGCGCTTCAGTCACGGGGTCATACGGTGGCGATGACCGGTGATGGGGTGAACGATGCCTTGGCCTTGAAGGACGCCGATATCGGCGTGGCGATGGGCTCGGGAAGCGAAGCCACGCGAGCGGTGGCGCAGCTGATCCTGCTCGACTCCGACTTCTCGACCCTGCCGTCGGTCGTGCGCGAGGGCCGTCAGGTGCTCGGCAACATCGAGCGGACGTCCGGCCTGTATCTCACGAAGACGTCGTACGCGATGCTGCTGGCGCTCGCGACCGGGGTCGGGCGCTGGGCCTTCCCGTTCCTGCCACGACACCTTAGCCTGGTGGCCGCGCTGACGATCGGGATCCCGTCCTTCTTCCTCGCACTCGCTCCGAACCAAGAGCGGTTCCGGCCATCCTTCGTGCCGCGCGTGCTGCGTTTCGCGATCCCGGCCGGGGCTCTCGCCGGGATCGCGACATTGCTGGCGTACGCGCTCGCGCGACATGAACCGAGTCTCGGTCTCGACCAGTGGCGCACGACCGCGGTGATCACGCTCGATTTCGTCGGGCTATCGATCCTGTCGATCGTCGCGACACCGTTCACGGGGTGGCGACAGGCGCTCGTGTGGTCGATGGCCGGGTTGTTCGTCGCGATCATGCTCGCGCCGGGAGCGAGGGACTTCTTCGCGCTCCGGCCACCGCCCGCGATCGTTTGGCTGGCGGCCATCGGGATCGCGGCGGTCGTGTGGTCATTCGCGCGCTTGTTCGTGCCGGGAGAAGAGCCGGTGGGCCCTCGCGGACGCGACGCCGCGCGTTAGCGGCGGCTAGTGGATCGTGCCCATCCGGCTGGGTGGCCAGATGATGACCCAGGCCTTCCCGATGACCTTGTCTTCGGGGACGAAGCCGAGCCCGAACCGCGAGTCGCGAGAGTTCGAGCGATTGTCGCCCATGACGAAGAGGCTGCCGGCCGGCACCTCCGTGTGGGGGAAGTCCGCCGTCTGCTGCGTGAGATACGGCTCGTCGAGCTTGTCGCCGTTGACGTAGACGGATCCACCCTGGGCCCACACTGTGTCTCCAGGAAGGCCGATCACGCGCTTGACGAAGTCCTCGTTGTCCGGCTTCCCGCCGAGCCCCTGGAACATCCAATGGAGGAAGCCGCCGACCAGGCTCCGATCCGGCTGCGTCGTCGGGTTCGGATCCTCGAAGACGATGATGTCGCCACGCTGCGGGTCGTGGAAGTAGTACGAGATCTTCTGCACGAGGATCCGGTCGCCCGGGCCCTGAAGCGTGGGCTCCATCGAACCCGACGGGATGTAGAAGGCCTGGATGAGGAAGGTCTTGAGCAGCAGGGCGATAACGAACGCCAGGATGATGAGCCCGGGAAGCTCACCGATCATCCTCAGGAAACCCCGCTGCTTCTCCTCGGGTGTTTCCTCGGGATCGGGGGAGGCGAACGAGTCGGGATCTGCCGCCGTTTTCACCCGAAGAGGGTACCCGCGGACCGGCGCGAACGAACGGCCTGCTTCAGTCCTCCGGGAGATTCACCATCACGCTGGTGGCCTTCACGGTGGCGACGGCCCGGACGCCGACCTTCAGGCCGAGCTGGTCGGCCGCCTCGCGTGTGATGAAGGCGAGCACGCGGTGCGGACCGGCCTGGATCTCCACCGTCGCCGACAGTTTGTCGCGCTTGATCTCGGTGATCACACCAGGGAACCGGTTGCGTGCGCTCCCGGCGGAGATGGCTTGTTGGCCGTGGCGCTCGGCGAGGAGCCGTGCAACGTCGGTCGAGCCGACGACGCGCTGCCCACCCGCTGTACGCGTCGTCTGCAGCTTCCCGTCCCGCTCCCAGCGTCGGAGGCTTTCCACCCGCACGCCGAGGAGCTTCGCGGCTTCACCGATGCGGTATGTGTCGGCCATCCGTGTCGAGCATACGCAACCGCGTGCCCGGGATGTCGCGAGCCTCACACGGCGAAGCGAACGTGAAGGATGTCTCCCTCCTGGACCACGTAGTCTTTCCCCTCGACGCGGATCTTCCCGTGGGACTTCGCGTTCTCCATCGACCTCTCAGCGACGAGCTCGTCGTAGGTGATCACCTCGGCTCGGATGAAGCCGCGTTCGAGGTCGCTGTGGATCACTCCCGCGGCCTCTGGCGCCTTCGCCCCTCGCCGAACCTCCCAGGCTCGGGTCTCGTCCTCGCCGGTGGTGAGGAACGTGATCAGGTCGATCGCGCCGTAGCACGCGTGGATCACGGTCTCCAAGCCGGGTTCCTTCACGCCGAACTCCTCGAGCAGTGCGCGCGCCTCCTCGGGGTCCATCTCGGCCGTCTCGGCTTCGATCGACGCGTAGACGCCCACCGCGTCCCCGAGCTCCGCGGGCACATCGGTACCTTCTTCGAGATTAGCGATCACGATCTCCGGCTTCAGCGTGAGCGGTGCGATCCCTTTCAGCTCGGCGAGGTCCTGAGGCGAGAGCTGCGCATCGCGCAGCGGCGTCTCGGCATCGAGCGCCTCGTGTGCGCGACGCAAGATATCCACTTCGGAGGTCGTCTTGCCCTTCGCGCGTTTCTCGGCCTTGGTGAGAGCGGAATCGACGACGGCAAGGTCCGCGAGCAGCAGATCTGCTCGGACGTCCGTGAGCTCTGCCGATGGCACCGGGTCGACACCGAAACAGCGAACGACGACGGCGAGGGCGTCGGATTCTCGAAGCTTCGCGATGCCCTGGGCAGACGAGGTTCCTCCCGGGACGTCGACGAAGCGCACCTGTGCCGCGACCGTCTTCTTCGACCGCTCCATCTCCTCGAGCACGCCGAGACGAGGGTCCGGGACGGGAACGACCGCGATGTTCGCCTGTCCGCCGTGCGAGCCGGCTCGGGTGAGCGCCTTGAACAGCGTCGATCTGCCACTGAACGGGACACCGACCAGACCGACATCCTTCATCGGTCGGCGAGCCTATCAGCCGTCCGTCTCGCAACTACCGACTTTCGGTCCCTGCGCCCGTCGGGTCGCGGGTGCCGATGTTCACGGGTGAGACCGTGTGGGGCGGAGTGCCACCAGACCCACTTCGCCCCACCGGCTCTCGTGAGGGGAGCGAGTGACGAGATCCCCCGCTCTCCCAGGGAACCACAAGGGCCGGGGCTGCGCCCCGGCCCTTGTGACGCTCCGAGGACCGTTGCCGCCTAAGCCTTCGTCTCCCAGAAGATCTTCGCGATCTCATCGACTGCGTCGAGGAGCTTCTGGCCCTGCGCCGGATCCTCAGACTTCTTGGCCTCACCGGCGAGCTTGGTGGCGTTCCAGAAGGTGTCGTGCAGGTTCGGGTACTTCGCCAGGTGATCGGGCTTGAAGTAGTCGGTCCACAGCACCCAGAGGTGTTCTTTCACCATGTTCGCGCGCTGCTCCTTGATGGCGACCGCGCGCTCACGGAAGACCGGGTCCTCGTTGGCCTGATACTTCTCCTGGCACGCCTTCACGGACTCCGCCTCGATACGTGCCTGTGCCGGCTCGTACACACCGCACGGAAGATCGCAGTGGGCGTGGACGACACGGGTCGGCTTGAGGAATGCTTCCAGCATGGAACCGCCTCCTTCTGATGATGACCGTTCTCCCGAAACCTACCACCGCGCTCGGGAACCGTTGACCCGTGTCGGCGCGGGCGTCGTCGTCGCGGCCGGCGTCGCGTGGGCATGTTTGCGATGGAAGCCCGCCCGCATCCGGATCGACGGGGGGAGCATGGCTCCGACCCTGGCGCCGGACGATTGGGCGCTCGTCGTCACACCGACGCGGTTCGCGCTGGGCGATGTCGTCGTGGTCGAGCATCCGGGCCGGCCCGGATTCGAGATGGTGAAGCGGATCACCGCGGTGCCCGGTGGACGTGTCGGCGATCGCACGCTCGCCGAGGACGAGTACTGGGTGGAAGGCGACATGGCGGCGGCCTCGACCGACAGTCGCCAGTTCGGCCCCGTGACCGGCCAGGCGCTGAAGGCGAAGGTGCTGCTCGTCTACTGGCCGAGGGAGCGTCGTCGGCTCGTGCGCTAACCGCACGGCCACCTCGTGACTCGACGTTCTCGCGCCCATGGATATCTCCTTTCTTTGAGAACATCGGAGCACCCCATGAGCGTGTGCGAGTACCGAGCCGGCGGATAGACGTGAGCAGAGGATCCGAGGAAGTCGCGCTCGAGTCGTTGCATCAGTCGTTCTCGCCGATGGCGCTCCACGTCAACCGGGCGACCGGCGGAGTCGTCGGACGCCCCGCGGAACTGGCCGCTATCGAGCAGGAGATCGCCTCGGCCAGGACGAAGCGTTTGGTGGGCCTCAGCCTCGAAGGCGAGCCCGGGATCGGGAAGACCCGCCTTCTCCTTGCAGCGCGAGAGCTCGCGGAGCACGCGGGGTTCACGACGATCGCCGCAACCGCCGATGAGGAGATCCGGGGTCCGTTCCTTGTGGCTCGGTCGATCCTGGGGTCGCAGCAGGCGCTCGAAGCCGCGGCCGGGAGCGCCGCCGAGGAACCTCTCGCGAGATGTCTGGACACGATGTCGGGACGGGATGACCCCGGTCTTGCCAGCCTCCCGACGGATCAACGGCTCCTTCGAACCTTCGACCTGGGCGCCGTTGCGTTCAGGGCCCTCGCAGGCGAGGGCGGTCTGGCCGTCCTGATCGACGACCTTCAATGGGCTGACGACGACAGCCTGCGTCTCCTCCGATATGTCGTTCGAGCGGATTCAGCGAACCCGATCCTGCTGATCTTCGCCATCAGACCCGAAGAATTCGCACTCATGACCGAGGCGGTGAACCTGACCGCCGACATGGACCGGATGGGGGTTATCCGCCGTCTGAAGCTGAATAGGTTCACCTCCGCTGAGACGCGCGAGCTGCTCGCGCAAGCGCTCGGTGGGCCGGTCGACCCGGCGGGCGCGGCCGTCATGCATTCGCAATCCGAAGGGGTGCCGTTCATCGTCGAGGAGATGGCCTTCGCGTACCGCGAGGCGGGCATGATCCAACAGATCGACGGCAAGTGGACGCTCGCCCGCAACGCTGATCGCCTCGTGCCCTCGGCCGTCAAGACCCTCATCTCGCGCCGCGCCGCCCGCCTGCCGGCCGAGACCACCGAGCTGCTCGCGGAGGCCGCCGTCCTCGGCCGCCATTTCAGCTTGAGAGACCTGCGAGAGATCGAGCTCCGCGTACGGGAGATCGATGCCGACGTCGAGTCGCTCGCCGCATCGCTCGCACCCGCGGTCTCGGCCGGCCTGTTGACCGAGCATTCCCACGATTCGCCGGCCGACTACAGCTTCCCTCACGAGCAGGTGCAGGAATTCGCGATGAGCACCCTTGCGCCGACGCGGCGCCGTGCGATCCACGCGGCGATCGTGAAGTTGCTGATGGCCGGTGAGCCGTTACCCGGGAGCCTTCCCTTGCTCGCGCGTCACGCGAAAGCAGCCGGCGATGGGGAGATCTGCGTGCGCTTCTCGGTGGAGGCCAGCCGCAATGCGTTGGCCGCGAACGCTCCCGAAGAGGTGCTCAGGGTGGTCGAGCTTGCCCTGCCCCTCGCCGGCACGCCTCAGCAACGTGTCGACCTGCTGGAGTCACGCGATCAGGCGCTGGAGATGCTTCGGAGACCCGGCGACCGGATGCAGGGACTCGCCGAACTGGCGGCCCTGGCGGAGGCGATGACGGACTCGCAGCTCGAGCTGGACGTGCGCCTGCGCCGCGCGGCTGCACTCCGGATGAACGAGGAAGAAGATCGCGCGGCGCAGCTCGCCCGAGAGGTCAGGGATCTGGCGGCCTCGCGCGACGACCGCGAGAGCGAGCTCGCCGCCTGTATCGAGCTGGGGCAAGCCCTCTTGCGCAGCACGGCGGGTGAGACCTTCGCCCCGGCCGCGCGGGAGGTCGATCTGGACGCTGCCGAAGAAACGTACGCGCGAGCGCTCGAGATCGCTCGCGACCTGGGACGCGAGATGGAGATCGCGCTCGTGCTGCGCGAACTCGGCGTCATCTCGCTCGGCCGTGTGCGCGACTGGTTCATCAACGCAGTCGAGGCGGGAGAGCACGTGCCGCTGGCGATGCGGGTCGCAGCCGGAGAGACGCTCGAGGACCTTCTGCCGGAGATGCCGATCGCGCCTCGGTTCATGGAGTCACGCCAACGGTTGGAAGAGGCCCTCGCGGTCTTCGAACGGATCGGCGATCGCCGCGGCGCGATGTCCACCATCATCGCGTTGGGATACCTGAGCTGGGCGCCGGACATCCACCTGGGAACCAATTCCGGACGGCATATCGAAGAGATCCGGCGGCTCACCTCGCGCATGAACGCCCTCACGAAGGCGAGTGACCGCGTCGCGATCGAGGCACAGATGCTCTACGGCGTCCACGTGTTCGCCCGCGCGAAGGTGATCCCTGACCTGGCTGTGTCGCGCGGCGAAGAGGCATACCTCCACGCCAGCGAGATCGGCGATCCCGCGCTGTCGTTCCTGGCCGCGGGCGGCACGGCGATGGCCTACCTGGACCTCGGGGAGCTCGACACGGCGGGGATGTGGCTCGATCGCGCCGCAGCGGTCGCTTCAGCGAATCCCACGCCGCTTCGCGGACGGCGGATGGAAACCTGGCGCGGACTCGCGTCGGCAGCCGCCGGAGATATCGGCGAGATGCGCTCGCACCTGGAACGGGCGGTTGCCCTGGCTGACGACGACGGACGGCCTGCATCGCGATGCGAAGCGCTGTCGCACCTCGCGTGGCAGTCGGCGAGGCTGGGGATCGAGAACGGTGACACCGCATCGGTGGAGCTCGCCGAACGTTCCGCGAACGAGCTGCTCGAGCTCACGCCGCTTCTTCCCGGGCACCCGCCGTGGCCCGCCCAGGCCGACGCCGTGCTTGCGATGGTGGCGTTCTCCCGGGGCGATCGGGAGCGAGCCGTCGCATCCGCCTTGTCGGCGCAACAGCGGATGGCAAGCGCGATGCAAGAGGATCTGCACCTCACGATCCTGCTCCCGGTCGCCCGCGTTCTGCGCGACGCCGGTGCGCCCGAGGCCGGGCCGGCCCTCGACCACGTGCGCTACGCGGCCGGCATGATCGCGCAGCGCACGATCGACGAATCGGTGCGTGTCCGTTGGTTCCGGGGTCCGCTCGGCGCGACGTTGACGGAGCTCACCGGTCCGAACGCGATGAGCGTTACCCCGTCCGAAACGGACCACGACCAGGCCGAGGACGCCGACCACGCGTTGCTGCAGAGTCTCATCCAGGGGTGGACGAATGCCGAGATCGCCCACGAACTCGGCGTCGAGGAGCGGGACGTCGTCCTGCGGCTCGGGGAGCTGTTCGCGAAGATCGGCGCGTCGTCTCGGGCTGAGGCGACCGCGTTCGCGTTCCGGGAGCGCGTGCTGTGAGCGAGCGGGACGAGCGTCAGGGTGCCGTTCGGGCCCGTGTCGACCGACACCGCTGTGTCGGAGCGGGGACGTGTATCACGATCGCGCCGACCGCCTTCGACTGGCATGCGGGCGACCTGTTGAAGGCCGACGTCGTCGATACCGGAAGCGTTGCCGAGGAGCAACTCCGCGAAGCCGCGCTCGCCTGTCCCACCGCGGCGATCACGGTCGAAACGGTCGAAGAGCTGCTGCCGTGGCAGCTGCGCGGCACGGAGGCGCCCCGCCGTGTGGAGAAGACGTTCATGTTCACCGACATCGAGAGCTCGACGAATCTGGTGGAGGTGCTCGGCGACGAAGCCTGGCAGGGCGTTCTGCGCTGGCACAACGAAACGCTCCGGGCGCTGTTCACCGACCACCGCGGGGAGGAGGTCGTTGCGACGGGCGACGGCTTCTTCGTGGGGTTCGACTCGCCCGACGATGCGCTCGGATGTGCTGTCGCGATCCAGCGCCGGCTCTCCGAGCACCGCCGCGTGAACGGTTTCGCCCCGAAGGTTCGGATCGGCGTGCACGCCTCTGGCGCAACGCAGGTGGGCCGCAACTTCTCGGGCAAGGGTGTGCACGAAGCCGCGCGGATCGCAGCGCTCGCGGAGGGCGACCAGATCTTGTCTAGCGTGAACACGGCCGCGGGCGGCCGGTTCCCCACGTCGGACCAGCAGGCCGTCACGCTCCGCGGCACATCTGAGCCGCTGGAGATCGTGACGATCGACTGGGCCTGAGGATCTGGGTCACGCGTTCGCGCAGCTCACTCCGGTTGCCGTAGCTGCGGCGCTGAGCTAGGGTTCGTTGCACCTGCAACAAACGACACCATGATCTGCACACGCGAGATCGGCCTCGTGGGGGCGATGATCCCCGACCGCATCTGCTGTCCCGCTTGACACGGGACGGCACGATCTGCCGCGCACGCACGCTTTCCGCTCGCGTCTCCCCACTCTCCAGGAGGTTCTCGTCATGGATGTCATCGCAACAACCGCCACCACCACGGTCGTCGATGCTCGCGGGCAATCGTGCCCGGGACCCCTCGTTTCCTTGGCCAAGGCCCTGAAGATCGCCGACAGCGGTCAGGCGTTCGAGCTCATCGCCACCGATCCCGGGTCGAAGTCAGACGTTCCCAGCTGGGCAACGATCTCGGGCAACGAGCTGGTCTCTTCGAGTGAGGCAGACGGCACGTACCGATACGTCATCAGGAAGGCGTGAGCCCGATGGCGACCACGGAAGATCGCATCGAGGCGCCGACGTATGCCGAGCTCCTCGCGCGGATCGAGGCGCTCGAGGTCGACCAGCACCGACGGATCGAGAAGAAGAACAAGCTCACGATCATCGCGTGGGGTGGAGACCTCGACCGCATCTGGCCGACGACGATCCTCGCCACTACGGCGGCGGCGAGTGGCATGGAGTCGAGCGTCTTCTTCACGTTCTGGGGCTTGTTCGCGATCGTGAAACCGGGTGTGCGCATCACCGGTGAGAACTGGATGCAGAAGATGATGAGCGCCATGAACCCGGGGTCCGCCCAGAAAGCGAAGCTCTCTCGCTACAACTTCGCCGGTGCCGGACCCTCGATGTTCAAGAAGCTCGCGAAGGACCATCAGGTCGCCAGACCCGATGAGCTGATCACGACGGCGCAGGAGCTCGGCGTGCGCCTGATCCCGTGCCAGATGACGATGGACCTTCTCGGCCTGAAGCCCGAGGACCTTTTGGATGGTCTCGAGGAACCGATCGGCGCCGCAACAGCGATCGCCGAGATGCGTGACGCGGCCGTCTCGCTGTTCATCTAAAAGCGGTAGGGACCGATTCAGCCAGCGGACTACTCGACAGGCACGCCCTGCCATGCGGGACAACAATCGAGCCCCGGGCCCTTCGTCACTTGATGAACACGTTGCGTTCCAACGTCGATGACGAAGATGTCACCTTCGGATCCATCGCCTCCTATCTCGGGCAAGCTTCGTGTGAATGCCACCCGGGATCCGTCCGGAGACCACGATGGCTGAAGAGCTACGCACACGTTCGAGGGACAGGACCAGGAGGTCAGGAGCTTCGGGTCTGTCCCGTCAGGTCGGATCACGTAGATGCCAGCGCCGCTCAAGTCGCCACCGGGACCAACCGCGTCGAAGGCCAGCCACGAGCCATCCGGCGACCAGGTGACCGTGGATCCGACCGGGAGCTTGGCCACCGATATCGTCCGCTTGACGGCGCCGGTGCCGGCGTCAACAAGGAAGATCGCTGGCTTGGAGGTGGATCAGGAGGGATATGACCAACACCGCGATCCTTGGTCTCAGCCGCGATGGACCGGGGCGGTTCGATCGAGGCTCGCGT
The DNA here is from genome assembly GCA_030774035.1 of Actinomycetota bacterium. Classification (GTDB taxonomy): domain Bacteria; phylum Actinomycetota; class UBA4738; order UBA4738; family HRBIN12; genus JALYLM01. Next base: position 44,801 of record JALYLV010000002.1, read on the forward strand.
GACGCGGTCTCGGTCCAGAGGTCGGGAGGCGATGCCTTATCCACCGAGTGCAGACGCTCCCGCAAAGTACGGATCGTGGCCTCCCCTCTCCTCCTTGGAGGAGTCCGCTACCCGCAATCTTGGCACCTTCGCCTCGCTTATGGGGAGCATCATCCCGATGGTTCGTGACGCTAGTTAGCTATCCGAACTATCATGGTGGCATGCCCAGCAAGACCGAGTCCTCCGTCATCGATGTCGCGGGCCTCTCCTCGCAGCTCCGCCTGTCGGTCATGCGACTGGCGCGGAAGCTCCGGAGGGAGGGGTCCGGTGCCGAGATCACGCCGACGCTGCTGGCCGCCCTCTCTACTGTCGACCGACATGGGCCGATGACGGTCGGTGAGCTCGCCGCACACGAGCAGATCCAGAAGCCCACGGTGACCAGGATCGTCGCCTCGCTGCTGGAGCGTGACTTGATCGCGCGTACCCCCGACCCTCTCGATGGACGGATGGCGTGGATACAGACCACCTCGGATGGGCAGCAGCTGCTCCAGCGGATCCGACGGCGACACGACAGATACCTCGCTGGGCGCTTGAAGAAGCTCACCCCTGAGGAGCTCAGCACGTTGGAACGGGCGGCGGAGATCCTGGAACGCTTGACTGAGGGTCGGCGTTGAGCCGCGCGGGGGAATCCGTGCGGCGGACCTTCAGCTCGCTCGACGAGCGCAACTTCCGTCTCTACCTGATCGGCCAGCTCGTATCCGCGATCGGGACGTGGGTCAACGCCACCGCTACGGCATGGTTGGTGCTGCGACTGTCCGACAGTGGGATCGCGCTCGGGCTGAATACCGCCTTGCTCTTCTTGCCGATCCTGTTGTTCGGGGCGTTCGGCGGAGTGCTCGCTGACCGGGTCGACAAGCGACGGATCCTGATCGTGACTCAGAGCCTCTTCGCGGTCATCTCGCTGACGTTGTGGGTGCTCGTGGGCACCGGCGCAGTGCAGTTGTGGATGGTCTACGCGCTGTCACTCCTGAACGGTCTCGTGACGGCTGTGGACAACCCGACCCGGCAGAGCTTCTACGTGGAGATGGTTGGAACCGACCGAGTCACGAACGCGGTCAGCCTGAACAGCGCGACGTTCACGGGCGCCCGCATGGTGGGACCAGCGCTCGCAGGGCTGTTGATCTACAAGGTCGGAACGGCCTCGTGCTTCCTCGTCGACGGGCTCTCGTACCTGGGTGTGATCGCGGCGCTGGTGCGGATGCGTGTTGCGGAGATGCACCCGCAGCGGCGAACCACGCGTGAACGCGGACACCTGAAGGCCGGTTTCCAGTACGTGTGGCGGACCGACGAGCTCCGCCGCCCTCTGTTGGTGATGTCCGTCATTTTCGCGTTCTCGCTCAACTTCGCGGTGCTGTTGCCGTTGCTGGCGACCAGGAAGTTCCACGGTGGAGCGGTCACCCTCGGTGCGCTCTCCGGCATGGGGGGGCTCGGCTCGTTCATGGGAGCGATCGTGCTCGCGAACCGAGCCGCCCATCCCACGATGAAGCGGCTCGGCGTGTTCGGGGTCGCTTCGGGCGCCGCACTCGCTGCGGTCGGACTGGCGCCTTCCTTGCATCTCGCGCTTCTGGCGATGGTGCCGGTCGGGTTCACGGTGATGGCGTTCATGATCACCGGGAACACGATCCTGCAGATCAACGCCAAACCCCAGGCCCGAGGCCGCGTGATGGCGCTCTACGGGATCGTGTTCCTTGGATCGACCCCGATCGGCGCGCCGATCGCGGGATGGATCGGGCAGCACCTCGGCGCGGGGACCGCGATGGTCTTGAGTGGAGCCGTCGCGCTCGCCACCGGCACCGTCACGTTGTGGCTCCGCCAGCGGTCAGGTGGTCGAAGATTCGTGGTCGATCCTCCAGGCGCCGCCCGCCTCGACGCGGCTGACGTCGAGGATCGTTCCGTCCTCCAGGCTGAGCTTGAAGCAGAGGAGCCGCGCGCCGGCGCGCTCTTCCCGCCATGAGCGCAGGACCTCCACGGGTCGCTCGGCGCCGCCCCAGATGATCGCGCGCGGCCATTCCTCGGCGCGTGCGCCTTCGTAGAACCGGAGCTTCACCTCGGGTTCGCGACGGAGCCATAGCGGAAGTACCGGCGCCCAGAGCAGGAACAGCGCGCCGACGAGCGCCGCTGAGCCGGCCTCGCCGATGGCCGGCAACAACGCGATCGCGGAGAACGCCGCGCCGAGACGCGCCACGTTGTAGGCCACGTCGTACACGGCGAACACACGTCCGCGGAGGCCGTCGGGGACCGCCTCCTGCACCATCGTGTCGATCGGCACCTTCTTCCACGCGAACGCGAGGCCGACGACGAAGCTCGCGACCAGGACCGACCAACGGTTGACGAACAGGGCCACACAGAGCAGCGCCACGCCGCCCACCGCGAAGGCCAGGGCGACGATCCGCTCACGGCTCATCCGAGCGTCGAGCCGGCGGATCGTGATCAACCCGAGAAGCACCCCGACACCACCAGCGCCGATCAACCACGAGAACGACCCCACGCCTTCCGCGAACCGCTGGCGGAACACGACGAGTGCCAGCACCAGCACGAGTCCCTGGCCGAACTGATCCAGGGAGATCGACGTGATGGGCGCGACCGCGCGCGGTGTGTGGATGATGTGCCGGATGCCATCTGTGAACTCCGATCCCACGCGACGGAGCTGATGGCGGAGGAGTTCGAGTGACTCGGGTGCCTTGTGCGGCCGAAGATCGCTCCGGATATTGAAGGCGACAGCGGACGTCGCAACCCACATGGCGCCCGCCGCCGCGACGATGGCGACATTGCCGAAGGCGTCGGAAACGAGTCCCCCGGTGAATGCACCGACCAGCAGGGCGACCGTCCCACCCATCGTGGCGACCGAGTTCGCCGCCAGCAGGTCCTCCGTGGGCACGAGCCGGGGGACCACTGCCTGCGCGGTCGCGAGGAAGAACCGGTTCACCGATGTCACCCACAGCGCGCCCGCGTAGAACCCGATCGCCTGATGTGTCGGCGACAGGAGCACGAGTGCGATGGGCGCGGCGCGCAGGAGCGGCGCGATCAGCAAGATGCGCCGCCGCGACCACCGGTCGATGAAGACGCCCGCGAAGGGCCCGATCACACAGAAGGGCACGGCGACGATCGCCGACGCGATGGCGAACCCGGAGGCGGTCGTCTGCTTCTCGGGGGAGAAGGCCAGCGAGGCAACCAATGCGGCCTGGATGAAGCCGTCCGCGGCTTGGCTGATCAGCCTGATCGCGAACAGGAGCCGGAAGTCGGCGTGGCGCAACGCGTCGCGCGCGGTGCCGTTCGGCCTGAGGGTTTCCACCGGTGCATCGTAGAGTTTGCGGGGTCGCTCTCGGCTGTTGCTGGAGGGCCCGTGAGGAGGATCAGGCATGGCGCGGTTCAAGGTCGGGGTGCAGATCCAGCCGCAGCACGGTTCGATGGACGACATGAGGCGAGCGTGGCGTGAGACCGACGACCTGGGGGTCGACACGTTGTGGAACTGGGACCACTTCTTCCCGCTCTACGACGATCCTGACGGTGCGCATTTCGAGTGTTGGACCGAGCTCGCAGCCATGGCGGTCGAAACCAGGAACGTGCGGTTCGGCGCGCTCGTCACATGCAACTCGTACCGGAACCCAGAGCTGCTGGCCGACATGGCGCGCACGGTCGACCATCTCTCTCGAGGCCGGCTGATCCTTGGGATCGGGGCCGGCTGGTTCGAACGCGACTACGACGAGTACGGCTATGAGTTCGGAACGCCGCCCTCACGGCTAGCTGCGTTGGGGGAGGCGCTGCCACGGATCCGGGCGCGACTGGCCAAGCTGAACCCACCGCCGATGCAAGTTCCGCTGCCGATCCTTATCGGCGGCGGCGGCGAGAAGGTCACGCTGCGGCTCGTCGCCGAACACGCAGACATGTGGAACAGCTTCGGCCCACCCGATCGATTCGCGCACAAGAACGCGGTCCTCGACGACTGGTGCAGGAAGCTCGGCCGGGACCCCGGCGCGATCGAGCGCACGGTGCACATCGACGCCGGCGACATCCGCAAGCTCGATGCCTATCTCGAGGCGGGCGCGACCCACGTGATCGTGGGGCGGAACGCGCCGTACGACCTCGACCCGATCCGCGAGCTCCTCAAGCTCCGAGACTGACCAAGAGCGCTCAAGCAGCGAAGCGGTAGCGCGAAAACAGTCTCCGGCGCCCGCGCCCTACGCGGTGACGTCGAAGAAGTCGGTCCAGTCGGCGTTGGCGGACGCGCCGTTGCCGAGGATGAAGCCTTCGACCATCTCTCGCGCTCCGTCGTCGCTGAACTGGACCGGCGGCGACTTCATGAAGTAGGCGCTGGGACCGATCAGGGGACCGCCGATGCCGCGGTCGAGCGCGACCTTGGCACAGCGAACGGCGTCGATCACGATGCCGGCCGAGTTCGGGGAGTCCCATACCTCGAGCTTCATCTCGATCGACATCGGGGCGTCACCGAAGTTGCGGCCCTCGATGCGGATCATCGCCCACTTGCGATCTTCGAGCCACGGAACGTGGTCGCTCGGGCCGATGTGGATGTCGTGCTTGTCGAGCGGCTTCTCGAGCTGGGACTGGACCGACTGCGTCTTCGAGATCTTCTTCGAGGTCAGGCGCGTGCGCTCGAGCATGTTCATGAAGTCCATGTTGCCGCCGAAGTTCAGCTGATACGTGCGGTCCACTTTCACACCGCGGTCCTCGAGGAGCTTCGTGAGGACGCGGTGGGTGATGGTGGCGCCGACCTGTGACTTGATGTCGTCCCCGACGATCGGCACGCCTGCTGAGGAGAACTTCTTCGCCCACTCGACGTCGCTGGCGATGAAGGCCGGCAGGCAGTTCACGAAGCCGACCCCGGCGTCGATGGCGCATTGTGCGTAGTAGCGGGAGGCCTGCTCAGAGCCCACCGGCAGGTAGGAGACGAGCACGTCGGCGCGGGTGTCTCGGATCACTTGCACGATGTCTGCCTCGGGCCGGTCCGATTCCGTGATGGTGTCGCGGTAGAAGGCGCCGAGCCCATCGAGGGTGTGCCCACGGCTCACGGTCACTCCGGTGAGCGGTACGTCGGAGAAGCGGATCGTGTTGTTCGGTTCGGAGAACACCGCCTCGGACACATCGGTGCCGACCTTCTTCGCGTCGACGTCGAATGCGGCGACGACCTCGACGTCCCGGACGTGATACCCGCCAAGCTCGACGTGCATCAGGCCTGGCACCCGATCCTCGGGCCGGGCGTCCTTGTAGTACTCGAGTCCCTGGATGAGCGCCGAGGCGCAGTTTCCTAAGCCGACGATGGCGAGACGAACCTTGCTCATGAGGTGTGCTCCTTTCTGTGGAGCGTCGCTGCGCGGCGCTCCCTCCCGACGGGGGCATTGACAACCTTGCGTGTGCGCTCAGCCTTGATGAGACCCTCGAGCCACGCGATGTCGGACTCGGTGACGCTGCGCCCATGCTCCATCAGCGCGAGCGTGTAGTCATCGACGCGCTCTCGGGTCGTGCGCAATGAGTCCTTGATGCTGCCGAGCCGATCCTCGAGCGACGCGCGCCGCCGTTCGAGAAGTCGGATCCGTGTCTCCGGTGGCAGATACCGGAAGAAGGCGAGTCGCACTCGGAAACGAGTGTCCTCGCTGGAGTTGTCGTTCGGCGTCTCCTGGAGCAGCCCGAAGAAGAGCTTCTCTCCCTTCTCGGTGACGCGGTAGACGTTCTTGCGCCGGGTGGTGGTCGGACTCTCCGGGTCACCCGGCACCCCCTCGACCGCACCCTCGCGCTCGAGCCTGCGCAGCGTCGGGTACAAGGAGCCATAGGACACGCGCCAGAATCCCCCGAGTGACTGACCGAGCTCTCGCGAGAGCTGGTAGCCGTGCATCGGGCGCTCTTTCAACAAGCCAAGGATCGCGAGTTCGAGCATGGTTGCGGTGGATCCCCCCTACGCCTCCGAGCGAGGTCGGCCGACGATAACCTGATTGTCGATCCCTCGCTATATATCGCTTCGATATATCTACCCGATAGGTAGAGAGACGTCAACTCCTTTGCGCCGGAAACGCCAAGCCTGCGCCCGACGCCCCTATCGAGAGGACGGGGTTGAGTGGCGGCCGGCCTCGATAGCGAGACCCGCGATCACGATGCCGACGACGCCGCAGCCGAGCCAAAGGGCCGTTGGGCTGCGGCTATAGATGCCAGTCCCGACCAGCGGCCCGAGAACGGCGGCGCTCGCGTACATCATCCCCAGCGCCCCCTGGTAGCGGCCGCGCGCGTGCTCCGGTGCCCGGTCGGCCACGAAGGCTGAGGTCGAGGGGGATTCGACGATCTCCCCGAAAGTCCAGATCACGACGAACACCATGAGGCCGGGGACCGAGTGAAAGATCGCGAGGGTGGCGAAGCCCAGTCCGACGAACAGGCCCCCGAAGGCCACGACGCGGGTCCTCGGCCGGTGCTGCGTCCACGCCGAGATCGGGAACTCGAGCAGCACCACGAGGAGGCCGTTCATCGCCTGAAGGAACCCGTAGGTCTTCGTCGGGAAGCCGAGCTCACGGACGTGGATGGCGAACGTGCTCGCGTTCTGCATGTAGACGGCGGCTGTTAGGAACACGGCGGCGAGGAAGAAGAGGAAGCCGCGATCGGCCAGGATCGAGCTCCGGGCGCTGGCGAGGTGGTGTTCCTCGTGCTTCGAGGTCCGGGTTCCGTGCGGGATCGCCGCCAGCGCGATGACGCCGAACGTGCCCGACGTCAGCGCGTCGCCGACGAACAGGAGGTTGAACGAACGCTCGGCCAGCAAACCGCCGAGCGCGAGTCCGAAGGCCCAGCCGACGTTCAACGTCAGCCGGTAGGCGCTGAAGGCCGCCACCCGCCGCTCTGCCGGGATCAGGTCCGCGATCAGAGCGCTCGACGCGGGCCGGTACAGCTCGGCGACGAACCCGAGCAGCAGCACGACGGCTACGATCGGCCATAGCCCGTGGATCCATACGAGCGAGAGCGTGAGAGCGGCGCCACCGAACATGGAGAGCGCGATCGTGTTGCGGCGACCGAGCCGGTCGGCAAGGACGCCGCCGACACCTTGCGCGCCGATCGCCCCCAGACCGTACGCGGCGATACCCAGACCCGCCTTCGGGATCGAGTACCCGAGCCGCTCGTGCAGATAGAGCGTGATGAACGGCAGGACGAACGTCCCGAACCGGTTGATGAAGGCACCCGCATAGAGGATCCAGGCATCGCGTGGCAGCGCCCGAAGGTTCTGCCGAAGCGTGGGGCGCGGGGTCTCCGGAGTGGGCTCGAACTCGGGCGTCGCCAGCGGCTCTGGCCCGGCTTCGCTGTCGTTCACAGAGCGATGCTATCGGGCGCCGCGCGCTCGGGTTCATTGACGTGCAGACACATCCTGCGAGCGGCACGGTCGAGCGCGCCGAGCAACGGACGACCGAGCACGATCACGAGCGCCGCGTTGCCGACTGCGCGGAACGTGTCCCACGCCAGCGAGGTGACGAGGTAGTAGGTGACGTAATGGTGGACGTTGGTGCCGACGCTCGCAGCTTGGTCCCAACCGACCGCTGACCCTCCCGCGATGAAGGGCCACGACCACAGGTTCATCAGCGCTCCGAACGCGTAGCCCGCGATGACGCCGTAGGCGGCGAGCGCGGCGATGCGCAGGCGCCACTCGGTGTGGGTTTTCGGCGTGCGCTCGGGTAGCAGGCCCGCCCCGAGACCCACCCACCCGACCGCGATCATCTGGAACGGCAGCCATGGCCCCAACCCACCGATGAACAGCCCGCTCGCGAACGTGCCCACGGCCCCGAGGAGGAACCCGAACCCCGGTCCGAAGGCGTTCCCCGCGACCAGCACGACGATGAACATCGCGCTGAAGCCGGCGACGAATCCGGGTAAGCGCAACGCGACCATCGCTGCACCCAAGACGCCGAGCAGCGCGACGGTCTTTGGGCCGAGGCCACCGCGGCCGAGCTCGACGAAGAGCAGGATTCCGAGGCAGAGCACGAGCCCCAAGAGGATCAGTGGGCCGTCGGCCGTGTGGTTCTCGTCGGTTCCGCTCGCAAGGGGAACCACGAACGGCCAGAGGAAGGCGAACACGCCGAGCAGGTTCGCGAATACAAGGAGCGCGATGCGCAGGTGCGGTCGCATCGAGGGCGTCCGCGTAACGATCGTGCGGTTGGTCGGATGCGACGGACCGCGTGTCGCGAGGGTCGCGCTCATACAAGCGCCCCAGCGACCTGCTCGGGAGTGAGCCACCCCGAGCCGAACACCCGAGTCATCTGCGGGGCGAACACGCGCGAGTCGCCGAGCACATCACCTGGCTTGCCGTCGGCGATGACCTCACCCCCGGCGAGCATCACCACGCGGGTGGCAACCACCGCGGCCAGCTCGACGTCATGGGTCGCGAGCACGACCGCTCCGCCATCCGCGGCGTGTGAGCGGAGGAAGACCGCGAGGCGCTCCTTCGCGTCGGGGTCGACGCCTCGGGTCGGCTCGTCGAGCAGCAGGACACGAGGGCGTGCGACGGCGACCGCAGCGGTTGCGACGAGGAGGCGCTGACCCGCGGAGAGATCGCGCGGATGTCGCGACGCCAGATGGTCGATCCCGAGCCGCTCGAGAAGCTCGAGCGGGGAGGAGTCGATGCCATGGGCTTTCATCGTGATGCGGACCTCGTCGTCGACACGATCGGCGAACAGGATCGCGTCGGGGTCCTGGGGACAGAGCGCCGCGTCGACCCCGGGCTCGGGGGCACGACCGCTCACCAACACGGTTCCGGCTCCCGGCGGGTGCACCCCCGCGATCGTTCGCAGCAGCGTCGTCTTGCCGGCTCCGTTGCGACCCATCAGCGCGACGATCTCGCCCTCGCCGATGCGAAGCGATACGTCGTGAAGCGCCCGAGTCCGGCCGTGGAGGGCGTCGAGCCCAGTGATGTCGACGACGACGCTGCCTGCGGTTGTTCGGCGGCCATCGGTCGTCCGGGGAGGAGGCATCGTGCGAGCAGCCGTCCGCGCATCGCGAACGGTGAGTGGCACGGGATTCCAACCGATCAACCTGCCGAGCCGCGCCACGGGCGGGCCAACGTGCATCGAGCCGATCACCGCCGCCGGGCTTCCCACGTCAACGCGGCCACGGTCGAATCCGAGCGCGGTGTCGACCCACCCGGCCACGCGCTCCAGGCGGTGTTCGGCCAACACCACCGTGACCCCGTGGTCGTGCACGAGGCGTTGGAGCGCCGCCATCACGTCCTCGGCTCCCTGCGGGTCGAGCTGCGACGTTGGCTCGTCGAGCACGAGGATCCGTGGACCGGCGGCAATCGCCGCGCCGATCGCGACGCGTTGCTGTTCGCCACCGCTGAGCGAGCGCACGCTCCGATCCCGAAGCGCCACGATGTCCAGAAGGTCGAGCGTTTCCTCAACCCGGCGGCGCATGTGTTCGGGTTGAACACCAAGGTTCTCCATGCCGTACGCGAGCTCTTCCTCAACGCGGTCGAGGACGAACGAAGCGGCCGGATCCTGCGGCACGAACGCGACGACGTCGGCCAGGCTCCGCGGCGGGTTCTCCAACGTGTCGCGCCCGCCAGCCGCAACCCGACCCGAGAACGTTCCGCCGGTGAAATGAGGGACGAGGCCGTTCGTTGCGCGCAGGAACGTCGACTTTCCCGAACCGGTCGGACCGACCGCGAGAACGAAATGCCCCTCCTCGATCTCGACCGTGACGTCGTCGAGCGCGGGGGTCTCTGCCTCGGGATACGTGAACGAGACCGCGTCGTATCGGAGCGCGTGGTCGCTCACGTCGGATCCCCCTTGTGCGGCACGCATCCCGGGAACGCCAGCAAACCGATCGCGCTGAGCAACACGAGGTCCGCCGCCGGCCACTCCGCCGGCGATGTCGAGGGGTGCAGTCCCGCCGAGCCCGTTCCTCCGAACGCGGTGAACACGAAGACCCCCGCGGCGACCGCTGCGGTGAGGGCGGTGACGATCGCTGGCCCCGTCCATCGTTCCGGTCGGTACCGCGAGCGAGTGCCCCGCCCGTGGCCGCGTGAGTCCATGCTCTCGGCGAGGGTCAACGCGTCCTCCATGCCGGTCTCGAGGATCGGCACCGCGAGCGCCGGCAACGAGCGCCATCGCGAGGTATGGATCCCGCGGAGCCGCTGTGCTTCGCGGACCTGCCCGGCCATCGAGATCGTGCGCGGGGCGATCGAGAGCGCGAGCGCCGCGGCGAGCGCGGGCTCGTGGAAGCGGCGCGGCGCAAGGCGCACGACCCCGAACGGGTCGGTCACGGCATTGAACGTTCCGAACACGACGAGCAACGCCGCGAGACGCATCCCCTCGAGCGCCGAGAACGCGACGTTCTCGAGACTGACCGTGCCGAGCACGACGAGCAGTGTGCGGATCGTCATCGCAGCGATGCCGGCCAACAGGAACGTTCTGAACGAGCGCGCCGTCGGGCCGGGGACCCGGTGCGCCGAGTAGACGAACCACGCGACCGCGACGAGCAGGCCCAGGTACACGGGGTCGGTCGTGCTGAAGGCCACGATGCCTGCGCACGTCGCCCAGACCATCCAGGCCCCCGGGTGAAACGCCACATCGCGGCCGCTCGCCCAGCTCACGATGGCCCACCGATGTCAGCCGGAGGAGCCCGAGAACCGTCGTGCGAAGAACCGGCGTCACGCCGTGTTCGAACGCGAAGCCATCCCGCGGATCCGAGCGCGGCGGCCGCGACGAGCGCGATGAGCGTGCCGGCGGGCGGACCGCCAGATCCTCCACCACCGGTTCCGGTCGCGGCCGCAAGAACCGTGGGGCCGTCCCCCGCCTGTGCTGACGTCTCCGGGCGCGAGGTCCGATGCGTGCTCGGCGACGACGATCCGGAGACGTCCCCGCTGGCCGCGCCGGTCGTCCCCGGCATCGGACTCGCCCCTCCGCTCGCAGCGGACGATGCTCTGGGCGAGTGGGTCGGAGGGACGGAGGATGTCGGCGAGGCCGACGGAGATGAACCGCACACGTCCGTGAGTGTGGCCTGCGTCGGTTCCGGATGGGTGTCGCCCGAATCCCCGGTCCCCCAGGTCCAGGCTTCGATGTCACCGTCATGCGCTTCAACGGATGCAGCACCAGACGATGACCACGTCCATCCTCCGCTGCCATCGCCGAGCCAGAACCCCCAGAAGTCCGGGTAGGAGGCGAAGCAGTCGTCGCCGTCGGGTCCGACGCCGGCGAGTTGGCAGACCGCCTGTCCCCCGAACCCGAGGCGATACTGCAGATCGTCCTGGGAACCCGCGAGCTGCACCAGGTGGATGCCGCTCACGCTTGCCGCGTCCAGCGCGACGCAGTACGTGAGTTGTTGCGTGCCGGTTCCGACGACCAACGCGACGTGCGGCACGCTGGCGGCACACGCCGGACTCGCCGGAGACACCACGACGAACATCGCGGCCATGCCGACCGTGCCGATGACCGCCGACGAGACTGCGACCGTTACCCGCGACGCCCGCGCCGCGAAACCGGTTCCCATCAACAGGGCCCTAGCATGCTGCGACGTCGAGAGCGTTGCCGATCACGGCGCCGGTGAACGGGAGCGGTTTCAGCATCAGTCCCGGCACCGCGCCGATCGTCGCGCCGACATCCGCGGCCGTGCGGGTGCCGTCGACGTTCCAGGTATAGGAAAAGGCTCCACAGTGCTTGTGCTGCAACGCGCGGAGCGCGTCGAGACCGCCGGAGGGCACGTTCTTCCCGGCTGCTGCATACGCCTGGATCACGAGGGCGGTCGAGTTCGCGTCGGTCGTCGTGTAGCCGGCGGTGTAACCCCATCCGTCGTGGGTCGCATCTCGCATCGTCCCGAAGAACGTGAAGGGACTCGCCGGATAGACGGTCGTTGGGTCGAACGCCTCGATCGCTTGGACGGCGTAGCTCGTCGTGTTCGTGTCCGCTTGGAAGTAGTCGGTACCCGGATCCGCGATCGACAGGCAGTCGTCATCCTCGGTCGTCGGGTTGTACGGGGCGTCGTACTGCCATCCGCCGTCGGGGCACTGCGCGTTCTCCAACCATGCGATCGCTTCACCGCGGGGTGTCACTCCTGCAGATTCGATCGCGAGGATCGCGAGCGCCTGGTCGAGCACCGAGGCCGAGTCGAAGCGCCCATCACCCGCCATCGTTCGCCGGATCGCACGGATCAGGTTTCGACCGCCGAACGTGCGTGGATCGCGAACTGCCGCTGTGGTCGCGAGCACGACCTTCGCGCGAAGGCCTACGGCGTCCACGTTTCCGGCCGCAACCTGGTCGCGCAGGTACGAGAGGGCCCGCCGCTCGACGTCGCGCCCCGTGCCCGCGGCAACGGTCGCAAGGACAGCGTCGGAGGTTGAACCGATCGGTGAGAACGCCGGCACCGAACCGTTCGCCTTCTGGTTCGTCTTGATGAAGCCGATCGCTCGAGCGGAGCGCTGGGCATCGGTGAGAGCGGCCGATCCGGCGGTCGTCTGACCCACCACGACGACGCCAACGATGAGCAGCGACAGCGAACTCGAAGCGACCCTGCGTAGGGTCCGTCCCATCGGGGACTCCTTTCCGGGCGTCCTCGCGCCCCGCCGGAACTCACCCTCGCTGCGAGAGGATCGACGACGGGTCTGCGCCGGAACGGGTCCGGACCCGGCGGCCGACTTCCCCTTGCCTCGAGGGTTCGTTCAGCCGTGCGTCGCGCAGGGCGGCCTGGCTCGTCCACCGGAGTGGACCTACAGTTGCGGGACAGCGCCGGAATCGGACCGGACTTCGCCTCCGCGACGCGTTGCTGTTGGGGAAGCTAGCACGCCGAGGGTCGTCCGGCATCGGCCCATCGTGCGAGGGTTCGGCAGAGGTGTCGACTGTCCCTATCCGCGCGGGGCTCGCCGAAGGAATCGACCGGCCGAGCGGAGCGGCGCCGTGACCCTCCACGATCTGGACGCGTACGCGGCCTCCAGCTCGTCGGACTTGTCCTGCCACGCGGTCTTCAGCTTCTGCATCCCTTCCACGAGCTCCTGTTCACGCCTGAGTTCCCACCAGCGTCGCGGGAGCCCGTCGAGCAGCGGGTTCACCTCTGGTGCAAGGGTTTCGGCCAGATGAGCGTCTTCGGAGCGCACGTACCAGCGGTTGAGGCCGTCGTCGGCGGCCGTCGCGAAGCCGGCATCGACCAGGATGCGTTCACCCTCCGCGTACGTCTCCCGGGCACCTCCCGGTTCCCTGGCTTCGACGATGACGACGAGTGGTCGGAAGCGGTTCAGATCCGCGCCCGCCAGGACGGCCGCCTCGTTGCCCTCGACGTCGACCTTGAGGAAGTGGAAGGAGGCGGCGTCCCGAGCAGGGGTGCTCTCCATCAACTCGCGGAGGGGAGCGACCTCGACGGCGACGGTCGTCACGCGGTTGCCCTCGGCGCGATGGCGGTCCGCGTACCCGGTGTCCAGGGTCGTCAGTCCTCCGTGCTCGCCCTCCGCCGAGGTGACGACGTGAAGCGTCGCCTTCCCGCGCTCAGGGCCGCACGCGACCTCTTCCACGAGATCGAGCGGACGCTCGTCCCTCAACCGTTGCGCGTAGAAGGGGTTCGGTTCGACGTTCAGCCCGCGCCAACCGCGCTCGTAGAAGGATCGGGTCACCGAGTCCTCGGACGGATCCATGGCCCCGACGTCCACGTAGAACCCGGGCTCGCGGCCACGCAGCACCCGCCAGAGTCGTACGTCTTCCCAGTGCTGAGCCCATGAGATCCGGAGATGATCCTCGGCGGGCGCCATGTCTCGGGCAGGCTACCAACACCTCCTAGACTCGTTCCGTGTCGACCTGCCCCTCGTGCGGAGCTGAGAACCCAGCGAGCGCGCGGTTCTGCATGGCATGTGGAAGCGCGCTCGACCTCGGTGTCGTCGCACCGGCCGGGCGACCGACGGAAGAGCGACGGATCGTCTCGATCTTGTTCGTTGACCTGGTCGGGTTCACCGAGCGTTCCGACCGCGCCGACCCCGAGGACGTCCGACGGACGCTCGTCCCCTTCCACACCAGCGTGCAGCGTGACCTCGAGCGGTTCGGAGGGACACTCGACAAGTTCATCGGCGATGCCGTGATGGGCGTGTTCGGATCACCGCTCGCGCACGAGGACGACCCTGAGCGCGCTGTTCGTGCCGCGCTCGCGATCCTCGATTCGGTGCCGGAGCTGGGTCGTCAGGTGCCGGATCTGGCCGTGCGGATCGCTGTGAACACGGGTGAGGCGGTCGTGACGTTCGGATCGGGTCCCCAGGTCGGCGAGGCGGTCGCCGGCGACGTCGTGAATACAGCCAGCCGGATGCAAGGCGTGGCGCCCCGCAACGGCGTGGTGGTGGGCAGCCTCACGCATCGCGCGACGCGCGACCTCTTCGAGTTCGAGGAGATGGGCCCCGTCTCGGTGAAAGGCAAGTCGGAGCCTCTCCAGGTGTGGCGAGTGATGGGTGAGCGCGCTCAGGGCCCGGTTGCGGCGAGCGACGTGTCGTTCGTCGGGCGAGACAGGGAGTTGGTGATGCTCCGGGAACGATTCGCGCGCACCGTGGACGACGGAACCGCAGGGCTTGTCACGGTGGTCGGTGAGCCGGGGATCGGGAAGTCGCGGCTCGTCGAGGAGTTCAGGCAGGGGCTTGCTTCCGATGTCGTTTGGCGGGCCGGCCGGTGCGTCCCCTACGGCGACGACGTCACGTTCCGCGCCCTCGCCGACGTTGTTCGCGCGGAGGCGGGCATCCTTCCTAGCGACGGTCCGGCATCTGCCTCGGCGAAGCTCGGCGAGCTGACCGCAGCCATCGAAGCGTCGACCTTCGAGCGCGATTGGCTCGCCCGCCGGCTCCAGCCGCTGCTCGCGATCGGGGACGACGACGATGTCGAAGAAGGCGTGCCTGCCTCGGAATCGGCAGCCGCCTGGTCGCGGATCGTTCGCGCCCGAGCGGAACGGAGCCCGGTCGTCCTGCTGCTCGAGGACCTGCACTGGGCGGAGCCGGTCTTGCGAGAGGTCGTGGAGCGATCGCTGGACGAACTCGCGCCGTACCCCGTCTTGTTCCTGTGCACGGCTCGTCCGGAACTGCTGGAGCTCGACGATGGATGGGGCAACGGGAGCCCGGAAGCGACCACGATCCGACTGGCTCAACTGACCGACACCGAAACGGCGTCGTTGATCGACGAAGCCCTGTCGCGCAACGCCCTGCCTGAGGACACCCGCATCGCACTGATCGACCGCGCAGGGGGGAACCCGCTGTTCGCGCTGGAGTTCGTGCGGATGATCGCTGAAGTGGCGAGCTCCGACCCTCAGGGCGGCGTCGAGGACATCGTCGTGCCGCAGTCCGTCCACGCGATGGTGGCGGCTCGGCTCGATTCCATCCCGGGCGATCTGCGGGCGCTGGTGCAAGACGCCGCCGTCGTTGGCACAGCGTTCTGGCCCGCCGCTCTCGCGGCGCTGTCGGGGCGTGCGGACCAGGAGGTCCGTTCCGGCATCGGCGAGCTGGTGCGACGCGGTCTCGTCGAACCCGCAGCCGCCTCGTGGTTCCCCGACCACGCCGAGTATGGATTCGCCCACGCGTTGATCCGCGAAGTTGCCTATGCGCGGATCCCGCGTCTCGCTCGGGCACGCAAACATCGAGCCGCTGGCGAGTGGCTCGAGCGCGAGGCCGGAGATCGAGCGGCCGAGCATGCGGGATCGCTCGCGAATCATTTCCACCTCGCCGTGGAGCTCGCGACGGCGGCAGGAGCGCAGGAAGAGGTCGCAGCTGCTCGCGACCCCGCCGAGCGATGGTTGCTGCTCGCCGCCGAACAGGCTTCTCGCATCGACCAGCGAGGTGGGTTCGTCTTGTACGAACGGGCTCTCGGTTTGCTCGACCGCCGAACCCACAACCGGGCACGGGCGCTCGTCGGTGCGGCGTTGATGGGCAGGCGAACCGGAGAGCTCGCCGCGGCCGAGATCCTCGCGCGCTTCGAGGAGGCCCGGTCGATCGAGGAGGAGCTCGGACGTCCGATCGATCTCGCGGATGCGCTCACGCGACTCGGCAACCAGCTCGGGGCGATGGGCGAAACGACTCGATCGCGTGAAGCCCTCGTGCTCGCCGTCGACGTCCTCGAGCACCAGCCGCCCAGCCGGGAGCTGGCTCGTGCGTGCGCATTCATGGCCCAGGACCACATGTTCGCGGGACACGTCCGCGAATCACTGGCATGGGCGGAGCGGGCCCTTGGGCTCGCGCGCGGGTTCGACGAAGACGACGTAGCGATCATGGCGTTGCACATCCGCGGCGACGCCCGTTGCTCGCTGGGTGAGCCGGGAGGGCTCGCCGACCTCGAGGAGGCGCTCGAGATCGCGGAGTCCACCGGGAACGCGGACTATTCGGTGACATCCGAGAACTACCTCGCGGAATGGAAGTGGGCGCTCGAAGGACCGCGAAGTGGGCTCGCCCACGATGAGCGCGCGCTCGAGCTCGCCGGGCGTCGTGGCGTCGTGAGCCAGGGCCTGTACACGAAGGCTCATGCGTTGGGGTTGTTGTTCGAACTCGGACGGTGGGACCAGGCGCTCCGATGGGGCGACGAGCTCCTCGCGACCGGTGGCGATCGACTCGATCGCACCCTCGCGATCGTGACGGATCTGATCCGTGCCAGGATCCTCCTCTACCGATGCCGAGCAACCGAGGCGGCCGACCCCGAAGAGATGCTCGAACTCGCCCGACCGATAGAGGATCTGCAGGCTCTGGCGCCTGCGTTCGTCGTCGCGGCGGAGTTCGCCGTCGCGAACGGAGATCCGGGTCGCGCGCGTTCCCTACTCACCGAGTTCGAGGAAGCGACCCGCGACACGGCGGCGGAATATCGGGAGTCCTATCTCGCGTGCGCCGCGCGGACGTGCATCGCCGCCGGCGATCCTGAACTCGCAGCGCGCCTCGTGGAGCTCAGTCGAGGCCTTACGAGGCGTGACCGGATCAACGTCGATGCCGCCCGCGCGACCGTGGCAGAGGCCGGGGGCCAGCTCGACGCCGCCGCGGCGGCGTATGGAGCCGTGGCTGAGGAGTGGGCCGCGTCAGAGGTGCCGTTCGAGCGAGCGAACGCGCTCGCCGGCGCGTCTCGATGTCTCGCAGCACTCGAACGTCGCGAGGACGCCACCGCCGCTCGCGCCGACGCCGATCGCGGGTTCGATGCGCTCGGCGTCGGCGCCGAGTTCCGCGGCTGATGCGCCGCCGATTACTCGGAACCCTGCTCGCGTAGGAATCGTTCGATCTCGGACGCGATCTCGTCGCCGGAGGGCACCTCTTCGTCCGGCATCTGCTCGAGTCGCTCGAGATACTCGCGGGCCTCCGGCTGTGCGGCCACGAGGCTGTCGAGGTTCCCCCGCTGGTCGACCGCGTCATCGGGCAGGTGCTCGAGCGGTAGATCGACGCCGATATGACGTCCGAGGTGCTCGAGCAGCGCGATGGTCGCTGACGCGTAGGGTCCCCCGACGTAGTTCGGCACCTGTGCGTAGAACCCGATCGCGGGAACACCTGCACCGCTGACCGCGAGCTCGATCACGCTGAGAGCCGCAGACGGAACCCGCAGCAATCCCTGCGGCCCCTGTTGTTCGTCGGGGCGCAAGAGTCCCGGCGAGGAAGCGGTGGCGAGCACCGGAACCGGTCGCGTGTGAGCGACCGCCGCGGGGATCGCGCCGAGGCTCACCCACTCGGTGACCCCGAGGCGAACAGCGAGCTCCATGATCTGCTCACCGAGCTCACGCCAATGGAAGTCGGGCTCGGGACCGGATAACACCAGCAGGTCCCGACCGCCGTGGCGCGTGCGCTTCAGCGACATCTCCGGCCACATGAGGCGCGTGAGCGTCCCATCGATGACATCGAGCACGGGCCGGCGTGAGCGGTAGTCGAAGAGCACGTCGTCATCGAAGCTGGCGACGATCTCACCATCCTCGGCAAGATGTCGGACGGCCGCCGATGACGCACCTGCGGCGTCGATCCATCCGTCGAACGCGGCGACGAGCACCGGCGCGACGAGGTCGGGGGTCGTCGAGACGCGCACCAAACTCATCCGGGAAGGATAGTCGCGCCGGCGCTGTGGCTTCTCGCGACCCGTGGGGGCTTATCCGCGACGCGTCGACGTACGAGGCTTCATGCCCTCGGGACGATGCGCCGACGTCCACGCATCATGGTCGGGGACCTTCTCTCCGACGACGTACAGGAAATGGTACGCACCCATGTCGCCGAGGAACTTGAACCGCTTCACGAGATCCGCCGACAAGGTCTCGAAGTCGGGGTGGGAGCGAAGGTACTTCTTGAACGTGCCGTACTCGCGTTCGAGAGCGAGCATCGCCTCGGCGTTCTCGACGGTCGCGTCGATCTTGCGCCGGTTGCGGATCAGCCTCGTGTCCTGCGCCAGCGCGTCGATCTGCTTCGGCGTGAGGTTCGCCACCTTCTTCGGGTCGAATCCACGGAACGCCTCTCGGGTGCCGGGCCATTTCGCTTCGACCACCCGCCAGCTGATCCCCGACTGGAAGACGGACTTCGACAACACATCGAGGTAATCGGCCAGAGAGGTGGGCTTGATCTTCGTCGGGGCTTCCATCCGACCTCCTCATCCGTTCGCGTTCAGCCTGCCGCGGTCGGTTCCTACGGAAGGACGCAAGACGTCGGAGCCGACCTGATCCCGTTCCTACTCGAGGTGATCGTCACGACACCGTCCAGGGAGACCTCGATCTCGATCGACGCCGACCCGTTCACCTTGTCCGCGACGCCGGCGACGCCGCTCCCGGGTTCGGGTACGACGGCTCCTACGCCTCCGCGCTTCACGGTATCTCCGACGCCGAAGGAGCATGTCGACATACCGGGTTCTGGCGCCGGCGGTCGCAGCAGGTCGGCATACGAGGAACACGAGACGCTCGCGAGGGCGGCGAGCATGCCTATCGCGATGATGCTGTGTACGTAGTTGCGAGCGGGACGTCTCAAGGCGAACGCTCCCCTGACGGGATCCGATCCAGCGTCATCGTAGAGGAGGCGGCGTGGGTAGGCGAACGCCCGGTTAAGCGTCCCCGGCCTCTCAGTCGGATGAGGCGTCGTGCTCCGTGAGCACGGTCGTCATTTGCGACATCGCGTTCATCGCCGGTGGGAACCCGGCGATCGTCGCGGTCTGCAGGATCACCTCACGGAGCTCGTCCGCGCTGATGCCTGCCTTCAGCGAAGCGCGCAGGTGCTGAGGGAGCTGCGACGAGCGCCCGAGGGCGACGAGCGTCGCGACGGCGGCCAGCTCGCGGTCGCGCGTCGATAAGCCGGGCCGCAGGTAGATGTCACCGTAGACGAACTCCACGATCGAGCGCCCCAGGTCCCCGAGTCCCTCGACCGCGCGCAGCGCCTTCTCGTCGTGGACCTCGAGGAACCGTTCACGTCCGCGTTCATATCTGTCATCTCTACTATCCGACATCGCATCGATCCTTCCACACTCGGCTCCTGCCCTTCGGTACACTGCACCGGTTCCCGTATCCCTGCTGGTGAGGACGCATGTCACGAGTCATCTTGATCGCTTGGGATGGAGCCGATTGGCGCATCCTCGATCCCCTGCTGGAAGCGGGTGAGCTGCCGAACCTGCAGGCACTCATCGATCGTGGTCAGCGATCCGTTCTGCGATCGACCGTCCCGACCCATTCCTGGGCCGCGTGGCCTTCGTTCCTCACCGGGGTCGATCCGGCCGACCACGGCGTGTACGACATCCTCGAGACCACTCCAGGAACGCACAAGCAGTATCCGGTCACGTACCGCTCGATCAAAGCGCGCACGTTCCTGTCGGACCTCGACGCGGCCGGTCGCTCGCAGCTCCTGCTCGACGTCCCACTGACGTTCCCCACCCCTGCGGTGAAAGGCAGCGTGGTAGCCGGTGGAGTTCTCCCGAAGAACCGCACGTTCACGACGCCGAGAGATCTGCCCGAAACCCTGCGCAAGGCCGGCCTGGAATGGCCGATCAACGGCATGTCGTGGACGACCTACCGGAACCGGCCCGATGCCTACCTCGACGAAGCGTTCGACGTTACCGGAAAGCGGATCGCGGCGTCCGAGTGGCTGATGGACAACACCGATTGGGACCTGATGACGTCCGTGTGGGTGAGCGTCGACCGCACCCAGCACGCGCTCTCGAACTACGTCGCCCCCGATCACCCGGACTACGTGAAGAACAAGGACACGCGGATCGGCAAGAAGGTTCGCGACATCTTCAAGCAGCTCGACGATGCGATCGGCGCGTTCCTTTCCCGTGCGAACGATGACGACATCGTCTTGTTCATCTCGGACCACGGCTTCCAGTCGTGCACCCGCGCGCTGCACATGGATCACCTGCTGCGCGATCTCGGCTTCCTGGAGTTCTCAGCCTCCAACGTCGTGTTCGGTCCGATGCAATGGGGTCCCGTGCGGAACCTCGCGCGCAAGGTGTACGACACGCTCGGTCTGCACGGCAAGGTCTCACTCCCGCAGTCGGTGCACTGGTCGAAGTCGAAGGCGTACACGTCGATCCGCTCGACCGGTGAGGGTGTCTCGATCAACGTCGCTGGGCGCGAGCCCGACGGCATCGTCGACCCAGGTGACTTCGAGCGGGAACGCGACGCGCTGATGGATCGGCTCTCGTCATACGTCGACCCCAAGACGGGTCGATCCCCGGTGAAAGCGATCTACAAGCGGGAGGAGATCTTCAGGGGAGCGCACGCCGACACCGCTCCCGACATCCTGATGGAGCCCGCCGAGGGCTACTCGCTGACCCACGCCAAGCGTTCGATCGAGGATGCAGATTGGGTGAGCGGGGATCACCGCATCGAAGGCGTGATCGTGGCAGCGGGCCCGAACGTGACGCCGTTCACGTCGGAGCCCGCCCTGATCGACATGGCGCCGACGATCCTTGCGGCATTCGGAGCCCCGGCCGCGGTGAAGCCTACGGGACGCGTTCTCCACGAGATCGTCGGCACCGACGCCGTGATGACCTCCCGCGAGGTCGACGCCGTTTCGATAGACGACGAGACGGCCGTGAGCGACACCGAAGCCGACGAGATGGAAGAGCACCTGAGGGGTCTGGGCTACCTCGAGTGATGCTCCTCAGCCTCGGAAGGCGTGAGTGACGACATCCGGTAAGCAAGAGCGCTCGGGAGGCGGGCTGGCCGGCGTGCTCGGCCTCGGTGACGGCGAGCACGCTCGCGATCAGCTGACGATCCTCGCGGGCACCGGTCAGAACATCGTGGGCCTCGCGGTCTTCATGATCGCGACGTTCGCGATGAACATCATGGTTGCCCACGCCTTCGGGAAACACTCCGCGGCGTTCGGCTACGTCACGCTCGTCACGCAGCTCGCGTTCGTCGCCGGTGCCGCCACACGCTTCGGCATGGACATGGCCGCGGTGCGTCGCGTGGCGGTGGAAGTGGGGAAAGGCGAAGCAGGCCGTGCGCGGGCGGTGGTGCGGATCGCTGTGACCATCGCCTTGGCGGTCAGCATCGCGGTTGCGATCGTTGCGTTCGCTCTGGCGGCACCGATCGCTCGCTCCCTGGGCAACGTGCCCACCACGGCGATGCGGGCCGCGGCGGTGACCCTGGTCTTCGTCGCGCTGGCGCAGGTGTATCTAGGCGGCAGCCGCGGCCTGAAGATCATGCGCCACACGCTCTATGCCTATTGGGTCGGCCAATCGATCAGCTGGATCGTTCTGACGCTGATCGGTTGGGCGTTGCTGGAGAAGTCGGTCGCCGTGACCGTGCTCGCCTACGCCGCATCGTGGGTCGTCGCCACCGCGATCGCGTTCGTGTCGTGGCGCAGCGCCACCGCGTCGTTCGCTCAGATGCCCGCGGAGCCCGGTGAGACGGCGGCTCTGGTGAAGTACGGCGCGCCTCGGGCGCCTGCGGCGCTGCTCAGCCAAGCAGTGTTCTACACCGACCTCGCGGTTCTCTCGAACCACTTCCCCGACGACCCCCGGCTCAGCGCGTACGCCGCCGCGATCCGCGTGGCGCAGGCGTTGGTGCTGTTCCTCACGGCCGTCTCGTACATGTTCAGCCCGTTCGTGGCCGATCTGCACGAGCGTAGCGAGCACGATCGGCTCAACGCCTTGTTCAAGCAGATCACCCGGTGGACGCTCGCCGGCACGATTCCGTTGTTGCTGTTGTTCGCGATCGCACCGAGCCCAGTTCTTCATGTCTTCGGCGCGGACTACACCGCCGGGTCGTCGTGGCTGCGAGTGCTCTTGATCGGCCAGATCGTGAACGTCAGCGTGGGCGCGGCGGGGTTCATCTTGATCATGGTCGGGCGCACGGGGTGGGACCTCGCCGTCTACGCCTCATCGTTCTTGCTGGATCTGATCATCGCGATCGTGCTGGTGCCGCACGCCGGTGCGCTCGGCGGACCGATGGGGGCAGCCACCGCGCAGGCGACGGCGCTCGTGTTCTCGAACTCGCTGCGGCTGTACCTCGTGTGGCGATTCGTTCGCATCCAGCCGTATGACCGCAATTACGCGCGCCTGGCGATACCGGCGGTGATCGGTGCGGTGGCGATGCTTGCGGTGCATGCGTTGCTCTCGGGACCGAAATGGGGACTCGACCTGGTGGGTACCGCGCTCATCGGCGGGGTCGTTTACTACACATCGTTCCTGCTCTTCGGGTTGACGCCGAACGAGAAGGGGACCGTCATGCGTGTGCTGTTGAAAGCGCGAGCGTGACCGTCACCGATCGGGAAACGGAGCGCGGGGCTTAGGAAGACTCGCGCGATCCCTGAACTTCGGGCAGGACGACGACACCGGGATCGGGATCGGGGCGGCGGTGGAGTCCCACACCGAGGAGCCGATCTTCGCGGATCTCTCCTTCGCCGAGCTCGCGCTTCAATGCGTCGCGACGGGCGGTGAGCTCGGCAACCTGCCCCCGGAGCTCTGCGAGGCGCCAACTGAGGAGTTGGCCTCGTCCTTCGTGCCCGGTCTCCCGCTGGGCGATCGCAAACAACCGCTTATCTATCTGCGCCGACATCCGACGCTCGAAGCGACGCTCACGGATGTTGCCCCAGGCGAACGCCAGTGCGAGCCCTGCGGAGGCCGTGAGGGTGCAGAGGATCCAGACCACCGGCGACGTTCCGGGCGAGCCGAGGATGGTGCCGAACACGACGAGTTTGCCCGCGGCGGCGTGTGTGGACTCGATGACGGTATCGGTGACGGCGACGGCCCAAGCCGTCGCGAAGACGAGTGCCAAGGCGCTGAGCATCTGTATTCGCCTCTTTCTCATGGAAGGAGGACCGACAGCGCTATCGCTGGGGACAAACAGGTTGCCTTCGTAGCCGCCAGGAGTCAAGAACCAGTTGGGGGAGTCACGGTCATCACCGCGAGGTTTTGCCCACTCGATGCTCCCTTGCAACCCCGGCCCGCGCAGCCGTCCAGTAAGCGCGTGGCTTCCCGACAGTAGCGACCCCAGGCCCGGCGTTGATAGCGTGAACCAATGACGATTCGCCGCGTCGTCGTCGATCACGTGCTCTTCGTCGTGGCAGACCTAGATGCGAGCCGGGGGCTCTATACAGCCGCCCTCGCCCCAATCGGCTATGAGGAACTCTACGTTCAGGACGACGGTGTCTCCTACGGGGCCGAGGAACTGGACGACTTCACGATCTGCCGCGGGGAGCCCGTGACCACAGCCGCGCATGTCGCGTTCTCGGCCGAGGGCCGGGACGCCGTGGATTCATTCTTCGCGGCCGCCGTCGCAAACGGCGCGACCGTCCGCGGCGAGCCCGGGGTCTGGACGCAGTACTCCGAGCGGTATTACGCGGCATTCGTCAACGACTTGCATCAGAACAACGTCGAGGCCGTGTGGCATGCGCCGGAGCCGGTCGTCGACGCGCCTCGCCGTCCTGGCGTTCCCTGATTCGTACGGTCCAGGGTATATTCGCGAACCCTCGGGCAGCAGTCCTTAGCTTCGCGCGAGGGCGAGGGCGCGCGCGACGGCTTCGATCGGAGAATCGGTACGCAGGATCGGGTCGGGCATCCCCTCGCGTGAGAGTTCCCACGTGGCGAGGCCGATCACGGGTTTGCCCATCTTGAGGGCGAACGCGATCTCGCTGAGCGTGCCGTACTCTCCGCCGACCGCGATGACGACGTCGGCGGAGCGGACGACGATCGCGTTGCGAGCCTCCCCGATCCCAGTGGCGATGGCGACCGTGAGGTGCCGGCTCGCCGGTGCGCGGTCGTCGCCGGGAAGGATCCCGACGCTGGTCCCTCCGGCCGCCTCGCAGGCACGGGCGGCCTCGTCCATCACGCCGCCGAGGCCCCCACAGATCATGACTGCGCCATCTTCTCCAAGGAGGCGGCCGACCTCACCGGCTAATCGCAGCTCCTCGGGCGTCGCGTCAGCGGCGCCGACGACCGCGACGTAGGCCTGCTGACTCACCCCCATGACTGACCGAGGATAGCCGCAAGCAAGGCGGCTCCGGCTGACTTGTCCAGAGGCTCGTTCCCGTTGCCGCACTTCGGAGACTGCACGCAACCCGGACACCCACGAGAACACGGGCAGCCGTTGATCGCCTCGAGCGTGGCGGTGAGCCAGCGTTCCGAGGCGTGGAACCCACGCTCGGTGATGCCGGCGCCGCCCGGGTAGCCGTCGTATACGAAGATCGTGGTCATGCCCGTATCGGGATGCATCGGCGTGGAAACGCCGCCGATGTCCCACCGATCGCATGTCGCGACGAGGCCGAGCAAGCCGATCGCAGCATGTTCGGCAGCGTGCACGGCTCCCGGGAGATCGCGCGAGGACACGGCTGCGCGGTCGATCACGTCTTGCGGGATCGTCCACCACACCGCCTTCGTCTCGAGGTGCACGGGTGGCATGGGAAGAGGGATCTCGTCCACGACCTCGTTCGTTGCGACGAGCTTGCGGACGTAGCCGACGACCTGATCCGTGACGCGCACGGTGCCGTAGAAGGAGTCGACGTCTCCGGTTCGCCCTTGTTCGTTCGCCTCTACGACCTGGATGTCGGTGATGTCGCGGGCCTGCGTGTAGAAGTCCGGGTCGGCGGCGTCGACGACGGCCACGCGGTCCACGAGGTCGAGCTCGCGAACGATGTACTGCTCACCGAGGTGCAGGTATACGGCGCCGACATGCAACGTGGCGTACGCGCGGCTCTCGTCGGCCGTGCCCAGCAGCTCGCCTGTGTCGCCGATCACGATGGAGTAGACGTGGCCGGTGCCGGCGCGGATGTCGACGGCCCGATGTGGCGATTCGCGGCCCTGGTCGTGCCATGTGGATCCCTTGCGCTGGACCAGTTCCCCCCGCTCGGTCATCCGCCCAACGGCGTCACCTACGGCGATCGGATCTCCGAAGAACGGGAGGTCGCCCTCGCTCAAGGGACGCTCCCGGGCTGCGCACCGCAGATGAGGCTCCAGCACGTACGGATTCGTCGGGTCGATCACCGCTGCCTCTGCCGGTTTGTCGAACAGGTCTTCGGGATGGTTCACGAGGTATTGGTCGAGTGGATCGTCCTGGGCGACGAGCACCGCGAGCGAATCCTGAGCGCCGCGGCCCGCTCGGCCGGCTTGCTGCCACATCGATGCGCGTGTCCCCGGGTAGCCGACGAGCACCGAGGCATCGAGCGAGCCGATGTCGATCCCGAGCTCGAGTGCGTTCGTGGCCGCCACCGCGATGAGTTCGCCGTCGGAGAGCTGTCGCTCGATCCTGCGGCGATCCTCGGGGAGATATCCCGCGCGGTAGGACGTGATCCGACGCCGCAACGTCGCGTCACCGACCGCTCGGCGCGCGAACTCGGCGAGCAGCTCTGCTCCTCGTCGGGATCTCGTGAATCCGATCGTGCGGATGCCGTCGTTCGCCAGGCGCGCAACCAGGTTGCTCGCCTCGGTCAGGGCGCTCCTGCGTGTCCCGGTCTCGTCGTCGATGACCGGTGGGTTCCACAGCGCGAAGAGCTTCTCGCCTCCCGGGCTCTCGTCGTCGACGACCTCGTCGAACGCGAGCCCGGTCAGGCGCTGGGCGAGCTCTCCAGGGTTCCCGATGGTGGCGCTCGCCAGACACCATCGCGGCGTGCCCCCGTAGTGGGCGACGAGACGTTGCAGCCGCCTGAGCACCATCGATACGTGGGACCCGAACACACCGCGGCAGACATGCGCCTCATCGACGACGACGAGCGACAGCCGCAGGAAGAAGTCGGCCCACCGAGCGTGGTCGGGAAGAAGGGACAGGTGAAGCATGTCGGGGTTCGTCAGCACGATGTTGGCGCTCTTGCGGATCATCGGGCGCTCGGCGCGAGGCGTGTCGCCGTCGTAGACGGCTGCCTTCAGCTGCGCGAGCTTCAGAGATCGGACAGCCCGAAGTTGGTCCCGTGCAAGGGCTTTCGTGGGAAACAGGTAGAGGGCCGATGCCTTCGGCTGCGTCAGCGCCGCCTCGGCGAAGGCGATGTTGTAGACGAGCGTTTTCCCGCTGGACGTCCCGGTCGCGATGACGAGGTTCCGGCCTGACCGAAGCGTTTCGAGTCCTCGTGCCTGGTGGGGATAGAGGCCCGCGAGACCCGCCAAAATGAGCCGTTCAACTAGCAGCGGCTGCAGGTCACCCGGGAACGGCACCGTCACGGGTTCGCGGGCGGGGATCTCGCGCACGCTTACCAGGGAGGGCGCAACCTCCGGATCGTTCGTGAGCTCCTCGAGGAACGCGCGCGGGTCCATGGGCTTCGATGGTACGCGGGCCTATCACTCCGACCGGATGCAAACGCGGTCCTGGGAGAATCCGGAAATGGACTGGGCGATCCTGATCGGCTCCTTGTTCGTCATCCTTGTTGGCGCAGAGCTGTTCACGAATGGCGTCGAGTGGGTGGGCGAGGGGTTCGGCCTCTCGGAGGGTGCGGTGGGCTCCGTGCTCGCGGCGGTCGGGACCGCGTTGCCGGAGACGCTCCTTCCGCTGGTCGCGATCTTTTCCGGGCACGCGACCGGCGACGAGATCGGAACCGGCGCGATCCTGGGGGCGCCGTTCATGCTCACGACGCTCGCGATGGTCGTGATCGCCGTGACGGTGTTGGTCGCTTCGCGGCACGACCGGCGCCCGCGCGACCTGGAGATCGATCACGGCGTGATCCGACAGGATCTCGGCTACTTCCTGGTGATGTATTCGCTCGCCCTCGTCGCCGGTTTCGTTCATGTCCGTACGCTCCATGTCGGCCTCGCGATCGTTCTCGTGGTCGGCTACGGCTATTACGTGAGGCGCCACTTCATTTCTCCCGGAGAGGACGAGCTGGCGGCGCAAGCTGGAGGCGAGATCAAGCCACTCGAGCTGTGGCAACTCGCGAAGCGTTTCAAGCGCGGGATGCCCGATTGGTCGACCGATCGAAGCTCGTCGGTTCCGTTCGTCCAAGTGGCCTTGGCGTTGGGTGTGATCGTCGGAGGGGCGGATCTCTTCGTCCATTCGGTGGGATCGATCGGCACGAAGTTCGGGGTTCCGCCGCTGGCGTTCTCACTGCTCGTGGCGCCACTTGCAACAGAGCTGCCCGAGAAGTTCAACAGCGTCATCTGGGTCCGTCGGCGTAAGGACACGCTGGCGATGGGCAACATGACAGGCGCGATGGTCTTCCAGGCCTCGTTCCCGGTAACGGTGGGGCTGCTGTTCACGGACTGGAAACTGGAGGGAACGGGCGCGGTCGCAGCGGGGGTCGCCTTGGTCGCGGGCGGGGTCTTGTGGGCAACGCTCCGGTTCCGCGGGCGCCTGTCAGCGCCGCTCCTGCTGTTCCAGGGAGTGTTCTACGTCGGGTACGTGGCGTTCGTGCTGACGCGCATCTGAAACTCCGTGCCGACGCCGCGAGGAGCCGTTACTGGCCGGCGGTGGGGCTCGGCGGCATGTTCGCCTTGCTGATGGCGCCGTCCTTCTGGGCGTCGGCGATGATCGCGCGCGCCTTCGCGGTGTCGATGTGAACGACCGAGAGGCTGCCCACCATGCCGGTCCCGCCTGGAAGCACGACGTTCTGCGCGTCTTTCAACGCCACATGGCTTGCGGTGAAGGCGAGGTCGACGAGCGTGGGCAGTTTGAGCGTCGTCTCCATGTTCTTCATGCCAGCAGCGAGCCAGGCGAACAGCGCACCTTGGTCTTTGGCGAACTTCGTCTTGAACTGTGCGAGCGCCGCCAGGAAGACCCGTCCGCCGTCCTCGGATCGACCGAAGTCACCCGAGTTCAGGCTGTGGCGGTCGCGAGAGAACGCGAGCACCTGAGGCCCGCTCAGATGGTGTCGCCCCTTCGTGAAGTCCGCGCCCGAGTACGAGTCCTTCATCGCGAACGGAACGTTGACGTCAAGACCGCCGATCGAGTTGATCATCTGGTCCATGCCCCAGAAGGTCGTGAGCGCCCAGTAATCGATGTGCACCCCGAAGTTCGATTCGAGCGTTTGGATGAGGAGCGGAGGACCCCCGGCGACCATGGCGTCGTTGATCTTGTTCGTTCCGAGGCCGGGGATCGGAACGTACGAGTCGCGCGGCACGCCGACGATCGAGGCCTTGTGCGTCGACGGGTTCAAGAAGATCAGGTGGATCGAGTCGGCGAGCGAATGCTCCACGTTCTCGCCTGGACGAGCTCCGCTGCCGATCGTGAGGACCACGATCGGCTTGGAGCCGGTGAGCGAGGGCGCGAAGTCGGCGTGCGCCTGTCCGACGATGACGCCCGCCTGTGCCGGGGCGGTGACGACCGGGCCGACCGACGCGAACGCGGTGCCCACGACCCAGGCCACGAGAGCCAGCAACCCGATCGTGGCTCTGCGTCTCATGGTGTCGCGCTCACCGATTGGGTCGCGCTCACCGAGGTCGTCGGTGTGGCGGCTCCGGGGTGATCGCTGCGCGTGACGTTGAACGACACGATCATCCATGTGCCCGCCACGTCGCGGAAGATGTATTGAGCCTTGCTCCGGATCGTCGTGAGCGACCCATCCTTTCCTTGCGCGGTTGCCGTGAACCAGGCCGTGCCGATGGCCGAAGCGGGCTTCATCGCGCTGTCGACCAAGACCTGGATCAGCAGCTTGCTGTCCCCCTTCACGATGGATGAATACGTAGTGCCGGCGTCGGCTCCCGCCGTGAGGACCTCTAGCTTTTCCTCCGCTTTCGACCTCGCACCCGAGCCGTCGTCGAACACGGCGAGTGCGTTGTCGTAGGTATCGGCCTGCCAGTTGCCCGGATTCAAGAACCCCTCGCCGTAGAGCGTGTTCATCTGCTCCGCGACGTGCGAAGCGACCGGCTGGATCGCGTTGTTGGCCTTCTTCTGGTCGGTCTTGGTGTTCGTGATCAGGGCAAGCGCCTTGGCCTCGTCGAACTGGAATCCGGTCGCCGAGGGCGATTGGGAAACGGTGACGCTTCCGTCCGTGTCGTCCTTGTTGAAAACGAGGAACAGGACGACGCCGACTACCACGAGCGCAGCCACCCCCGCGCCGATCCAGACCAAACGCTTGGGAATCGGCTTCTTGGGAGCGTCCCCAGCGGTATCCACACCGGCGTCCGAGGGAGTGCTCTGAGCGCCGTCTTGAGGACCGTCGGGGGTTTGGGGTGTCTGCTCGTCTGCCAAAGCGCGGCAAGCCTACGGGGTGGTCTAGGGCGCGGCAACAACCGTCGTGTGCCGTTTCCGTCACGTCGCCACGGACCGCAGCGGCGTTCGCGACGCCCGAAACAACGAGGTATCGTGCGTGCTGGCGTGCCGGGAAGACTGGTCGGCGACCTGACTGACGCTGGGAAGGTGAAGCCGTCCATGACCGCCGATACGCGACCGCGAGCTCGCCGGGTCCTGCGTTCGAGCGTTCCTCGCTGGCGAGGGGAAGCCCTCAGAACCACCTTGTGGGTCGTGCCCTCGGCGATGGTCCTGCTGGCCGCGATCCTCTTCGTGCTCACCTACGCGCTCGATCGCTCGATCGACGAGGGCACGATGTCGCTGCCGAGCTGGGCGATCGGTGGAAGCCCTGACGCCGCGCGTCAGATCTTGATCGGCGTATCGGCCGCGGTGATCACCGTCGCCGGCGTCGTGTTCTCGATCACGATCCTTGCGTTGCAGCTCGCGTCGCAGCAGTTCGGCCCTCGGATGCTGCGGAACTTCATCCGCGACATCGGCACACAGGTGAGTCTGGGAGCGTTCGTCGCAACGTTCGTGTACTCAGTGCTGACGTTGGGATCGGTCGCGCACGGGTCCATCGACTTCGTGCCACGCGTCTCGGTGACCCTCGCCCTCGTTCTCACTTTGGGGGACCTCGGCGTCCTCATCTACTTCATCAACCACGTCGCGACCTCGATCCAGTTGACCTCGGTCGTCGCGGGGATCGCACGGGACTTCAGGTCGACCCTCGCCGAGCTCAGGGAGGAGGCAGCCGGGATGCGGCCGACCCTCGATAACGCCGAGCCGGCGAACGAGGTTCGGGCGCGATTCGAGGAGGGAGGTCGCCCGGTCTCGGCGCAGAACAGTGGCTTTCTGCAAGCCGTCGGGCACGACCAGCTCGTGCGGATCGCGGCGTCCTCTGACGCTGTCATCCGCTTGCTCCACCGGCCGGGGCATTTCGTGGTGGAGGGGCAGCGGCTCGCGTTGGTGTGGCCGGTGGATGCGGTCGGCGACGTGTCCCACGCGCTCGCCCAGGCCCACATCGTGGGGTCTAACCGCACGCTGACGCAGGACCTCGGCTTCGCGGTCGATCAGCTGGTGGAGGTCGCGATCCGGGCGATCTCGCCTGCGGTGAACGACCCGTTCACGGCCTTGAACTGCGTCGACTGGCTCGGCGACTGTCTGTGCCGGGCGGCCGCGGATCCGCTCCCGGACGGTATCTACCGTGACGCCACGGGGTCCGTCCGGCTCATCGACAAGACGGTCACGTTCGAGCAATTGGTCAAGAAGGCATCGGACAAGATCCGCCAGGCCGGTCGAGGTATCCCGGCCGTCCTCATCCGCCAGATCGAGAACCTGCGGAAGGTGGCGGTCACGCTGAGCGATCCCGGGGATAGGGTCGTCATCGCTCGCCACGCCGAGATGATCCTTCGAGCCAGCGACGAGTCCGTCCCGGAACCCTCCGATCGAGACGACGTCCGTGCCGCCTACGACTCGTTGATGGAGCAGCAGCAGGTCGGACGCTAAGGTGAGCGATCCGCTTCTCGCCCGCCGATATACTCCGGTCGCTCGGCGCGATGAGGCCCGCTCCTTGAATTGCCCGAATCTCGGGCTGATGGCTTCTACCAGGAAAGCTCGCTGGTAGAGGCACCTGCGCCTCCCGCCAGCTCGGGAGGTGCTGCGGGATGAATATCTACTTCGTCGCTTTCGTCTGGATGGCGATGGCTCTCGCGGCCTCGCTCATCAGCATCCGCGTCGGGATATCGGTTGCCCTGATCGAGATCCTGGTCGGCGCCATCGTCGGGAACCTGCCCCACGCTTCGCACTACTTCGAGCAGACGGCGTTCACGATGTTCCTCGCGAGCATCGGCTCCGTGATGCTGACGTTCCTGGCCGGCGCGGAGATCGACCCAGTTTCCTTGAAGCAGCACTGGAAAGCGAGCCTGTCGATCGGGTTCGTGTCCTTCCTGCTGCCGTTCCTCGGTGCGATGTGCGTCTGTTACTTCGTGCTCGATTGGACCCTGCGTGCGGCGGAGATCGGCGGCGTCGCGCTCAGCACGACATCGGTCGCCGTCGTGTATGCGGTCATGGTGGAGACCGGATTGAACCGAGAGGAGCTCGGCAAGCTCATCCTTGCGGCGTGTTTCGTCACGGATCTCGGAACCGTGCTGATGTTGGGGGGGTTGTTCGCGAGCTTCGGCGGTTTCCTGATCGTGTTCGTCATCGTGAGCGCCGTGGTCCTCGTGTTGCTGCCGAGATCGACGCGCTTCTTGATCGCGCGCGTCGGACACCGCGTCAGCGAACCGGAGATCAAGTTCCTGCTGGTCGTGTTGTTCGGTTTGGGTGCGCTCGCCACCTCCGCGGGAAGCGAGGCCGTCCTTCCCGCCTACATCGCTGGGCTCGTGATCGCCGGCGTGTTCCTGCACGATCGCGTCGTGATCGACCGCATGCGTTCGATCGCCTTCGCCCTGTTCACACCGTTCTTCTTCCTAAGGGCAGGATCGCTCGTCTCCGTGCGCGCCCTCGGTGCCGGCGCAGGCGTGATCGCGCTGTTGCTCGCCGTGAAACTGATCGCGAAGGCGGTGGGCGTATGGCCGACGGCAATGGCGTTCGGTGTCGCGCGGCGAGAGCGCACCTATCTCACGCTGTTGATGTCGACCGGGCTCACGTTCGGGTCGATCGCGGCGCTCTTCGGGCTCAGCCACGGGTTCATCAGCCAACAGCAGTATTCGGAACTCGTGACCGTGGTCATCCTCTCGGCGTTCGTGCCTACGCTCGCAGCCCAGCAACTCTTCCAGCCGAAGACGGTTGACGTGGAGGAGGAAGAAGCGCTCGGCGCGGAGGACGCCGCGACGATCAGGCGCCGATAGGTTGCGCAGGCCGTTTGGCCAGCGCGTTCCCTATACTTCCCCGGTTCCGGGCAGGCCTGTCGGTACCCGGAGGAGATGTTCCCCTACCTAGGAGGTTCCATGCTCGGCGTCCTCGCCCAGGAAAGCGGCCCGATCAGAGCGGTGTTCGGGTCCTTCGAGAACACGACGCTCTGGGTGATCTTCGTGATCGCGCTGTCGGCGTTGGCGTTCGCGTACTACCTGGTCCGCGAGGTCCTGGCCGCGCCAGAAGGCAGCGACAAGATGAAGGAGATCGCGACCGCGATCCAAGAGGGCGCGAAGGCGTACCTCTCCCGACAGTTCCGCACCGTCGGCATCTTCCTGGGGATCCTCACGATCGTACTGTTCTTCGTCCTCCCGGCCCCGAAGGACGCCGTGCACTCGGACTTCTCGATCAAGTTCGGGCGGTCGCTGGCGTTCATCCTAGGCGCGGTATTCAGCGCTACCACGGGATACGTGGGGATGTGGCTTGCGGTGCGGGCGAACGTCCGTACCGCGAACGCCGCGCGTGAATCAGGCCTGCGCAAGGCGATGCGGATCGCGTTCCGTGCCGGCGGGGTCGCAGGGATGTTCACGGTAGGGCTCGGACTCCTGGGTGCCACCGTCATCCTGATGATCTACAAGCAGGACGCGACGAGCGTGCTAGTCGGGTTCGGCTTCGGCGGAGCGCTCCTCGCGATGTTCATGCGCGTCGGAGGCGGCATCTTCACGAAGGCGGCCGACGTCGGCGCGGACCTCGTCGGCAAGATCGAGAAGGGCATCCCCGAAGACGATCCGCGTAACGCCGCGACGATCGCCGACAACGTCGGCGACAACGTGGGCGACTGCGCCGGCATGGCGGCCGACCTGTTCGAGTCCTACGAGGTCACGTTGGTCGCGTCGCTGATCCTGGGCGCCGCGGCGTTCAACGGGAGCGCGATCGGCGCGATCGCGGGCGTGATGTTCCCCTTGTTCGTGCGGGCCGTCGGCGTGATCACGTCCATGATCGGCATCCTTGCGGTCGCCCCGCGCTCCGAAGAGGAGCACGGGATGAAGGCCATCAACCGTGGCTTCTTCCTCTCGGCGGGCGTTTCGGCGGTGGCCGTGTTCGTGATCTCGAAGCTGTACATGAAGAGCTTCCGCCCCGCGGTCGCGGTGGCGATCGGACTGGTCCTCGCCTCGGTGATCCAGGTCCTCACTCAGTACTTCACCGACACCAAACACAAGCCGGTGCAGGAGATCGCGGAGGCGACGGTGACCGGTCCCGCCACGACGATCCTCGCCGGCTTCTCGATCGGGCTCGAGTCCACGGTGTGGTCGGTGCTCGTGATCGCCGGAGCCATCATCGCTGCGTTCTTCCTTGCCGATCCGAACTCCGCGAACGTGCTAGCCGAGCGTCTGTACTTCATCGCCCTCACCGGCATGGGGATGCTGACAACCGTCGGCGTCATCGTGTCGATGGACACCTTCGGGCCGATCAGCGACAACGCACAAGGCATCGCGGAGATGTCCGGAGAGTTCGAGGGGCGCCCGGGCGTGATCCTCGGCGGGCTCGACGCCATCGGCAACTCGACGAAAGCGATCACGAAGGGGATGGCGATCGCCACCGCAGTCATCGCAGCCACCTCGCTGTTCGGCTCGTTCGAGGAGGCGCTGAAGAGCGCCGGCTTCGACTTCCAGGGGATCCGGATCGACCATCCCGATGTGCTGGTCGGGCTCCTGCTGGGTGGGTCCGTCGCGTTCCTGTTCTCGTCGCTCGCGATCCGAGCGGTAGGGCGTGCCGCGCAACAAGTGGTCGTGGAGGTGCGGAACCAATTCCGCGACCACCCCGGAATCATGGACTACACCGAGAAACCGGACTACAGCCGTGTCGTGGACATCTGCACGAAGACGTCGCTCCGCGAGCTGATGACGCCGGGCTTGCTCGCCGTGCTGGCTCCGGTCATCGCCGGGTTCTTCCTGAAGGCCGAAGCGCTCGGAGCGTTCCTCGCTGGCGCGATCCTGACGGGTCAGCTGCTCGCGGTCATGCTGTCGAACGCGGGCGGCGCGTGGGACAACGCGAAGAAGTACATCGAGGAAGGCCACTACAACGGCAAGGGCAGCGACAGCCACAAGGCCGCGGTGATCGGTGACACGGTCGGCGATCCCTTCAAGGACACCGCCGGTCCTGCTCTGAACCCGCTGATCAAGGTGATGAACCTCGTCGCCCTGCTGATCGCGCCACTCGTCGTGTCGAACGCCGACAAGATCGGGATCCGGACGGCTGTCGTGCTCGTTTCGGTCGTCGTGCTCGGCGTGATGATCTACATCTCGAAGTCTCGCAAATCCGAACTGGGCGACGAGATCAAGAAGTCCGAAGCCGCCAGGGTTTCGGCGTAGCAGCGATCCTGACTCAAGTGGGCGCGCTCCGTCGCTTCCTCGATCGACTGGCCGAGAGCGACGAGGCGCGTCTTGCCGCGGAGATCCGTGGCTGGGCAGAGAAGACGCCTGGCACGGTCCGAATCGGCGAGGTCCCGCTACGCGACCGCGCGCGGATCGCCGGTGTCATCAAGCGGATCACGGTCTTCCCGATGCACGGACAGGAATCGCTCGAGGCGCTCGTTTCCGATGGGACCGGCGAAGTGGTGCTGGTGTTCATGGGCCGGCGAGGGATCGGGGGACTCACCCTCGGCTCGCGCGTCGTCGTCGAGGGCGTGGTCGGGGAGCAGCGGGGGAAGAAGAAGATGATCAACCCACGCCTCGAATTCACTTCGTGAACAACAACCCCGGTCTTGGGAACCGGGGGCGGGTGGGGGCGACGCTCCGGGGACCGCTTCCCTCGCTCGCTTCGCGTTCGCGAAGCATCGCTCAGTCCAGATGTTCCCCTCCGCATCACCCCCACCCGATATAACCCTCATGCTCGGGCGGTTGCGCTTCGTGCGTGCGTTAAGCGCTGGTGATCGGCTCCGGTTCTGAGCGAGTCTCCGGTCATGACGACGACACGACGCCGGCCCGCGGCGCGCCGTAAGCGAGTTCCCGCGATCGCTAGTCGTTCCTGCTGCAGGAGCCGGGGATGCCGCGGAGCCCGACATCTGGACTGAGTGATGCCTCGCGCAGCGAGGCGAGCGAGGGAAGCGGCGGGCGGAGCGGCTCCCCGGCGACCACCGCCTGAGGGATCGCGTGTGCCGAGTTCAGCTACAGCGTGACTTCGCCGTCGGCGGAGCTGTCGCCCGACATGTCTCGGCCGGCTGCGCCGACGATCGCGTCGCGGAGCCAGCGTTCCGACTCGGCGTTCGCGAGCGCGAGAACCTCGTCGCCGACGGCGAGCACGGTTTCGGGCTGCGGGATCACGACGTGGCCGTCGCGGAGGATCGCGACGATCGCTGCGTCGGGGGGGAGCCGGAGCTCGTAGATCGGATGGCCGACCGAGGGCGAGCCGTCGGGGAGGGTCAGCTCGACGATCGCCACCCTGCCGCCTTCGAGACGCACGAGCCGGACGAGGTCTCCGACGGTGACGGCTTCCTCGACCATCGCGGTAAGGATGTGCGGTGGTGAGACGGCTGCGTCGATACCCCATTGCTCGTTGAAGAGCCATTCGTTCTTCGGGTGGTTCACGCGGGCGAGGACGCGCGGCACCGCGAACTCCTGCTTGGCCAGTAGCGAGGTGACGAGGTTGTCCTCATCATCCCCGGTGGCTGCGACGACGACCTCAGCCTTCGAGAGCTCGGCCGCCTCCAGGACCCATGGTTCGCACGCGTCCCCGAGGATCACGTTGACGTCGGGGACCATCGCTCTCACATGCTCGACCACGTCACGGTCCTGATCGATCAGGGTCACCTGGTGTCCTCGCTCGGCGAGGTCTGCCGACAGATGGCGGCCGATCGCACCCGCGCCGGTTACGACGACGCGCATCAGTGGATCCCTTCAGCGGGCGGGGCGAGCTGCGCATCGAGCATGTCGACCCCGTCCTTCGCCATGATCACCGCGAGGTAGTCACCCTTCTGCAGGGTCGTTTCATCGGTTGGGATGAAGCCTCCGCCGCCGCGAGATACACCGGCGACGAGGATCTGCCCCTTCATGTTGAGCGAGGTAGCCGGCTTGCCGACCAGGTGATGGGGGACCGGGATCCGCATCCGCAGCAGTTCCCCTCCCGACATCGATTCTCGGATCTCGCTCCGGTCGTGGAAGAGCATCAGCTGGATCTGCTTCACGCCCCATTTGGTGGTCGCAACGGTAGGGATATTGAGGCGTTCGTAGATGTCGGCGCGGCGCGGGTCATAGATGCGGGCGATGACTCTCGGCACGTGGTAGTACTCGAGCGCCACCCGAGCCGACACGATGTTCGAGTTGTCACCGCTCGAAACCGCGACGAACGCCTCCGCCTCTTTGATGCCGGCATCCTCCAGAACGTCGCGGTCGAAGCCGAGCCCGACGAACGTGCGCGCGTTGAACCCCGGAGGTAACCGATGGAACGCCTCTTCGCGCTTGTCGATGATCGCGACGTCGTGGCCTCCCTCAGCGAGTTGCACGGTGAGGTCGGAGCCCACGCGGCCGCAGCCCATGATGATGATCCGCATCGGCGAAAAGCCTACTCCACGCCTGTCACCGTCGGCACGGGCGAGGGCGTAGGTGGTCGCGGTGCGAAGTAGAAGGGGACCGCCGCGACATCGATGTGCGGATACCTGCCGAGAGCACGCATGATCTGGCCGCTCGTCCGGTCGTGTAGTAGCCGCTGACGCAGTTTCGGGAAGTCCCGCCTGGGCATGACGACCGTCACCTCGGAGCCCGGCCTGGCGAGCCCGAGCACGTAGCGCTCGAGGGTTCGCCCGACGTTGCGGTCCCAGCACTCCTCGACGTCCAAGGGGATCGGTAGGGCGTACTCCATCCAACGGTCGGCGAGCGTCATCGCTCGTTCGGGGTCGACCGCCGCGTGGACCGCTCGGACGTCGTTTGCGCCGAGCGTCATCGCATACCGGACGGCCCGCAGCACGGCTGCGTCGAGCTTGTCCACGAGGATCACAACCTGGTGCTGGCCTTTCGGAGCAAGCCGCACGACCGGCCGTCCCTGGTCGTCGTGCTGAAGAGGGTGGACGCCGTCGGGGTGGTCGCGCACGAGCGTCACGCGGACGCGCTCATACGGGAGCAGCGCCCGCGTGAGTCGGGTTCCGGCACGTCCCGAGGACAGCCGCTCGACGATCGAGATCTCGTGTGGCACCGGCACGAGGACCGTGATGTCCCGGCCTCCCGGTAGACCACCGATGAATCCTGTCAGCCGGCTCTCCTCGTCGCTTCTTCCGCGGAGGATCTTCATCGGAACCTCGTCCAGTCCACATGCGGTCCAGGCGGTCTCGAGCTCGAGGGTCTTGAGGGGGTCGGTTTCGATGTGAACGGCGAGGGTGTCGGCGCGGATCGTCTTCGCGTACTGGAGCGCGTGGATCGTCTTCGAGTCCACCTCGTCGACCAGCAGCACGGTGAGCGGGCGGCTCAGGGTTTCGACCGAGAAGTGCTGCAGGTTCTCCTCGAGCTCGCGGTGCTCCCGTTCGTAGGAGTGATTCATCCGGACCAGGAGCGTCACGAGGATCGGAACGAAGACCATGACCGCCCAGGCGCCGTGCCAGAACTTGGTGATCGCGAGGATCACCGTGACGAGCAATGTGGTCACCGCGCCCAGGCCGTTGATCGCAAGACCGTGCTTCCACCCCGGCTCCTTGAGGCGAAGGTGCCGCTTCGCCATTCCCGCCTGCGACAGCGTGAACGAGGTGAAGACGCCGATGGCGTAGAGCGGGATCAAGTGGTGGACGTCGGCCTGGAAGATCACCACGAGCACGGTCGACGCGACCGCGAGGCCGATGATGCCGTTCGAGAACACGAGCCGGTGTCCGCGCTTCGTGAGCTGCCGAGGCATGAAGTTGTCCTTAGCGTGGAAGTTGGCGAGACGCGGGAAGTCTGCGAAGGACGTGTTCGCTGCCAGGATGAGGATCAGCGTCGTCGCGATCTGGATCATCAGGAAGAGCGTGGTCCCCCTGATCCCCGACCCGAATACCAAGCGCGCGACCTGCGAGTTCAAAGTCTTCGTCTCGGTCGGTACGGCGTGCAGCCTGCTCGCGAGGAACGAGACGCCGAGGAACATGATCCCCAACAAGCTCCCCATCCACATCAGCGTCGTTCGTGCGTTCAGCCATTCGGGTGGCTTGAACGCGGGCACGCCGTTGGAGATCGCCTCGACGCCCGTCACGGCCGCACCCCCCGATGCGAACATGTGCAGCATCAAGAAGAGACCGGCCGCGCCGCTGCCCACGATCGCGTCCGTGGGGACGGCGCTGGGCGCGAGTGGGTGCAAGCCCCCGGTCATCGCCTTGACGACGCCGGTGCCGATCAGCACGAACATCATCACGATGAAGTAATAGGTAGGGATCGCGAACATGCGGCCCGACTCGCGAACGCCTCGCAGGTTCCCCCATGCGATGAACCAGATGCAGAAGACCGAGATCCACACGCGGTACGGGTAGAGGGACCCCGCGGCCGAGGTCACGGCGGCGACGCCGGCGGCAACGGACACGGACACCGTGAGCACGTAGTCGGTCAGCAACGCAACCCCCGCGAGCTGTGCCGCCAGCAGCCCGAAGTTGTCCTTCGTGACGATGTAGGCGCCGCCCGCGCTCGGATACGCCTTGATCGTCTGCCGGTAGGAGAACAGCAGGATCGCCAGCACGCCGAGCAGCGCGAACGTCATTGGAAGGATCAGGGCGAACGCGGCGAAACCGATGGCGGGGATCCCCACCTTCAGCATCTCCTCGGTGGCGTACGCCGACGACGAGAGGTTGTCGGAGGCGAACACCGCGAGCGCGGTCGGCTTCCCGAGCCGCTCGTGGATCAGCGAAGACGTCGGCAGCGCAGGGCCGAGCAGTACGCGTTTCATCGCGTAGCCGCGACCCGGTGGCAGCGCTCCCCGGACGGGCTGTGGCGCCGCGGTCTTGTTTATGGTCGTTGCCATGCTGATTCCCCTGGACGACCGAAATCGGTCGCCTCAGTACAAGCGTCGGACGAGGCGCGTGAGGATGGCGTGAAAGCGGGCCCTCCATCCGTGAAGATGCCGTGAAGGCATTCCCGACCGGCTAGCGTGAGGACGTGCGGCTCCGACAGGTGCTGGAGACCACGAGGTCGGGTTCGGTGATTCGAGCGGCAGCCGTCGCTTTGCTCCTGCCCGCCCTTGCGACGATCGCGGCCGAGCCCCTCTCACACCAGGGGAACGGCAGCGCGATCTCGCTCTTCCTGCTCGCCGTCGTGGGCGCGGCCGCGGCCAGCGGGCTCTGGAGCGGGCTCGGTGCCGCCGCCCTGTGTTCCCTCGGCCTCAACTTCTTCTTCTCGTCGCCCCGGTACACGTTCCGATACGCACACGCCGAGGATCTGGTGGCGACGCTCGTGTTCCTGGCCGTTGCGGTGGTCGTCGGGCTGCTCCTCGCTCGATCGATCGATGAACGGGAACGAGCCTCGCAGCGGGAACGCGACGCCCGCCTGCTCGGCTATCTCGTCACGAAGCTGCTGTCGGGGGAACCCGTCCAGACCCTGATGGAAGACTTCGCGCAGGCGCTGCTGGACCCGTTCTCTCTGGCGCGGTGCGAGGTTCTGGCGACGATCGATGGCCGCGAGCTGCACGCGGCCGCCGGTTTCCCTGAGGACCCGTCGGGGCCGACCGAGATCGTCGCGATCGAGATCGGTGGCACGCGACTCGGGACGCTGACCGCGATGCGCGGCGCGAACGATCGGCCGTTCCGACCGGCAGAGCGGCCCGTGCTCGAGGCAGCAGCGAAGCAGATGGCGGTGGCCCTGGAGCGCTTCCGCCTGGACTCGCGAGCCCGCGAAGCACAGATCGAGTCCGAAACGAACCGGATCCGTGCCGCGCTGTTCTCGAGCGTGACGCACGACCTGCGGACGCCGCTCGCGTCGATCATGGCTGGTGTGACGAGCCTGCTCGACCCCGATGTCACGCATGACGCGACTCAGGAACGGGAGCTCCTGACCACGATCCTCGAGGAGACCGATCGGCTGAACCGCTTGGTCGGCAACATGATGGATCTGTCGCGGATACGAGCCGGCGCACTCGTTCCCGCCCGCGAACCTGCCTCGATCGACGAGATCGTCGATGCTGCGGTTGCCAGGATCAGACGCCAGGCACCCGGGGTCGTCGTTCGCGTGAACCTGCGCGCCGACCTTCCGGATGTGTTCGTCGACCCCGTGCAGATCGACCAGGTCCTCACGAACCTCCTGGAGAACGCCGTGCGTCACTCGCCGGTCGGCGGCGAGATCAACGTGTCGGCGGCGCTATACCGCGCGGTCGTCCAGGTGCGAGTAACCGACCAGGGTCCGGGGATCCCACCCGATGAGCGAGAGCGCGTGTTCGAGGCGTTCTATCGTGGCGACACGGCATCCGAGCGATCGGGCGCCGGACTCGGCCTGGCCATCGCGCAGGCGATCGTGCTCGCTCATCAAGGGCGGATCTCGGTCGAGGGTGCCCCCGGTGGCGGGACCGTCGTCGTCTTCGAGCTTCCGGTCTGGGAGGGGAACAGGTCGTGAGCAAGGTGCTGGTCATCGACGACGAACCGCAGATCCGTCGCGCCCTTCGAACCAGCCTCGAAGCGCACGGATACGAGGTCTCGACGGTGGGAACGGGCGAAGAGGGAGTTGTGGGTGCCGCCGAGCTTGCGCCTGAACTCGTGCTCCTGGATCTGGGTCTGCCGGATATGGACGGAACCGAGGTGATCCGCCGGATCAGGGGTTTCAGCGAAGTGCCCGTGATCGTGCTGTCCGTGCGTGAGACCCAGTCCGAGAAGGTGGCCGCCCTCGATGCCGGGGCCGATGACTTCGTCACGAAGCCGTTCGGCATGGAAGAGCTGCTCGCTCGGGCACGAGCGGCGATGCGCCGCACGCAACCCGACGAACCGGTTCCGCCCGTGAAACGGTTCGGGCGACTCGAGGTCGATCTCGCGCGACGACTCGTTCTGATCAACGGCGCCTTGGTCCACCTGACCCCGACCGAATACAGCCTCCTCGAAGCCCTGGTGATGAACCCCGGAAAGCTCCTCACGCACCAATGGCTCCTGCGCAAGGTCTGGGGCCAGCGATACGGAACCGAGACGACGTACTTGCGGACCTACGTTCGGGCCCTTCGCAAGAAGCTCGG
This sequence comes from Actinomycetota bacterium, assembly GCA_030774035.1. Lineage (GTDB taxonomy): Bacteria > Actinomycetota > UBA4738 > UBA4738 > HRBIN12 > JALYLM01. The sequence goes on from JALYLV010000002.1 coordinate 86,348, forward strand.
TGACGATGCCAGCTCGCCTGGCCTGATCGTCACCGAGCCTGGTGTCGGATACCGCTGGGTCGCCGAGAGCGACGGCTCCGTGGCGTAGCATCCTCGTCATGCCCAGCTCCGCCGTTCCCCCCGCCGCGCCCACCGGCGTGGTCAAGCGGATCCTCGTCGGCCGCGCGGTCCAGAGCTCCCGCCTCGAGCACACGCTCCTACCGAAGGTTCTCGCTCTGCCCGTCTTCTCGTCGGACGCGCTGTCATCGGTCGCATACGCCAGCGAGGAGATCCTCCGGGTCCTGCTGATCGCGAGCATCGGCGCTGCCTATCTGGTTGGCCCGATCGCCGTCGCGATCGCGGCGCTCATGGCGATCGTCGTCCTTTCGTATCGTCAAACGGTCAAGGCGTACCCGAGCGGCGGCGGGGCCTACATCGTCAGCAAGGACAACCTGGGCACGATGCCAGGCTTGATCGCGGCATCGGCGTTGCTCGTCGACTACATGATGACGGTGGTCGTGTCGGTGGTCGCGGGCGTCGTCGCCATCGTCTCGGCCATCCCGAACCTCGGGCCGTATCGGGTCGAGCTCTCGGTCGCGTTCGTCCTGCTGATCACGCTCGCGAACCTGCGTGGCGTGAAGGAAGCGGGAACGATCTTCGCGATCCCGACCTATGGGTTCATCCTGTGTGTCCTCGCGCTGGTCTCGTTCGGGTTGTTCCGTTGCATCGGCGGGTGCCCCGTGTCGCACCTACCGGCGGGGATCCTCCCCGAAGAAGGTCTCGCCACCGGCCTCGGGACGGTCGGCCTCTTCGTCGTCCTGAGAGCGTTCTCGTCGGGGGCGACGGCGCTCACGGGGGTGGAAGCGATCTCGAACGGGGTACCGGCGTTCCGTCGACCCCAGGCGAAGAACGCCGCGGAGACGCTCGCGATCATGGGCGCGATCGCGATCTCGATGTTCCTGGGCATCTCATGGCTCACGACGCACATCCACGGCATCACGATCAGCCCGGACCGTTCCGTCGTCGCCCAGATCGGTGCGGCGGTCTTCGGAGACCGGTCCTTGATGTTCTACGTCGTGCAGGGGTTCACGGCGGCGATCCTGGTCCTGGCCGCGAATACCGCCTATCAGGACTTCCCCCGCCTGTCGTCGATCCTGGCACGTGACCGGTTCATGCCCCGCCAGTTCATGAACCGTGGGGATCGGCTGGTCTTCTCGAACGGTGTCATAGGCTTGGCGATCGGCTCGATGCTCGTGATCGTCGCGTTCGATGCGGACCTCAACAAGCTGATCCAGATGTACGTGGTGGGTGTGTTCACCTCGTTCACGCTGTCGCAGACGGGGATGGTGCGGCATTGGCTGGCGGAGCGCCATAAGGGTCCGGCCGCGGCCAAGGGTTGGCGTGCATCGATCGTCATCAACGCGATCGGTGCCGTCACGACCGGCGTCGTGCTGTGCGTCGTCACGGCGACGAAGTTCGCCCGCGGCGCCTGGCTCTCGATCTTGGTCATGGCGCTCTTCGTTCCGACGCTCCGGTCGATCCATCGGCATTACGACTCGGTCGAGGAACAGCTGAAGCGCGGCCTGCACCACGCGGGCGAAGCGGGCGCGAATCACGTCGTGCTCCTGGTGCGCGCGTTCGACTCGGCAACGGCCGAGGCGCTCGGGTATCTTCGGTCCTTCCGTCCGGCCGACATCCACGCCGTCTACCCGTGCCGCGGAAGCGTTCCGGCAGATGTTCAGGACCGGTGGCGCGCGTTCTCGGGCGGCGCACCGGACCTGCTCCCGATCGGCCGCGGCGATCTGCTCCGCTCCGTTCGCTCCTACACCCGATCGATCGAACGGGCGCCTGAGGACTTCGTCACCGTCATGGTGCCCGAGGTCGTCCGCGAGGGGCTCTTCACCTATGTGCTCCGCCGGCGCGAGTTGGTGCGACTGAAGGGTGGGATGCTCCGCGAGCGCAACGTCGTCGTCACCGACATCCCGGTCGTAGAAGAGGGCGGACTCCCAGTGGGGGTGGACGGCAGGCCGCTCATCCCCGAGCGCACCGTTACGCTCGTGTTCGTCTCTGGCGTCAACGACGCCACGATCCGAGCCGTCAACTACGCGCGGACGCTCGCCGCACCCGAGACGCGAGCGATCTACTTCGACCTCGATCCCGATGAGGCACGACAGATCGAGGAGCAGTGGTTCGACGGACATCTCGGCATCCCGCTCGACATCGTCGAGGCGCCGTTCCGCGACCTGAGCGGCCCGATGCTCGACGAGGTTCGACGCTACACCGTGCGGATCGACACGGTGGTGAACGTGGTTATCCCCGAGCTGATCGTGCACAAACGGCGTCATCTGCTGCTGCACAACCAGAACGCCTTGTTCGTCAAGCGCTTGTTCCTGTACGAGCCACGCGCTGCGCTCACGAGCGTGCCGTTCCCCCTGGAAACCGGGAAGGCATCGGGCCCGACCGCTACGCTAGGTTCCTGAGCGAGACCTTAACGGGAGGACCCGATGCACACCCGGCCGGCCACCAAAGACGACGCGGACTTCCTATACGCCATGCTCTACGAAGCCACCCGCTGGAATCCGGATTGGCCTCGCGATCCGATCGACGAAGTGCTCTCGGAACCGATGCTGCGTCGCTACCATGAAGCGTGGGGTCGCCCCGGTGACGGGGGAGTCATCGCCGAGCTCGACGGCGAGCCGGTCGGCGCCGCCTGGTACCGGCAGTTCTCCGTCGAACAGCCCGGCTACGGCTTCGTCGACGAGAAGATCCCCGAGCTCAGCATCGCGGTGAAGCCCCTCCATCGCCGCAAGGGCATCGGCGAGACCGTCTTGCGTGCGGCCCTCGTGCAGGCGCGCGAGGAGGGGTTCCAGGCGCTGTCACTCTCGGTCGCCGTTCACAACCGGTCGCGCATGATGTACCAACGGGTCGGCTTCGAGAAGGTCTCCGAAGACGACAGCGGTTCCTGGACGATGGTGGCGAACCTGTAGGAACCGACTGCGATCAGCCTTCGTGGTCGAGTGCCGCATACTCTTCGCGGATAACGTTCCACCGCTTCGCGATCCAAAGGACGACACCGACAACCAGAACCACTGCGACCAGTCCTCCCACCGGCTCGATGACCTTCGCTGCTTTCTCCCATCGGCTCCCGAGTACGGCGCCCATCCACGTCAGCGCGAAGACCCACGGGATGCAACCGAGCAACGTGTAGGTGGTGAATCGCCGCAGCGGCATCTTCGCCACGCCGGCCGGCAGGCTGATGAACGTGCGGATCACCGGCAACAGCCGTGCGATGAAGACGGCCGCCTGCCCCCGCCGCTCGAACCACTGGTGTGCGCGGTCGACCTCGTGCGGGCGGATCAGGAGGTATCGGCCGAATCGATCGACGAGCGGTCGTCCTCCGGCGGCTCCCGCCCAATAGGCCAGGAGCGACCCGATCAGGTTGCCCGCCACCCCTGCGGACGCGACCGCGACGAGGTTCAGCTCGTTGCCGGATCCAGCGAAGGCGGTGGTCGTCAGGGCACCCCCGACCAGCATGGTGACTTCGCTCGGGATCGGCACGCACGCGGATTCCAACAGCATCAACAGGAAGATCGCGACGTACCCGTAGCTCGAGACGTTCTTCGTGATGAAGTCGGTGAACAGTGCGAGCACGGAACCCCCGGGTCGGGAATAGACCCAGGGTAACAGTGCGTTCAGAGCCGTCGGTACGGCGCCCGTAGAGCGGCCGCTTCACCGTCCGGCTGATGGTCGGTGGTACCGTCCCGCTCGTAAGGCGCCTGCTTCTACCCTCCCCGAGTTCGTAAAGGTTCGAGCGATGCCGAAGACACTGGTTGTGGTCGAATCGCCTGCGAAGGCGAAAACGATCGAGAAGTATCTGGGCGGTGACTACACCGTCCGGGCTTCCTATGGCCACATCCGAGACCTGCCCAAGTCCAAGCTCGGCGTTGACCCCGAGAACGATTTCGAGCCCGAGTACATCGTGCCCGAGGACTCGGAACGGCACGCGAACGAACTGAGGTCGGCCCTGCGCTCAGCCGACGACCTCATCCTCGCAACGGACTACGATCGCGAAGGGGAGGCGATCGCGTTCCACGTTGCCACCCTCCTCGGGGTAGAGCCAGCCGACGCCAAACGCGCCACCTTCACCGAGATCACGCGCGACGCGATCATCGAAGCCATCGCCAGCCCGCGCCGTATCGATATGAAGCTCGTCGATGCGCAGCAGGCACGTCGCGTGCTGGACAGGCTGGTCGGCTACCGGATCTCACCGATCCTGTGGCGGCGTGTGCGCCCGGGTCTTTCGGCCGGGCGCGTGCAATCCGTCGCCGTGCGGCTGATCGTCGAGCGTGAGCGCGAGGTCGCGGCGTTCAACCCGGTCGAGTATTGGAGCGTCGACGTCCGGCTGACACCGGAGGATCCCGAGCAGCCGTTCGTCGCTCGGCTCACCGAGATCCCCGAAGGCAAGCTCGCTCCCGGTCCCGACAAGAAGGGGATCCTGCTCGGCGCCGAGCCCGACGCCGGGCGTCATGCCGAGCACCTTCGCCGTGCCGAGTACCGCGTCACCAACATCGAACGCAAGCAGCGCAAACGCTCTCCCGCTCCGCCCTTCACGACCTCGACCCTTCAGCAGGAAGCCGCCCGCAAGCTCGGGTTCGGCGCCCGAAGGACGATGTCGATCGCTCAACGCCTCTACGAAGGAGTCGACCTGCCGGGCGAGGGCACGGTCGGCCTCATCACCTATATGAGGACGGACTCCGTGACCATCGCCGAGACCGCGCTTCGTGAGATCGCCGAACTGGTGAAGACCGAGTACGGCGAGCAGTACGCCTTGGCGGAACCCCGCCATTACAAGACCCGCTCGCGCAATGCGCAGGAAGCCCACGAGGCGATCCGCCCGACCAGCGCGATGCGCACACCGGCCCGGGTTGCGAGCGCGCTCGATCGTGACCAGCTTCGCCTGTACTCGATGATCTGGCAGCGGACGATGGCGACGCAGATGGCCGAGGCGCGCTTCAACCAGGTGGGCGTCGATATCGATGCACTGGACGCCGGCATCAGATACGGATTGCGTGCCACCGGTCAGACGCTCGTGTTCGACGGGTTCATCCGTGTCTATAAGGAAGGGCGGGACGAAGGGCCGGACGAGGACGCCGAGGCGACGCTGCCCGAGCTCACCGCCGAACAGGCGCTCCGCATGCTCGAGGTCCTTCCCGAGCAGCACTTCACGCAGCCGCCACCGAGATACAGCGAGGCTTCGCTCGTCAAGACCCTGGAGGAGCTCGGCATCGGCCGGCCGTCCACTTACGCCTCGATCATCTCGACGATCCAGGATCGGGGCTACGTTCGGCTGGAGGACAAACGCTTCTATCCCGAAGACGTCGGAGTCGTCGTCACCGACAAGCTGATCGAGCACTTCCCCGACATCGTGGACGTGAACTTCACGGCTCACCTGGAGGAAGAGCTCGACGACATCGCCGAGGGTCAGATCGGCTGGACCCAGGTGCTGCACGAGTTCAACGCGCCGTTCGAGCGCGCTCTCGAGAAGGCGGAACACAGCTTCGAGCGATACGAGGAAGAGCTCGACGAGGTCTGTCCGCTGTGCCCGCAAGAAGGACGCGAGCCCGGCAAGCTTCAGGTGAAGCTCGGTCGCTACGGCAAGTTCATCGGATGCACGAACTACCCAGAGTGTCGCTACATCCGGAACATGGACGGCACCGAGCGGGCCGAGCCGGAGCTCCTTGACGAGAAGTGCCCGACCTGCGGCCGCCAGCTGCAGCGCCGTGTCGGTCGTTTCGGACCCTTCGTGGGCTGCAGCGGGTACCCGGAGTGCACGTACATCAAGAAAGACCCTCCCAAGAGCCTCGGGATCACGTGCCCGCAATGCAAGGAGGGCGACATCATCGAGAAGCGCACGCGGTTCGGCGTGTTCTTCGGCTGCAGCCGTTACCCGGAGTGTGACTTCGCTGTGAACAACGAGCCCATCGCCGATCACCCGTGTCCCGAGTGTGGTTCGCTTCTGTTGCAACGGCCCAAGAGCATCCGGTGCTGGAACTGTGGGGCCGAGTTCGACCTCGAGTACAACCTCACGAAGCCGGGTGACCCCGAAGCGGAGGCAGCGTCGCGGGCAGCGAAGTCGGCCGCTCGCGCTGCCAAGGCGGCGGCGAAGGCGAAGAAAAAGCCTCCCGCGAAGAAGAAGACGACCGCCCGCAAGACGACACGCAAGAAGCCCACCGCCGAGACCCCAACAGCCAAGAAGAAGGACTAGGCGCTCGTGTCGTCGTTCGCCGACGAGGTCGCGGTACTCCGCGGGACCCGGTCGGCGACCCTTGGGGATCTCCTGACGCACCCTCCGTTCCGGCGGTTGCTCGCCGCGATGTCCGTGTCGTCTCTCGGCGACTGGATCGGGTTCGTCGCGGTGACATCGCTCGTCGCCCACGTTGCTGGTGGCTCTCCCGCCAGGCAGGCACTCGCGGTTTCAGGCGTCATGATCGCGCGCACCTTGCCCGCCGTCGTATTCGGGCCGGTCGCCGGCGCGTTGGTCGATCGCATCGACCGCAAACAGATCATGGTCATCGCCGACATCGTGCGAGGCGCGATGTACGTATCGATCGCGTTCATCGGGTTGTTGTGGGGCATCTTCGCGTTGTCGTTCGCGATCGAATGTCTCTCGTTGCTATGGATCCCGGCGCGCGACGCATCCCTTCCGAACCTCGTCCCTCGGCGCCAGCTCGCGAACGCGAACTCGATCGGGATCGTGAGCACGTACGCGACCCTGCCCCTCGGCGGGATCGTGTTCGCCGTCGCGTTCGGGTTCGTGACGCGACAACACGTCCACTACGCATACATCACGGATCATCCCGAGGCGCTCGCGCTCTGGCTGGACGCGGCGACGTTCGGATTCTCCGCGTTCATGGTGAGCAGGGTGAAGATGCCGCCCCAGCCCGGTCGGGTGCGTGGGCGCCTCGACATGTCTCGGGTGTGGCGCGATGTTGTCGACGGGGTCAGGTTCCTGCGCGAGGACTCGATCGCCTCGGCCATGACGGGAGGGATCGTCGCCGCGTTCGCGGCGGTCGGCGCCGTGCTCGCCGTCGGTCGGATCTTCGTCATCACCCTGGACGCCTCGCCGGCCAGCTGGGGCATCGTCGTCTCCGCGTTCGGTTTGGGGATGGGCCTCGGCATCGTCGGTGCGAACCAGGCCGTCAAGGTCATCGAGCGCGAGGTGGCGTTCGTCTGGTCGATGGTGCTCGCGGCCGCGGCGCTGTTCGTGCTCGCGGCGATGCCGAACTTCTCCCTGGCCGCCGTCGTCACCGTTTGGCTGGGCGCGTTCTGCGGGTCTTCCTGGGTGAACGGCTACACGCTGCTCCAGGAGAACGTCGTCGACGAATTCCGAGGAAGGACCTTCGCCGCGCTCACGGTGCTGTCCCGCCTGGGGCTCTTCCTGTCCCTCATCCTTTTCCCTACCCTGTCGGGGATCTATGGCGACCACACCGTCCACGTGGGGAGCACCGCGTTCCTGTTCTCGGGGGCGCGACTCTCGCTGTGGACCGCTGGGCTCTTCGCAGCAGGGGCCGCCGCCTACACCAGCCGTCGCCTTAGACGACACCGGCTCTCCCGCCCTCAGCCCCTCAGGCTCGTGCCGAAGCTGAAGCGTCCGCCGGCTACCGGCCTCTTCGTCGCCTTCGAGGGCGTCGAGGGCGCGGGCAAGGGAACCCAGATCGGCATGGCCGAGGAGTACCTGCGCGCGGCGGGGCACGACGTGCTCGTCACCCGCGAGCCGGGCAGCACCGAGCTCGGCGAGAAGATCCGGGGCGTGTTGCTCGATCCCAAGACCGGGAAGCTCGACGCGCGAACGGAGGCATTGCTATTCGCGGCGGCTCGCGCACAGATGGTGGCGAGCGTGATCCGCCCTGCGCTCGCCGACGGGAAGGTCGTGCTGTGCGACCGATACGTCGACTCGTCGCTCGCGTATCAGGGGTGGGGACGCGGCCTCGGCGAACAGGACGTGCTGACGCTGAACGTCTGGGCGACGCAAGGGCTCTTCCCCGACCTCGTGATCCTGCTCCACGTGGAGCCCGAACGCGGTCTGCTGCGTTCCACCGAAGCTCCCGACCGGATGGAGCTCGAAGGTCAGGCCTTCCACGCGAAGGTCGCCGACGCGTATCTGATCATCGCCGAGGAGCATCCCGAGCGGTTCGTCGTCATCGAGTCCGACGTACCGCCCGACCAGGTCTTCGAGAAGGTCAAGGTGGCGCTCGACCGCGTCGTCAGCGATCACGACGACGGGGCCGACGGCCAGGGCGCGTAGCCCGTCGAGTCGTCGCCGCCGAGTAGCATCGAGCTGGTGAGCGCCGTCCTCGATCGTGTGCCCGGGCAAGACTCGGCCATCGCATTCCTGCTCGGGGCGGCGGAGCGACCGCACCACGCGTACGTGTTCGCCGGTCCCGAAGGTTCCGGGAAATCGCTCGGGGCACGCGCGTTCGCGGCCGCGCTGTTGTGCCACGACGGAGGCTGCGGCGAGTGCCGTGACTGCAGGCTGGCTCTCGGCGATCGTCACCCGAACGAGTTCCTCATCGAACCCGAGGGACGCGATATCCACGTCGACACGATCCGCGAGCAGGTCTGGCAGCCGGCCTACCGCACCGCCCCCGAACCCGGTCGGAAGGTGTTCGTGATCCGTGAAGCGGACCGACTCTCGCCGGCCGCGGCGGACACGCTGTTGAAGGTGCTCGAGGAGCCGCCGGCCGACGCCGTCTTCCTGTTGATGTCGGCCCGGGCACACGAGCTTCCGGAAACGGTGCTCTCCCGGTGCCACCTCGTGACCTTCACAGCGCTGTCCGAAGCCTTCGTGGTCGAAGCCCTTGTCGCCGAAGGCATCTCCGACGAGAAGGCGCGCTTGGCCGCTCGACTGTGCGGGGGCAATCTCGGTCGTGCGAGGCGCCTGGCGACGGCCACCGATGGCCTCGCCTTCCGCGACGCTGCACGAACCGCGATCTCGATCGCCTCCGAAGGTGCGCCCGGTGCACTCGAGGCCGCCGAAGTCGTCCTGGCTGCCGCGGGGGAGTACAAGAAAGGACTCAAAGCCGAGCTCGAGGGCGAGCTCGCGCCGTTCCTCGACGAGAAGGGTCGCCCCGAGGACTCCTACCGAGGTGCGATCCGGCGCATCGAGGAACGGTTCCGCCGCAAGGAGCGTCGCGCGGAGCGCGACTACGTCGATTGGGTGCTCCTGGGGATGTCGTCACTCCTTCGAGATCGGATCGTCGTCGTGGTCGGTGGCCCGCCAGACGTCCTGATGAATCCGGACCTGGAGTCCGACGAACGGCTCACGGTGCTTCGGGCCGCGCGAGGCATGGCCGGCATCGAAGAGGCGCGGGCGGAGCTCGCAGAAGATCTGAACCTCAACACGCGACTCGTTCTCGAACGAGCCTTCTTGCGCTTGGCCGAGGTCGCCGCCTAGCCGCTCAGCCCGGGGGCACCGAAAAGAGTGGTGGCAGCATCACTGGCGGAAGCGCCATCGGGCTGGGACGCTGTTCGTGGAGACCTGTGACATGACCGTTCGAGTATTGATCGTCGATGACCAAGAGCCCTTCCGCATGGCTGCGCGCATGGTCGTCGATGCCACCGACGGGTTCGAGGTTGCCGGCGAAGCCGAGACCGGCGAGGACTCCGTCACGATGGCAGCCGACCTGCGGCCCGACCTGGTCTTGATGGACGTCAACCTGCCCGGCATCAACGGCCTCGATGCGACGCGACAGATCCTGGCGGAGGGCGCGGGCAGCGTCGTCGTCCTTCTGCTCTCGACGTACGAGGAAGAGGAATATGCCCCTCGCGCCGCCGAGTGCGGCGCCGCCGCATACATCCCAAAAGCTGTGTTCGGTCCCGACCGTCTCGAGGAGGCCTGGGCGGCCGCCGCCCCCTCGGACCGCTGATCGGAAGGCGGGGCGGGGATCAGCCGCCGTTGTCGGCCGAGACAGGCACGCTTCCTCTGATCGTGGTGCCGGCGCCACGGGAGGACACGACCTCGAGCCGGCCTCCGATCGCGTCGAGCCGGTCCGCGATCCCCTGAAGACCGGTCCCGTAGCCCGTTGCATGGGTGTCGAAGCCGGCGCCGTCGTCGGTCACGCCGAACTCCAGCCGTCCGTCGTGTTGGGCGAGCGTGATAACCGCTCGCGACGCCCCCGCGTATTTCGCGACGTTGTTGAGGGCTTCGAGGACGGAGAAGTACACGGCGGACTCGACATCCTTCGGGAACCTGCCGATCCCGTCGGCGTCGATCGAGACGGGTGTCGGCGACTTCCGCGCCTGCGCCTCGAGCGCGGCGGCGAGCCCCTGGTCGGCGAGGAGCGGCGGATAGATGCCTCGCGCCAGATCGCGCAGGTCCTCGAGCGCCTCGGTGGTTGCTGCCTGGAGGTCGTCGAGGCTGCCTTCGGCCGCGGTGGGGTCCGTCGAGACGAGGGCCTTCGTCATGCGGAGCCTCACCGCGAGTGCAACCAGCTGCTGCTGGACTCCGTCGTGGATGTTCCGCTCGATCTTCCTGCGCTCTTCGTCCTGTGCGGCGACGAGCCGCTGACGCGAACCGCGCAGCTCCTCGATCAGCCGAACGTTGCGCAAGACGAGACCCGCCTGCAACGCGAGATCGCGGACGAGCTTGTCCTTCGCCGGGTTCATCGGGTCGTTCGCAGGCATCGTGACGGCCAACCACCGAGTTCCTCGCCTCGGTCGACCACAGGAACCGTGTGCACGTCTCCCGCAGCGCCGTCGCCGACGACCGCAGCCTCACGGAGCTCGGTACCGACGCGGAGCAAGATCTTGACTGAGGTGGCGCCCGTCCCGTTCGCGAGAACCTGGGCCATCCGGGGTAGCACGTCCTCGGTCGCGTAGGTCTCACCGACATGCCCTGAGAACTCCGCCAGGACCTCGTAGGGGGTCGCGCGTTTCCCGTAGACCACACGGTCGGCGAACCGCCGTGCGCGGTCGCGCGCGGGCTGGAAGAGCAGGGCGAGCGCCACGGCTGCCGCGAACGAGAGAGTCGTGTTACCGGAGCTTCCGACCAACGCCCCGATCCCTCCGACGACCGCGGCGTACACGAGAGCGATGAACAGCGCCATCGCGCCTGCCACCACGGTCTTTCGGATGACGACGTCGAGGTCGTACAGGTGGTACTTCAAGATCGCGATCCCACAGGAGACCGGGATCCCAAGGAAGACGACGGCGAACCAGATGTCGGAAAGGGCGTGCCCAAGGAACCGATCCAGATGCGAGGCGCTGTTTCCCAGACGGTCCGATAGCGTCGCGTTCACGAACAGGAGTGCGACCGACGCCACACCGACCCACGCGAGCCATCTGATCTGTTGGCGCTCATCGCCGTGCGAAGCGCGATACCGGAGGATGAGCGCCACGACCGAGAGCACGCCGCACACGAAGATCGCCGTCCCGGCCACCGCCAGAGTCGACCCCACCACTCCCTTCCATGCATCGATCGCGTATGGGTTCGGCGGCCCATCTCCGACGGAGAGCGAGAGGTTCTGCGGCTGGATGGCGAACCCCGCGATCAAGACCGTCGTGGCGATGAGGTAGACGCGCCACACCCATCGCCACCGCGGCGTCCCGGTCGGGTACAACAGGGGGATCGAGACGATGAGGGCAAGCGCAAGGAAGAAGCTCAAGGTCCCGATCCAGGCCGCGAAGGTGTCGAGCGGTAGGTGATGGTTCAGGGTCACGAAGGCGTATGTGGCGTATCCGTCGGAACCCACGAAGACCCCGAACGCGCCGACCACGGCAAGTAGCGCCCAGCCCACGGGGTTGCCCGTTTTGGACGCGATCGTTGCCCCGACGACCCCGAACGAGATGACGGCCAAGACGCTGATCACTCCGAGCGAGGGATCGTCGTGGGAGGTTCCCGGCGTGATGAACTCGAGCGATTTCCATACGATCGCGAGCGCGGTTGACCCGAGCGCGACGCCCCACGCCACCCGGCCCCTGATAGCTGTGCTCATCCGGCCTCACCTCGATGCGAGTCGAGCGTGATCTGTCCGCTCACGGTGGTCCCTTCGCCAGGTGCGCTCACGACGGCGAGCGTTCCGCCGATCGCGTCGAGGCGGTCCGCCATGCCTTGCATCCCCGTGCCGTAGCCGGTCAACGTCGGATCGAACCCAAGTCCGTCGTCGACGACCGTGAAGGCCAGCCGACCATCTTCTTGCGCGAGATCCACCGTGGCATGCGAGGCTTCCGCGTACTTCGCGATGTTATTCAACGCTTCGAGCACGCAGAAGTAGACGGTGGATTCGGTCTGTTGCGGATAGCGGCCGATCCCATCTGACTCCACCACGGTGGGAACAACGGCTTTTCGTGCTTGCGCCTGCAACGCGCTTGCGAGCCCTTTGTCGGCGAGCAGCGGCGGATAGATCCCCCGCGCCAAGTCGCGCAGGTCCTCGAGGGTGGTCGTCGTGTCGGCTTGCAGCTGGTCGAGGCTCGCCTCAGCGGCCGCAGGGTCCTTCGCTACCAGCGCCTTCGTCAGTCGCAGCTTGACGGCCAGGGCGACGAGCTGTTGCTGGGCACCATCGTGGATGTTGCGTTCGAGCTGCTTCGCGCGTTCGTCTTGCGCGGCCACGATGCGGCGGCGTGACTCGCGGAGCTCCTCGATCAATCGAACGTTTCTCAGCACGAACCCCGCCTGAGCAGCGAGATCGGCGACGAGCTTCTCTTTGGACGGGTTCATCGGGTCGTTGGGCGGCATCGTGACGGCGAGCGCTCCGAGTTCCTCACCCTGGTGCACGATGGGAACGATGTGCTCCTCGGTCGCCGCATCCCCGAACGCGGCGACTTCGCGGAGCTCACCTCCGACGCGCAGCAGGACTCGCGCCGACGTGGCGCCGGTTCCCTTGGCAAGCACCTGCGCCATCCTCGGCAACACGTCGTCGGTGACGTAGGTCTCGCCGATCCTCCCCGAGAACTCGGTCAAGACCTCGTACGGTGTCGCGCGCCGTCCGTACACGAGCCGGTCCGCGAGTCGGCGAGCCCGCCGGCGCAACGGACCGAACAATGTGCCGATGGCTATCCCGACGATGAAGAGTCCGCGTTCCCACCCGCTCAGGCCGGTCCCTACGATCATGACCGGAACCAGGAGGAGCACGAGGAATGACACGATCGCGAGACCTCCAGCGGTGACGGCGAAGATCAGGGTCTTCTTGATCACGACGTCGATGTCCCACAGGCGGTAGCGCAGGATCGCGATCCCGATCGCGATCGGTGGTCCGAGTGCGACGAGCGGCGTCACCACGATCCAGAACACGGCGCCCGCCGCGGTGTCGCTTCCGACTGCCGCCATGATCGGGACCATCACCAGGATCCATACGACCGCCGCGACGACGACGTAGGCGAGCCAACGAAGCTGTGCTCGCGTGTCGGCGTCCGCACGGCGTCGTCGAACGAAGAGCGACGCGACGGCGACGATCGTCCCGACGAGGAACAGCGGACCGCCGATCGCCTGGAAGGTTCGACCGACGCCACTCAGCGCATGAACGCCGAACGGGTCGTTCGTAACGAGCCTCAGTTTTTCGAGGCGATCCGACCAGACGTCGGTGATGGCGTGGGGTGTCAGTCGCGAGCCGGTTGCACCGAGTGCGACCGCGCCAACCGTTCCCCAAGCGGCGATGAGCCAGCGGCGCCCAAGCGCGTGCCCGTCGGGGAAGAAATGCAGGATCATCACCATGGCCGCGATCGCCAGGATCGGCGACGGTTCTGCGAGGGCCAAGATCCATGCCGGAGCTGGGAGCGACCCCGGGGAGATGAGGCGGGCGTGGACCGCGTACTCCGTGCCAGTTAATCCCATCAGGATGAGGGGGCCGATCGCCAGGCAGAGCCAGGCGACGACGTTCGAGGGCTGCCGCCGGATGATCATCGTTCCGGTGATCGCATAAGCGAGAGCGGTAGCGCCGAACATCCCGAACAGGAACGCGGCGTTGCCGTCGAAACGCGCTCGGTTGGTGACGAGTAGCGCGACCCCGAAGACCCAGACGAACGCCGTGACGGCATCGACACCCAACGCCAACCGCCTCGCCGACCTGTCGGTGATCGCCATCACGCGCTCCCCACGGGGACGGCGCCGGTGACCGTGGTCCCGTGACCCGGCTCGCTCTTCACGGCCAGCGTCCCACCGATCGCATCGAGACGGTCCCGCATCCCTTGCATCCCGGTGCCGTACGCCTTGGCACCGGCATCGAACCCCATCCCATCGTCCCCGACCGTGAACGTCACCAGGCCGTCGCGTTGGGAAAGCGAGATCTCCGCACGCGATGCGTCGGCGTATTTCGCCGCGTTGTTTAGCGCCTCGAGCGCGCAGAAGTAGATCGCGGCTTCGACGTCTGGCGAGAAGCGTCCGACGCCGTCGGCCTCGATCGTGACGGGCCACGGGGAGCGGCGGGTCTGCGACTCGAGAGCTGCTGCGAGGCCCTTATCGGCGAGCAGCGGTGGGTAGATCCCCCGGGCGAGATCACGGAGGTTCTCGAGCGCGTCGTTCGCGTCCTGTTGCAGCGTCGCCAGCTGCTCTCTCGTCGCGACGGCCTCCTCTTTCGACGCCGTGTTCTCGGCGAGACGCAGCTTCACGGCGAGGGCGACGAGTTGCTGCTGGGCGCCGTCGTGGATGTTGCGCTCGAGCTTGCGTCGTTCCTCGTCCTGCGCCTTGACGAGACGCTGCCGGGACGCGCGGAGCTCCTCGATCAGCTTCACGTTGCGAAGCACGAGGCCAGCCTGCGCGGCGAGGTCGCGCACGAGCTTCTCCTTGGTCCCGTCCATCGGATCCGATGCTGGCATCGTCACCGCCAGCGCGCCCAGATCCTCGCCTCGGTCAGTCACGGGGACGACGTGCTCCTCGCCCGCCTTGTCGTCGCCGAACGACGCGGCGTCGCGGAGCTCACCGCCGACGCGAAGGAGCACCCTCGCCGACGCTGCGCCGGTTCCCGTCGCGAGGATCTGTGCCATCCGCGGCAACACGTCATCGGTCGCGTAGGTCTCGCCCACATTCCCGGAGAACTCAGAGAGCACCTCGTAGGGCGTCGCGCGCCTCCCGTAAACAACGCGGTCGGCGAAGCGTCGCGCTCGCTCGCGCGCCGGTTGGAACGCGACCGCAACGACGGCCGCACCGACGAATGACAGCACGCTGTTGTTCGTGTGACCGACGATCGCACCGATGCCGGCGACGATCAGGATGTACACGGCGGTGATGAAGATCGCGAGCGCGCCGAACACCACGGTCTTGCGCACGACAATGTCGAGGTCGTAGAGGTGATACTTCAGGATCGCGACGCCGCACGCGGCCGGCAGCCCCAGCAGCAGGAGGGTCGCTGAGACTATGAAGCCGAGATTCGCGATCCACGTGAGCGAGCTGTCCTCGGTGATGTTTCCGAGGAAGATCATGTTGAGGGCGAAGGTCACGCCGAAAGCCACACCGACGAAGGCCAACCACTTCGTCTGCTGCCGCTCGTCGCCCTGCGCCCGGCGGAACCGTCGCACGACGGCGACGCAGGCTGCGACCGCCGTTGCGCCGGTAGCTAGGCCACCGAACCCGGTGACGGTCGCGATCAGGTGGCTCACGCCTCCGATGTGGATCGGGTTGCGCATGCACGCGGTCGCGTTCCCGGTCTCGAGAGCGGCCCCACACGTGCCGTTGCCGATGACGATCTTGGTCTGGTCGAGCGCGAACCCGATCACCGCGACCGCCGATCCGAGCGCCCACACCCACATCACCGGCCGCCATCGCCGCGAGGGGAGTCGGCCGTCGGGGAAGAGCAAGAAGATCGGGATGAATAACACCAGGCTCGCCGCGAGGGACCAGTGCTCCACCCAGCCCACGAAGACCCCGAACGGCAGTGCCCCTTTGTGGACCGTCAGCGTGTACACGGCGTAGGCCTGTGAGTTCGACCAAAGGGCGAGGACGATCCCGAGCGCGACGAAGAGCCAGCCGATCCGGTTCTCCGGCTGGCGGTCGATGATCGTCGCGCCCAAGAGCACGTACCCCAGCGTCGCGAGCACGAGCATCAGTAGCGGGTAGTAGTCCCCGCCCGAGTGACCGAGCACGTGGGAGATCAGGCTGAGCGGGAACTGGAGCAGCACCCAGATCACCCCGGTGATGAGGAAGGAGCGGATCACCAACTTCCGGCGAGAGGTCAAGCTCATGAACGATCCTCGATCACGGGAAGCGACCCGCTCACGGTCGTTCCAGCGCCCGGCGTCGATCGCACGGCGACCGTTCCGCCGAGCGCGGCCAGCCGGTCCGCTACGCCGTGGAGACCAGTTCCGGGGGCGACGATCGCCGTGTCGAACCCCACGCCGTCATCGCTGATCTCGAAGCGCAGCTGGCCCTGCCCATCGGAGAGCTGCACGGTGACGTTGGATGCCTGGGCGTACTTCGCGACGTTGGTCAGCGCTTCAAGACAAGAGAAGTAGACGGCGGCTTCGATCTCGGCCGTGAATCGCCCGATCTCGTCGGCGTTGACCGACACCGGGACCGACGACTTGCGCGCTTGCGCGACGAGCGCCTCACGAAGCCCCTTGTCGGCGAGCAGGGGCGGATAGATCCCACGCGCGAGGTCTCGGAGGTTCTCCAACGCGCTGGTGGCGTCGACCTGAAGCTGATCGAGGAGGTCGTGCGCCTTCTCCGCGTCGTGGTCGAGGACCGTGTTCGCGAGGCGGAGCTTGACCGCGAGCGCCACGAGCTGCTGCTGCGCCCCGTCGTGGATGTTGCGCTCCAGGCGCTTCGCGCGTTCGTCCTGCGCGGCGACGATCCGGCGTCGCGAGACGCGGAGATCATCCACGAGCCGAACGTTGCGCAGGGCGAGACCGGCCTGAGACGCGGCCCCGTTCACCAAGCGTTCTTTCGAGGCATCCATCGGATCCTTGGCCGCCATCCGCAGGGTGATCGCTCCGAGCAGCTCCCCTTGATGGGTGACCGGATAGGCGACCGCTCCTCCGCCGAAGTCCGGAAGCACGTCGCTGTTCTCGGAGATCCGCCGTTCCTCTTCCACTGGCGCGTCCGTCGGCCACGCGGCCACCTGCGCGAGCACGTCGTCACGGCGAAGCCACACGCGCACCTCCGTCGCGCCCGTGCCGGCGCCCAGGAGCTGCGTCAAGCGCGGCAGCACGTCGTCGATGGAGTAGGTCCCGCCGAGGTTCTCGGAGAACTCCGACAGGACCTCGAACGGCGTCGCGCGCTTCCCGTACACGAGACGGTTCGCGAGTCCTCGCGCCCTGCGCCGCACTAGGTCGAACGTCACGACGAACACGATCACGCCACCGATCGCGCCCAGCCTCGTGAACGTCGCGACCGCGAGACCGACCAGATACAGCGCCGTGATGAACACCGCGACGACCGTGAACACCACGGTCTTGCGCACGACGATGTCCAGGTCGAATAGTCGGTACTTCAGCAGCGCCACGAGCGTCGCGATGGGGACCCCGAGGCCGAGGGTCAAGAAGAAGAAGAGGAACGACAGATCGTTGATCGGTCTGCTCTCCCCCCGGTGGAGCCCGATGCCGGTCAACAGGGCCGATGCCAGCATCACCGCACCGACGGTCGCGACGTAAGCCAGCCAGCGGAGCTGCTGGCGTTCCTCACCGGTCGACCGTCGGAACCGTTGCGCGAGCGCGACGACCGACAGGACCGTCATGACGGCCAGACCGATGCCCGCGACCCAGACGATCGCCGTGATCAACCCGCCCAGAGGCTGGATGCCGAAGGGGTTGCGGGGCGCCAAGGAGTCTGAGACGTCCATGATCCCCGGCCGGAACATCGTGCACAGGACGAGAAGAGTCATGAGTGCGAGCAGCGTCGGGGGAGCCCAGCGCCATCCCCGGCTCGGGACCCGCCCCGTGGGGAAGACCAAGAACAACAACGGGATCGCCGACACGCCCATGAACGACCAGGTATTGAGCCACGCGGCCGCGGTCCCGAACGGGAGGGAACCGGGGGAGGTCTGCAGGGCGTACGTGGCGTAGTCGGAGCCGAAGCCGCCGAGCAGCACGGACGCGCCGACCGCAAGGAACAACCATCCGATCGGGTTCCGAGGCAGCTTCGAGGCGAGGATCGCGCCGATCGTCGCGTAGGCGGCCAGCACTCCGACGGAGAAGAAGTTGAGGGGGTCCTTCTGGAACGTTCGGTTGAGGACCGACAGCGTCAACGTCGCCACGAGGAGCGCGATCGCGAAGCCCCAGACGATCCACGAGGCACGCACGGATCGCCTCCGGTTCGGTGTGGCGCTGGTTGTCCGTTCACTCATAGGAACGATTCTGAGCCTGTGAGCCCCCGGCTGGAAGGAGGGCCACCCGCACGATCTGCGCGAGGAGCCACCCGTGTCGGTCGTAGTGGTATCCCCCAGGTATCTGTGGTGGCGGCTGGGTCGAACGAGCGCACCTCACGCCCTACGATCCAGATACAAGAAGAAGGAGGCGCGAGATGACGACGATCTTGGTGGGAACGGACACATCGGCGGCGGCGGATCTGGCGGTCCAGGGCGCGGCTCGGCTCGCGCGCGATAGCGGTGCCGAGCTGCTGGTGCTCTTCGTGAGGCCGAACGAGGATCTGCGATCGGTCGTTGACCCGGACAAGGCGCCCGATCCCAATGGTTATCTCGCGAAGGTCACCGAGCGGTTCCCCGGAGTGACCACGCGCACGCGCGTTGAATCCGGTGACCCGGCCGAGCGCATCTGCGAGGTCGCGGCCGAAGAGCGCGTCGACACGATCGTGGTTGGGAACCGGGGGACGCATGGCTCCAAGTGGCGCGTTCGAGACAGCGTTCCGAACATCGTGCTCAGGCATTCCCCGTGCAGCGTTTACATCGTCGATACGAGGAAGGCGCAGTGACGGCGTTGGTTCTCGTCCGACCGACCGGGTTGCTCTCAGACCCGGTCGGTCTCGCGCAAGAAGGCGAGCACCGCCATCACACGGCGATGCACGTCGTGCTCCTCGGTCAGCGCGAGCTTGTGGAACAAGGAATTGATGTGCTTCTCGACGGCTCGTTCGGTGAGGAAGAGCGACTTCGCGATCGCCGCGTTGTTCTCCCCCTGTGCCATGTGGGAGAGCACCTCGCGCTCTCGGTCGGTCAATGTGCCGAGCGGGGAGTGGCCCATCCGCTCCTTCGCCGAAACCAGAGCCTCGACGACCTTCGGGTCCAGCACGCTGCCGCCGCGG
Organism: Actinomycetota bacterium; assembly: GCA_030774035.1. Lineage (GTDB taxonomy): Bacteria > Actinomycetota > UBA4738 > UBA4738 > HRBIN12 > JALYLM01. Next base: position 105,507 of record JALYLV010000002.1, read on the forward strand.
GATACTTCCGCCAGGGCGCGGATCAGCTCGTCGATGTCGGCGACGCGTTCCTTCAACAGGTAGCCGAGCCCGGCGGCGCCGTCCTTCAACAGGTCGTAGGCGTAGGCCTCCTCAGCGAACTGGCTGAGGACGACGACACCGATGTCGGGGTGCTCGGCGCGGATCTGTTTGGCAGCCTCGATGCCCTCGTTCGTCCCGGTCGGAGGCATCCGGATGTCGGTGAGCACGGCGTCCGGCGAGTATTCGTCGACGGCCTTGAGCAACTCGTCGCGGTCGGCGACCATAGCGACGAGGTCGATCTCGTCGCACGTGGCGAGCAGCGCTGCTGTTCCCTCGCGCACGAGGTAGTTATCCTCCGCGAACACCACTCGGATCATGGGCGGATGGTACACGGGCCCGGAAGGCGGATCGCAGCATGAGCATCAGGGTCGTCCTGGGCGAGGACAACGTGCTCGTACGCGAGGGCGTGCGTGCGTTGCTCAACTCCTATGACGACATCGACGTGGTCGGCGTGGCGGCGGATGCACCGTCTCTGCTCGCGACCGCCGCCGAACATGATCCCGACGTCGTGGTCACCGACATCAAGATGCCCCCGTCCTTCCAGCTCGAGGGGATCGACTGCGCGCACGAGATCCGCTCGACGCATCCCGATACGGGAGTCGTCGTCTTGAGCGCTCACGACGACGAGGCGTACGCGCTGGCGCTGCTCGGTGGTGGACACCGAGGCCTTGCCTACCTGTTGAAGGATCGGATCGCACAGGGCGACGAGCTCGTTCGCGCGATCCGTGAGGTCCATGCCGGCGGCAGCGTCGTCGACCCCTTGATCGCCGAGCGGCTCTCGGGTCGCCGCGATGCCGATGATCAGGATCGGGCCGTTCTCGACATGATGAGCCGCGGCCTCGGCTACGAGCAGATGGCCGCCGCTCTCAACACCACGCAGGAAGACGTCGACCGCCGCGTTACCGAGCTGTTCCAGCGCATGGCCTCCCAAGCCGGGTCAGGGAGTGCAGCTGCCGTCGACGGCATGAAGCGGTTGCACGCGGCGGTCGTGTCGAAGGAGACGTCGGTCAGCTCGCTCCGATCGTTCGTGCCGCAGCAGGTCGCCGACCGGCTCGAAGCCGGAGCAGACGGCGCCACGATGTCGCAAGAGCTCGAGGTCACCGTGCTCTTCAGCGACATCCGAGGCTTCTCCACCATCGCCGAGCGGTTGTCGGCGCGCGAGATCGCCGACGTCGTCGGTAGGCACCTCGGCGCGATGGCAGAGGTCATCGCCGCCCACGGTGGAACGATCGACAAGTTCCAAGGGGACGCGGTGATGGCGATCTTCGGTGCCCCCGATCCGCTCGTCGACCACGCCGAGCGAGCGCTCCGATGTGCGATCGAGATGCAGGAGCGGCAGGCCGAGCTGAACTCCCAGGGCTGGGGATCGAACGCAGTCGATGGGTTGCACGTAGGCATCGGACTCAATACGGGAACGGTCATCGCCGGCGCGATCGGCGGTGGAGGCCGCCTCGAGTACACCGTGATCGGCGACGCGGTGAACATCGCGCAACGATTGCAATCCGAGGCAGATGGCGGCGAGATCGTGGCGTCAGGATCCACTATGGCGGCGGCTCCCCAGATCCCGTGCGAATCGATGGGTCCACGGCTCGTCAAGGGAAGAGAAGAACCGGTCGAGGTCTACCGGGTCGTCCTGAGTTCCTCCGCGTGAAAGGGGAAAGGATGGAAACGACGGGTCAGGCACCGCCACTGCCGAAGTCGCGCCTCACATGGTTCAGCGCGCTCGCGGTCGTGTTCGGACTGATCTTCGGTCTCGCGCTATTCGGATGGATCGGGCTCGTCGGTGGATGGTTCGCCAGTGGCAAGGACCAGATCCACCGGGTCCACGACATCGGATCGTCCGGCGTTGGGATGGGGATCTTCGTGGCGATCCCGCTGGTGATCCTCGCGTGGCGCCGCGACGCCGTCGCCCTGTTGCAGATGCTCTTCGCAGCCGCCGTTGCGACGGTGATCGGGAGCGTCATCGCGCAAGACTGGACGTTCCTGGTCTTCGTCGTCTTCCTGGCCGTGCCCGTGGTGGTGTTGCTCGCGATCTCGCGAGGCTGGCACCGGTACGCCGAGCCCGGCAAAGGGATCGCGCCGGAGTTATTCGTCGCCACGCTCGTGAGCGCGTCGTTCTGGGTGGCCTTCGCGATCACGATGGCACGCCTACAGCGGACCGGCGCACCGACCGACCCTCACGTCGAGATGCATCATTGGACCGGGATGGCGATCATGGCGCTCGGCGTTCTGTTGCTGGGCATCCTTGCTTCGACCCGCACAGATGGGTGGCGGACGGTCGCGTGGCTCACCGGCGTCGGATCGGCGGTGTACGGCCTTTCATCGGTCGTGTTCGCGACCTATCCGGGTAGCGACGTCCCCTATCCCGGGGGAGAGGGCACGATGTGGGGCGTGCTCGCTATCGCGTGGGGAGTGGTGTTCATCGCGCTCGCGGAGGTTCGAGCCCGCAGCGAGGGCGCGAAGACATGACCGCCTCCTCCTCACCTCGACCGAAGACGTTTCTGCGCAGGGTCGAACGAAGGCTGATGGGTGCCGTTATGTGGGTGATCGCGTTCATCCTGGAGAAGCTCATCATGCGATCGGTGAAGAAGGAAGGCAAGACTCACATCAGGGACGAGCCGACGACGATCAAAGCTACGGGCGGGAAGGTCGACCTTCCCGAGCGCTGAGCGGGGTCAGTCCCGCTTTCGGATGAGGTCGTACAAGAGTCCGACGGTCAGCACCACGCCGAGCACGCCGAACGAGATCGGCAGCCATCCCGGAACGCGGTTCGACAGATAGGCGATCGAACTGGCGAGGATCGCCGCCCCAGCGGTCAGGCCGAGCGCCAAGCGGCGTCCCGCTCGCCGGATCGTGGTCTCCAGCGTCGCCGCGCGGAAGTTCACCTCGAGCTTCTGCCCGGGACGCGCGCCGATCAGCCGCTCGACGGCCTCGATCACGCGCATCGCCCGGACCTTCAACTTCTGCGTTTGGTAGAAGAGGGTCTTCGGATCGACCTTTGTGCCCATCCCACGCAAGAGGGTCCGCATCAGGAACTTTCCGGCCACGTCGAAGGGGTCGAGCTCGGGGTCAAGGAGCGCCGCCGCCAGCTGCATCTGCGCGAGCGCTTTGCCGGTCAGGGTCAGCGATGCAGGAAGCGGCACTCCGTAGCGAAGCGAAACTTCGGTCATCTCTTGCAGGACGGGACCCAACTGGATGTCCGCGAGCGACGCGGTTCGGTACTTCGCCATCAGCTCGCCGATCTCCCCGGCGAACCCATCGATGTCCAGGTCGCTCCGGTCGATCGCCCCGGCGAGCATCAGCGTCACGTCCGTCAGGAACCCGACGTCCTGCTGCCAGAACGCCATGAGCAGGAGCATCATCGACTCCCGCATCTCGGGGCCGACGTCGCCCGCCATCCCGAGGTCGAGGAAGAAGAGTTTGCCGGTGCTCGGCTGCCACATCAGGTTCCCGGGGTGTGGATCTGCGTGGAAGAAGCCGTCCACCATGATCTGCTTGTAGAAGGACTCGAGCAGCTGGCGTGCCGCCTCGGTGCGCGCTGTCCCGATCGGCGCTTCGGAGATCGGGCCACCCTGCACGTCTTCCATCACGAGCAACCGCGACGTCGAGATGTCGTGGAAGACATCGGGCACGGCCAGGCGCGAGAACGGAGCGATGACGTCTCGCATCCGGTCGATGTTGCGCCCCTCCTGTCGGAAGTCGAGCTCGCGATGCAGGGAGGCAGACAGGTGTTCGAATACCGCCTCCATGTCGATGACCTGCTTCAGGCCGGGGCGGTCACTCACCTTCTCCGCGAAGACCTGCAAGAGCGCGAGGTCCTGCTCGATCAGCTCCCTGGCGTCGGGGCGCTGCACCTTCACGACCACTCGCGCACCGTCGGCGAGCAACGCGCGATGGACCTGGGCGATCGTCCCGGCGGCGAGCGGGCCCGGTTCGATGTGTTCGAAGACGTCCTCCCACGGCACACCGAGTTCTTGCTCCATCACTTGGACGACGTGTTCCTCGGACAGCGGCGGCACGTGGTCCTGCAGCGTGGCGAGCTCTTCGATGAACTCGGGTGGGAGCAGGTCCGGGCGCGTCGACAGGATCTGGCCGATCTTCGCGAACGTGGGGCCGAGGTCCTCGAGGGCCGAGCGCAGTCGGCGAGCCTGCTGCCGGCGTCCGACGACCCCGTCCTCGTCGGGGCGGCCGAAGAGCTGTCGGAGCCCGTGCTTGGCGAAGACGGCGACGATATGTGAACCGCGAGAGATGAGGTGCGGCTCGGAGTCGTGGTCGGGTTCGGTGCCGCGGATCACCGTCGGGCGACGGGGCATCGGCACGACCTTGCCGTTCGACGCCGCCTCCCCGAGCGTGTTCACGATGATGACCGTGCATCGCGCGTTGTGGCTGATGCGGTTCGGCACGTTGCCGAGCAGGAACTCCTTTCGCCCCGCCATCCCCGCGTTGCCGACCACGAGAACGTCGATCTCCGCCTCCTCGGATGCGTGGACGATCGCCATGGCCGGGTCGTCGTGGATCACGACGTGTGCGCGGCCACGCTCACCGGCGATCTGGTTCGCGTACTTCTGGAGATCGTCGGCCGCGGCGGCCGCGCGCGTTCCCTCTGCGGCTCCGTGCTCGGTGCCCCCGGGATTCTCGGGGATCACGACCTGAACGACGTGGAGCTCGGCGCCGAACGCCTCCGCGAAGGTCGCCGCCCACGACACGGCGCGTGCGGCGGTCTCGGACCGGTCGGTTCCGACCATCACGCGTCGGATCGGGCCGGCCACGACGGGGTCGATCATCTTCGCCATGGCACGCCATCATGCACGTTCGGAGGGATGCGTGAAAGGTGGGTGCCTCGTGGAATGCAGGTCGTGCCGGCACGCGGCGCGTGCTACTCCATGAGCAGTACGCAGTGGATCTTGGGGAGGCCCGAAACGACTCCCGCCCAGGTCTTCCCCTCATCCTGCGATGCGAAGACACGCCCGTCGGACGTGCCGAAGGCGGCGGCGGCACCGTGGGGCAGCGCGTCCAGGCTCGAGCTGTCGATGTTGTCGTCGAACCATGCCGGGAGTCCCGCGCGGCACCGCTCGAGGCCTCCGCCATCCTGTGCTCCCCGGTAGATCGCGCTCCGACCCCCGCCGGGTCCCAGTGATGCCGTCACCAGCACGGTCTGTCCGTCGCCGCAGAGGGCGACCCCGCGGCAGTACGCCGCCTCCAAGCCGTCGGTTCTGTACTCCCACGAATCGCCGCGGTCCCGGCTGAGCGCGAGACCACGGCCGGTCGCCGCGAAGACGGCGCGCTCACCCGCCCACACGCGGTGGGCGTCCGCGTCGATATCGATGGTGGGTTCCCAGGTGGTTCCCTCGTCGTTCGTCCGCACGATCCCGCCGACGTGGACGTTCACGTAGACGGTCTCGCCGTCCTCGGAGATCGAACGCGAATCCGGCGGACCGCCCCAGGGTGTGTACCAATCGGCCCGCCCCTTGACGTCGTCGAACGAAGGAACTGCTTCGAGGCCGGTTTCTGTGACGCGGAAGAGGCCGGCATCTGACGTGCCAACCAGATATCCCGCGCGCGTGTCCGCGATGCAGTTCGCGCGCTCGTCGTGGAGCTCGCCGCGTTCGAGCCAGCCGCCCGACCCGTCGGTTCGCACCACCTCGGATCGATCGAGGATCGCCCAGGCGTGCGGATACTCGGCACCGAGAGCGGTAACGGCCCGGCCAGGATGGTGCACCGCTCCGCGGATCCCGGCGGCGTCGAACTCGTGGAGCCCATCTTCGGTCCCGACGAGGATCTTCATGGCTCGCTCCTCTGCGGTCTTTCTCGAACCATATTCCTACTGCTGGATGGCGGCAGTGCTCACCTATGGTCGCTAGACTCGAGCCTCCCGGCAGGCGCGCACGATGATCTCGGCAGCGCTCCTGCCTATCGCGCCGGAGTAGCTCAGCCTGGCAGAGCAACCGCCTCGTAAGTGGTAGGTCAAGGGTTCGAATCCCTTCTCCGGCTCTCCGCTCACGTTCGACTCACGAACACCGCCCGCGGTAGGGTCGCCCCGCGATGGCATCGAACGGATACGACGCGATCGTCGTCGGTGGTGGGCACAACGGTCTCGTTGCTGCCGCCTATCTGGCGAAGTCCGGTGCCCGCGTGATCGTGCTCGAAGCCAGAGAGCGAACGGGCGGTGCGGCCGACACCAGCAGTCCCTTCCCGGATCACCCGGACGTGAAGGTCACCACGCTGTCGTACGTGATGAGCTTGATGCCGCCGACCCTGATCCGTGACCTTCGGTTGGAGTCGTTCGGCTACAAGGTGTATCCGATGGGCTACTCGTACGCGCCGCAGCCGGGTTCGGGCGCGATCTGGATGGTGGAAGAGCCCGATCGGCTCCGCGAGCGGCTCGCCCCCTTCTCCAAGCGCGACGCCGAGGCTTATCCCGCGTGGCAGGAGTGGATCTCGAAGAGCGCGGACCTGCTCGGGCCGATGCTGATGGAGACGCCGCCGAAGCTCGGCTCGATGGCGCCGGGCGACCTCGTTGACCAGATCCGCTTCTTGCTGAAGCGGCACCGGGACGTCGACGTTCGCACCGTCGCGAACATCACGAAGCTATTCAGGATGAGCGCGATCGACCTGTTGGACGAATGGTTCGAGTCCGACGAGGTCAAAGCGCTGCTCTCGACCGACGGCATCATCGGAACGTGGGCGGGACCCGAGGAACCCGGCACCGCATACGTGCTGATGCACCACTCGGTGGGCGACGTCGGCGACGGGCAGGTCGCTTCGTGGGGCTACCCAGAGGGCGGCATGGGCGCGGTGAGCGGCGCGATCCGACAAAGCGCCGAGATGTTCGGCGCGACGATCCGGGCGGGCGCGCGCGTCGAGAAGATCACGACCTCGAAGGGCCGCGTCACCGGCGCCGTCATCGAGGGGGGAGAGGAGTACCGCGCCCCGCTCGTCATTAGCGCCTGCCATCCGCAGATCACGTTCCTGCGGCAGCTCGACCGCGCGGACCTTCCGAACGACTTCGTCCGCGATATCGAGAACTGGAAGACCCGAAGCGGCACGGTGAAGATCAACTGTGTCCTGTCGCACCTGCCGGAGTTCCGCGACGACCCGGGAGACGATCCGCTGATCCGCGGCTCGTCGATCATGATCGCGCCGAACATCCGCTACCTCGAGCGAGCATTCGAGGAAGCCCGCGACGGTCGCGCCGCGACCGCCCCTTTCAGCGAGACGTGTTTCCCGAGCGTGCACGACCCCACGCTCGCGCCCGCGCGCATGCACGCGATGTCGATGTTCACGCAGTGGGTGCCGCACGAGTGGTCAACGGAGCAGCACCAGGACGAGCTCGAGGCCTACGCGGATCGCCTGCTCGACATCCACGAGGACTTCATCCCCGGGATCAAGGACGCGATCCTCGAGCGCCAGGTCATCGGTCCCTGGCAGATGGAGAACGAGTGGGGTCTGATCGGCGGGAACATCCATGGGGAACTCTCGACGAACCAGCTGTTCCACATGCGCCCGGCGCCTGGCTACGCGGACTATCGCACCCCGATCCGTGGTCTGTACCAGGCGTCGTCGGCGACGCATGCGGGCGGCGGCGTCACGGGCCTTCCCGGACACCACGTCGTGCGCGAGATCGTGAAGGACCGCCGCGCGGACAAACGCCGGGTCTTCCGGTGAGCGAGCGTTCGCTCGACCGGAGGGTGTTGCTAGAATCCGCCGCGATGAAGCGCCTCTCGAACCTCCTCGCCGCGCTCGCCGGATCCGCCGTGCTGCTGGTCGTGACGGCAGGAGCCGCCGTGGCACAGACGCCCGTCGATGCTTCACAGAAGCCGGTGCAGAACAACGCCGGTACGGGACCGATCACGCCCTTCGGCATACACACGAGCCTGGCGGCGATCCTCGGCCTCTTCGGGGTGCTCATGGTCGTGCTGACCGTGCTCCTTTATATGCGCTACGCCCCGCGATTCGCTCGCGACGAGGAGCTCAGGGTCGTTCGCGCCGATCGCGTCCAGATCGGACAAGAGCTGCCGCGGCGAAACGTCGATATCTCGAGAGCCGCGCCAGTGATCGTGGCACCGCCGCCGATCCCCGCGACCGCCGGTGCCGCGGCACCGGCTCCGCCGCCCGCGCCGACACCTGAGGCCACTGCCCCTGAAGCGGCGGTCGCAGCCGCGCCGGCTGCTCCGGCGGTGCCCGCTCCGGCGAGCTCAGCCTCCGCACCAGCACCTGCGGTTCCCGCTTCGGCCCCGGCCGCCCCTCCTGTGGCCACTCCGGCCGCGGCGGCCGAGCGATCAGAAGTGACGCTGGACCAAGTCGTCTTCGAGCGGACGCTCAAAGAGCTGCTCGACGCCGGCACCGACCGACGGATCGCCGAGGGAAAGGCGCGTCGCGCCGGCATGATCGCCGCCAAGAAAGCAGCGGGCGAGGGCTAGTCCCCCGCACTCGCATGGACGCCACCGACGTCGACTGGTCCATGGGATCCCAGGCTGCGCGTCTCGCGGATTGGGATACGGCTCTCCATATCGGCAGGAGGGTTGCCGGACCCGGGATCCAGGTTCCCGCGGTTGAGCGAGCGAGGATGCGCGAGGACTTCTCGGAGCTCGTTCCCCACGCCGAGGATCTGATCAAAGCGCACACGGGGATGGAGGTTCACGGGTTCCGCTCCCGCGCATGGGTGATGGCTCGAAGCGAGTGGATCCGAGCCAACCTGAACGGCCTCCAGCGGCTGATCGAGCCGCTCGCCACGCGCGTGCTCGCCGATCGTCCCGATCGCCAGGACTTCAAGCGCAAGGCGATGGGAGCACAGGCGGGCGCGTTGCTCGGCTACGTGGCCAAACGGGTGCTCGGCCAGTACGACGTGTTTCTGCCCCCCGACGACGACGGCCTGCTCTATTTCGTGGGTCCGAACGTCGCGGAGGTCGAGCGGCGGTACGGCTTGCCGAATCGCGACTTCCGACTATGGGTTGCGATCCACGAGGTCACGCACCGCGTCCAGTTCGGGCAAGCACCGTGGCTCCAGACTTATCTCGGCAGCCTGGTCGATGCCTACCTCGGCAGCGTCTCCCTGGACTCGGGCGAGCTGATGCAGCAGCTGAAGCGGGCCGCCGAGGAGGTTCGTTCCGGCGCCAACATGCGAGGCGTGAGCGGCATCTTCCTGTTGCTGAATCCCGAGCAACGCGCGTTGTTCTTGCGCATGCAGGGGATGATGTCGCTGCTCGAAGGACACGCCTCCTACGTGATGAACGAGGTCGCGCGCGATCACGTCGCCGACGTCGACCGGATGCGGCGGGCGCTCGCCGCTCGTCGACATCGCTCCTTCGTGGAACGCAAGTTCCAGAAGGTGGTCGGCTTCGAGCACAAGATCAAGCAGTACGACGCCGGTGAGTTCTTCGTGCGGGCGGTGATCGACCGAGCAGGGATGGACGGGTTCAACCGCGTGTGGAGCTCCTCGGAGCAGCTGCCGTCGCTCGACGAGATCAACGCACCGCAGCGCTGGGTCGAGCGAGTCGTGGGCTAGGGCCGTGCGCCGCACTCCGGCCCTCGCCCGAGTGCTGGAGCGGGTCACCGCAAGCGCGCGCGAGCACGAGATGTTCCTGCCCGGCCATGTCGTTCTGGTCTGTGTGAGCGGCGGCCCCGACAGCGTCTGTCTCCTCGAGTCGCTCGTGCGACTCCGCCGCCTGTTCCGGGTGAAGCTCGAGGTGTTCCACCTCGACCACCGGCTCCGAGAGGGCTCGAGGGGCGATGCGACATACGTGAAGCGGTTGGCTCAGCGATACGAGCTGCCGTTCCATTTCCGCGAGGCCGATGGTGCTCCCCCTCGCGGCTCCTCCGTCGAGGCGTGGGCCCGCACGCAACGGATGCTCGCCGGGAGCGACGTTGCTCGCGAGATCGGCGCGGAGCGGATCGCTGAAGGCCACACGCTCGACGACCAGGCCGAAACGCTGCTGATCGCGTTGGTTCGAGGGGGCAGCCTCGAGGCGCTCGGGGGCATCGCGCCCGTCCTCGGCCCGGAGGTGCAGCCGCTGCTCGATGTCACGCGGAGCGAGGTCACCGCCGCGTGTCGTTCGCTTGGCCTTCGCCCGCGGCGCGACCCCACCAACGACGACAAGAGGCTGCTGCGGAACGCGATCCGGCTCGAGGGTCTGCCGGCGCTCGAACGAGCGACGGGGCGGCGGCTCAGCGCGACGCTCGCCCGTACGGCCGACCTGATACGCCGGGATGAGCGCGAACTCTCTCGGCGCGCGTCGATGTCATTCGAGGACGTGGCCGAGGACTCAGCGGAAGGATGGGACCTGGATGCGACCGCGCTCTCCTCGCTGCCCCGTGCGATCGCGAGTCGGGTCGTCCGCACGGCGCTCTACCGCCTCGGTACGCTTCCTTCCGAGGAAGCGATCGATGCAGTGCTCGACCTCGCCTCGGGTCGGCCCGGCCGCCGCCGCGATCTCCCTGAACGCGCCAGAGCGACGCGAAGCGCCGTCACCGTTCACCTTTCGCTCTTCCCTTCTTCGGCCTCTTCTTCGGCCTCTTCTCTCGGCCCTTCGCGGGGTCGGCCGAGGCGCCGAGGAGAACAGGAGGCGATGTGACGCCTACACTTGCCGCCTACGTGGAGGCTTACGAACCCGACATCGAGAAGATCCTGATCTCTTCTGACGAGATCCAAGCCAAACTCGCCGAGCTCGGCCAGCGCATCACCGAGGACTACGCGGGCCGCTCGCTGCTGCTGATCGGCGTGTTGAAGGGCGCGTTCGTCGTGATGGCTGATCTCGCGCGCTACATCCGGCTTCCGCTCGAGTTCGACTTCATGGCGGTCTCGTCCTACGGCGCCGCAACGAAGACCTCCGGGGTCGTGCGGATCTTGAAGGATCTCGATCACGACCTCGAAGGCCTCGACGTTTTGCTCGTCGAAGACATCGTCGACTCCGGCCTCACGCTCAAGTACCTGCTGAAGAACCTCGCCGGGCGCAAGCCCGCTACGCTCGAAGTTGCTGCGCTGCTGCGGAAAGAGGGCATCCAGATGGTGCCGCTCGACCTTCGCTACGTCGGGTTCGACATCCCGAACGAGTTCGTGGTCGGGTACGGGCTCGACTTCGCGGAGCGCTACCGGAACCTGCCGTACGTCGCGACGCTGAAACCCGAGGCGTACGCGGAGGTCTGAGCGAGGAACTCCGTGCGCACCCCGAGGCGTCGAAGCCACATGAAGCGGAACATGCTGCTGGCACTCGCGTTGGTTCTCGTCCTCGCTGCCTGCGCGACGGGTGGAGTGGGCGATGGCGGAGACTCCGGCGTGCAAGGCGTCGTACTCGCCGGTCCCCAATGCCCTGTGGAACGCCTCGATTCCCCGTGCCCGGATCGGCCCTATCCCGGCACGGTGCGGGCGACGGGTGTCGACGGAACAACCGCACAGGTGGACACCGACGATCAGGGGCGCTTCCGGTTAGTGCTCGCTCCCGGTACGTACGTAGTGATCGTCGTGGCGACCAGCGGTCCGGCCCCAGCTGCGGTCCCACAGACGGTGCAGGTGACGGCGGGGGCGTTCACGCAGGTCACGCTGGAGGTCGATACCGGCATCAGATAGCCATCGCCGTGCATCTCCCTTGTCGGAGCTCGGTGCTACCATCGGCGAGGGCTGAGACGTGCGACAGGCGCGCCGCGGCCCTCCACCGTCTCTGAGCTGCAACACCGAGGAGCGCGTTCTGGCCGTTCCGACCGAACCCCAGTGGAAGCGGGTGCTTCGCACCCCCACCGTATGGATCATGCTCGCGATGCTCCTGTTCCTCGTCGCCGTCTCGGCGTTCGGGCACAAAGGCGCCGAGAACAGCATGAACTACACGGAGTACCTCGCTGACGTCCAGGAAGGCAAGATCAAGGACGCGAGGATCCGAGAGGGTGACCAGATCGTCACGGGCGACCTCGTCGATGGCGGGACCTACGAGGTCACGTACCCGGTCGACTCCCAGGGCGACATGGTGAAGGCCCTGCAAGCCCAGAACGTGCCCATCGAGACGAACCCCCAGCACACCGGGTTGTTCCTCAGCACCGTGATCTACGTCATCCCGATACTCCTGATCCTCGGGGCGCTCCTTTATTTCATGAACCGGTCGCAGGGTGGCGGCGGACGGGTCATGCAGTTCGGGCGGAGCCGCCACAAGACCGTTTCGAAGGACATGCCGAAGACGACGTTCGCCGACGTGGCCGGCGTCGATGAGGCGATCGAGGAGCTCGAGGAGATCAAGGACTACCTCAAGTCCCCGGCGAAGTTCCAAGCGATGGGGGCGAAGATCCCACGCGGCGTGCTCCTGTTCGGGCCACCGGGCACGGGAAAGACCTTGCTCGCGCGCGCCGTCGCGGGCGAGGCAGGCGTGCCGTTCTTCTCGATCAGCGGCTCGGACTTCGTCGAGATGTTCGTCGGGGTCGGCGCCGCGCGCGTGCGCGATCTCTTCGAGCAAGCGAAGGCCTCGGCCCCGGCGATCGTGTTCATCGATGAGATCGACGCCGTCGGCCGACACCGCGGGGCCGGACTCGGGGGCGGCCACGACGAGCGCGAGCAGACGCTGAATCAATTGCTCGTCGAGATGGACGGGTTCGACCAGCGCACGACCGTGATCTTGATGGCGGCGACCAACCGGCCGGACATCCTCGACCCGGCGTTGCTGCGACCGGGGCGCTTCGACCGGCAGGTGGTTCTCGATCGTCCCGACCTCGAAGGGCGCAAGGCGATCCTCCGCGTTCACGGGAAAGGTAAGCCCTTCGACTCCACGGTCGAGCTGGATCTGCTCGCGCGACGCACACCGGGGTTCACCGGCGCGGATCTCGCGAACGTCATCAACGAGGCTGCGTTGCTCGCCGCGCGTCGCAACAAAGGTGCGATTCAGATGCAGGAGATCGAGGAGGCCGTCGATCGCGTCATGGCCGGCCCGGAGCGCAAGACCCGCGTGATGGATGAGCAGGAGCGACGGCTGATCGCCTACCACGAGGGAGGCCATGCGCTGGTCGCCCACATCCTGCCGAACACCGACGAGGTGCACAAGATCACGGTGATCCCGCGCGGCCGCGCCCTCGGGTACACCCTCACGCTCCCCGAGCAGGACAAGTTCCTGATGACGAGGGAACAGCTACGCGACGAGCTCGCGATGCTGATGGGCGGTCGTGTCGCCGAGGAGATCATCGCGGGCGACATCACGACCGGAGCGGTCAACGACATCGAACGGGCGACGAAGGTTGCGCGTCAGATGGTCACCGAGTACGGCATGTCCGATGCGATCGGGCCCCGGACGCTCGGGGTGAAGCAGGGAGAGGTATTCCTCGGCCGCGACTGGGGTTCCACGCCTGACTACTCCGACGCCGTCGCGCTCGAGATCGATACCGAGGTGCGTCAGCTGATCGACGAAGCGCACGACGTCGCCCTCGACATCCTCACCGAGCGTCGCGAGAAGCTGGACGCGCTGGCCGATCGTTTGATCGAGAAGGAGACCCTCGATCGCGAGGAGGTCGCGGCGTTCTTCGCCGACGTTCCCAAAAGGGCGCCGAGGGCTCCGGAAGTTCGCGGCAAGGCGCTCGCCGTGAGCCGGCAGATGCTGCGCTCGCCGGGGCGGGAGACACAGACGCCAGGCACGTTGGGCTAACGCGCGGGTCCGCGGCGACGCTGTCGACGGGTAGCATCTGACTTCTTATGGGCGAGTTTGACGCGGACAAGATCGAGCGCGGGGTTCGGCTGATCCTGGAAGGGATCGGGGAGGATCCGGAGCGCGGGGGGTTGCGGGAGACTCCGGCGCGGGTGGCGCGGATGTACCGGGAGATCTTCGCCGGCGTGAATGAGGATGCGGCTCAGCTCGTCACGGTCGTCGAGGGCGCCGACCACGACGAGATGATCATGGTGCGCGACATCCCGCTGTACTCTGAGTGTGAACACCACCTGATCCCCTTCACCGGCAAGGCGCACGTGGCCTATATCCCGAACAAGGATCAGCAGATCACGGGGCTGTCGAAGATCGCTCGTGTCGTCGACCTGCTTGCGAAGCGCCCCCAGGTCCAAGAGCGGTTGACGACCGAGATCGCCGAGGCGCTCGATGCCGCGCTCACGCCGCGCGGCGTGTTCGTGGTGCTCGAAGCCGAGCATCTGTGCATGACGATGCGCGGCATCAAGAAGCCTGGTGCGGTCACGGTGACGTCGGCGGTGCGCGGGCTGTTCCGCACCGATGCCCGGACGCGCCAGGAGGCGATGAGCCACATCGGGATGCGGTGATCGTCGCGCACCGGTCGGCGTGCGCGCCACTACGATGATCCGATGACCCCTCGCAGCTGGCGGTGTCGCGACCACACGCTCGAGCTCGGGCGGCGCGCGTTGCTGATGGGGATCGTGAACGTGACGCCCGACTCGTTCAGCGATGGTGGTGCATTCGCGGAGACCGACGACGCCGTGAAGCATGCGTTGCAGCTGCTGGCGGATGAGGCCGACATGATCGACGTCGGCGGCGAGTCCACACGCCCTGGGAGCGAGCCGGTTCCAGAGGCCGACGAGCTCGCGCGCGTCGTTCCGGTGATCGAGCGCCTGCACGCTGAGGCGCCCGATGCTCCGATCTCGGTCGACACGCGGAAACCGGCGGTTGCGGCGGCGGCGATCGCGGCGGGGGCTGCGATCGTGAACGATGTCGACGCGGCGGCAGCTCCGGGGATGCTCGAGCTGGTGCGAGACACCGGCGCCGGTCTCGTCCTCATGCACATGCTCGATGATCCGAAGACGATGCAGCGCGATCCCCGATACGACGACGTGGTCGGGGAGGTGCGGGGATTCCTCGCGCGGCGGATCGGCGCCGCCGTCGCATCCGGGATCCCTCGCGACCGCCTCTGCGTCGACCCCGGGATCGGGTTCGGAAAGACGCTCGACCACAACCTGGAGCTGCTCCGCGCGATCGGCTCGTTCCACGAGCTCGGCGTCCCCGTCCTGGTGGGCGTCTCACGCAAGCGCTTCATCGGCGAGCTGACCGGTGCGATCGAGCCGTCCGATCGGCTCGAGGGAACGGCTGGGGCAGTCGCGTGGTGCGCGGCCCAAGGGGTCGACATCTTGCGTGTGCACGACGTCAAGGAGATGGCGAAGGTGGTGCGTGTCGTCGATGCGATCGTCCGGGGTGGTGGCCTTGCGTGATCTCCGCGGCTGAGAAGTTGCGCGTACGAACGTCGGGAGGGGAGGTCGCCTTCATCGATGCCGGTGCCCGGGACGCCCCACCCGTGCTCCTGCTCCACGGGTTCCCGTTGTCCTCGTTCGAATGGCGGGACCTCCTGCCCCTGTTCGCGTCCAGGTTCCGGGTGATCGCACCGGACCTGATCGGCTCAGGCGACTCCAACAAGGCGGTCTCTCACCCTCTCGACGCTCGTGCTCAGGCCGGGTACGTGCGGGAGCTGCTCTCTGAGCTCAGGGTCGAGAAGCTGGCGGTGGTCGGCCATTCCGTCGGCGGCGCTGTCGCACAACTTCTTGCCCTCGACGGGGATTGTGTCGAGGCCTTGGTCCTCGTGGACAGTGTCTCGTTCGACCCGTGGTCCGCCGAGTTCCTCGGCGAGATCCCGCTCGGACCGACCCCGTCCGCAGTCTCCGACGCCGATCCGATCGTGCGGCGATTGTTCGATGTGGGGATGCCGCATCGGACTCGGTTGTCCGAGGACCGCGTGGCGGAGTACGTGCGTCCGTTCGAGGGTGAAGCAGGTGCCGCCGCGTTCGTCAGGCTGAGCGCCTCCCTGGGAAGCGCCTCACTGAACGGCCGGGAGGACGACCTCGCCCGTCTCGAGATACCGGTGCTGATGCTCTGGGGCGAGGACGACCCGTTCCTGCCCGTCGACGTCGCTGAGCGGCTGAACGACGCGATCCCATCATCGACACTCGGGCTGCTGCCTGGTTGCGGGCACTTCCTCGTCGACGAAGCATCGGACACGCTCGGCCCGATGATCTTCGAGTACCTGCGTGCGCGCTACCTGCGTGCGCCACACGGTCATGCCGACACGTCGGGGGTGGTGGCGCTCCAGCTCGAGCGCCGTCCGCCGTGGCTCGACCTCGTGGAGTATGAGAAGGACGACTGGTTCGACGTGCCCGAGGACGAGCCCGCCAAAGAAGACAGATCCGACGACGCCAACCGAGCGGAAGGCACCCCAACGTGACGAGCGCACGGCTGTTCCTGTCCGGGATCCGAGCGAGCGGACACCATGGTGCGCGACCGGGCGAGAAAGATGAACCGCAGGAGCTCGTCGTCGACCTCGATCTGGATGTCGAGGCGACGACGGACACGATCGATGCAACCGCGGACTACCGGGGCATCACCGATCTCGTTCGTGGGGTCATCGAACAGCGTTCGTTCGACCTCATCGAGACGATGGCCGACGCGATCGCCCGTGAAGTCATTGGGCTGCCACACATCACGCGCGTCACGGCTGTCGTTCACAAACCGAACGCCGCTCGGCGCCTCGAGATCGACGGCGTCGCCGCCGCGGTGACGGTCGGACGACACGACGAGTAGCTATGGCGGAAACCGCGTTCATCGGGCTCGGTTCCAACTTGGGTGATCGGCTTTCGTCGCTCCAGGCCGCCCTCGATCTTCTCGGGGCCGAACCCGGGATCGAGGTCGTTTCGTCTTCCCGGGTGTGGGAGAGCGACCCTGTCGGCGGCCCGGTGCAACCCGATTTCCTGAACGCGGTGGTCCGGGTCGAGACGTCGCTCACGCCTCGCGATCTCTTGCTCGTGTGTCACCAGGTGGAGGCCGCCCTCGGTCGGGTTCGGGACGTCCGCTGGGGCCCTCGAACCGTCGACGTCGATCTCCTGCTCTTCGGCCACGAGACCGTCGACGAGATGGATCTCACCCTGCCTCACCCCCGCATGACGCGGCGGGCCTTCGTCCTCCTCCCGCTCTTGGAGCTCGATCCCGACGTCTGCTCGCCGGACGGCAAGCGCCTCGTTGACGTCCGGCTGGGTCCGGAGGCCGCCGCCGGCGCCCGACCGTTCGCGCCGCCGCTCAAGGTCAGCCGCCACGCCTGAGTTGGCATACTCGCGCGCATGAAGGTCGCTGTCGTGGGCGCCGGACGGATAGGCACGGGCGTGGCCGTTCTGTTGCAGCGTGCCGGACATCGCATCGTGGCGGTTGCGGGGCGAGGTCCCACCCGTGATCGCGCCGCGTCCTACCTCCCCGGCGTGCCGGTGCTCGAGGCCACGGACGCGTCGCGAGCAGCGGAGCTGGTGATCGTTGGGGTTCCCGACGATGCGCTCGAGACCGTCGTGGCCTCGATCAGGAACGGCGGGGGTTTCCATGAGGAACAGTGGGCGATGCATCTGTCGGGCGCGAGTGGCCTCGACGTTCTCGACGCCGCGCGGGACGCCGGCGCCCGGCGGCTCGGTGTCCATCCGCTGCAGACGGTTCCCGACGTCGCCGGTGCGATCGAGCGCATACCCGGCAGCCCGGTCGCCGTCACGGCCGACGACGAGGAGGGATATCACCTCGGCGAGCGCCTGGCCGACGACCTGCTCGGCGAGCCGTTCCGCTTGGCCGACGAGCTGCGGCCGCTGTATCACGCCGCGGCCGTGTTCGCATCCAACTACGTGGTCGCGACATCAGGCGTGGCCGCGGATCTCTTCGAGGCCGCAGGTCTGCCCGACCCGGTTGCTGCGATGGGACCGCTTCAGCGGGCGACGCTCGAGAACATCCAGCGGCTCGGACCTGCGCCGGCGCTCACGGGTCCGGCAGTCAGAGGCGACGCAACGACGATCGAACGGAACCTGACCGCTCTGGCCGCGGCGGCGCCGGGGATGATCCCCGCATACATCGCGATGGCGCGCGTGGCTCTGGATCTGGCGGCACGCGACGATCGTCTTCCCCACGAACGTCGGATCGCGGTCGACGAGGTCCTCGACCGATGGAGCTGATCCGCGAGGTCGCACGTCTGCGCGAGCTGGCCGACGATCGCCGTTCGGCGGGGAACGAGATCGGTTTCGTGCCCACGATGGGTGCGCTGCACGAGGGGCATGCATCGTTGATCCGCCGGGCTCGCGAGGACACCGGCTTCGTCGTGGTCTCGATCTTCGTGAACCCGCTGCAGTTCGGCGAAGGAGAAGACTTCGAACGCTATCCACGCGATGAGGAACGCGACCTGACCGCCACCGAGCGACTGGGGGTCGACGCGGTGTGGGCGCCCTCGGTCGAAGACATGTTTCCGCCAGGCGTCGAGCTACCGGCCCCAGATCCCGGACCTGTGGGCGACATGTTCGAGGGCGCCGCGCGTCCCGGGCATTTCGCCGGTGTGTTGAAGGTCGTCCACAGACTCTTTGACGTGATCGGTCCGTGCGCCGCGTCCTTCGGCTGGAAGGATGCGCAACAGCTCTTCTTGATCGAACGGATGGTCGAGGGTCTCGCGCTTCCGATCCGAATCACCCGCTGCCCGACCGTTCGAGAGCCTGACGGTCTTGCGGTGTCATCCAGGAACGCCTTCCTGGACCCCGACCAGCGAACGCAGGCGACATGCCTGTTCCTCGGTCTCAGCGAAGCAGCGTCGCTGGCGCGCTCTGGGGAGCGAGACGCTGCCGTGATCGCCGCGAGCATGGCCCGGGAGATCGGCGCGACGCCGCTGGCTGCCCTCGACTATGCCGCCGTGGTCGACGAGGCCACCTTCGAACCGGTCCAGTCCTTGCCCCGAGACAGGCTGTGCCGGGGAATCGTCGCCGCTCGCTTCGCCGACGTCCGACTGATCGACAATGTCCTGCTCCCGGAGCCGGTGTGACGGGAGCCTGGTTGTCGTCGTGGGTCGCGGTCGGCGACGATGGACCGTTCTTCCGCACGGAGATCGGGGACGCTAGTGCTGCTCGCCGTTGATGTCGGCAACACCGAGATCGTGCTCGGTGTCTTCAGCGGCGCTTCGCTAGAACACACCTGGCGGGTGTCGACTAGGGCCGACCGCACCGCCGACGAGCTTGCGCTGATGTTCGAGGGCTTCCTGCGTCAACGCGAGCTGTCGTTCGGATCGCAGGTCACGGGAGTGATCGTTGCGTCGGTCGTGCCCGACGTTACGCAAGCGCTCCGCGAGATGGCGCATCGGTACCTCCCGATGCCGCCCGTGATCGTCGGTCCCGGGACCAAGACCGGGGTGCCGATCCTGACCGACAACCCGCGTGAGGTGGGCGCGGATCGCGTCGTGAATTCCCTTGCCGCGTTCGAGCGATTCGGCGGCCCTGCGATCGTCGTCGATTTCGGCACGGCGACCAATTTCGACGTCGTGTCGTCGAAGGGCGAATTCCTCGGCGGCGTGATCGCGCCGGGGATCCAGGCCGGTGCCGCGAGCCTGTTCTCGCGCACGGCGCGTCTCACCCGCGTCGAGCTGGTGACCCCCCCGTCGGTCGTCGGCAAGAGCACGGTCGAAGCGATGCAGTCGGGGCTGATCTTCGGCACGGCTGCCGAGGTCGACGGCATGGTCGAGCGGATCCGAGGCGTCGTCGGCCCGGCGGTCACCGTCGCCACCGGCGGCCTCGCACCTATCGTCTTGCCGCATTGCCGCACGATCGATCACTACGAGCCGTGGCTCACGCTCGAAGGTCTGCGCCTCGTCTTCGACAAGAACGTGGTCGCGCCCGATGAATGACGAACCGACCGCCTCACGCGAGGCCGAGGTCCTTGCCGCTCGGCGCGCGAGCCTCGAGCGTCTCCGCGGGGCGGGCATCTCACCGTTCGCGCTCGGCTTCGACGTGGATACGTCTGCCGCCGAGCTGCATGCCGAGTTCCCCGACGGAACCCTTCAGCCCGGCGAGGAATCCAGCAGGCGCGCGTCGGTCGCGGGCCGCGTGGTGCTCGCGCGCAGGCACGGCAAGCTCACGTTCCTCGTGATCCGAGATCGGACGGGAGACCTCCAACTCCTGTGCGAGGAGGCGACGCTGCGCGACGCCTACCCGATGCTCGATGACGTAGATCTGGGCGACATCGTCGGCGCCGCAGGTCTTGTGGTGCGAGCCAAGCGTGGTGAGCTCTCCGTGAAGGTCGACTCCCTCACGATGCTCACCAAGGCACTCCGACCGCTGCCCGAGAAATGGCACGGCCTCAAAGACCCGGACCTGCAACAGCGGCTCCGATACCTCCACCTGATCGCGGACGAAACGCCGAGACGCTACGTCTTCGCCCGAGCCGAGGTCCTTCGCGCGATCAGACGCCTGCTCGACGAACAGGGATATGTCGAGTTCGAGGGTCCGATGCTTCAGACGGTGGCGGGCGGTGCGAATGCCCGGCCGTTCACGACGTACCACGAGGCCCTCGACCTGCCGATGAAGCTTCGGATCTCGCTGGAGCTCTATCTGAAGCGGATGCTGGTCGGCGGCTTGGAACGCGTCTACGAGATCGGTCGCAACTTCCGCAACGAGGGGATCGATCGCGACCACAACCCGGAGTTCACGATGCTCGAGGCGTATCGCGCCTACGGCGACTACCACACGATGATGGAGCTCTCGGAGTCGCTGGTCCTGGCCTCTGCTCGTGCGGTGGCCGAGCTCCTCGGGCGCGATCCGGAGTCACCGGTGATCGTCTATCGAGGTCGCGAGATCGATCTGACACCTCCGTTCGAGCGGATCTCCATCCTTGGATCCGTGTCGGACGTGACAGGTGAGCCGGTCACGCTCGACCGCACCGACCTGAAGGAGCTCGCCTCGCGCCACGGTGTCCCCGTCGACGATGCGTGGGGTCCCGGCAAGGTGGTTCAGGAGATGTTCGAGAAGCTCGTCGAGGGCGCGATCGAGCGGCCGACGTTCGTGTGCGACTTCCCCCGGGAAGTCTCACCGCTCGCCCGTCCACACCGCGACGATCCGGACCTGACGGAGCACTTCGACCTGGTCATCGGGGGGCTCGAGCTGGTGACGGCCTTCTCCGAGCTGACCGATCCGATCGAACAGCGGGCGAAGTTCGAGCTCCAGCAGGCGATGAAGGACACCCTCGGGGAAGAAGCCCACCCGCTCGACGAGGATTTCCTCCGGGCCCTCGAGCACGGGATGCCTCCGGCTGGCGGTCTCGGGCTGGGGATCGACCGCCTGTTGATGCTGTTGACGGACGCCCCGTCGCTCCGCGACCTCATCATGTTTCCGAGTCTCCGCCCCGAGGCCTGACCGTGGCGCCCGCTCCGGCGGGAGGGTCTGGCTCGGTCCCTAGCCGGTATCTCCGACGACGGCCTCGTGGAGGACCAGCACGAGATCGTCCAGCCCCATTCCCTTCGCCACGAAGCCGCGCGCGCCGGCCGCCAATGATTCACGCTGGACGCCTTCGTCGGCGTGTGCCGTGAGGATCACGACAGGCAGGTCGGGCTGGCGCTCGTGGATGATCCTCATGGCGTCGATGCCGGAAAGATCAGGCATCGAAAGATCCATCAGTACGACGTCGGGCGCGAGCTGGCTGGCTTCCTCGCAGGCGGCCAGACCGCCTCCTGCCTCGCCCGCGACCTCGATGTCGCTCACCAAGCGCAATGCCCATGTCAGGGCGCGACGATAGGCCGCGTGGTCGTCGACGACCAGCACTCGCAACATCCGGCTCCTTCGGGCGGTTGGGGAACATCGCGGTGAGGCGAACACGCACTCCCACGACGTCGCTCGAACACGTCGATTCTCACGACCTCGAGCGGTTCGGACAACGTCCGTTCGGGGGACTTCGCTTAGTCCGAACGGCCGAGATTCGGCTCAGCCGGATACGGGCTCATCCTCGGGCACCGAACGTCCGAATAACGAGTGTGGACCGAATCAGCGGATCGGGATGTTTCATCGAGCAGATGTCGACGTTCAAGGCTTATCAGGGGTCGCAGGTATACTCACGTTCAGTGGGCGCTGCGACCGATCCTCGGGGGCAGCGCCCGAGGCACCTCGAGGGTAGGACGTGGTCCGAAGATCCTCGAGGGCGGACATGCGGGTCGCTGCCCGGAGGACGCTGACATGTTCGAACGCTTCACGGACCGAGCCAGACGGGTCGTCGTTCTCGCGCAAGAAGAAGCGAGGATGCTCAACCACAACTACATCGGCACCGAGCACATCCTCCTTGGCCTGATCCATGAAGGCGAAGGCGTGGCGGCCAAAGCCCTCGAGTCATTGAACATCTCGCTCGAAGCGGTGCGCCAGCAGGTGGAGGAGATTATCGGTCAGGGCCAGGCGGCCCCGACCGGACATATCCCGTTCACCCCGCGTGCCAAGAAGGTCCTCGAGCTGTCGCTGCGAGAGGCGCTCCAGCTCGGCCATAACTACATCGGAACCGAACACATCCTGCTCGGGCTGATCCGCGAGGGTGAAGGTGTCGCCGCCCAGGTGCTGCAGAAGCTCGGCGCCGACCTCAATCGCGTCCGCCAGACCGTGATCCAGCTGCTGTCGGGCTACACAGGCGGCAAGGGTGAGCAGACGCCGGGAGGCTCCGGTGAGCCTGGTCAGCAGGGGTCGATGGTCCTGGACCAGTTCGGGCGGAACCTCACGCAGCTGGCTCGGGAGAACAAGCTCGACCCTGTGATCGGCCGCGAGAAAGAGATCGAGCGGGTCATGCAGGTGCTGTCGCGCCGCACGAAGAACAACCCGGTGCTCATCGGCGAGCCGGGCGTCGGCAAGACGGCAGTCGTCGAGGGCCTGTCGCAGGCGATCGTGAAGGGCGAAGTCCCAGAGACGTTGAAGGGCAAGCAGATCTACACGCTCGACCTTGGCGCGCTGGTCGCCGGCTCACGGTATCGGGGCGATTTCGAGGAGCGTCTCAAGAAGGTCCTGAAAGAGATCAAGACACGCGGCGACATCGTGCTGTTCATCGACGAGCTGCACACCCTCGTCGGCGCAGGTGCCGCCGAGGGCGCGATCGACGCCGCTTCCATCCTCAAGCCGATGCTCGCCCGGGGAGAGCTGCAGACCATCGGAGCCACCACCCGCGACGAGTACCGCAAGCACCTCGAGAAGGATGCAGCGCTCGAACGACGTTTCCAGCCGATCGTCGTCGACGAGCCCACGGTCGCGCACACGATCGAGATCCTGAAAGGCCTGCGTGATCGCTACGAAGCCCACCACCGCGTGAACTTCACCGACGACGCACTGGTGGCGGCCGCCAACCTCGCTGACCGCTACATCAGCGACCGGTTCCTGCCGGACAAAGCCATCGACCTCATCGACGAGGCCGGGTCGCGCATGCGCATCCGGCGCATGACCGCACCGCCAGACGTGCGTGAGGTCGACGAGAGGATCGCGGAGGTTCGCCTGCGCAAGGAGTCGGCGATCGACGGCCAGGACTTCGAGCGAGCGGCCGCTCTTCGAGATGAGGAGCGCCAGCTGCAGGAGGAGCGCGCACGGCGCGAGCAAGCGTGGCGCTCGGGCGAGATGGACATCCTGAGTGAGGTCGATGAGGAGGAGATCGCGGAGGTCCTGTCGAACTGGACGGGTATCCCGGTCTTCAAGCTCACCGAAGAGGAGACCGAGAAGCTGCTCCGCATGGAGGACGAGCTCCACAAGCGCATCGTCACGCAGAACGAAGCGATCTCAGCGGTCTCGCGCGCGATGCGCCGCACGCGCTCGGGCCTGAAGGACCCGCGCCGCCCCGGCGGTTCGTTCATCTTCCTCGGGCCCTCGGGTGTCGGGAAGACCGAGCTGTCGAAGGCGCTGGCAGAGTTCCTGTTCGGCGACGAAGACTCGCTCATCCAGCTCGACATGTCGGAGTACATGGAGAAGCACACCGTGTCCCGGCTGATCGGGTCACCGCCCGGCTACGTCGGGTACGAAGAGGGCGGGCAACTCACAGAGGCCGTGCGCCGCAAGCCGTTCAGCGTGGTGCTCTTCGACGAGATCGAGAAGGCTCACCCCGACGTGTTCAACGCCCTGCTCCAGATCCTCGAAGACGGCCACCTGACCGACTCGCAGGGCCACAAGGTGGACTTCAAGAACACCATCATCATCATGACCTCGAACCTCGGCACCCGTGACATCCAGAAGGGGCCCGGGGTCGGGTTCGCAACCACCGGCAACGACGAGGTGACGTACGAGAAGATGCGGGACCGGGTGACCGAGGAGCTCAAGAAGAGTTTCCGTCCCGAGTTCCTCAATCGCATCGACGAGGTCATCGTCTTCCGCTCGCTCTCGCAAGACGATGTGAAGAACATCGTGGACCTGATGATGCGACGCGTCGTCGAACAGCTGAAGGCTAAGGACGTCGACATCGAGCTCAGCGAAGAGGCGAAGACCCTTCTGGCCAAGGAGGGATATGACATCTCGCTCGGGGCGCGGCCGCTCCGCAGGACCATCCAGCGACTCGTCGAAGACCCGCTGTCCGAGAAGCTGCTGTGGAAGGAGTTCCGGGCGGGCGAGACGATCCTCGTCGATGTCCGTGACGGCGAGATCGTGTTCGATCACGACACCGTGGTCCCGCCCGACGTTCCGCCTGTCGAGCTCGCCGGCTCACCCGAGTAATCGGTCGTTCAACTTCTCTGCGTTCGCCGTCCGTCTTCGAGTGGCGTCACGCTGTCGATGATCGGCACCGGGATGTGGGTCACTGCGCGGAATCCGTCACCGTCGGGCAGCAGCTCTTGGGCGATCGATATGAACTTGGGACCGTCGTTCAGCAGGAACCCAACCGTGCGCACCAGGTAGTCGGGACGACAGTCGTCGGGGTCGGTCTGATCGAAGTCGAACCACGCATCGTGCCAGGTCACCATCACGAGCGGGAACTCGGGCGCCGCGTCATCGAGGTCGGAGAACACGTCCTCACGCGAGTCGGTATTGGTTCTGAGCTCAGTCGCCCGGAAGATCTCATCGCTCGTCACCCTCATGACCCGCATGACCCACCTCCTTGATCCTGGCTAGGTATCGGCAGCGGTCCCCCAGAACGAAGCCCCGCGGCGGACGATTCCCGTCGATCGGCCGGTTTCCGCCGTTCGGCCTAGCCCGGCGAGGAGGAGATCAGACCGTATCGGGGACGTCTGACACCGGGGATCTCAGGGGACCCGAACGCACCGCGGCTCGGAAGATGTCAGAGGCCCCGCGTAGTCTCCCGGCGATGGTGAAGGGGAGGATCGTCTTCGAGTGCGAGACCTGCGGGCAGCGGAGTTCCCAGTGGGCGGGACGCTGCCCCGCCTGTGGAGGCTGGGGGACGATCCAGCAGCTCTCGGGCGTCGCAGCCACTCCGGCAGGGGTGGTCGTCGGCAGACCCGGCGTCCCCTTGTTGGGGGCGGAGGTCCAGGCGGAGCGCCGAGTCCCGACGGGGTCGGCGGGGCTGGACCGCGTTCTCGGCGGGGGACTCGTTCCCTCCTCGGTGACCCTGTTGGCGGGGGCTCCGGGCATCGGCAAGTCGACGCTGCTGCTGCACCTGCTGGCTCGACTGTCGGCGGCCGGGCTCCCGTGTCTCCTCGTGTCGGGAGAGGAATCGCACGCACAGGTCGCTGCGCGAGCCCGCCGCATCGGGCTCGCCGCAGACAGCGTGACGTTCGCCGCGGGGCGGGAACTCGATCAGGTATTGGCCACGGCTCGCGCTGGGACCCCTTTCCTGATGGCGGTGGACTCCATCCATGCGCTCCGGGACACCTCGGGCACCCAGATGCCCGGAGGCGTATCCCAGGTCAGGACCTGCACAGATGCCCTCGTGGGGCTCGCGAAAGCCGAGGGCATCGCGGTCGTGATGACGGGACACGTCACGAAAGACGGCGATCTCGCCGGGCCTCGCGCCCTGGAGCATGCCGTCGACGTCGTCCTGGCGTTCGAAGGGGACCTCCGTTCCGGCCTGCGGGTGCTGACCGGAGGGAAGAATCGCTTCGGTGCGGAGGGGGAGTCCGCGTGGTTCGAGATGAACGGCGAGGGGCTCCACGAGATCGACCCAACGAGCATCCTGATCTCGGGTGAGCGTACCGCCGGCGCGGCCACCGCCCTGGCCCAAGCCGGTCGCCGTGCCCTTGCGGTCGAGGTTCAGGCCCTGGTGGGGGCAACCGAGGGACCGGCTCGGCGCCAGGCGACGGGCATCGACCTGCGCCGCTTCCAATTGGTGGCTGCCGTTCTCGACCGAGCCGCCGAAGTGCCGATCGGCCGAGCCGAGCTGTTCGGCGCCTCATCCGGAGGCATACGGATCGACGACCCGGCCTGCGACCTCGCTATCGCGGCTGCGCTCGCCAGCGCGGCCACCGGTGTGCCGCCGCCCGAGGGGGCCGCCTTCGTGGGCGAGGTTGCACTGACCGGCATCGTCAGACCAGCGACCGCGATGACACAGCGGGTAGCTGCCGCGCGTGCGGTCGGTTGCACGACGATCTTCGCCGCCAAGGCCGACGGAAGGCGCGATGGCGTGCGCATCGTTCCGGTGCAGCACGTACGAGATGCCCTTTTATGGGCGCTCCCATCAGCTCAAAGAGATGCCGCCAGACGTTCGGCCTAGTCCGTCGGGGCCCCTGAAGGTAGCAGAATAGCCTTCTGACCTGCGGTTTTGGGTTGCGTCGGACGCCGGCGCGTGCTACCCTCTGTACTAGTCAGCCGGGCGACTCCGTCTTCCGCATCTCGAGGGGGCCTTTTTGTTCCGCAAGGGCGATACCGTTGTGCATCCGGAGCATGGAGCTGCAGTGATCGAAGAGCTTCGCGAGAAGGAATTCCTCGGCGAGAAGCGAACCTACCTCGTGCTCCGGGTCGCATATGGCGATCTCACCCTCATGATTCCCACCGATTCCACCGACCAAGTGGGATTGCGATCGGTTGTCAGCAAGAACGAGGTCAAGAAGGTTCTGAAAGTGCTGACCGAGGAAGAGTCCTCGATGGCCGCCAACTGGAGTCGCCGCTTCAAGAACAACATGGAGAAGCTGCACTCCGGCAACCCCTACCAGGTGGCTGAAGTCCTCAGGAATCTCTCGATCCGCGATCGTGAGAAGGGCCTGTCCGCTGGGGAGAAACGCATGATCCAGAAGGCACGCCAGATCCTCATCTCGGAGCTGTCTCACGCCACCTCGCAGTCCGAAGCCGATGCCGAGACCATGATCGACGACGTTCTCGACGGGGCCCACGGCGTCAAGCTCGCAGCTCAAGCCTGATCCTCGAAAAGCGCTCAGGCGACCGCCTATTCCCGCCGATGCCATCCCCGTAAGGGTCTGCGGGCTGACCCGTCCGGGCGCGCGCCGCAGGCCGGAGGACGGGATGCGCGAGAACAGCGAGTCGGCAACTACGCCGTTGCGCGGACGCTTGGTCGAAGGCGTCCGTTTGATCTTCATCGCCCTGCTGGCGACCGCGGGCTTCCGGCTGGGGGCGTTCCAGGCGGGCGTCAGCAGTGCCCGGGTACTGCTCTTCGTCTCAGTGGGCGCAGGGATGGGGTTCGTGATCGGAGGAGTCGCCGGCAGGTTGACGCTCCGCGCAGTGAGCGGGTTGGAGCAAGAGCTTCGGCGCACACCGGCTCCCCAGTTGGCCGGCGGCGTCGTCGGCCTCGTGATCGGCCTCGTGATCGGTGCGCTCCTCATGATCCCGCTTCTGTTCGCGCCGACACAGACCGGGTGGCCGTCGATCGTTTTCATCTACATGGTGACGTCGTCACTGGGCTTCCGCGTGGGGTCCGCGAGGTACGAGGACCTCTTCGGGTTGGTCGGTATGAAGCCCCGCGCCTCGATGGCCGTCGCCGGTGACCTCCACGTGATCGACACGAGCGCGCTGATCGACGGCCGCGTTGCGGACCTCGTGGCCACCGGGTTCGTGAGAGGCACGGTGCTGCTGCACGAGAGCGTCTTGAAGGAGCTTCAGGCGATCTCTGATTCCTCCGACCCGAAGCGCCGGACGCGTGGTCGCCGAGGACTCGACATCTTGATCGAGCTCCAGAAATCTCCGACCGTGCAGTTCCACCTGGTCGAGGAGGCGGGCGTGATGGACGTCGACGCCGCCCTCGTACGGTTGGCTCGAGAACGCGGCGCCACCTTGATCACCGTCGACCACAACCTCGCCAAGGTCGCCGAGGCGCTCCGGGTCCCGGTCGCCCACATCAACTCCCTGGCCTCGAAGTTCCGTCTCCCCTACTCGGCCGGAGACGAGATCTCGGTGCATCTGGTGAAAGAGGGGCGGGAGCACGCGCAGGCGGTCGGGTATCTCGAGGACGGGACGATGGTCGTCGTCGAGCAAGCCGGCGATCACATCGGCACCGAGGTCGAAGTCACGGTGAAGAACGTGATCCAGACAACGACCGGTCGCATGGTGTTCGCCGCCCTCGCGCCCGCCGGAGCCTGATCATCTCGTAGCGCGCTCGTCCGGTACTGCCTCCTGTTCGCCGTCTGCCATGCTTTCAGCCGTGGGAGATGAACGGGTGGTCGCGATCGTGCTAGCCGCGGGTGCAGGCACCAGGGTGGGCGCCGGCGAGCCGAAGGCGTTCCTGCCTATCGACGACCGACCCATGCTTGCACTGGCTGCATCGGCCGCAGCGGCGTGCACCGCCGTCGATGCCGTCATCGTGACCGCGCCTTCAGGCTTCGAGGATCGGGCGCGCGCCTGCCTCGGGTTCCTCGAGAAGCCCTCGACCGTCATCACCGGAGGCCCGTTGAGGCAAGACTCCGTGCGGGTTGCGTTGGCCGCGTCGCCGACCGGGACCGAGATCGTTCTCGTTCACGACGCCGCCCGGCCGTTCGCGACGAATGAGCTATTCGCCGAGGTCGCGGCCGCGGTCGCCGCCGGCGCAGATGGCGCGATCCCCGTCGTGCCTGTTCCGGACACGGTGAAGCGTGTTCGCGACGGCGTGGTCGTGAACACCGAATCTCGAGAAGGATTCGTCTTCGCGCAGACCCCTCAGGGCTTCAGGGTCGGGGCGCTCCGGCAGGCTCACGCCGCGGCGAACGAGGCAGGGCGCGAATTCACCGACGATGCCGCCGCGCTCGAATGGGCCGGGTACGCGGTCCGAACGGTACCGGGCGAGCTCGAGAACGTGAAGATCACGACGGCGCTCGATCTCGACAGAGCCGTTCGACGCGGGAGGGTCGGCCGTGTCTGAAGCCGTGTCTGTCCCGCGGGTGGGATTGGGGTTCGATGTTCACCCGAGGCAGACCGGTCGTGTGCTCATGCTTGGGGGCGTGCTCTTCGAGGGCGAAGACGGGCTGCGCGGGCAATCGGACGGTGATGCCGTCTGCCATGCGGTGGCCGACGCGATGCTGGGAGCCGGCGGGCTCGGAGACATCGGCGTTCATTTCCCCGACACGGATCCAGCGTTCGCGGGGATGGCGGGCCCGGACCTGCTCTCGCGAGTGGTCGGCCTTCTGCACGAGGCGGGTCTCACGACGACCTCCGTCGACCTCACCGTGATCTGCGAGCGTCCGCCGATCGACCCCCGCCGACAGGAGATGCGAGAAGCGCTCGCGGGAACGCTCGGTCTCGCGGAAGCTCTGGTCTCGGTGAAGGCGACGCGTCCTGAGGGACTGGGGTTGAGCGGCGACGGCATCGGCTGTATGGCGGTTGCGGTGGTTCGGTGACCGAGCCCCGCGCGTCCGGTCCGGTCGTTGCCGGACGCCGGTCCGTCGTTGAGGCGCTGCGCGCACGAACCGCTGTTGATGTGATGATCGCCGACAACGCCAAGGCCACGCAGGGGATGCGTGAGGTGTTGAACGCAGCACGTGAGGCCGGCGTGTCGGTGCGCGGCGTGTCGCGCGGGAAGCTCGACGGGATAGCCCAGGATCATCAGGGTGTCGTCGCCCACCTCGCGACCGCAACGTCTCGAACGCTCACCGAGCGTGAACTCAGCGCCTTTGCCTTCCCAGAACAGGCGATCGTCGTGGTGCTCGACGGCATCACCGACCCACAGAACCTCGGGGCGTCGGCGAGGTCCGCCGAGGGAGCCGGGGCGGCGATGCTCATCACCAGAACGAAGCGAGCCGCCGATGCGACCCCGGCGGCGATCCGCGCATCTGCCGGGGCACTGCTGCACCTGCAGCAGGCGCGCGTCGCGAACATCCCTCGTGCCATCGAACGGCTAAAGGACGCAGGATTCTTCGTCGTGGGATTGGCGGGGGAGGCGGATCGTTCCATCTACGACGAACCGTGCCCATCGGGACGCGTAGCCGTGGTTATCGGCAGCGAGGGAGAGGGGATATCCCGACTCGTGCGGGAGCACTGTGATTCGTTGGTGGCGATCCCGCTGCTCGGACGGGTCCACTCCCTCAACGCCTCGGCGTCCCTGGCCGCGGCGTTGTTCGCCTACGTGTTGCCTTCTCGCCCTCGAACGTCGGGCTGATCGAGGCTCACGCCCCCGCGGGGCAACGCGAGATGTCATTGAACCGGGTCGAGACGGTGTCTACGCTGCGCCGGTGAGTGACCCGACTTCCCCGGAGGACCCGCATACCTCCGATCTCGAAGTCCCCGTGCCGAGATCGGCGCCGCCGCGCCGCTCCCCACGGCTGACGGCAGCCGCAGGGGTGCTGCTACTCACGGGCGTCCTGGATGTCGTGGGGTTCGCGCTGGTGATCTCGTCGTCGCACGACGCGACCGGTGGGATCCAGCGGGGGTTCGTTCGAGGCGAAGCCATCGCGTTGCTCGCGCTCGCGGCGATGAACGCCCTTGCTGGACTGCTCGTGCTGCGCCTTCGACCGAACGGGCGGACGCTCGGATTGTTCGTGGGCGCGGTCGGGGTGCTGATCGGACTTGCCAGCTTGGGGTCATCCCCCGCTCAGGGGTTGCCGACGCTCGTGATCGCCGGGTTCGTCGTATGGGTGCTTGCGACCGAAGGTTCCGCCTTCCGCCCGCCGGACGGGGGGTAGACTCGGCCGAACGCCGGCGTGGCGCAGCCCGGTAGCGCAAGCGATTTGTAATCGCTAGGTCGTCGGTTCGAATCCGACCGCCGGCTCCGAATCTCAGACCGCAGCGAGATCGCCGACGATCACGCAGCGAACACGTCTGAGTGCGTCCCATCGATTGACGATCCGCTCGTACACGACTCCCGCGCGGTAGGCGAGCGGGTGGAACGTCAGGTAGTCGGGTTTGGGCTCGATCAGGCGCAACCCGGCCACCGAGAACCCCGTCCGCCGACACAGTCTCTGGATCGTGCGCTCGTCGTTCACGCGATACTCGGTGGGGAACGAGTCCTCGGCGTCCCTGCCCCGTCGCTCGTTGAACCAGACGTGGAAACGCTGCGGCGTGAGCATCGCCCCGATCGCAACGTAGTGGAATCGGTTGGGGGTATGGAACACGAGGTGGCCGCCGGGCTTCATGACACGGCGGAACTCCCGCAAGGTATCCACCGGGCGCGGGATGTGCTCGAAGACGTATTTCGAAAAGACGAGATCGAAGCTCGCATCCTCGAACGGAAGGGAGGCGAGATCGGCGACGACGGCCTCGTCCAGATTCGGATTGTTCTTCACCTCTGGATCCAGATCGACACCGACCAGGCGCGTCACCGACCCGGCGTAGTCGTATCGGTTGCGGAGCCCGCGTCCCGCTCCCGCGTCGAGGACGGAGGCATCCGGCGTCAGATACCGCCGAACGCGCGCATCGAAGATCGCATGATCGTCGAGCGGATCGGGATAGTAACGAGCTTCGAGCTCCCGGATCGAAGCCATGCGTCGTGCTGTGGTTGGCATGTGAGGGATGCAGCCTATCCCCAGCTCCAGATCGCGACCCGTTCGCGGGCGCTATCCAGGTTGCAACCGTCAGCGTGAGCGCAGGACCCGGCCGGTCCGCTCACCGAGCGCCATGCCATCCCAGGCGACGGCACCGTTCACCATGACGAGGTCGATCCCCACCGGGAATGCATGCGGCGCAGCAAACGTCGCGGTGTCGGCGATGGTCGCTGGATCGAAGAGGACGAGGTCAGCCGCGGCACCTTCCTCGATCCGCCCGCGGCCTGAGAGGCCGAAACGATCTGCCGGCAACGACGTCATCTTCCGGATCGCTGCCTCCAGGGTCAGCACGCGCTCTTCGCGCACGTACGTCGCCAGCACACGGGGGAAGGTCCCGTATTCACGAGGATGAACGGCAAGCTCGCCGCTCGGCCCGGTCGGCGAGATCGCGGCGCCATCGGATGCCACGAACACGTCCGGGTCCGACACGATCTCGCGGACGTCTGCCTCGCTCATCGCATGTCCGATGCATGAGGTTCCAGGGTCCGCTCGGAGGAGCGCGATCATCGCGTCGAACGGCTCGACGCCCGTCGTGTCGGCGATCGCACCGATATCGGTACCGTTCCACCGAGCCTCGGCGGTACCGACCACGACGATCGCCTGCCACCCCACGCCCTTCACCGACGACTGGAATCCCGGTTCCCCCTCCTCCACGGACGCACGCAGGCGATCAGGCTGCGTCGTTGCCAGCTGCCCGATCTCTTCGACGGGGGCCCACGGCGGCAGGAGGGATGACAGCGAGGAATTCCAGGCGGTGTAGGGGTACTGATCTGCCGTGACGTCATCCGCGTCATGGAGTCGCTCGAGGAGCTCCGCAGCCTTGCCGTGAACGAGATCCGTCTCGCACTTCAGGTGGCTCACGTGAGCCGGCAGCCCGGCGCGGCGGCCGATCTCGATCGCCTCGTCGATCGCCAGGAAGAGGTGTTCGCCCTCACCTCGGATGTGGCTCGCATAGCGGCCGCCGGCGTGAGCCACCGCTTCTGCGATGGCAACGATCTCATCGGTGTGGGAGAACATCCCCGGCACGTAGATCAATCCGGTCGACAAGCCGAACGCGCCCGCCTCCATCGCCTGGACGGCCAACGTTCGCATGGTGGCTATCTCGGCGGGCGTGGGCTCCCGCGGGCTGAGCCCCATCGCCTCCATCCGAAGCGCGCCGTGACCGACGAGCGTGGCGACGTTGACGGCTGGGCGCGCTTGGTCCAGGCGACGCAGGTAGTCATCGAACGTTCGCCACGAG
This sequence comes from Actinomycetota bacterium, assembly GCA_030774035.1. Classification (GTDB taxonomy): domain Bacteria; phylum Actinomycetota; class UBA4738; order UBA4738; family HRBIN12; genus JALYLM01. The sequence continues at coordinate 138,340 of JALYLV010000002.1, forward strand.
AGATCCATCCGTGAGGGGTCGCCGCCGGCGAGGACGGTGCACTCCGCGGCGCCGGCGGGTGGCCAGGGGGACGAGCCGCAGTTGCCGACGACGACGGTCGTCACTCCTTGGCGCAGCGTGCTCGGCATCGCAGGCTCCACCAACGGCGACAGGTCCGAGTGGTTGTGGACGTCGATGAACCCCGGAGCAAGGACCAACCCGGTCGCCTCGATCCGCCGGAGGGCCTCCGGCGGATCGGCCGATCCGGTTCCAACCCAGGCGATGCGATCGCCAAGCACACCGATCGATCCGCGATACCCGGGACGCCCGGAGCCGTCCACCACGTTCGCGCCTTCGATCAGCATGTCGAGCACGGCGCGATGGTAGCTCGCCGAGGTGCTTGAACCGTCGGTGGCGGTTGTTAGCCTCGCCTCTGTGACCACGATGCCTGGGGGAAGTAAGACGGCAGAGCCCGTGACGCTCGATGATCGAGCTCGCGAGCTCCTCGACTTCGAACGCGAGAGTTGGAAACTCACGGTGTCGAAGGAGCGCGCCATCCGGGAGCGATTCGGGTTCTCGTCGACCCGCTACCACCAGCTGCTGAACCGCGCGGTCGACCTGCCTGATGCGCTCGTCTACGACCCGATGCTCGTCCGCAGGCTGCGACGACTCCGGGAGCGGCGCCGTCGTCGGCGCGCGGCCGGACGACTCGGCGTTCGCCTGTAGCACTGGCCCTGTGGGTCTGACGGTAGGATGGGCCCCGTGAACGTCGGCTTCGCCCGCATCCTCGTGATCGCGTCTCTTATCGTTGGAGGGATCCTCCTGCTCGCCAGCGGCTTCCCCGGTGCAGGCGGCGTCTTCGAGACAGGTGACTCGGGCACGAGTCCGACCCCGCAGCAGACCACCTCTCCGAGCCCGACGCGGCATCCTTCTCGGAGTCCGACCCCGGCGCCGCAACAGACCGGCGTCAAGATCGCGGTCTTCAACGGAACGTCGGCTGTCGGCCTCGCAGCCCAGGCGCAAAACACCCTCGAGCAGGACGGGTACGTCCCCGCTCAGGACCCCGCCGATTCACCGATCACCCCGCTCTCCCAGACCGTGATCTATTACCGGGGGGGCACGAGCGGGCCGCAGAACCGAGCGAACGCCCAGTACGTCGTCGACACGTACTTCCCGGGAGCCAGTGTGAAAGAGCTCGGCTCCGACTTCACGAGCTTGGCGGAAGGGGCCGACCTCGTTATCGCGCTGGGCAACGACTACGCGCAACGCGCGGGCGCTTAGTCGCCGGCGCCCTCATCCGCCGGCCCTGAGAACTTTGCTTCCCGTTTGGCCGCTCGATCACGTGGCGACATCGCGATCAACTCATCGAGCACGTCGAGCAGAGACTCCGGGGAGAACGGTTTCGCGATGAACTCGTCGGCGCCGATCTCGAAGGACGTGCGTCGGTCTTGCTCGCCCGACTTCGCGGTGAGCACGACGATCGGCACGTCCACAGACGCTCGCTCGAGCTCGAGCACCTTCAGCACGTCGAACCCATCGATCGTCGGAAGCATCAGATCGAGGACGACCGCATCCGGACGCTGCTCGCGAAGGAGCGCGAGACCGTGTTCCCCGCTCGCCGCCTCGATGGCCTCGTGCCCCGCATGTTCCAGGTTCACGCGACAGAGCAGCAGGATGTCGGGCTCATCGTCGATCACCAGCACGCGTGCCATCCGGGGGGTTGGTTCTCCTTGCCTCGCCTCGCCTCAAGACGGGTCCTACTGACGTTGTCGGCAGGCACGAAGAAACGGTTGATACCCGAACATAGGAGTGTGTGACGAGGTGCGCGTCATTGACGGGGGAGGCTGAGCGCTCCTAGGCTGGCCGCGAGGAGGCGTCCCCGTGCTCAAGGTTTCTCAGAAGCTCGAGTATGCGATGCGCGCGATGATCGAGCTCACGCTGCGTCGATCCGAGGGCATCCTTGTTCCGGCACGGGAGATCTCAGAACGCCAGCACGTCCCCTTGCGGTTCCTCGAACAGCAACTCGGGGCGCTATCGAAGGCGGGCCTCGTCGAGAGCTTCCGGGGCGCCGGGGGAGGGTGCCGGCTCTCGCGACCCCCTGAGCAGATCACGATGGCGGATATCGCCGACGCGATCGAGGGACAGATCTATCCGATGTTCTGCTTGGAGCCGTCGGACCACACGTGCTTCCAGGACTCCCGATGCGGGCTGCAAGGATTCTGGGCAGACGTCGCTCGCGCGGTTCAGGAAGTGTTCCGTGAAACGACGGTGGCGGACCTGGCCGCCCGCCATCCCGCACCCGGCCCGACCTTCATCGCCCCCGAACAGCTGTTGTCGCGGCTGAACTAGCCGGGCCGATCGCCCGGCTTCGGCTTCTGCTCGGTCACTTCGCTGCTTCGGCCTCTGCCTTGCTCAGTATCCGTGTGAGCTTTGTGCCGCAGGTCGGACACAATCCCTGTGCTGCCGGTCGCCCGTTCTTGAGGGTCACGATCTCCCCTTCGAACGTTCGCTTCTCGCGATCCTTCATGCAATACGCCTCGTACGTCGCCACGCATGCCTCCCTTCCCAGCTTCAAGGCCGCCCCGATGGGCGGCCTCACACGTCATGGTCCCCTGCGCCCTCTACGGTTGCAAGCATATCGAGCAGGAGGTCCCGCTCGCGCCTGTCGGGCTTCCTGCGTAGGATGCAGCCTTCTCACCAGGCGATGGAGGGTGCGGTGGACGACGCCGAACGAAACATCGAGGCGCTGCTATCGGAGAACCGCGTGTTCGAGCCACCTCCTGCGTTCGTGGAACGAGCCATCGTCTCGGACCGCTCGATCTACGAGAAAGCCGAAGCCGACCACGAGGCGTTCTGGGCTGAGCAAGCCGGGCGGCTCACCTGGTTCCGCAGGTGGGACACCGTGATGGACTGGACCCCCCCGTGGGTGAAGTGGTTCGTAGGGGGCACGTTGAACGCCTCCTACAACTGCCTCGACCGCCACGTTGAAGCTGGTGGTGGCGACAAGGTCGCCTACTTCTGGGAGGGAGAGCCGGGTGAGACGCGGACGATCACCTACCGTGATCTGTACGAGGAGACCTGCAGGTTCGCGAACGCCCTGCGGTCGCTCGGCGTGGCGAAGGGGGATCGGGTTGCGATCTACCTGGGGATGATACCGGAGCTCCCGGTGGCGATGCTCGCCTGCGCACGGATCGGAGCCGCGCACTCAGTCGTCTTCGGAGGATTCAGCTCGGAGGCGCTGAAGGACCGCATCAACGACGCGCAAGCCAAGGTTCTGATCACAGCCGACGGCGGGTATCGGCGCGGGCAGGAAGTGCCGTTGAAGCGGAACGCCGACGAGGCGGTTGCGGGGTGCCCGTCGATCGAACACGTCGTCACCGTGCGGCGGACGGGCGGCGAGCACGATTTCACGCCCGGCCGAGATCACTGGTATCACGAGCTGGTCGAGGACCAACCGGCGGAGTGCGCTCCTGAGGAGATGGGTGCCGAAGACCTCCTCTACCTCCTGTACACGAGCGGCACGACGGGCAAGCCGAAGGGCATCGCACACACGACCGGGGGCTACCTCACCCAGGTCACAGCGACCCACCGGATGATCTTCGACATCCACGACGACGACGTCTATTGGTGTGCCGCCGACATCGGATGGGTGACCGGCCACTCGTACATCGTGTACGGACCGCTCGCGAATCACGCCACGGGGATCATCTACGAGGGTGCTCCGGACTGGCCAGATAAGGACCGTCTGTGGTCGATCGCGGAGAAGTACCGCGCGAGCATCCTGTACACCGCTCCCACCGCGATCCGGGCGTTCATGCGATGGGGAACGGAGTTCCCCGCGATGCACGACCTGTCGTCGCTGCGGCTGCTCGGGTCGGTCGGGGAGCCGATCAACCCCGAGGCGTGGATCTGGTATTGGAAGTTCATCGGCGGTGAGCGCTGCCCGATCGTCGATACGTGGTGGCAGACGGAGACCGGATCGATCCTCATCACGCCGCTGCCGGGCATCACGAAGCTGAAGCCCGGGTCGGCGACGGATCCGTTCCCCGGGATCGTCGCGGATGTGCTCGACGAGCAGGGGAACTCGGTGCCCCCCGGCGGCGGCGGCTACCTCGTGCTCAAGCGTCCGTGGCCTGCGATCGCGCGAACGATCTGGGGCGACCCCGATCGATACGTCGAGACGTACTTCAGCAAGTACGGGCCGGCGGTGTACCTAGCCGGCGACGGCGCGAAGCGCGACACCGACGGGTACTACTGGCTGCTGGGTCGCATCGATGACGTCATGAACGTTGCGGGGCATCGACTCTCGACGTACGAGATCGAGAGCGCACTCGTCGACAACCAGAACGTCGCCGAGGCCGCCGTCGTGTCTCGACCGGATAAGTTGAAGGGTGAGGGGATCGTCGCGTTCGTCACCCTGAAAGCGGGGATCGACGGGAACGAGGCGATGCTGCAGCAGCTCCGCGAGCACGTCGCGAAAGTGATCGGTCCGATCGCGAAGCCGGACAACATCATCTTCACACCGGATCTTCCGAAGACTCGTTCCGGAAAGATCATGCGGCGATTGCTCCGAGATGTCGCTCACGGGAACGTGCTCGGTGACGTCACTACGCTCGCCAACGCCGAGATCGTCGAGCAGATCCGCGAACAAGCTGCCACCGGAGCCGGTGAAGAGTAGCCGTGGGGGACCGTCTGACGATCAAGCAGGCAGAGTTCGTCACCCATCGGCGCGTCGCACATCTTGCAAGCGTCACGGCGAGCGGAGAACCGCATGTGGTGCCGGTCTCTCCCGTTCTCGACGGGGACCGTGTCGTGTTCGCCTCGGGGCTCGACACGCAGAAGGTGCGCAACCTTCGCGGCGACCCCAACGTTGCGATCTGCTTCGACGAGTACGGGGAGGACTGGACCGCCTTGCAGCAGGTGATCGTGTACGGGCGCTCGATCTTGATCGAGAGCGGCCCCGAGTTCGACCGTGGCCGAGGCCTGCTCTACGAGAACTACGAGCAGTACGAGACCGAGGCGCCGATCGAGCAGCCGGAGTCGCTGATCGTCGAGGTGCGGATCGATCGCGTCACGAGCTATGGCTTGTAGTGCGAAGCTCGCTCGACAGCACCTGCCCGAGGGGAGGGACGTCCGTCAGCTGACGTATCGGCGGAAGAACGCCACCGTGAGCTCGATGTGGCGGATCTGCTCCGCGACATCGTTCGCGTGGTGACCCGCGCCATACAGGTACACCTCCACCGGATGATCGCGGACGCGAAGAGCGTGGGCGTACGTCATAACTTGACCGAGCGGACAGCGACTGTCGTGCTCTCCGGCGATCAGCAGCATCGGCGCGGTCACCCGGTCGACGTAGGTCATGGGGTTCCGCTCACGATAGAGCCCGGGCAGATCCATCGGCGAGCCGCCGAGCTTTGCGATGTCGTCCGCCCGGATCGCGGGCGCGCACTCGTAGTGGGCGGTGACGTAATCCCCGACCGGGATGCCTCCCATCACGGCTCGCCATCGCTCGGGATGCAACCCCGCGTTCAAGGTCGCGATGTAGCCGCCCCACGACCATCCCTCCAGGAACACGTTCCGCGGATCGGCGAGGCCCAGGCCGATGATGTGGTCGAGCCCGGTATTCACGTCCTCCGTTTCCGGGAACCCGATGTTACCCTTCAGCGCCTCGCGGAAGGCAGTACCGGATCCCGTTGACCCGCGGTAGTTCACGAGTAGCACGGCGAACCCGTTGTCGACGTAGGCCTGCGTCGTCGGATCCCACCCGTCGGTGTGGTGCCACTCCGGACCACCGTGCACCGACAGGATCGTCGGGAATGGACCCGTGCCCTCGGGCGTGACGACGAATCCGTGGATCGTTTGGCTGTGTGGGTTCTCCCACGAGATCGCCCGGAACGGCTGCCCCGCAGGCGGATGTTCGCCCAAGCCGATCACCTCATTACCTTCGCCGTCACAGACGGTTGGGGGCTCGGGGCTCGACTGCCGAATGGACCAGACATCGCCGTCGGGTCGGACGCCGGCCTGGGCGATCGTGCCCGCGATGTCGGCGATCGTGTCCGTGGCTCCTGTCGCCGCGTCGCATCGCAGCAAAGAGTGATGCCCGGCGTGCTCGTGATGAAGCAGCAGGGACTGCCCGTCGGGGAACCGATCGAGCGGCAGGACGGGCCCAGGTAGATCCGGCAGCTCGAAGTCTCGTCGTTCGCCTGTCGACGGATCCCAGACCGCGGGTCGTTCGATCCCTTCGTGCTCGTGGATGAGGGCGAGCCTGCGTTCGGTGGGCGACCAGGCGCTCGGCATCAGCGGCCGGCCCGCGTCTTCGAGGTCGCCGACGACCGCGCCCGTGGTCGTGTCGAAGACGTGCAACGCCTGATGGCTGATATCGCCGTGTTCGGCGTGGCGGATGCAGAGCAACGATCCGTCGGCCGACAACCCTCCGCCGCCTTGCGGCCACTCGCGGCCGACACCCGCCGGCTGCACGTTCCGATACAGCTCTCGGGCCGGTTCACCCCCTTGCGAGACGAACACGCGGTAGTCGTCGTCCATCGACAACCCCATCGCCACGATATTTCCGACCAGCGCGATCCCGCTCATCCAGCCGTCGGGGATGCCGTCGAGCAGGCGCACCGGCTCCCCGCCTTCGAACGGCGTGCGCATCCATCGTCCGCGCTCATCGCCGATCGCGTCGAACCACCAGACGATGCCGGCTCCGTCCGGAGTCACGTGGACTTCCTCTGCGCCCGCACCGCCGAAAGAGGCTCGCCGCCGCAGGCCCGAGCCGAGATCCCACGCCCATGCCTGAGATGACCCGTCCTCGGTGGAGACCACGCCGAGACGCTCGGGTCTCGCCGAGGACCACTTCACCTCCGAGATCGTCGGTGTCGTGAAGCGTCGCTTCCACGCGGGATCTGACATCGAGCCGGAGCCTACCCTCCTCATCGCCCGGGCAGTTGCCCGATGCCTCGTCGGTCCCGGCCGTTGTCAAACGCCCGCCCCCTGCTAGTAGAATCATTAGCACTCGGTGCCTCCGAGTGCTAGCAGTCGGTAGCCAAGGCTGAGAAGCGTTCCGGCCGCAGGCCGGCGATGGAAAGAGAAAGGGAGGAAGGGATGGGCGCCAAGATCATCTCCTTCGACGAGGAAGCGCGGCGCGCGCTCGAGCGGGGTATGGACCAGCTCGCGAACGCCGTGAAGATCACGTTGGGACCGAAGGGTCGCAACGTCGTCCTCGAGAAGAAGTGGGGAGCCCCCACGATCACCAACGACGGTGTGTCGATCGCCAAGGAGATCGAACTCGACGATCCGCTCGAGAAGATCGGGGCGGAGCTTGTCAAAGAGGTCGCCAAGAAGACCGACGACGTCGCCGGAGACGGAACGACGACCGCAACGGTGCTCGCCCAGGCGATCGTCAAGGAAGGCCTTCGAAACGTCGCCGCCGGCGCCAACCCGATGTCACTGAAACGGGGGATCGAGCGTGCCGTCGAGCTCGCCGTCGAGGCGATCAAGAATCAATCCCAGGACGTTGAAGCCAAGGAGCAGATCGCCGATGTCGGCGCCATCTCCGCCGCTGACCCTGAGATCGGCGAGAAGATCGCCGAGGCAGTGGACAAGGTCGGCAAGGACGGCGTCATCACCGTCGAAGAGTCGAACACGTTCGGTATGGAGCTCGACTTCGTCGAGGGCATGCGCTTCGACAAGGGCTTCATCTCTCCCTACTTCATCACCGACCCGGAGCGCATGGAAGCTGTGCTCGAAGAGCCGTACATCCTGATCTCGAACAGCAAGATCAGCGCGGTGAAGGATCTGCTGCCTGTGCTGGAGAAGGTCATGCAGGGCGGCAAGCCGGTGCTCGTGCTGTCGGAGGACGTCGAGGGTGAGGCCCTTGCCACGCTCGTCGTCAACAAGATCCGCGGCACGTTCCGCAGTGTCGCGGTGAAGGCACCCGGATTCGGAGACCGTCGCAAGGCCATGCTGCAGGACATCGCAACGCTCACCGGAGGCCAGGTCATCTCCGAAGAGGTCGGTCTGAAGCTCGAGAACGCGACGATCGACCTGCTCGGTACCGCACGCAAGGTGGTCGTCACGAAAGACGAGACGACCATCGTCGAAGGCGGCGGCGACGACAAGGACATCCAAGGCCGCATCAACCAGATCAAGGCCGAGATCGAGAAGACCGACTCGGACTACGACCGAGAGAAGCTGCAGGAGCGGCTGGCGAAGCTCTCCGGCGGCGTTGCCGTGATCAAGGTCGGCGCCGCGACCGAGGTCGAGCTGAAGGAGAAGAAGCACCGGATCGAGGACGCGGTGCAGTCGACGAAAGCGGCGGTCGAGGAAGGCATCGTGCCCGGCGGTGGCGTGGCGCTCCTGAACGCTCAGGCCGCATTGGACAAGGTCGATCTGGAGGGCGACGAGCTCACGGGTGCCGCGATCGTGCGTCGCGCGCTGGAGGAGCCGCTCAAGCAGATCGCCGCCAACGCCGGCCTCGAAGGTGGCGTCGTGGTCGAGAAGGTCCGCGCGATGGATCCGGGTCACGGTCTGAACGCAGCCACGGGCGAGTACGGCGACATGCTGAAGTTCGGCGTGATCGATCCGACGAAGGTCACCCGCTCGGCCCTGCAGAACGCCGCCTCCATCGGAGCGCTGTTCCTGACGACCGAGGCCGTCGTGGCCGAGAAGCCCGAGAAGCAGGCTGCGCCGGCGATGCCCGGCGGCGGCGGCGACATGGACTTCTGAGTCGAGCCCGAACATCGGTTCAACCGACAGGAGCTCCCTCGGGGGCTCCTGTTCGCGTCAGGAGTACGAAACCGCAACAACTCGAGCGGGAATCCGGCCGAACCCTCGACGGGGTTCCGTCGAACTACCCGTGGAGCCCCTCTCTCCGAACGGAAAGCCCGGACCCCGGTCCGGGCTTTCCTTCGTCCTGGGGGAGTCCTCTGGCGTCCTGGGAGAATCCCGCCGATGGCAGCCACGCAGGTCGCGGCGAAGCTCGCCCGTTTGCACGACATCCTTGGTGCGACCGGCGGTGTCGTGGTCGCGTATTCGGGAGGCACCGATTCCTCGCTGGTTGCTGCGGTCGCTGCGCGGGCGCTCGGCGACAAGGCGCTCGCCATCACCGCCGTCTCGCCCTCGCTTCCGGTCGGGGAGGCCCTGGAGGCGAAGCGGGTTGCCGCTAAGCTCGGGATCCGCCACCGGACGGTTCGCACTCGAGAGGCCGAGAACCCCTCCTACCTGGCGAATGGGACGGACCGCTGTTACCACTGCAAGAGGGAGCTTTACGACGTGCTCGCCCGCGTCGCCGAGGAGAGCGACTTCCCGGTCGTCGTGAGCGGCGCGAACGTGGACGACCTCGGCGACGTACGACCCGGGCTTCGCGCCGCATCCGAACATCGCGTGCGCCACCCGCTGATCGAGGCCGAGATGACCAAAGACGACGTGCGGCGCGCCGCGAGAGAGTTAGGCGTTCCGACGTGGGACAAGCCCGCTTCCGCGTGCTTGTCGTCGAGGATCGCGCACGGGGTGACGATCACGGTGGATGAGCTATCGAAGGTGGGGCGCGCCGAGCGCGTCTTGAAGGAGCTCGGGTTCCGCCAGTGCAGGGTGCGCGTGCATGGCAGCGATCTCGTCCGTATCGAGGTTGAGCGCGACGAGGTCGCCAGGCTCGCCGATCCGACCACCCGCGAGCGCGTCGTTTCGGCGCTCACCTCTCTGGGCTATCGCTACGTCACGCTCGATCTCGAGGGATTCCGATCTGGTTCGATGAACCCCTTGCCACCGAAGGACGAGCAGTGACACAAGAGGTGAGGATCGCGCTCCGTTGGCGCGATTTCGACGCGTACGGCCACGTGAACAACGCCGTGTACCTCAACTACTTGGAAGAGGCTCGTGACCGACTCGTCGAAGAGCTGTTCGGCCGCGACGTCGCCTGGGATTTCGTGTTGGCCCACGTGGGGATCGATTTCCGAAGCGAGCTCGTTCAGGCCGACGCGGAGGTCCTGGTTCGGTGCACGGTCGCCTCCGTAGGACGTTCCAGCTTGCGCACCCGGGAGGAGATCCGGAAGCTCGACGGCACGCTCGCGGCGGAGGCGGAGTCGGTGATCGTGCCGCGCGACCGAGACAAGAACCGTTCGCGTCCGCTCACGGAGTCCGAGCGCGCGGTGCTGGCCGCGCACATCGACGAAGCACCGACCCGAGCGTAACCCGTTGCGCCGGAACTCAGCCTAGATGGCGGCCGTGGACGAAATGGTCCCGATACCAGCCGTCCCCGACCCACATGATCGTGACGCCGCCGACGCTGCCCGCGGAGTCAAGCGCCCAACCGTTCCCGAGGAACGTGTCGACGTGGTCAACAACGCCGTTGCCGTCGCCGTCGTAGAACATCAGATCGCCTGGGCGTAGGTCCTTGAAGCTCACGTTCCCAACGGTCGCCATGTCGGCTGACGCACGCTGCGGCAGACTCCATCCGGCGTACGGTCGAGGAGGAGCGACGTTCCACGCGCCTCCGTCGTCCGCTCGCATCGCCCACCACGTGAGACCGGAGCAGTCGAACCCAGGGATCGGTTGTCCGCCGAGCGCGCTGGGCTCCGCCGACTTGAAGCCCCACTCGCCGCCCCAGAGGTAGGGATAGCCGACGTACTTCAGGCCCCACTCGACGATCTCCCGCCTGACGGGTTTCAGGTTGGGCAGCCTCATGTCGTCGTACTGCGCTTGCAGGTACGGAACGACCCAACTATCGAGCGTTGCCGCCCGATACAGCGAGTACGCGACCTGGGCGCGAGGCAGTTTGGTCTTCGGCAACACGTCTTTCGCCTCGTCCGAGTTGTTGTAACGGAGGCCGATCCGCATCCCGAGAAGCGTCGTCCCGAGGTTCGCCGGTGTCGCGAACGCGGTCCCGTTGGCCATATGCAGGTGGTCGATCGCCGCCGCGGTGTCCATCAATCCCAGCGCCAGCACGAGCACCTTGTGCAACAGGATCGTCGTGACCGGCCCATCGCCCGAGAACGCACCCTTGGGCCCCGCGCTCATCCAACCGAGCTTCACGGCGACGTTCGCGTACGGGTACAACGGCGCTGACGCGTCGAGATCGGTGAAGGTGATCGAGGTGTCGACCGCTTCCGTCGGGGCGAAGGCTTCCACCGCTGCTCGAGCGAGCAGGATCCGGGTCTCGAGCGCGCCCGGCTTGAACTGATAGGTACCGTTTCCTGCCTTCGGGTAGTCACGCATCCAACGATTCGTGCCGCCCACGAAGTTGATCGCGAGCTTCGCCCAGTTGTACTCGGACGAGAGGTCGTTGAACACGATCGCCGTCTGCGCGCCGGTGCGTATTCCTGCCGTGGCCGCCGTTGGCATGGCGACCGGTAACAGCGTCGCTCCCAGCGCGGAGCAGAGTGCGATCGTCGTGAGGCGACGGCGAAGCGAAGTTCCCCCCTGGCTCATCTCAGCAAGGTCGGCAATCCGAGATGATCACTTGAGCGCCACCCTGGTGCCCGGGCAAGTATCCCCCGGGTGCGGGACCCTGAGGTAGCGCTATCGGCGTTGCGGGAGCTCGGAGCGAGGGGTCAGTCCCGCGGACCCTCGTCCCGGACCTGCCCGACCTGCTTCAGCGCGTCGCGAAGGTCCTTGAGCCACTCGTCTTGCCGCTCAGCGATCAGCCGGACGCACCACGCCAGCGCATGGCTCCGGCTCCGTGCGACGCCCGCGTCGACGAGCGTGTCGAGCACCCGACGCTCCGGCATCCGCAGCCGCGTCATCGCCGGAAGGGCGACCGTCGTGAAGAGCTCCCGTCGATCGCCGCAGGTCGCGCCCCAAGACACCTTGCGCCCGAAGCGATGCTGCGCCTCATCAGCGATGCGCATCCGCTGCCCGCGTGTGTCCTCACGGAACCCGGAGATCCGCGCGCCGATCGCCGCAGTCTTCGTGTCGTCCGTCGAATCAGCAGGCAGCTCGGGTTCGGAGAGGCTCCCAACCACCAAGATCTCGTCCCGATCAACCTGAACGTCCGGTGCCCCGACGAACCACTCCCCGGGAAGCCGACCAGCGAACCAACCAACGATGTCATCAGGTGAGATGTGCCGTGTATGTGTCATGTAAGTAGGATTACATACTTACGTCCAATCGTCAATCGGCGGCCTTGCACACAAACCCCCTTCTGCACACAAAGTCGGGAGTCTGCACAAGAAGTCCGGTAGCGGGGTCGGTTTCAGGTGAACTCAGGTGGGGGATTTGCACCCCCCCAACAGTCGCGCAGGCGCTCGGGTGCACCCGAGACTTTGGGAGCCCGGCCACCGGCCAACTAGGATTCCGGAGCATTTTCAGGCTAGCAACGGCCCTGCGATCTCCTCAGGGCCTCAGGGCGTGAACCCCGCAGCCTCGTTCTGGCAAAGCAACCACAACGAGTGGGCGTTTGACGCGCCCGACCGGGATGGAGATGCTTCGTGCCTATGGCGCTGCCCGAGCCTGACACGACCCGATACAGAGTGACGGAAGCCCTGCTGGTGCCCCACGAGGCAGGATCGGCGTGGAAGCTGACGTTCGCGCCGGAGCCGTTCCATCTGGACGACTCTGGTCGTGAGGGTGGACGTTTCACCGTCGAGCTGCCGCCCTCCCTGGTCGACAACATGTTCTTCGACGTGTCCTACTCACGCGAGGAGATCGCGGCTTTGGCCGAGGGTAGCTGGCACGGCTAGGCCAACGGCTCGTGTCCCTCGGATGTGGGGCCTGGGAATCAGCTACAAAGGACATCTGAGCTAATGGCCATGTCGCGAATGACGTAGCGGCGAACGGCTCTCCTAGTCGGTTGATAGATCGGATCTGACGGTTGGACGATCCAACGAAGCTCTTGCTAGTCGCAGGAGGACAGGTTGTCGAGGTTGTTGTCGCTCACGGCGTCGGCAGCTGAACGGATGATCCTCTCCTTGCAGACGCTGCATGCGACTTCGACGACCTGGGCGATCTTGGCGCTCGACGGACTAACGGTGTAGAAGGTCTCGCCTGCATCCATCCACCGCAGAACTTCCGCGAGGGAGAGGATCCTCGAGTACGTCTTCGACGAGTTCCCCCTGAGCCCGACCCGCACGAGATGAGCGTGCGTCGTCGGTTGGTCCACCGGATACTGATTCCCGCACACGATGTGATGACTAGCCACGATCTCCCTCGTCCATGATCGAGAAGGAATGCTCTTTGTGACTTGCCCGTGAGCCAGCGCCTAGTTCACGTCCGAGCGCACCGTCGTGCTTCCACCCGGCGAGATGCAGGGTGTACCTTCCCTTCGATGAAGCAGACCCCGCAGGTCAACGCGCGTCTACGGCGAACAGGTAGCGACCCCGCCCGATGATCTACTGGATCGCCGGCATCGTCGCCATGATCGTCGTCGCGAAACTAGCGGTAGGCGCCGTCGACCGCGCCGACGAACAAGGAAGTAGCGAACGTGGCGTGAGGGATAAAGGTGTCGCCGACGCTCTCGCGCGAGGTATGGCAAGGCAGGGTCAGCGCGAGAGCGGCGGCGACACCTCCCCGTTGAGCACCGACAACGACACCCCCGAACCGCCGAAGCCTGAGATCACCGCTCCCACCCTCGTCATCCACACCCAACCCCTGCGCGGCATCCCCGAGATCCGTCATTTCTTCCGCACGAACGAGACCCCCGTCTACTTCGTGAGCGCCACCGCGTTCAACCTTCTCGGCATCGATCGGTGGGTGCGCAACTTCCGGTTCATCAACTACTACGACTCATTCGACGGCTGGCATCCGAACGTGTTCGTGCCGAAAGAGCAAACGCCTCGCGCGTTCGAGTCGATCGAGGAGATCTGCAACTACCTCTTGGGGCACAAGGAGGTCATCGAGTACGTCGCGAAGCGTGGACCCGGCGGCAAGGTCGCGTTCCTGATGTTCGACGAAGAGACCGAAGAGCTGGCGAAGGACCTGAAGCTCGAGGTTGCGTTCCCACCGGCGGCGCTCCGTCATCGCATGGACTCCAAGATCGTGACCACCGAGTTGGGCAACGAGGCGGGCGTGCCGAGCGTGGCGAACACGATGGGCCGAGCAAGTTCATACCGAGCTGTGCTGGATCTAGCGAACAAGGCCGGACTCGGGGGCGACCTCGTGATCCAGACCCCGTATGGGGATTCCGGTCACACGACCTTCTTCATCGCACAGGAAGACGACTGGAGGGAGCACGCGAGCGAGATCGTCGGAGAGGACCTGAAGATCATGCGACGCATCGAACCGCGGGAGTGCGCGATCGAGGGAGTCATCACGCGTCACGGCACGCTCGTGGGTCCGTTGATGGCCGAGCTGACCGGTTTCCCGGAGCTCACGCCCTACGACGGGGGGTGGTGCGGCAACGACGTCTCCCCCGACGTACTGACCGAGAAGCAGCGCAAGCTGGCCCGGGAGCGCACGTTCGCGATGGGTGAGCGGCTGCGGCAAGAGGGCTATCGCGGGTACTTCGAGCTCGACTTCCTCGCTGATGCCACGAGTGGCGAGATGTTCCTCGGCGAGCTGAACCCCCGCGTGACCGGAGCGTCCAGCATCACGAACGTGACCGCTGTCGCCTACGGCGACATGCCGCTCTTCCTCTTCCACCTGCTCGAGTTCATGGACGTCGACTACGAGATCGACGTCGATGAGCTGAACGATCGGTGGGCGCAGGCCGGCAACGTCGATGAGTGGACGCAGTTCATCCTCAAGCAGACCGACGAGGCGGTGGAGCTCATCACACATGCTCCCGCTTCGGGGATCTGGCGCATCGGGGGTGACGCGCAGATCGCCTTCGCGCGCCGCGACACGGATTGGCACACCGTGCGCGACGAGACGGAAGCGTTCTACCTCCGGATCGCCGGCGTGGGGCAGTATCGGTACCCTGGGGCCGACCTCGGCATCTTGGTTACGCGCGGACGTTTCATGGACCAGGAGCACGAGTTGCTCGACCGCGCACGACAGTGGATCACCGGGGTGAAGTCGCAGTTCGCGAGCGTCCCACCTCCCTCGGAGGCTCCGCCCGTCGTTCAACCGGAGCCGTTCGGGTTCAAGATCCTCTGATGGAGATGGTCCCGTTCACGTTCCGGTCCCTCGAGGAGCTGGAGCTCGGCTCGAAGTGGCAGTGGATGTTCGAAGAGCGGTGGCCGCATTACCGCGCGTGGTTCCTCCGCGAGGGCGAAGGCGCGCGTCCGTCGTATGCGACGAGCGTTCGGATGCTCAGCGCGCACATGCCAGAGCTGATGCCCGCCTACGAACGGCTCGTCGACCTGGCCGGTGGAGGTGACCTGGCGGCGCGCATGCTCACCCTCTACAAGCCGCCGCCATACCTCGCAGCGTGCTCGCAGGGCGCGTGGACGCGCGAGGGCGGGCCGATGCTCGTGCGCAACTACGACTACGCGCCGTCGCGGTTCGAGGGAACGATCTGGTCGACGCGGCTGACCGGACGTCGAGTGATCGGGATGAATGATTGCTTGTGGGGGCTCCTAGACGGGATGAACGATGCGGGCCTCGCGGTGTCGTTGACGTTCGGCGGCCGTCGCGTGCTGGGCGACGGGTTCGGCATCCCGATCGTCGTTCGCTACTTGCTGGAAACCTGCGACGACGTCGCGAGGGCACGTGAGACCTTGGCCCGGCTCCCATATTCGCTCAGCCACAACCTCACGATCGTCGATCGCGAAGGTGCGGTGCTGACCGCCTACCTCTCACCCGACCGAGAGCCGATCTTCCGTGAGTTCCCCGCCGCGACCAATCACCAGGGCTTGGTCGAGTGGCCCGAGCAGGCGAAGGCGACGCAAACGATCGAACGCGAACGCTGCATCATCGATCTGCTGGCTGACCCCGAGCTCTCCGCTGAAGGCTTCGTCGATTCGTTCCTTCAAGCTCCGCTGTTCAGCACTGCGTATGCGAGCGGCTTCGGAACCCTGTACACGGCCGCGTACCGGGCAGTCGAGGGCACGGCGGAGTTCCGGTGGCCGACGCACTCGTGGCGGTTGGGTTTCGATGACTTCATCGAAACCGAGCACACCGAGGTGCTCGCTGAGGGATCCGTCGCCTGATGCTCACCGAAGCGCTGACGATCGACACGCTAGGCCGACTCGTAACCGACGTGACTGACGAGGTTCGAGCCTTCGCGCGGGCTGGAGGTAGCGACGGTCTCTTGCACGTGTTCGTTCCTCACGCCACCGCAGGTGTCGCGCTCATGGAAACGGGCTCCGGCTCGGAAGAGGATCTCGAGGCGGTGCTGGCAGGGCTGCTTCCGCGCGAAGATCGGTATGCACATCGACACGGATCGGTCGGACACGGCGGCGACCACCTGCTCCCCGTGTTCGTCTCGCCGTCGCTCACGATTCCGGTTGAGGGCGGTGACCTCGTGCTCGGCACGTGGCAGCGGGTCGTCGTGGTCGACCCAAACCGTGAGAACAACACGAGGTCGGTGAGGCTCGGCTTCCTCCCGGGCTGACGCTCTGGCGCTCCTGATTGCTACAGGTATTGGCCGGGGACGTGGTCGGTCTTCGAGGCGGGAGCAGGGGTCACGGCCTGCACGTCGCGTTCGCGCAGCAGGACGAGGGTTTCGTCTTCGAGTTCCACCTCGAGGCCGGACGAGGGAAGGAACAGCACGCGGTCGCCCCGTTTCGCGACGCGAACATCGGGGCCTACCAGTCGGACATCGCCCCACTGGAGCCGCTTCGGCGCCGGCATCGCGGTGGCGGGGATCAAGAGTCCGCTGCTGGACTTGCGCTCGCCGTTCTCCGGGGTCTCCACGACCAGCCGATCACCCGTCAGTCGTATCTCGGGCTCAGCTGCAGGCTTGCGGGCGCGGGACTTCCGAGGTTTCTCCGCCGTGGACTTCGCGTCTTTGCTCGTTGCTCGGGGCATGCGTCGAGTCTAGCGAGCGACGGCGACTGCGACGCCACCGGGTACCATCCGTCGCGATGAACGCCCGAACGCTGACAGCCGCCGCCGTGAAGTCCCTGAAGGCTTCGCCCTCGATCGATCATTGGCAGCGCGGGCGGGAGCGGATCGAGGCCGAGGATCTGTTGACCCACGTCCTCGGATGGGACCCCGATCCCGAGGACAAGGTCGCCGCGGGGGCGCGGCGTCGGTTCGAGGCGCTCGTCGAGAGGCGCGTTTCGGGTGAGCCCATCCCGTACATCAAGGGCTACACGGAATTCCTCGGTCTCGAGCTGCGCGTCGAACCCGGCGTGTTCGTCCCCCGTGACTCGTCGGAGTTCCTGGCGATCCAGGCGATCAAGCGGCTTCGCACCCGGAAGCGCCCCGTGCACATCGATCTGGCGACCGGGCTCGGCACGATCGCCCTCGCGGTCGCCGACGCCGTGCCGAAAGCGACCGTGTACGGCACGGACGTGTCCGAGGACGCCGTGAAGCTCGCGCGCAAGAACGCGAAACGACTCGGGCTCTCCGCGCGCTTCTCCGCCGGCGACCTGTTCGGTGCCGTTCCGAAGAAGCTGGCCGGCACCGTCGACGTGATCACCCTTCACCCGCCGTACGTCGCGAAAGGCGAGATCGCCGACCTTCCCGACGAGATCAAGGACTGGGAGCCGGAACACACACTCACCGATCAGAGCGACGACGGTCTCGGGCTCGTCCGCCGGGCGGTCGAAGAGTCGCCGCGCTGGCTCCGCAAGAACGGATGGCTCCTGATGGAGGTCGACCCCGATCGCGCTCGCGACGTCATGCCCGTCTACCGGCGCGGCGGGTTTCGCGATGTGAAGAGCACCAAGGGCGGCGAGCTGAAGGTGACGCGAGTGATCGTCGGTAAGAGTCCGGCGTGAGCCAAGCCCGCGTCGCACCGTTCGGAACGTGGCCCTCCCCGATCTCTGCCGAGATGGTCGCGACTGCGGGCGTGTGGCTCGAGGAGCCGAGGCTGCACGACGGCGCGGCCTTCTGGGTCGAGATCCGACCTGCCGACGACGGCAGGTACGTGATCGTGACGGGAGATCCGTGGTCATCGCCGCGCGACCTCACGCCCCCGGGGTTCAGCGCCAGGACGAAAGTGCACGAGTACGGCGGCGGAGCTTACTGGTTGCACGCCGACTCCCTCTTCTTCACGAACTTCGATGATCAACGGCTGTACCGACAAGACGGCGGCGGAGAGCCGAGGCCGATCACCCCCGAAACCGCCGGGCGGTATCGGTACGCCGACGGCTGCGTCGCGGCGGACGGATCCCTCATCCTCTGTGTCCGAGAGCGCCACGAGGGTGATGTGATCAACGAGCTCGTTGCCCTGATTGCGGACGGAACGTCCGACGACGCACGGATTATCGCCCAGGGCCGGGACTTCTACTCGAACCCGAGGATCTCCCTCGATGGAACGCAGCTCGCGTGGCTCACGTGGGACCTGCCGTGGATGCCCTGGGACGGCTGCGAGTTATGGGCGGCCGATCTCTCCGTTGATGGGTCGCTGTCCAACGAGCGACTCGTCGCCGGTGAGCTCGACGCTGAGTCGATCGTCCAGCCGGAGTGGAGCGGTGCGGGCGAGCTCCACTTCGTGAGCGATCGAACCGGCTGGTGGAACCTCTACCGCGAGCGCGCCGGATCGATCGAAGCGCTGCATCCGATGGAGGCAGAATTCGGGTGGCCGCAGTGGGTGTTCGGCGAGTCGTCGTATGCCTTCTTGGGCGATGGACGGATCGCATGCCTTTACGGACAGGGCGGCGTGCAGCACGTCGCCGTGCTCGACTCGGCCAGCGGCGAGCTGGTCGACCTCGATCTTCCTTACACGGCGATCAGCTCCCCGTACCTCTCGGCTGAGGGCTCGCAGATCGTCTTCCTCGGGGCGGCGCCGACGGTGCCGCCGCAGATCGTGCTGCTCGACTTCACCTCACGCAACGTGGAGGTGCTGCGAGAGAGCAGCGACGTCCCGGTCGATCCCGCGTTCATTTCGGTTCCGCGGGCGGTCGAGTTCCCGACCGAGGGCGGGTTGACCGCGCACGCACATTTCTTCCCGCCAGCAAGTCGCGATCTCGCGGGACCTCCCGGCGAGCGACCGCCATTGATCGTGATGAGTCACGGGGGTCCTACGTCGGAACACACCGCCGAGGTGGATCTGGAGAAACAGTTCTTCACGAGCCGAGGGTTCGCGGTCGTGGACGTGAACTATGGCGGCAGTACGGGATTCGGGCGCGACTACACCTTGCGCCTCCGCGGGAACTGGGGCGTGGTCGACACCGCCGACTGCATCAACGCGGCGAAGTACCTCGCGGCCCAAGGCGAAGTCGACGGCGAACGCCTCCTGATCCGCGGAGGAAGCGCCGGCGGGTACACGACACTCACCGCGCTGACGTTCCACGACGATTTCGTAGCAGGTGCCAGCTACTACGGCATCTCTGACCTCGAACCGTTCGCCTCAGGGCATACACACAAGTTCGAGCGACAGTACGAGCACACGCTGGTTGGTCCCTATCCGGAGGCGGCCGACGTCTACCGCGCGCGGTCGCCCATCAATTTCGTCGACCAGATCTCGTGCCCGATGATCCTGCTCCAGGGCGACGAGGACGAAGTCGTCCCGCCCGAGCAATCAGAGGTCATGGTCGACGCCCTGAAGGCGAAAGGAATGCCCTACACCTACATCCTCTTCGAAGGTGAACAACACGGCTTCAGGAAGGCGTCAAGCCTCATCCGATCGCTCGAATCCGAGATCTCGTTCTACGCCCAGATCCTCGGTTTCGAACTAGGCGATCCCATCCCGAAAGTCCCCATCGAGAACTTCGCGAACCACCCCGGGTAGTAGCGGAAACGACCGACGCCGGTCGAGCTTCAGCCGCCTATCATCGACATGCTGCGTTCGGGCTGAACGAAGTCCGGGTGGTTGATCCGGTGGCCCGACCACTTCCGCCACACGGTGTCACGGATCAGGCCGGCGAGTTCCTCGTCCGTGGCCCCGGCGCGCATCGGCTCGCGGAGGTCCGTCTCGTCGAGTGAGAACAGGCAGGAACGGAACTGTCCTTCCGCGGTGATGCGCAGTCGGTTGCATGTGTCGCAGAACGGCTCTGTCACGCTCGCGATCATTCCGACGGCTCCTGGAGCTCCGTCGGCGAACCGGTATTTCGTGGCGGGCTCCACATCGTGTCCGGACGACTCGAGGGGGAAGACGGCGTTGATGGCCTCGATGATCCGGGCCGAGGGGACGACCTTCGCACGCTCCCACGCGTGTTCGGCGTCGAGCGGCATGTACTCGATGAACCGGATCTCGTAACCGGTCTCGCGAGCCCAGCGCGCGAAGTCGACGACCTCGTCATCGTTCGTGCCGCCGATGACCACGCAGTTGATCTTGATCGGCGTGAGCCCGGCCGCCTCCGCCGCCCGCAGCCCCGCGAGCACCTTCTCGAGCGCGTCGCGGCGAGTCATCTCGACGAAGCGGTGACGCAGCAATGAATCGCAGCTCACGGTGGCGCGATCGAGACCGGCCTCGGCCAATGGTTGGGCGAGCCTATCGAGGAGCACGCCGTTCGTCGTGATCGAGATGTCGAGATCCGGACCCACGTCGCGGAACATCCCGACCAGCTTGGGCAGGTCGGCGCGGACGGTTGGCTCTCCGCCTGTGACCTTCAGCGATCGCACGCCGAGGCTTACGAAGATCGACAGGAGTCGCGTGAGCTCCTCGAACGTGAGGATCTCGTCCTTCGGCAGCCACTGGAGGCCTTCGGCCGGCATGCAGTAGACGCAACGGAAGTTGCAACGGTCCGTCACCGAGATCCGCAGGTCGTCGGCGACACGGTCGAAGGTGTCGATGAGCGGCCCCTCGCCCGGTGCCTGCTGTGGAAGAAGTGTCTCCATATCGAATTAGGGTACTCCGGCGCCGAGTTCCGAGCCTATGCGGGCGCTTCGGGCAGCGCTCGGCCGAGCGTAGCGAGCGCGTCCTCCACGGCGGTGTCGCGGGCACCGCCCTTCGAGATCCCTTCCGCAACAGCCATCCCAAGGAGGAATGTCGATAGTGGCGTGATCCTGCGCTCGACCCGGTGCGCGACGTCGCGGGCTGCGCTCAACAGCCGCTCGGTCTCGGACGCGCTCAGGGGTTCGATGCCCAACGCTTCCGCGAACCCGTCGATCCACTCCGTCATCGCGTCCTCCTCGGTTTCGGCCGTCTGGCAGGATAGGCGGTATGGGTTCGCGCTCCGCAGCCGTCGTCACCGTCTCGGACGGGGTTTCGCAGGGAACACGCGCCGACGAATCGGGTGATCTCGCCGAGAGCACCCTCCGGGAAGCGGGATTCGACGTCGCGGCGCGCGTCGTGACGCCGGATGAGCGCGACCAGATCGAGCCGCTTTTCCGAGAGCTCGCCTCCGCACACGGGCTGATCGTCACGACGGGCGGGACGGGGTTCGGCCCGCGTGACGTCACGCCGGAGGCGACACGTGCCGTGATCGACCGGGAGGCGCCGGGACTCGCGGAGCTGATGCGGGCTGTGGGCCTCGCGCACACGCCGATGGCGGCGCTCTCCCGTGGGATCGTCGGCAGCCTGGGCGGGACGCTGATCGTGAATCTGCCGGGAAGCCCGAAAGCAGTGCGCGAAGGCTTGGACGCGATCCTCCCCGTGTTGCCGCATGCGCTCGAGCTGCTCGGCGGGGCGACCGGCGAACACCCAACCGGCCACGGGCGATCGAAACGCGGGGAACCCACGGAGTCGGCAGCGGACGCCTTTCGTTCCGGCACCGTGACGATCACGGCCGTCCGTCGGATCGGCGAACCGCCGTGCCCTGTTGGCGCAAAGATCGTCGTCGGGCTGGACGGTCCACTTGCGGGCACGCTCGGCTGCGCGGAGTTCGACTCGGCCGCTGTCGAGGCTGGAGCCGCCGCCCTCGCGGAGAACGCCGCCGCCGCGACTGCGATCTTCCACCACGACCTTGGCGATCTCGAAGTGTTGGTCGAACCTCACCCGATGCCTCCGGAGTTGATCGTGGTGTCGGCGACCCCAGTGGCACTCGAGTTGCTGAAACTCGGTCGCACGCTCGGATTCCATACGTCGCTCGTCGAATCACGGCCCGAGCGGGTCACTCCGGCGCTCCGCAACGAGGCCGACACGGTCGTCGCTTCCACGACGGAGCTGACGATCGACTCGCGAACGGTCGCCGTTCACACGGATCACGATGCGCCGGGCGTTGCTGATTCGATCGCGGTCCTGCTGCGTTCCCCGGCGGGCTTCATCGGGGCGATGGGGAGCCGTCGTCATGTCGCTCCGTACCTCGCGACCGTCCGCGAGAAAGGGTTCACGGACGACGATCTCGCAAGGATCCGTTCACCACTCGGGCTCGATATCGGTTCGAAGACACCGGCCGAGATCGCGCTATCGATCGCTGCAGGGATAGTCGCCGCACACGCCGGTCGCGATGGGGGTTGGCTGGATCGAGACCCGGCACACGCCGGGTAACTCACGCCTTCCACTAAACGCCTGCCGGCTCCAGGTGCTTGCCCTTCGCCACCTGCTCACGCCACCACTCCTGACCCTCTTCGGGGAGCGTGTAGATCGGGTCGTAGTACTCGTGCTGGCGCGTGAGGGCTTCCGGGTCGTCGAACTCGATGCCCGTCCGGTAGTTCTTCGTCCAGTACGAGATGCCCTTCACGCGGTCGTAGTTCTTGAGCATATGGATCCAACGCTTGCCGACGAACGGCACGTCGCAGACCACGCGCGGCGTCGCGAACCCGGGGAGGTAGCCGAGCAGCCCGTACTGCAAGTCCTGTCCCTCCGCGATCGAGGTTCGCCAGTGCTCGGCGTTGGGGATCATGTCGCACATGTAGAAGTAGTACGGCATGATCTTCGCGTGATCGAGGAGCATGAAACACAGCTCCAGCAGATCGTTGGGCGCCGTGTTCACGCCTCGAAGCAGTACACCTTGATTGCGAACGTCGCGGAAGCCTGACTCCAGCACCATGCGGGCGGCAGCTCCCACGAGCGGCGTGACCTGTTGCGCGCAGTTCACGTGCGTGTGCACGGCGATGTCGACGCCGCGATCGAACGCCGTCTTGCCCATCAGCGCGAAGGAGGCGCGCACGTCGTCCTGTAGGAAATGCTGCGGCAGCCCCATGAGGCCCTTCGTCGCGATCCGGATGTCGCGGATGTTGTCGATGGCGAGGAGCTTCATCACGAAGTCCTCGAGGCGCTTGATCGGCACGTTCGCCATGTCGCCGCCGCTGACGACGACGTCGCGGACCGACGGCGTCTTGCCCAGGTAGTCGAGCATCAGGTCCCAGCGATCGTTCTGCTTGATCTCGAACTTGTACTTGAGGACTTGCAGCGTGTCGTTTCCGACCAGGTCCATCCGGGTGCAGTGGCCGCAGTATTGGGGACACGTCGGGATCAGCTCGGCAAGGACCTTGGTGGGATACCGGTGGGTGAGACCCTCGACGGCCCACATGTCCGCCTCGTGCAGCGAGTCCCGCGACGCCATCGGGTGGGAGGGCCATTCGTGGTGGCGCTCGCTGTAGGCCGGTGCCATATACCGCCGGACCCGGTCGTTGCGGAGGTCGTGCTCCTCCATCGTGTTGATCATCTGGGGCGGGAGCAGCATCGACATCGTTGCGCGCTCCTGCTGATCGCGCTCGATGTCAGCCAGCAGGCCGTCGTCGAGGAAATCGCCGAACGCCGCCTTGAACTCCTTGAGGTTCTTCGCGCTGTGGGCTCGTTGCCATTGGGCCGACTCCCACTGTTCCTTCGTGATGTCGCGATAGCCGGGCAGGCGTGTCCAGTCGGGTTCGGCGTATTCGCGAACCAACGGGTAGTGGAACGGCTGATCCGAGGCGTGGGCGTGCGCCTCGCGGTGTCCCGGCCGCACGTTGGACGGCTGTGACTCGGATGTAAGGCTCACGTCAACACCTCCCGGGAGATTGGTACCCGATACCGCCGATCGGGTCACGGCGGAGGCTCCGGACGTTCGCCGGAAGACTCTTAGGATACCCGAACGACGTCCGGGAAAGCCAGGACAGTTCCGAAGGATATCCGGTAGAGGAGAGAGACGGAGGGCTTAGCGGCGGCCGCGGCCGCGGCCGCCCTGGTTGGCGTCCCGGCGGGGCCGGCGCTCGATCCGTACCTCTGGGGCCTTCTTCGGCAGCCGCGCCTTCATCGGGGCATGCCCCGTACGCTCCAGGCGAACCATGATGTGATCCGGGTTCTGCTGACGCTCGGTGTCGCGCCAACCGTTGGCCAGCAAGTGTTTCAGGCGGTTCGCGGCCGTCTTGCGGAGCTTGTCGGTCCCGGGTATGCGCACGTAGAGGCGCTCGTGCAGGATCTCCTTGTACTCGGCCATGGTCGCCAAAGGGTAGCAGGCGCGCCTCTCGGCCAGTGCCGCGGGAAGGATCCGCATGTCCCGACCCGCCGTGACTACAGCGACTCTGCCGCGCGGCCGATAGCCACTACGTAATGGGGGTTTCCACGTCACCGGGGGATGCCGTCCCGGCCGCCATTCCCGATGCCGCCGAGCGCCTGCGCAGCGGCGAGGACCTGGCCGACGGCATCGATACGGCGCTGTCGCGCCTTGGCGCCGCCGTAGACGTCCACCGCGCCTACGTCTTCAGGAACGTCCGAGATCCCAACGGGCGCCTATGGATGAACCTCGAGGGGGAGTGGGACGCAGCGGGCGTCAGGAGGATCTTCGATACCCCCGGCAACCAACTCCACCCGTTCGCCCCGGACTTCATCCGGTGGACCGAGGTACTGGGAGCAGGCGAGATGTTGATCGGCGCGGTCGCTTCCTTGCCCGCATCCGAGCGCCGCGTGCTCCAGGGCGAGGACGTCGTTTCCGTCGCCGTTGTGCCGATCACCGTCAACGATGAATGGTGGGGATTCGTCGGGATCGACGACTGCGTCCGGGTGCGCACGTGGACCCAGGAGGAGATCGAGGCGGTGCGTGCGCTCGCCGGCGCCGTCGGCGGCTCGGTTGCAGGGGACCTCGATCCAGGGACGGACGGGCTCAACGCGGATAAGTTCCGTTCGATGGTGGAGCAGGGGCCCGGGGTGAGCTACATCGACGCTCCCGATGACTCTGCGCCGACCATCTACATCAGCCAACAGGTCGAAGCCTTGCTCGGATACACGCCCCAGGAATGGATCGACGATGCCGACATGTGGGGCAAGGTCCTTCATCCGGAAGATCGCGCACGCGCATTCGCTGAGAACGCGCGCCACTGCGTTACCGGTGAGCCGTTCCGCTTGGAATACCGGATGCTGTCCAAGGGAGGCAACGTCGTCTGGGTGCACGACGAGGCGACGATCGTCCGCGACGAGACGGGGATCCACCGCTTCTCGGTCGGCGTGCTGGTCGACGTGACGGAGCGCAAGCGCGGCGAGGAACTGGTCGCCTACCACGCGTACCACGATGAGCTGACCGGGTTGCCGAGTCGTGCGATGTTCGAGGAGCTGGTGGAGCTCTCTGTCGCGCGTGCCCAACGGCACAACGGGTCGGTCGCTGTCGTCTGCGTCGACCTCGACGACTTCCGGCTGGCGAACGACAGCCTTGGCCATCAGGACGGTGACGCACTGCTTCGGATGGTCGCCGACCGCCTCCGTTCGGCCACTCGCGAAACCGACCTCGTCGCTCGTCGCGGCGGCGATCAGTTCCTGCTTCTGCTGGCCGATCTCGAGCGCGAGGGCGCTGGCGACCTGGATGCCGCGGTCGTGCGCGCGGAGTCGGCCGTCCAGCGGGTCCACGAGGCGATGGCTGCGCCCTTCATGGTCGGCAGCACCGAGCTATACCTGTCGGCGAGCATGGGGATCAGCTTGTATCCCCAAGACGCGGGCGACCCAGGGGGACTCCAACGCAACGCGGAAGCCGCGATGTACGAGAGCAAGAAGACCGGACCCGGCGGTTTCGTCGTCTCCTCGCGCGGCAGCCTTGTGTCGGCGGAGAAGCTGATGTTCGTGACGCGGCTTCGCAAAGCCGTCGAGAGTCAACGCTGGTCGCTGTACTACCAGCCCGTGGTCGATCTGGAGAGTGGAGAGACCCGAGGGGTCGAGGCGTTGATCAGATGGATCGAGCCCGACGGGACGTTGATCGGTCCGGACGATTTCATCCCCCTCGCCGAGGAGCTCGGGCTGATCGAGGCGATCGGCGACTGGGTCGTGCGGGAGCTCGTGTTCCAGGCCCAGGCGTGGAGGGAGCTCGACATCGACCTCGAGATCGGGTTCAACCTGTCCGCCCGACAGTTCTGGCAGCCAGATCTCGCGTCGCGGATCCTCGCGCGTATCGGTGACGGCGGGATCGATCCGGGAAGGGTCGTCGTGGAAGTCACCGAGTCCTCCGCGATGATGGATCCCGACCGCGCCCAGGACATCTTGTGGGGGCTGCATCGGGGCGGTCTGCAGATCGCGATCGACGATTTCGGAACCGGGTACTCGTCGCTGTCGCGACTGCGCGAGATGCCCGTCAACGTGCTGAAGATCGATCGCTCGTTCGTGACCGGCTGCGACACGGATCCGCAAGCCGGCAGCATCGTGGCGGCGTTCGTCGAGCTCGCCAGAGGGCTCGGAATGACGACGCTGGCCGAGGGCATCGAGACCGAAGGGGAACTCGAACTGCTGAAGAGCCTCGGCTGTCAGCTGGGTCAGGGGTTCCTGTTCTCGAGGCCGGTTCCACCCGAGGAGATCATCGCCCGGATGTTCGGCGCGGAGTCCGCTATCGGCGCGAGCCGAGCGGTCTGAGGGCGCAGATCAGGTGGAGGCTCGGACGGCCGTCGCGATCGAAGCCGCGTCGATGCCGGCCCAGGCACGGAGCTCCTCAGGGGACCCCGACCCCGGCATCTCGTTGACCGCGAGCTTCACGACGCGACCGGAGATCGGCCCGGTCGCCGCAAGCGCATCGAGCACCGAGTCCCCGAGCCCACCCTCCGCCCGGTGGTCCTCGACGACGACGAGCAGTCCGGTTTCCTCCAGCGCCGTTCGCAACGTCGCCGCATCGATCGGCTTGACCGAGTAAGCATCGATCACGCGCACGGTCGGTCCGTCTGCCTCGAGCATGTCGGCGGCGGCGAGGGCCTCGTGCACGGTGATGCCTGCCCCGACGATCGTTGCGCGGTCGTCGGCGGAGGATCGCAAGGTCTTCGAGCCGCCGATCGGAAACTCGTCGTCCGCGGGGTAGAGCGTTGGCGTCTTCTCGCGCGTGGTCCGGACGTAGGAGATGCCGGGGAGGTCGCACATCGCGGTCACGAGCTTCACTGTCGAGTGGCCGTCGGCTGGGTACAGCACGGTGGAACCGTGCAGCGCTCGGAACGCCGCCAGATCCTCGAGGGCCATCTGCGACGGACCGTCCTCGCCGATCGAGATGCCGGCGTGAGACCCATTCACGCGGAGGCTTGCGCGGCTGATCGCTCCCATCCGCAACTGGTCCATCGCTCGAGACAGGAACGCGCCGAACGATGACGCGAACGCGGTCTTGCCCAAGGCCTGGAGCCCGGTCTGAACGCCGATCATGCTCTGCTCGGCGATGAACATCTGGAAGAACCGCTCCGGCGCCACCGCGTCGAAGTCTTCCGTGTGCGTGGAGTTCCCGACTTCCCCGTCGAGCACGACGAGGTCGGGCCGGTGGCCGGCGAGCCAAGCGAGGGTTTCGCCGAACGCCTTGCGGGTGGCGATCCCTTCGGGATATTCGGGAGCGGCGGTCGCGTGCACCACGCGGACCACGCCGGGAAGGAATGGATCGGGCTTTGGAGGCTGCACGGTGATCGAGCGGATGCCGCCGAGCTCCTCGATCGCCTCTCCTTCGCGCTCTGCGGGGACGGCCTTCCCGTGCCAGCCGTCTTTGTTCGCCAAGAACGAGACGCCGTGCCCCTTCTCCGTGCGGGCGATGACGAGCGTGGGCTTGTCGGTGGCAGCGGCTTCGGCGAAGGCGGCGTCGATCGCCACGACGTCGTGACCGTCGATCTCCAACGCGTGCCAGCCGAACGCCATCGCGCGCTGAGCGAACACGTCGGCCCGCCATCCATGCATGGTGGGACCGCGCTGTCCCAGCCGGTTCAGGTCGAGGATCGCGACGAGGTTGTCGACCTCGTGGAACGAGGCTTCCTCCATGGCCTCCCAGACCGAGCCCTCGGCCATCTCGGAGTCACCGAGCATGACCCAAACCCTGCTGGGTGCCCCTTCCAGTCGGATCGCGAACGCCATGCCGAGCCCGATGGCCAGTCCCTGTCCCAGCGAGCCACTCGCAACGTCGATCCACGGCAGCTCCGGGACCGGCGCGGGATGTCCTTGCAGCGGTGAACCCATCTTCCGAAGCGAGAGCAACGTGGCGTCATCGATCGCTCCGATGGCCTTCAGCGTCGAGTACAGGGCGGGCGACGCGTGACCTTTCGACATCACGAACCGGTCGTTCGCGATGGATCTCGGGTCGTCCAGATCGGTGCGCAGGTGCTCCGCATACAGCACCGCCATCAGGTGCGCGCACGACATCGATGAGGTCGGATGGCCTGAGCCGGCGGCGGTCGTGCAGCGGATGCTGTCGACCGCGATCTGCGCCGCGAGGTCGTTCCACAGTTGATGGTTGTCGTGCACGGATCCCCCACGCCTCGTGACGGCGCACAGCCTACCGCGAGCGCCTCGAAGCTGGTTCTCGATGGGGATCGGGACCGTGCGTCTATCCGCCGGCGCCCGGTCTGGAGTAGCGTCTCCACTCTCCATGGACACGCCGAACGTCACTCCGATCGGGCTGCGCGTCGCAGGTGCAGCCGGCCTGGGATCCAGGCCGATGCTGCTCGGCCTCGCGGGCGACAGCGCCTCGGGGAAGAGCACGCTCTCTCGCGGGATCGAATACATCCTGGGGGTCGACCGCGTCGGACGCGTGTGCACCGACGACTACCACCGGTACGACCGCGCCGCCCGCGCCGAGCTCGGCGTAACGCCGCTCAGTCCCGAAGCGAACCGCATGGACCTGATGGCCGAGCATCTGCGCGCGCTTGCCACCGGCAAGCCGGTGACGAAACCGGTGTACGACCACCACACCGGTGGCTTCGGGCCGGAGGAGACCGTGGAACCCGGCGAGATCGTGATCGTTGAGGGGCTTCTGCCGCTCACAGACCGCGGCACCCGCGACGCGATCGACGTCGCCGTGTTCCTGGAGCCCGACGAGGTTCTGCGCCGGCGCTGGAAGCTCGAGCGCGACGTCTTCGAACGCGGCTATTCGGCCGCGGAGGTCGTGGCCGAGTTGAAGCGTCGGGAGGCCGATGCTGCGGAGTTCATCCGGCCTCAGCGTGACTTCGCGGACATCATCGTTCGCTTCCATCGGCGCGAGGGAGCCGAAGACGGTCCCCTCTCTGCGCGCCTCACGGTTCGTCCGACGCTCCCGTATCCGGGGCTGCGCGAGCTGGTCGGGTCGCTGAAGGGTCGCGGGCCCGAGCCCATCCGCTGGTCGACGGCCACCGACCGCCGAGGACCGATGAGCGTGCTCGACATCGAGGGGGACTGCCCTCCCGACCTTGGAGCTGAGCTCGAGGACGTGATCTGGTCCTATCTCCACCCGGACGATCGACTTCATCGGGAACGGATCGGGATGGTTCGCCACCCCGAGGGCGGGGAGGTCCGCAGCGAGGCCCTCGCCCTCGCACAGCTGCTGATCGTGTCGCATCTCGTCGGTGCCCTCGACGGTGCCTTCGAGCTCTAGCGCTCAAGCAGCGAAGCGATAGCGCAAAAAGAAGAAGCGCTCAAGCAGCGAAGCCGCAGACTGTACCCTATGAAAGCAGATGTCTTCCGGAATCCCTTCCTTCCACGATCTCGGCGTATCGGACGCGGTCATCGAGACCCTCAGCGCGCGGGGCATCATCGCGCCCTTCCCGATCCAGGTCATGGTCATCGAAGACGCGACGTCGGGTCGCGACACGCTCGCGAAATCCAAGACCGGTTCGGGCAAGACGCTCGGATTCGCGATCCCGATCGTCGAGCAGCTGATGCCCGACTCGACGAAGCGTCCGGAAGCGCTCGTTCTCGTCCCGACGCGCGAACTCGCCACGCAGGTCAAGGACGATTTCCACGACATCGCCAAGGCCAAGCGTTTGCGCGTCAAGGCCGTGTACGGAGGGACGAACGTCAAGGAGCAGGCCAAGGGCGTCGACCAGGCTCACATCCTCATCGCCACCCCGGGGCGTTTGGACGACCTCGTGGAGCGCAGGCTCGTCAACCTCGGCTCCGTTCGCATCTTCGTGCTGGATGAAGCCGACCGCATGCTGGACATGGGCTTCCAGCCGCAGGTGGATCGGATCGTGCGTCACCTGCCGAAAGATAGGCAGACGATGTTCTTCTCGGCCACGCTGGACGGTGCGGTGGGACGCATCGCCAGCGTGTACACGAGGGACCCGATCCGCCATGAGATCGAGTCGCTCAGTCAGACGGTGGACGAGGCCGACCACCGATTCATCGCCGTCGGCACGCACGAGAAGCTCGAGAAGCTCGTCGAGCTGGCGAAGGGCGAGGACGGCGATTGCACGCTCGTGTTCGTAAACACGAAGCGCAAGGTCGACTCGCTCGCTCGTCAGCTCCGCGCGCAGGGCGTTCCGGTGTCGACGATGCACGGGGACATGACGCAGCAAGCCCGCGAGAAGGCGTTGAAGCGATTCGAGGAGAAGCACGTCGGCGTGATGATCGCGACCGACGTCGCGGCGCGGGGCCTCGACCTCGAAGACATCACGCTCGTCGTGAACTTCGACCCACCCCAGGACGACAAGGGGTACGTGCACCGCGTCGGGCGAACGGCTCGTGCGGGAAAGACCGGCATCAGCATCACGTTCGTCACCCCCGACCAACACGGCGACGTGAGCCGCATGGCCGCACGCCTCGACCTGCACGCAGAGTTCCAACAGGACGGGATGACCATCGCGGCGCCCCGGATGGTGTTCAGCGGGAGCGGCAGCGTTCGCGGCAGGAAGAGCGGCTTGCGCGCTCGCAAACGCCGCTAGCGCGAGAACGGTACCCTCCGCGCATGGCTGAGGCGATGCGTGCCCTTCGAAAGATGGATCGCGGTCGCGGTGCGCAACTCGTCGAGATCCCGATCCCTGAGCCCCGCGAAGACGAGGTGCTCGTCCGCGTCCACGGCGCGTCGATCTGCGGAACCGATCTCCACATCTACGACTGGAACGACTGGGCCGACCGGCGCATCTTACAGATCCCGATGACGTTCGGTCACGAGGTCGCCGGGGAGGTCGTGCGGATCGGCGCCGAGGTCCATCACTTGAAGCCGGGCGCCTTCGTCGCCGCCGAGACGCACATCGCCTGCGGCCACTGTCCGACCTGCCAGAGCGGCCGGGCCCACATCTGTCAGAACCTGCGGATCCTCGGGGTAGACACCGAGGGCGCGTTCGCCGACTACGTGGTGCTTCCCGCGCAGAACGCCTGGATCGTGGGGGAGGGGATCCATCCCGACGTCGCATCGATCATGGAACCCTTCGGGAACGCCGTGCACGCCGCGTTCGGCACCGGCGGAGGAGAAGACATCGCGACGAACGCCGTTGCCGTCATCGGATGCGGACCGATCGGCTTGTTCGCCGTCGGGATCGCACGCTCCCTCGGTGCGTGGAAGGTGATCGCCGTCGAGCCGAACGACTACCGGCGCGAGCGGGCCGCGGAGATGGGCGCCGACGTGTTGATCGACCCCGGCGACACTGACCCCGTGGCCGCGGTCATGGAGCTCACACATGGCTCCGGCGCCGAGGTCGTCCTCGAGATGAGCGGAAACCCTCGCGCGATCGACCAGGGAACACGATTGCTCGCGCGAGGTGGGCGGATGTCGTTGCTGGGGCTGCCCGACGGGGCCGTCTCGCTCGACCTGAGCGATCAGGTCATCTTCAAGGAGGCTCGCCTGCAGGGCATCACCGGGCGCGAGATGTTCCGCACGTGGCAGCAGACGACGACGCTCCTGTCCACCGGGCGCGTCGACGTCACACCGGTCATCACCCACCGGTTCCCGCTCGACCGATTCGAAGAGGCGTTCGCGACGACCGCCTCGGGGCGTTCAGGGAAAGTGATCTTGCTGCCCGGTGAGCAGTCATAAGGCTCGAGCTTGAGGACAGCAGATCAGTTAGAGGTAACCGGCGGAGCGCTCCGTCGTCGTGGTTGACGGTGCGCCACCGGGTGCCGCCTCGCCGACCTGATCGACACGGAACGTCAGACGCTCGGCTTCCGTGCCGTCCACCCGGATCGAGAACGCGTAATCGCCGGCCGCCGGGAGCGATACGCCGTCGATGTTCAACGCAAGTGGGACGACGACGTCGGCGAACGCGCCACCGGGGTGTTGTGTTTGAAACGTGGCGTTGATCGCGGCCTGCTCGGAGCCCGAGGGGTCGGTGAACAGGGTCATGGGTCGCGAGTCGGGCCCGTCGAGGGAGAGCTCGACGTTGTGCTCGCCCCCTTCTCCCTCCTCGAGCGTGATGAGGACTCCGATGCCGAGCCGGTCGTGACGCGCAGGGAACCCTCCCGCCGCCAGCCGGTTCCAACCTATCCCAAGCGCGTAGAGCTTGCCCTCGACGGACTGGACCGAATCGGCGAGGAACGCGCGCACCTTCACGTGCGCATCCTACCGAGCCTCGCGCGGTAGGGTTCCGCGCGGACGCTCGGCAGGTCCGCACCGCGGCACGATCAGGAGAAGACGACGATGCCCGACGCGCTCGATTACCTGAAGCAGGAGCTCGCGACGCTCGAGGCCGACGGCTTGTTGCTGCACCCGCGCACGCTGGAGGGACCGACCGGCGCACGTGCACGCTTCGATGGCCGCGATGTCATCAACCTCGCGTCGAACAATTACCTCGGGCTCGCGAACCACCCTCGACTCAACGAAGCCGCCTGCGAGGCGGCGATGCGCTTCGGCGCCGGCAGCGGCGCGGTTCGAACGATCGCGGGTTCGATGACGATGCACCAGGAGCTGGAACGGCGCTTCGCCGAGTTCAAGCACGCAGAGAGTGCCCTGATGTTCCAGTCCGGATTCACGGCGAACGCCGGAACCGTGGCCGCGCTGCTAGGCAAGGACGACGTCATCGTTAGCGACCAGTTGAACCACGCCTCGATCATCGACGGAGCGCGACTCTCTCGCGCCGAGATCAAGGTCTTCCCGCATAAGGACGCGGACGCGGCGGACGCGTTGCTGGCCGAGACCGCGCGGCCCGGTCGCCGCCAGCTGCTGAGCACCGACGGCGTGTTCTCGATGGATGGGGATATCGCGCCGCTTCCCGAGCTCGTCGAGGTCGCCGAGCGACACGGCGCGATCATGATGATCGACGACGCCCACGCGAGCGGGGTGCTCGGGACCGGCGGTGCCGGGACCGTCGATCATTTCGGACTGCATGGGCGTGTCGACATCCAGGTCGGAACCCTCTCGAAGGCGATCGGCGTGCTGGGTGGTTTCATCGCCGGCCCTCGCCATCTGAACGAGTGGCTGCAGAACCGCGGACGTCCTTACTTGTTCTCGACGAGCGCTCCACCGCCGGTCGTCGCCGCGTGCATCGCCGCTCTCGACGTCATCCGCGACGAGCCCGAGCGCCTCACTCGCTTGTGGTCGAACACCGCGAAGTTCAAGGCGGGTCTGCACGACCTCGGCTTCGATACGGGAAGCAGCGAGACGCCGATCACCCCGGTGATCACCGGCGACGAGGAGAAGACGCAGTCGTTCTCCCGGCGGCTGTTCGATGAGGGGACCTTCTGTCCCGCGATCGTCTTCCCGACGGTAGGCCGCGGGAAGGCGCGCGTCCGCACCATCGTTACGGCGGACCACACCGAAGATGATCTGAACGAGGCTCTCGACGCCTTCGGGCGCGTCGGGAACGAGCTAGGCCTGCTCGGCGCTTGAGTCGGCGCTGACCCTGGCCCGCAGCCCCTTGATCAGGAGGTCGAGCCCGAATTCGAACTGCTCGTCAGCGTCGCACTCCGCGAAATGCCGACTAACAGCTGCGAGCACCGGGAAGTCCTCAGCTGAAACGGCGCTCGCGACCTTGCCGAGGTGATCCTCGGCAGCCGCGACGGGATTGATCGAGCCGCCCTCCATCATCGCGAAACCCTGGATGTACCCCCCGAACGCATGGAACGCCTGCACGGTGTCTCGATCGGAGAGGCCCGCCTCCTTGAAGAGTCCGAGCGCGAACTCCGTCGGGCGAAGCGCGTCGGGCGCCGACTGCGAAGGACCGTGTGTCACCGCGAACAGCCGCATGACGTCCGGGTGCGCCTGAAGGACCCGGCGCCAAGATCGGGCACCCGCTCGGACGCGTTGGTTCCAGTCGCCCGTGGCGTCAGGGAACTCGAAGTCGGCCATCACTCGATCGCAGATACCGGCGAGGAGGTCGTCCTTGTCTTTCACGTAGTGGTAGAGGGACATCGCCTCAACGCCCACCTCGCGGGCAACGCGGCGCATCGAAACAGCCTCGAGGCCTTCGGCGTCCATCACCTGCAACGCCGCATCGATGACGCGCTCGCGCGTAAGCTTCTCGCGCGTCTTTGTCGGCGCCGGGATGGTTTCGGGGGTCGCGATGGGTTGTTCCATATCGTTCACCTTGAGCAGGTTGACAGCTTACACCGTATGACTATAGGTTCTTACATCGTAAGCATACACCGTACGCAAGGGGGCTTGCGAGCCCGCGTCGTGGAAGGCCCGGGAGGGGTCACGGACATGGGAGGGCAGACGAGATGAAGATCAACCCAGCGGCGCTGGCAGTTTCGAGCAGCAAGCATCCGTTGCGAACAGTCATCACGTGGATCGTCGTCGTCATGGCGATGGGCACCCTTACGAGCAAGCTGCTGGAAGGAGTCTTGTCAAACGACATCGCCTTCACGAACGCGCCCGAATCGGTGCGAGCGCGGGACGTCATCGACCAGAAGTTCCTGGGGATCCCGAAGGGAAGCGAGCTGCCCGACACCGAGTTCGTGATCGTGCAGTCCTCGTCGACGACTGTTGACGATCCCGCTTACCAGGCGTACGTCGCGTCATTACAGGAAGCGCTGTCGGGGAGCACGGCGTTCGTAAAGCCTCCCGTGACGACGTACTTCGACGCGTCCAGTGAGCAGGCAAAGGGGCTCGTCTCGAGCGATCGCAAGACGACGCTGATACCGATCGTCCTCACCAACATCGAGAAGAAGACGGTAGACGGGATCCGGAGCGTGCTCGCCCAACATCAGGCGAGTGGATTCACGGTCCAGGTGGCGGGCCAAGCGACGCTGAACGTCGATTTCGCAAAGGTCGCGCAGGACGACGCGAAGAAGGGCGAAGGTATCGGTTTGCTCTTCGCGCTCATCGTGCTGATCGTCGTGTTCGCGTCCCTCATCGCAGCGTTGCTTCCGATCGCGATGTCGTTGGTGGCGATCCCCGTCGCTCTCGGACTCGTCGCGTTGATCGGTCAGCTCTTCCAGTTCAACCTCTTCGTGGAAAACATGGTGACGATGATCGGCTTGGCCGTGGGCATCGACTACTCGTTGTTCATCGTGTCGCGCTACCGCGAGGAACGCAAGAAGGGGTTCGACAAGATGGGCGCGATCGCGGCGTCTGGAGCAACCGCCAATCGCGCAGTGTTCTTCAGCGGGATGACGGTCGTACTGGCGCTGCTCGGGATGCTGATCATCCCAACGACGATCTTCCGTGCGCTCGCCGGCGGCGCGATCCTGGTGACCATCGCCGCGCTGGCGGCGTCGATGACGCTGCTGCCGGCGCTTCTCGCGCTGTTGGGGGATCGTATCAACTGGCCTCGGCTTGGCAAGCGGGCGCATGTTGATACCCCCCACGACGTTCCGGGGGGGTTCTGGGACCGCCTGACTCGAAGCGTGATGGCGAGGCCCGTCGTCTACCTGTTAGCCAGCATCCTCGTCCTCGGGGGCCTCGGTTCCTTCTACTTCCAGTTGAATCGGGGGAGCTCGACTGGCGTGAGTCAGTTGCCGGATTCCGTGCCCTCGAAGCAGGCGTTCCTGATCCTTGAAAGGGAGTTCTCTGGGGGCGTGACGCAGCCCGCTCAGATCGTCATCACGGGATCCGGCGTGTCTGGCTCAGGCGTGCAGCCAGCGATCCAGAAGCTGAACCAAGAGATCGCGGCCGACCCTGCGTTCTCACCGAACACGACGACCACGACGAACAAGGACGGTACTGCGATCGAAGTCGACGCCCTCTTCAAGGGAGACCCCTCGAGCGACACAGCATTCCAGGGGATCCGCGACCTGCGGTCCAAGCTGGTGCCCAAAGCGTTCGAAGGGGTACCGAATGTCGAGGTCTTGGTTGGCGGAAACGCGGCGTTCTTCACGGACTTCCTTCACGTGGCCAACAGTTATCAATGGATCGTGCTGGCGTTCGTGCTGTCGCTCTCGTTCATCCTGCTGACGGTCGTGTTCCGTTCGATCGTGCTGCCGCTGAAGGCGATCTTGATGAACCTGCTCTCGGTCGGCGCCGCGTACGGAGCGATCACGCTGGTCTTCCAGAAGGGGATCGGGATCGGGTTCTTCAACGCGATCGGCTTCTCGTTCCACAAGAGTGAGGCGATCGAGGCGTGGCTCCCGCTGTTCTTGTTCTCGGTCTTGTTCGGGCTCTCGATGGACTATCACGTGTTCCTGCTGTCGAGGATCCGTGAGGAATACGAGAAGACCCACAACAACACCGAGGCCGTCGCGTACGGGTTGCGGACCACGGCCGGCATCATCACCGGCGCCGCCTTGATCATGGTGGTCGTGTTCATCGCCTTCGCCTCGGGAAGCCTCGGGCCCTTGCAGCAGATGGGATTCGGGCTTGCCGTGGCCGTGTTCATGGACGCAACGATCGTCCGGACGCTGCTGGTGCCGGCCGGGATGCGGTTGCTCGGTGACCTCAACTGGTATCTGCCGAAGTGGCTCCAGTGGCTCCCGAAGCTGAACATCGAGGGTCACGAACCCGACCTCGTTGCCGCGGGCACCTCGGGGACCGCCGGCGAACTGGTGGAAGCTCGCGAGACGTAATCAATCGCGAGACGAAATCGAAAGATGAGCGATCGGGACGAGCTTCGATCGCGGTTGAGCCGGGTCGGGGTTTGGACGTTCGCGTTCGACTCGTTGCCGGTCGATCGCGTTCGAGACGCAGCCGCCGAGATCGAGTCGATGGGGTACTCCGCGCTGTGGATCGCGGAGGGCTCCCGCTCACGCGACGTGTTCGCGCATCTGTCGCTATTGGCGTCGGCCACTACGGACATCGCGATATGCAGTGGTATCGCGAACATCACCGCGCGCCAGCCCGAGGTGATGCAGGCAGGCGCCGTGACGCTTGCCGACGCCTTCGGCGACCGGATCGTCCTCGGCATCGGGGTCGGGCACGAGTACTCGACTGAAGCCCGCGGCCTGGAATGGAGCGGCCCGGTCGGGCGGATGTCCGCCTATCTCGACCGGATGGACGCAGCCACGTCGCTGCCCACGCCTCCGATCGGCACTCGGCGGATGCTCGCTGCCCTCGGGCCACGGATGTTGCGGTTGTCAGCCGAGCGCGCGCTCGGTGCGCACACGTACTTCGTGCCTGTCGAGCACACGGTGTCGGCGCGCCGAACTCTCGGGTCCGAGCCGGTATTGGCTGTCGAGCTCACGGCGGTGCTCGAGACCGACGCGGCTCGCGCGCGGACGATCGCGCGCGGGTGGGCCCGCCACTACTTGGAGCTGCCCAACTATGCCAACAACTGGCGGCGTTCGGGCTACGCAGAGCACGACGTCGCGGGCGACGGGAGCGATCAGCTGATCGACGCCGGGATCGCGTGCGGCAACGCGAAGGCGATCGCGCTGCGAGTCCGCGAGCATCTCGACGCTGGGGCAGACCACGTCTGCCTGCAGGTGATCGGCGAGGACGACACCGACGCCCAATTGGCTGCGCTCGGCGAGCTCGCGAAGGTCGTGCCGATCGGCTAGCGGGCGGCGGCTCTCAGGCGCCTCAGGACGGCCTCGCTCTTGAGCTCGCGCAACGCGTCACGGGCGATCCACTTCGCGTTCCGCGAGTCGAGCTCCAGTAACCGCTCGGCCTCAGCGATCGCGGCGGCGTTCAGCGTCATGTTGCGCTTCCCGATCTGGCGAAGCGCCCAGTTCACGGCCTTCTTCACGTAGTTCCGTTCATCCGTGGCGCCGCGGTGGATGACCGGCAGGAACCGCAGGAAGACGTCGTTGGAGGCAGCCTTGTCGCGGACCGCGCGCTCGGCGATCAACGTGAACCCCGCGCGCCTGACGAATTCTTCCGGGCGGCGAACCCACGCCCGCGCGACCGTGTACGCATGAGGTGTCGCGTCGAAGAGGTTGCCGCAGACCTGGTCGCAAACGTCCCACGACGCGAAGTCGGCGGCCCAATCCTCCATCTGCTCGCGCGTAACGAGCGCCGGTTCGTCGATCATCGACGCGAGGATCTGGACCTCGTGGATGTTCGTCGTCCACAACGCTTGCGCGAGATCGTGATCGCGTCCGATGCGTTTCGCCATCGCTCGCAGCTGCGGGATCGAAACGCCGAGCGCCCGCGGCACGGAGATGCCGACCCGAGCCATCCCCAGCTTGCACGAGGGGTCAGCCGCGAGTCGAAGCTCCGCAACCACGGACCGGGCGGAGGTCATCGTCTCGATGCTACGACGCGATCTCACTGCGAAGATGACGGGATGCCACGTGCTGAGACGCACCTGCGACCCCAGGTCGCGCTGCTGGCGACCCTCGACGGGCTCGCGCTGATGGCGTTCGTGCTCGCTGGGGTTCGGGCGCACGACGAAGCGTCGGCCGGAGCCGTGTTCGCCAGGAACGCGATCCCCTTGCTCGTGAGTTGGTTCGGGGCTGCCCTTGTGTCTCACGTCTACCGGGAGCCGAGCCTGCGAGGGCTCGTTCGGAATTGGGTGGTGGCAGTGCCGATCGGGCTGCTCGCGCGTACCTGGATCGTGGGTTCACCGTCGTCGGTCTCGCGCATCGCGTTGTTCGTGGCAGTCGGGATGGCGTTCACGCTGTTGTTCTTGCTCATCGGCCGCGCGATAGCGGCCGTCATCGGGCGCCGGATCGCGGACCGGGCCGGCGTATGAGGGCGCGGCTCGATATGCCTGATCCGGGCGCAGCGCGCAGCTTCTGGCTGCAGGAGGCGCTCGGCGTCGATCCGGGCGAGCCATGCCCGCCCTTGGAAGCGCGCGTGGCCGCCGACGTGTGCATCGTCGGGGGTGGGTTTGCCGGCCTCTGGACCGCGATCGAGCTCTCTCATCGCGAACCCCAGATGCGCATAGCCCTCTTGGAGCAAGACATCTGTGGTGGCGGCGCAAGCGGGCGCAACGGCGGGTTCTTCTCATCGTCGTGGTGGGACCTGCCCGGCCTCGTCGGTCTGTTCGGGGAGGAGGAGGGCACGAGATACGCGCTGACCGTTTCCGACGCGGTGCAGCGATGTGGTTCGTGGCTGAAGGAGAACGGCGTCGATGCCTGGTTCCACGCAGACGGCGCGCTCGGCGTGCGGACCGGCACCTGGCAGGACGGGATCGGTTCGGGGGAAGCGCCTGCGCTCTGCGCGAGGCTCGGATTATCCGATCGGATGGTGCCCCTCGGATCCGAAGCCGCGCGCGCCTATGCGGACTCGCCTCGGTTCGTCGACGGCGTCTTCATCCCCGACGCCGCCGTCGTCCAGCCTGCGCGTCTCGCGCGCGGGCTGCGCCGTGTCGCGCTCGAACGAGGCGTCCGGATCTTCGAACGAACGAAGGCGATCGGGATCGAGCGATCCCGACCGGCCGTGGTCAGTACGGAACGCGGCGCCATGAAGGCAGACCAGGTCGTCGTCACGATCGGGGCGTGGGGTGCCGGCTGGCCCGAGTTCCGTCGGAGCTTCGGCGTCATCGCCGATTACGTGGTCGTCACCGAACCGATCCCCGATCTATTGACGGAGATCGGCTGGACGTCGAACGTCGGGATCGGCGACGGCCGGGATCTGCTGTTCTACCTGCGCCCGACCGATGACGGCAGGATCGCGATCGGGGGCGGCGCGACCGGCGTCATCCACGGCGGGACGCTCAGCAGCCGCGTGACGCACGACCGACGGATCGCCGAGGTCGCCGCGCGCGGGCTCATGTGGCTCTTCCCGCAACTCGAGGGCGTCCGATTCACGCACGCGTGGGGGGGACCTATCGACATGACCGCCTCGTTCACGCCGTTCTTCCGGACGCTCGCGCCGGGAAGTATCCACGCGGGCCTCGGATTCAGCGGTCACGGGCTGTCCCAGACGATGGTCGGGGGGAACATCTTGACCTCGCTCGTGCTCGGCGTTCACGACGAGTGGACCTCGCTGCCGGTGGTCGGACCGGAGATCGCGAAGACCCCGCCCGAACCGCTCCGCTGGCCGCTCGTGCGCGCGGCTGAATGGGCGCTCGAGGCGGGTGATCGGCGAGCGGACACAGGCTCGCAGCGCGGGCGGGTGCTCGATGCGATCGGATCTGCGCCGCTCGCGTACCGCGATCGGCTGGTCACGCGTCGCAGCTCGCGCAGACCTCAGTAACGGTCGTCGTGTGCCGGTGGCAGCTGGCCGCCGGCTTCGTTCTTGCGGTATCGCGTTATCCGCGCCTGCGCGGAGCGTTCGTCGAACTCGCGCGCGATCCGTTTCAGCTGATGCTTGGCGAACCACCAGCCGATCATCGTCAGCGCCACGACCGAGAACACGAGCGTGAACACGATGATCGCGGTCAGCTTGAGGACTACGCCGAGGATCCCGAACGCGGCGAGCAGAAGCACGAGGATCAAGAGCAACCAAGCCATGTCGCTATCGTACGACCTCGTCCGCGAAACGCAGGATCCGCCGGGCCAGCGCATCCGGGTGCTGCAGCGGCAGGTCGTGAACACCCTTCATCCACGTCACATGCAAGAGTCCGTCGTTCCTCGTCGCCTGGAGCCCGGCGGCCGCGTCGCGCTTCGCCCGCGTCCACGTCGGGTCATCACCCGTCTCGTGCGCAAGGATCGCGAGGGTCGGCACGCGAAGTCGTGCGTGCAGCGCGGTCGGGTCCTGCTCCCAGATCGCCCGGAGGATACGGAAATGGTTCGCCCGCGACAGGTTGGCGCGGATCGTTCGGTCGCGACCGACCCGCATCACCGAAAGGACGATCGCCTCAACCTCAGGAGTGAATGACAGCGTCTCTTCGAGCATCCCCCGAACGAAGCCGAGGAACTCGTCGACGGGCATGCCTCGCAGCTGCGGCGGGGCGAGTTGCTGCTTCGCGGTCTTCCAGTCCATCGAAGCGCCGAGTGAGGCGATCCCTCCGTCGATCAGCACGGCCCCCGAGAGGACGCGCGGGTGGCGGGCCGCCAGCTCGAGCGCAACCATCGCCCCCCAGGAGTGACCCACCATCACTGGGCGATGCAGCCGCGTCGCGCGCGCGACGGCAAGGGCGTCGGCAACGACGGTCTCGAAGCCATACCCGCTCGTCGGCTTGCCGCTCCGGCCGTGCCCGCGGGCGTCGAACGCCACGACCTTGAATCGGCGCATGAGCCTCGGCAGCATCAGGTCCCAGATGTGCGACGAGGATGCGAGCCCATGGTGCAGCAGCAACCCCGGCGCGTCGGGGCTGGTCGACGCGAAGTCCCGCACGGCGAGTCTCACCCCACCCGCGCCCACGGCGATGAGCTCGGCCTCACGCATCGTGGGTCGATGCTAGACACGTTCGGCGCAGTTCGTCGGTTCGCCCGTTCGATCCCACCTGGCTATAGTCGATCCATTACCGTCCGCGAAGGAGGGGTCATGTACGGAACCGTCGCACGCACCAGGGTGAAGCCCGAGAACCGCGAGAAGCTGCAGGAGGTCATGGAGCGTCAGACCAAAGAGCGGGTGATCCCCGGCATGATCACGGGGTACACGCTCTACGAGAACGACGGCGACGTCGCGTGGATGTTCGCCGTCTTCGAGGATCGGGCGTCTTATGACAAGAACGCCGACGACCCCGCGATGAACGATCAGTACATGGAGTACAGCGCGTTGATGGAAGGCGAGCCGGAGTGGCACGACGGCGAGATCGTCGGCATGTAGCTAGCTGAAGGGCCCGCTCGCCTAGCGTTCGCGGGTTGGCCCGCCTATCGCCGTCACCGCCCGTCGTATTACCCTTCGGACGGGTACAACGCACATCTATGGAGAGGTAACCGGTGGCCGACGCCTTGCAGAACTACATCGACGGGAAGTGGGTCGATGCCGCCGACGGCACGAGCTTCGACGTGTTCAACCCGGCGACCGGCGAGGTGATTGCAACCGCGCCCGATTCGAAGCCCGTCGACGTCGAACGCGCGATCGACGCCGCTCGGCGCACGTTCGACGACGGGACGTGGTGGCCCGGCACCTCCGAACGCGAGCGTGGTCGGATCCTCCTACGCGCGGCCGACATCGTTCGCCGCGAGCACGAACGGCTCTCGCAGATGGAGTCGCTCGATGCCGGCAAGCCGATCGGCGAGGCTCGGGAGGACATCGCCGAGGTCGCCTTCATGTTCGAGTACTACGGCGGGTGGGCAACGAAGATCTACGGCGAGATCCCGCCGGTCGGACCCGATGCGATGTCGCTCGTCGTGAAGGAGCCCATGGGAGTCGCTGCGGCGATCACCCCGTGGAACTACCCCATGATGATGGCAGTGCAGAAGGTGGCTCCTGCGATCGCGGCCGGGTGCACCATCATCCTCAAGCCGGCCGAGCAGACGCCGCTGACGGCGCTCGAGATCCCGAAGTTCCTCGAAGAGGCGGGGCTTCCGAGCGGCGTGCTGCACGTGATTACCGGGTTCGGCGAAACGGCTGGTGCGCCGCTCGTCGCCAGTCCGAAGGTCGACAAGGTCGGCTTCACCGGCTCCAAGGAGGTCGGCAAGCTGATCATGCGGAACGGCTCCGACACGCTGAAACGGGTGACCCTCGAGCTCGGTGGCAAGTCCCCGAACATCGTTTTCGCCGACGCCGACTTCGAGGCGGCCATCGAGGGGAGCGCGAACGGGATCTTCTGGAACCAAGGCCAGATCTGCTCGGCCGGATCGCGCGTGTTCATCGAGCGACCGATCTACGACGAGGCGCTGAACGCCCTGATCGACCGCGCGAAGGACGTGAAGCTCGGTGCCCCGCTCGGCGAAGGCACGACGATGGGGCCGCTCGTGTCGAAGGAGCAGCAAGACCGCGTGCAGAGCTACATCGAGATCGGATCGTCGGAGGCGAGGCTCGCGGTGTCGGGCGAGATCCCGTCCGATCCTTCGCTCGCGAACGGGTACTACGTGCCGCCCACGATCTTCGCCGACGCTTCGAACGACGCCCGTATCGCTCGCGAGGAGATCTTCGGTCCCGTCATGACCGTGATCCCGTTCTCCTCACCCGAGGAGGTCGTCGCGATGTCGAACGACAACGAGTACGGGCTCGCGGCCGCGGTATGGACGCGCGACATCAAGAAGGCCTTCACGACCGCCCGAGCCTTGCGCTCCGGCATCGTGTGGATCAACGACACGCAACCCGCACCGACAGAGGCACCATGGGGCGGCTACAAGCAGTCGGGGATCGGCCGCGAGCTCGGAAGCCATGGCGTCGAGGACTACCTGGAGACGAAGCAGATCTACGTGAACCTGAGTGAGTAACGAAGCGGGAGGGGGTGCTAGACGAATGGCGATCGATCCTGGCACTCATCACGGCTTCGAGTGGATCGTCGAAGAGCAGACGCGGTACTACGAGGACCGAGCTCCCGAATACGATGACGTCTGGTACCGCCGCGGCCGGTACGACCTCGGCCCGGCCGGGAACGCTCGCTGGTTCGAGGAAACCGCACGTCTGGAGGCTGCGGTCGATGTCTTCGATGCCTCGGGCGACGTGCTGGAACTCGCGTGCGGCACGGGCCTGTTCACCCGCCGGCTCGCGACGCGGGCCCGACGGCTCACCGCGCTCGATGCGTCCGCGGCGATGCTCGCGATCAACCGGAACCGCATCGGGGACCCGTCGATCGACTACGTCCACGCCGACCTGTTCACTTGGGAGCCGACGGAGGGCCGGCGTTTCGACGCGATCTTCTCGAGCTTCCTGATCTCGCACATCCCACCGGCCAGGTTCGAGGAGTTCTGGGACCGGCTCCGTCGATGGCTCGCCCCCGACGGGCGGGTGTTCTTCTGCGATGACGTTGCGGGTGCCGAGGCCCGCCCATCCAACCCGGGACGGGGCGTCCAGGATGGACCCGATTTCGCACATCGTCGGTTGCTCAGCAGCGGCCAGGAGTACACGATCGTCAAAGTCTTCCACCGTCCCGACGGGCTCACCGAGGTCCTTGCCGGACTCGGCTGGGAGGCCGTGATCCGAACCACCGGCGTCGAATTCTTCTTCGGGACCGCGGCACTCACCCGCGGGTGACGTTCAGCTCGCACTGCAGCTACTCGCTCTTGGTCATCAATCCGGTCGCCACGATGCCGAGCGTCGCAACGACGATCACGCTCATGGCTGCCCGCAACGAAACGGTCTGGGCGATATAACCCAGCAACGGGGGGCTCCAGATGAAGCCCGTGTAGCCGACCGTCGTTACGGCGGCGATCGCATGGGCGGGGTCCTCGTCGATCCTCTCCACCAGCCCGAACGCCGCCGGTGCCGCGGCGCTGATCGAGAAGCCGAGCAGCAGATAGGCCAACCCGACGATCCACGGATCGCTGGTCAGCACCGCGAGAAGGCCCGCGCAGGCCGCGCCGATGCCCGACGTGATGATCGTGATCCGTGGCCCGAGGTTGAACAGGACGCGACCGGCGAAGAGCCGGCCGAAGAAGATAGCTCCGGAGAAAGCCACGAACGCGATCGAGGCGGTCCAGGCGGACGCATGCAACTGACT
Source organism: Actinomycetota bacterium (assembly GCA_030774035.1). Classification (GTDB taxonomy): domain Bacteria; phylum Actinomycetota; class UBA4738; order UBA4738; family HRBIN12; genus JALYLM01. The sequence continues at coordinate 182,992 of JALYLV010000002.1, forward strand.
CCGCAGGTACAGCCCCGACCACACGTCCATCGAACCTTCAACCAGGAACGCGAAGAGCACCGCGAGCGCCGGCACCCACAGCGCCGGCGAGCGGAAGATCGCCGAGATCGAGAACGCCGTCTGCGCTCCCTCCGGCGATCGCTCCCGGGGAGCCGTTCGAGCGTTCCACACAGCAGTGGCGGCCAGACACACCGCCGCGTATGCCAACCCGAGCCGGAAGTCGAGGTTGGAGGCGAGGATGAGCCCCGTTACCGCCGCGCCGGTCACGCCCCCGAGCGCGTAGCTCGCATGTAGCCATTGCAGGACGGGTCGGCGCGTGAGGACCTCCGCGCGTTGCGCGGCGACGTTCATGTAGATGTCGATCAGCGCGTTGCCGATGCCGACGAGTGCGAATCCCAGCCAGATCTTCGAGGTGGGAAGGTAGCCGATGGCCGCGGCGCCTACGGAAAGTGACGCGAGCGCGAGCGGAACGCTCGCGCGGAGCGGAAGCGGCTGCAGCCTCGGTGCGATAAGCAACATCACCAAGACCGCCACGATCGATAGCAGCGTGTACAGCAGGCCCAGTCGACTGTCGGACATGTTCCCGTGGCGCTGCTGGAACTCGAAGACGAGGATCACCCACACGCCCCAGTACTGGCCGAACGACCAGTAGCCGGCGAGGAGGGGCGTGATCGCGGGACGCTCCCGCGACCGGGCGGCGGATAGGGAAGGATCCTCGGACCGGGGCGGGCGACCGAGCTCGTCCATCGCGGCATCATGCCACCGAAAGGCCTGACCCCACGCTGAGGGATCGGGCCGATCCGTCGCTCGCTGGCCACCCCCCGGCACAGCTTGACCGCGAGCCGCGCCGGTGAGCTAGACTCCGCGCACGATGACACAAGGAGAGGTGAAACTCGTCGACCTCGTGAAGCGCTTCGGCGACTTCCAGGCGGTGGCGGGCATCAATCTGGAGATGCCGTCGGGCGAGTTCTTCTCGCTCTTGGGTCCGTCGGGATGCGGCAAGACGACGACGCTTCGGGTGATCGCCGGATTCGAAAAGCCGAGCGAGGGTCAGATCCTCCTCGACGGCGTCGACATGGCCCAGACCCCTCCCCACAAGCGCAACGTCAACACCGTGTTCCAGAATTACGCGCTCTTCCCGCACCTCACGGTCGAGGAGAACGTGGCGTTCGGTCTTCGCTACAAGGATGCGTCGAAGGCCGAAACCAAGAAGCGCGTCGGGGATGCTCTCGAGCTCGTTGCACTGAGCGGCTTCGAGACGCGTCGGCCGAACCAACTATCGGGCGGGCAGCAGCAGCGCGTTGCGCTGGCACGGGCGTTGATCCTCAACCCGGCTGTGCTCCTGCTCGACGAGCCGCTCGGCGCGCTCGACGCGAAGCTGCGTAAGCGTCTGCAGATCGAGCTTAAGGCTCTGCAGGAAGAGGTCGGTATCACGTTCATCTACGTCACCCACGACCAGGAAGAGGCCCTCACGATGTCAGACCGCATCGCGGTGATGTCGCAGGGCCGTGTCGAGCAGGTGGGCCCCCCGAAGGAGATCTACGAGGAGCCCGCGACGGCCTACGTCGCCGACTTCCTCGGCGTCTCGAACCTGATGGAAGCAACGGCGGAGGGGACGACGACGGGCGGGTGCCGTGTGAAACTGGGCGAGTTCGAGCTCGTGGCGGGTCAAGGTGAAGAAGACGCGCGAGGGCCGTGCAAAGTCACGATCCGCCCGGAGCGCGTGCATCTCTCCGAGCACGGCACCACCGGTGAGAACACCGTCCCGGCCATGGTCGAGCGCGTCGTCTACGTGGGATCAGTGCTGCAGGTGATCTTGAACCTCGCTCCGGGGCAACGGATCCAGTGTTGGATCCACAACGAAGGCGGCACCTTGCCGTACGCGTCGGGTTCGCCCGTCGCCGCGCAGCTGCCGCGCGAAGCCCTGCGTGTGCTTCCGGGGACCGGGACGGTCGCCGAGATCGAGGACATGGCTGAGCTTTAGCCGTAGCGCGGCTACAGCTGCCCCGCGAAGCTCGTCGCCGACGCGTCAAGCCCGCGACCGAACCGCTTGTATAGCAGCAGACCGATCAGGATCGCGATCACCGTCGAGCCGAGCATGAACGTCGCGGCGGCGTTGTAGACGGGCGTCGGAGTCCCGCGGACGGCCGAGTAGATCTTTACCGACAACGTCTCGGTTCCGCTGTACGCCGACAGGTATCGGACCGTCACGAAGTCGTCGACCACGTCGGCGAACACGAGCGCGAAACTCGCGAAGATCGCCGGGTACAAGAGAGGCAGCAACACGCGGCGTAGCGACGCTTTCGGGGGTGCCCCGAGGTCCAGCGCTGCCTCCTCGTACTCGGGATCGATCGTGAGCAGACGCGCCCGAACGACGATCACAGGATAGGAGACCTGATAGGCGACGAGCCCGACGATCTGCGCCGTCGTTCCGAGGTGGACGAACTTGAGGAGGTAGCGGAAGGCCAGGAAGAGCGTGACCCCGATGATGATCTCGGGGATCACGAAGGACACCAGCATCACGAAGTTCGCTCCCGCGGCTGGCCGCCCCCGCCATCGATCGATCCCGATCGCGAATGCGACGCCGAGGGGTACGGCGATCAGCATCGACACGATCGAGAGCTTCAGCGTCTGCAGGATGGCCGCGTGGAGCTCGGGGCTCCTGAACAGTGAGTCGGTCGGGTCACCCCCGGGAGCGCCGTTCCACCACTGCAACGAGAACCCTTGGAATTGACCGTTGGACCGGCCCGCGCTGAAGGAGATGAGGATCGCGACGGCGACCGGCACGAGCGACCAGGCCAGGTAGCCCCAAGTCGCCAGCTGCAGGGCCCGTGGCTTCCGCCATGGATCGCGGAACCAGCCGATCGGACCCCTCATCGGGCCTCCATCTGACGCTTGGTGGCGATCAGGTAATAGACGAGCGGTACGAACAGGATCGCTACGAGGATCAGCACGTAGATAGCCGCCTCGGCCCCGTGTCCAGCCTGGTAGACCGCACTGTCGAGTGCATTGCCGATCATCGAGACCTTCGGGCTGGGGGTCAGGAGATCGTGCGTGTAGTAGTCGCCGAACATGGGCAGCGAAACGATCACGAGGCCGGCCAGGATCGCCGGCCGCGAGAGCGGCAGCATGACGCGGAGGAACGTCCTGCTGGGGCTCGCTCCGAGATCGCGTCCTGCCTCGAGCAGATCCTTTCCGATACTGTCGAGGAATCCGTACAGTGGCAGGATCATGTACGGGACGTAGCCGTATACCAAGCCCATCACCAACGTGAACGGGCTGTTACCCAGCCAGTCCACGTGGTGGGGAACGAGTGGCAGCACGTTCATGAATCGGGTCATGTATCCGTCGGGGGCGAGCAGGTTGATCCAGGCGAGCATCCGCATCAGATAGCTGATGAAGAACGGCGCGATCAGCAACGCCAGATACAGCCCGCGTCGCTTCCCGCCGAACCTCGCGACGTAGTACGCGACGAGGTAGCCGATGATCACGCAGAGGGCACTCGCGATGAACACGAATTCGAACGTCCGTACGTAGACAGGCCACTGGAAGTCGACGATCCGCTGGAAGACTTTGCGCCCGGCGATACCCGTCCACCACCATGGCTCCCAGACGGGGATCGGCGAGAGGTCGACCGGATCCCGAGTACCGAAAGCGACCCCCAAGATCACGTAGAAGGGCACGACGAAGAAGACCGCGAGGTAGATGATCGCGGGAGCAGCGAACGAGGGCCAGTACCAGCGGGGATAGAGGGCCCCGGACGCTCGATCGGATTCTCGCTTCAGACGACGCTCCCGCCGCGACTCGCGACGGGAGCGTCGTCCCTCAGGCTCTGGTTGCTGAACGTCAGGCTCCGTGGTGGTGCTAGCCACTCTGGAACCGATCCCACTGGGAGGTCCACAGGTCGTTCACGTCCGGCGAGAGCTCGGCGATCTGGTACCCGGTCGTGAAGTCATCCTTGCGGACGATCGCGTCCTTCAGCCAATCGAAGACGTACGGGATCGGCTCGCCGCCGTTGGACGCCTTCGCCCAGCCGAGGTTCCCGTAGACCCCGCTCGTCGTCGGCAGCGTGTCCGGGTTGATCGCGTTGAGAGGAGGCTGATATCCGTTCCACGAGAAGTTGTAAAGGGAATGGTCGGTGTCGAGCATGTAGTTGAGGAATTCGTGTGCCAGCACCGGGTTCGGAGCGCTGCTCGGGATGCCGATCAGGTCGTTACCGATCGCTCCTTTGCGGTCCTCGGGATACCAGTAGCCGATCCGTTCGTAGTGCGCCTGGTCGTATTGCGTGACGTACCCCCACGAGGCGGTTGAGTCCCCCGACCAGCTAGCATCAACGTTGATCTGCTCACCGGGGAAGGCGATGTACCCGACCTTCGTACCGACCTTCGGGCTGGTGGCATCGAGCAGATCGAGCAGGTCCTGACCCGCCTGTTGGATGATGGCGGGATCCTCGGTGTTCAGGTCCGTGACGCCGCGACGGAGCAGCGTCATACACATCACGTCGCGGTAGCTGTCAAGGACCCCGGTCTGTCCCTTCCACTTCGGGTCCCACAGGATGTCGTACGGGTTGGACATCGCCCGGAGCTCTTCGTCGCTGATGAAGTTGGGGTCACCGCTAGTGGGCTGGCGCGCGTATTGGATCCCTGTCGAGTAGACGGTGTATGGAACGGTGTATCGCGCTTCCCCGTCGTAGAAGGGATTCTGGAAGTACGGCCAGATGTTGGCCTCGAGGTTCGGGATGTAGTCGCGGTTGAGGGGGCGAAGGATCTTCTTCGTGACGAGCTTGCCGACGTAGTCGGTCGTGGGGAAGAAGACATCGAAGGCAACGTCTCCGGAGGTCATCTTGTTGATGGCCTCTTCTTCGTTGTTGAACGTGGTGATCTTGATGTCGCAGTTGAACTGCGTCTTGAAGGCGTGGAGTGAATTCTTCCAGATGTAGTCGATCCAGTTGTAGATCTGGAGCGTGGCACCGGTCTCGGGCGACTGTCCGCTCGGGATCGGCTTGTTGTCGTCGAAGATGTGCCACGTGACCGGATTGTCCGGCCGTGCGAGAGGGTAGGGGTACCCCTCTTTGACGATGCCGCCGTCGCCGATCGCCAAAGCGCCACCGCTGGGCAGGGCAGTCCCCGGTTTGGAGCAAGCCGCCAGGATGGCCGCGAGTGAGGGAGCGGCTACCGCGGCTCCGGCCGTTCGCTTCAGGAACTCACGACGGTCGAGGTTCCTGCCGAACGGCCGTCGCTCCCGTGGGTGACCCATGCGTACCCTCCCCTTTCCAGACCTGCTCGGTTCGGACGACCGCCACTTGACCGACGGTTCAGGCGCGTGAGTACCATAGTTACAAGGAACTACGCAAGCCTGATGGACTCACATACTCCTTCCGTAGATACGAAGATGCACGTCCTGGTGGTCGGGGCGGGCCTGGCCGGCTTATCCACGGCGGTGGCCCTGGCCGACGGCGGGGTCGAGGTGACGGTGCTCGAGGCTCGCGACCGGGTGGGCGGCCGAGTCTGGTCCCCCACCCTCGAGAACGGCGAAGTCGTGGAGCTCGGCGCCGAGTGGATCATGCCCGGCGACCAGGAGTTGTTCGACGTAGCCGAGCGGTTCGGGGTGCCTCTGGCGGCGGCCGGCATCGATTACCTGCGGCGTGATGCGTCCGGCGAGCTCGGGGCGAGTGTCGATCTGCAAGAGGCGTTCCTCGAAGCAGCCGGCGAGGTGCGCTCGACGATGACCGCCGAAGACGTCGCCGCGGCGACCCTCGGAACGTTCCTCGACCAGGTTCCGGGGACCGACGCTCAACGACAGACGGTTCGGATGCGGCTGCAGGGGACCTCCGCTTGGGATCTCGAACGGGTCGCCCTCCGCGTGATCGACGGCGAAGGCGCGTTCTCAGCAGGTGGTGGTGTCGGCCGGTACTTCCGCGCTCGTGGAGGGAACCAGCGGTTGGCCGAAGCGATGGCCGCATGGCTTCCAGACGTGCGGTTGGGAAAGGTCATCGATGCGATCGCGCATGACGACGAGGGCGTGACGGTGGACGTCGGTACAGAGGAGCGGATCCGCGCGGACGCCGTCGTCATCGCCGTCCCGGCCCCGATCGCGGCGAAGCTCCGATTCGAGCCGGCGTTGCCCGAGGACGTCGCGATCGCCCTGCGCGAACTGCCGATGGGCGTCGCGTCGAAATTCGCGGTGGGGACGAAGGGCCGTCCCTCGCATCGGGCGCTGCAATCGCCCGAGCTGCCCTTCTGGTGCTGGGCCGCCAACGGTGCAGACGACGCGGACGGCGGCGAGCCGCGGAAGGTGATCGCCTCGTTCGCCGGCTCGTCGCTCGCGCAAGAAGGACTGGAGACCGACACCGGTCGAGTCGGGCCCTGGCTCGACCGGCTGCGGGCCATGAATCCCGATCTGTCGCTCGTCGGGGAGCCCTTCATGTACACCTGGGCCGATGATCCGTTCACCGTTGGTTGCTACAGCGCGTGGGACAACCGGTCATGGGACCGAGCCGATCTGTTCGCACGACCCGTCGGGCGGGTCGCCTTCGCCGGCGAGCACACGGCCGGCCGCGCCCATCACGGGACGATGAACGGTGCGCTCGTGAGCGGGCTCCGCGCGGCGCGTCAGACGGCCGAGGTCTTGGCTCGTCGCTGACGAGCCCCTGGGCAGCGTTGTTAGCATCGGGCACTCATCGACCCGGAAAGCAGGGATACCGTGAGTGACGCAGTCGCCGTCGACGAGCCCGTGCTACTGAGCGAGGACATCGGACCGGTTCGCCGATTCACCATGAACCGCCCGAAGGCGTTGAACGCCCTCTCCGGCGAGCTGATCGACGCGATCTCCCGAGCGATGAACGATGCGGCAGCCGACGACTCCGTCCGCGTCGTGATCCTGCGAGGGTCGGGCCGCGCGTTCTGTTCGGGCTACGACCTGACCGAGGACGCGAACGCTGGCACCAAAGACTCGGTGCACTGGTACGAAGAGCTGAAGCACTCGGCCGACAACATGCTGGAGCTGTTCGACCACCCGAAACCGATCATCGCGCAGGTGCACTCGTACTGCTTGGCCGGCGGATGCGACCTGATGATGATGTGCGACCTGTCTGTCTGCTCCGACGATGCGAAGTTCGGAGAGCCCGAGATCCGATTCGGCTCCGGCGTCGTCACGATGGTGATGCCGTGGCTCCTGGGCGCTCGCAAGGCCAAGGAGCTGCTCTTCACGGGTGAGGACCGGATCGACGCGCAAGAAGCACTGCGGATCGGCCTCGTCAACAAGGTCGTGCCGGCCGACCAGCTCGACGCCGCAACTCTCGGGCTGGCGGAGGAGATCGCGAAGAACGACCCGTTCGCGGTATCGATGCAGAAGAAGGCGATCAATCGGATGTGGGAGCTCCAGGGCTTCCGGGACGCGATCGCCTCCAACGTCGAGATCGACACGATGATCGAGGCAGCGGATCTGCCCGAACGCGAGGAGTTCCGCACGATCACGCTCGAGCACGGGCTGAAGAAGGCGATCGAATGGCGGGACGCGCGATTCCGCCAGAACCAGAACGGGTAACGCGGTGATCCGTGCTCGCGACATCGAGCCGATCCTGGCGCCGCGATCGATCGCGATCGTCGGAGCGTCGGAGTCGCCCGACTCGTGGGCGCCCGAGATCGAGCGCTCGCTCCGACACGTCGGTTTCACGGGCGCCCTGTATCCGATCAATCCGAAATACGAGGAGGTGTGGGGCCGACCCTGCCTGAAGAGCGTGTCCGAGCTGCCGCGAGGCGTCGACCTCGTCGTGTTCGTCGTTCCCGCGCGGTTGGTCGTGCGGATGATCGACGACTGCGGGAAAGCCGGCGTGCGCGGGATCATGGTCGTGTCGTCCGGGTTCGCCGAAGCCGGCGACGAGGGGCGAGCGCTGCAGGAAGAGCTGCGCGCGGCGTCGGTCCGAACCGGCATCCCGATCCTCGGACCCAACGTCGAAGGGTTCGTGAACTACGTCGATCGGGTGGCGCCGTACGGAACCACTCCGCCCACGCACCCTCTGCCGGGATCGATCAGCGTCATCTCTCAGAGTGGCACCGTCGCGTGGACGATGAATCAGCTCGCTTCGGACCGAGGCGTCGGTTTGCGGATCATCCTGGGCGTCGGGAACGAGGCGGTGATCGGGCTCGGTGACATGTTCGCCTGGGCGGCCGAGGACCCTCGCACGAAGGTGGTGACGAGCTACCTCGAAACGATGCGCGACATCGAAGGGATCGGTCGCGGGCTCGATGCGCTGCGCGCTGCAAAGAAGCCGGTGCTGGTGTGTGCGCCCGAAGGTCGCAGCGAGGCGTCACGACGCTCGATCGTCGCGCACACCGGGGCCCTCGCGGGAAACACCGGCCTGCGCGATGCCTGGCTCCGAGGCCACGGCGTCGTGCTGGTCGAAGACCCGGTCACGATGTTCGAGGCCGCCGTTCTGCTGTCGCACGTGAGGAAGCTGCGGAGCACCGGCGTGGCCGCGGCGTTGCAATCCGGCGGCGCATGCACGCTGTTCGCTGAGGCCGCGGGAGCACAGGGCCTCGATCTTCCCGAGTTCGGCTCGAAGACGAAGACGAAACTGAGGAAGGTGCTGCCCCATTTCGCATCGCAGAACAATCCGCTCGATGTCACTGGCCAGGCAGCGGTCGAGACGGACATGTTCAGCGGGGCGCTCGAGGCGCTGGCGAACGATCCGGCTGTCGGGCTCGTCGCCTTCGACGCGTTCCCGCCTCGGCTCGAGGGTGAAACCCCGTGGGCCGACCCCGTCCTCGCCAGGGTCGTCGAGCTGAAGAAGACGACAGGGGTGGCATTCGCGAGCGTTTCGATGAGCCCGCTCGCGTACATGCCCGAGGCCATCGCCTTCACGAAGAAGTGGAAGCTGCCGTTCCTGCAGGGGCATCGGGCTGCCACCGGTGCCATCCGGGCGCTCGTGGAGCTGCAGGGGGCGGGTGCGCGGGCGCTCCCTGATCTGTCAGGGCGGGCGCACCCGAAGCGCGCTGCCGCCCTTCGGCGGTTACGCGGGAAGTCGGGGCCGCTCGACGAGATCGAGGCCGCCGCGATCATCGCCGCCTTCGGTGTCCGCCGCCCCGCAGAGGCGGTGGTGAAGACGCCGGAGGAAGCGGCAGAAGCCGCTCGCTCGATCGGATTCCCGGTCGCGGTGAAAGCCTTGGCACCCGAGCTTCCACACAAAGCCAAGCTGGGGGGCGTGCGGTTGGGCCTCGCCTCCACGATCGACGTCGAGATCGCCGCGGCTGAGGTACTCGGGGCAGCGAAGCGGGCGGGAGCGAAGGCCGCCAAGGTCCTCGTGCAGCAGATGGTGAGGGGCCACGAGGTGCTCGTCGGAGCCGTGATCGACGAGCGGTTCGGGCCGTGTCTGACGATGCGCCCGGGTGGTGTCCTCGCCGAAGCAGGCGAGGCGACGTTCGTCGCGGCACCACTCATCAGCAGACAGGCGATCGTCTACGTCGAGTCGCAAGCGGAACGTTGCGGGCTCGACGCCGCTCGCCACGATCTGAAGTCGACCGCGAAGGCGGTCGAGGCGATCGCGCTAGCCGCCCACGAGCTCCGCGATCGACTCGTTTCGCTGGAGGCCAACCCGTTGGTGGTCACCGGTCGCGGAGCCGTCGCCGTCGACGCTCTCGCCGAGGCGCGCTGAGGCTCCCCGCGCTGCCTGAGGGTCATCCCATCGAGTAACGGACTCCCCACCCGACCCGCTACCCTTCGCGGATGCGAAACCTGAACCGCGGCACGCGGGGGCTCTCGCCCGAGCAACGGGCCGCGATGGCGGCCGTCGTACGCGCGCCGAAATTCGAGCTGATCCCGATGTCGACAACGCTGGAGCGAGCGGAGGCGCTGCCGCCTGCCTCGCTCGTCACGGTCACGGCGTCGCCCGCCAAGGGCATCGAAGCGACGGTCGGCATCGCGGAAGAGCTGAATTCGCGGGGCCACACGGCGATCCCGCACCTCTCCGCTCGCATGATCCGAGACCGCGCTCACCTGGACGAGTTGCTGCAGCGGCTCGCAGCAGCCGGGATCAAGCGGATCTTCGCGGTGGGCGGAGACGCCAAGGACCCCGGGGAGTTCAAGAACGGACTGGACCTGCTTCGGGCGATCGACGACGCCGGCCGACCGTTCGATGAGATCGGCATCCCTTCCTACCCCGAGGGCCATGTCGACGTCGACGCCGAGGTGCTGCTGGCCGCAGTGAAGGACAAGCAGCCCTACGCGGATTACATAGCGACCCAGCTCTGCTTCGACCCGGCGGCGATCGCGACGTGGGTCGCCCATATGCGCACCGAAGGCATCAAGCTCCCGATGCACCTGGGGACCCCTGGCGTCACGGACATGCGGAAGCTGATGGCGATCGCGGCTCGGATCGGATTGGCGGATTCGGCGCGCTATCTGCGCAAGCAACGTCGCTTGGCGTTCCGGTTGCTCCGCGGCGGCAGCTACGGGCCTGACGCGTTGATCGAAGGTTTGGCGTCGACGCTTGTCGACCCGATCGCCGATATCCGGGCGCTCCACATCTTCACGTTCAATCAGGTCGCGCAGACGGTCGAATGGCAGCGCCGCATGCTCGACGCCCTCGCCTGACTCCCTCTCTGCCAGCGGTCGGGGGTAGCCTCGATCCGTGAACCGACGGATCGCGCTCGGCGCGGCGCTCGTTCTCGTCCTCATCGCCGCGGCCGTTGGCTGGAGCCTGACGCGGCCCGGCGTCAAGCCGGCCTTCGCCCAACTGCGACAGTCCGAGGAACAGGAAGTGCCCGGCTCGTTCGGGCTGATCCTGAAGCCACCGCCTTCGGCGTTCGAACCTGCGATCTCACCGAGCGAAGCCCAACAGGTAGCTAGTCAGGGCCGCACGGCGCCGGGCCCTGTTCTCATGACGCTCGCGTCGGTTGGAGGCTTCTACACGGGAGCATCGTCGGATACGCCGCAATGGTTGGTCATCGTTCGCAACCTCTGCTACCCGGGCGAGAAGGGCGAGCTCGTTTCGGGGAGCCGCCATCTTGGAGACAACAAGAACTGCTCGATGAATAACCTCTGGATCCAGTTCGTGGATCCGACTACAGGCGATCGCGTTGCCGTGCTCCGCGCGTATGACCCCACCGCCACTTGGCTCCCGACGACGGGAGCCACCTGACCCGTGCGCCGTCTCCTCACGCCGCGCTGGTGAACCGGCGCCACTGCTCGATCCACCTCGCGTCGGCGACCGGATCGAGGCGCAGGAGCATCGACCCCGCCGCGAACTCCTCCGGCGAAAGGATCGTGCTTTCGAGGAGGTGCGGGGGCACCGCTCGCCCCCACTCCCTGCTTGCGAACGCCTCCGGTGTCGCGCCCGTGAGTGGCGGCTGGTACCCGTTCCACGCGAAGTTTCGCATCGCGACGTCGAGATCGAGCAGATGGTTCAGGAACAGGTGGGCGAGGACGGGGTTGCGCCCGGTGGAAAGGATCGCCAGCAGGTCGCAGCCGACGACCCCTCCGTCGCGCATCCACCAGTAGCCCAAACGGTCGTCGGTAAGCGCGCCGGTCGCCTCGCCGAACCGACGTGCCGCGAGCACATCCCCCGACCACGCCTGATGCACCGCGAACTCGCCACGGGCGAGCCCTTCGTAATCGCCGTCCTCGGTCGCTTTCAAACCGGTCGCGCGGGCGAACCCGATGAGCTCGTGGGCGGCGCGCGACAGCTCCGTTCCGTTTCCGGTGTTCACGTCCGCATCGCCGTCGTCTTGCAGCGCCATCGCCAGGGGCTCTCGGTACGTGTCGAGGACGCCGACCTTCCCCCGGTAGCGCCTGTTCCCGAAGATCGAGCAGGGGTCCTCGAGCTCGCCGGGCGCGTCCGGCGGGCGCACGAGATCGCGCCGATAGCCGATGCCGGTCGAGAAGACCGTGTACGGGATGGTGTAGCCCTGTCCCACGTCATAGAAGGGCGCGGTCGGCGCGCCGAAGGCCGGCCAGAGCCCCGGCAGGTTGGGCAGGTAGTCGTGGTTCAGCGGGCGCAGCAGCTTCGCTCCGACCAAGTCGCCGAGCTGGTCGACCGTCGGGAAGAACACGTCGAGGTCGCTGCCGGGTTGCGCGATCCGAGCAGCGGCCGCGTCGCGGTTCTCGAAGCTGGACACCTCGACGTGCACATCGTGCGCGCGATATCGTTGTTCGAACGACCGGATCACGAGCGGGGCCAAGTATTCACGCCACTCGAAGACCTTGAGCGTCGCCCCGCGCTCGATCGGAAGTCCGCTCCCGACCGCCGAGTTGTCCTTGAACATCGGCCAGGTCACAGGGTTCCCGGGACGAGGCAAGGAAGCGCCCGCCCCGGCGTCACCGGACCCCGTCGCCCGGGCGCACGACGCGAGCACGTCCGCCAGGCCGGGCAGCAGGAGGCCGGCTGCCGCGAGGCGAAGGAAAAGCCGCCGATCGAGATCTCGCACTGGGCCATCTTGGTCCCTTTCCTGCGCCATCGGCAATGCGGTAAACGGCGGGCACGCGGACTACTGACCACGTCGATTCCCCGCGTATGCTCCGCCCGGACCCGTCCGGAGGTGACCACGCGATGACGACGTACCCGATGACCGCAGAGGACCAGGCGATCCAAGAACGAGCGCGCTCGTTCGTCGACGAAGATCTGATCCCCTGGGAGGAACACGCAGAGGAGCACGGCGGCGGGATCCCCGCCGACGAACGGAAGCGACATCACGATAAGGCGATCGAGCTCGGCCTCTACGCGATGAACATGCCCAAGGAGCTCGGCGGCACCGGGATGACCGTGTTCCAGCAGGTGCTCGTCTCCGAGCAGATCGGGCGCGTGACGAACGCCCTCGGCTGGTGCGTCCACACGCCACCGGCTTGGGCACCCGAGGTCGTGTCTCCGATGCAGCTCGAGCGATGGATCCTGCCCACCGTGCGTGGCGAGATGCACGAGTGCTACGCGATCACCGAGGAGGGGGCCGGCTCGGATGTGGACGCGATCGCAGCGACGGCGCGCCGCGACGGCGACGACTACGTGCTGAACGGCGTCAAGATGCACGTGACGTCGTACAACGTTGCGCGGTTCTGCTTCTTCCAAGGGAAGATCGTCGGTGGGCCGAACGAGGGGGCGCACGCGATGTTCTTCGTCGACAAGGACACGCCCGGCGTGCGGCTCGTGCGCGAGCCCCGCTACACGCACACCTACCCCGACTCCCACGCCGTCGTTGCCTTCGAGGACGTGCGCGTACCGGCGACGCACCTGGTCGGCGCCGAAGGAGACGGGATGGACTTCACCTACGCGTGGTTCCGATACGAACGCCTAATGATCGCCGCTCGCTGCTGTGGCGCGGCCGAGCGACTGATCGAGGCCGCGACCGAGTTCGCGAAGTCGCGCGTGCAGTTCGGCGAACCGATCTTCGCGTTCCAAGCGATCCAGCACATGCTGGCCGACTCGCTCACCGAGCTATGGGCGGCACGGCTCATGACGTACCGCCTCGCGGAGAACATCGACGCCGGCGCCGACGTGAAGATCCAGCACGCGCAGTGTTCGATGGTGAAGCTCTACGCGTCTGAGATGGCGGGGCGCGTGGCCGACCGCGCGGTGCAGATATTCGGCGGCAGGGGGTATATGCGCGAGAACGTTGCCGAGCGCTTCTGGCGCGAGGTTCGCGTGGACCGCATCTGGGAGGGCACGTCCGAGATCCAGCGCAACATCATCGCGGACCAGCTGGGCAAACGCGGCGTGCAGCCACTCGTCGGCTGACGGGTCCTCGGTCAGTCCCGCCCTGCGGGTGCGTGCCACTCGCCGTCGCTCGCGAGCAGTCTGTCCGCTTCGGACGGACCCCAGGAGCCTTGCGCGTAAGGATGAACGGGGGTCGCATCGTCAAGGACGGGGTCGACGATGCGCCATGACGTCTCCACGATGTCCTGGCGTGAGAACAACTCGTCGTCCCCTTCCATCGCGTCGGTGAGGAGACGCTCGTAGGGCAGCATCTCATCGCCCTGCTGATGATGGGCGATCAGCTCAACGTCTTCACCTTGCATCTCGTCACCCGGTAGCTTCGCCCGAGTCCCGAGCGAGATGCTCACATCCGGTCCGAGCCGGAAGACGACGTGGTTCGGGTGTCCGAGCTCGCGTTCGCCGAAGACATCGCGGGGCGGACGCTTGAGCTCGACGAGCACTTCCGTGGCTGTCACCGGCAGCCGCTTGCCAGTACGGATGTAGAACGGCACGCCTGCCCATCGCCACGTTTCAACGTGGATGCGGAGCGCGACGTACGTCTCGACGGTCGAGTTCGGATCCACCCCCTCGGATCCCCGGTAGCCGTCGAACTGCCCTCGCACCACGTTGTCCGGAGTGAGCGGCCGGATCGACTTCAGTAGGCGAACGCGCTCACTCAAGAAAACGTCGCGATCGAGGCCGCTCGGGGGATCCATGGCCACGAGAGCCAGCACCTGCAAGAGGTGGTTCTGCACGACGTCACGGATCGCTCCCACCTGCTCGTAGAACTGCCCTCTCCTACGCAGACCGAACTTCTCGGCGAGCGTGATCTGCACGCTGTCGACGTAGTTCCGGTTCCAGAACGGTTCGAGGAACGTGTTCGCGAACCGGAAGTACGCGAGGTTCTGCACGGGCTCCTTGCCGAGGAAATGGTCGATACGGAAGATCGCTTCCTCGGGGAAGACCTCGCGTAGGACCTTGTTCAGCTCATGGGCCGAGGCGAGGTCGCGCCCGAACGGCTTCTCGATCACGACGCGGGCATGTTCCGCGCAGCCCGAGCCCGCGAGATGCTGGACGACGGTCTCGAACAGATCCGGCGGGATCGCGAGGTAGTGGAGCGGGCGTTTCGCATCTCCCAATTCGCTACGCAACCGGGCGAACGTCTCGTGATCCGTGTAGTCGCCGTCGACGTAGCGGAGCTGTGACGTGAGTTTGTCGAACGCGGCCGGATCCACACCGCCGTGATCGTCGAGGCTCGCGCGCATCCGGTCGATCAGACGATCTCGATCCCAGCCGGCCCTCGCCATCCCGACGATCGGCACGTCCAGATTGCCGCGGCGCACCATCGATTGCAGAGCCGGGATGACCTTCTGGAACGCGAGGTCGCCGGTGATCCCGAACAGGACGAGTGCGTCGGATCGTTGGCGAGTCATGCGCGAGCGCGAGCCTAGCAGCGCCTCTGGCGTAGATGTGGGTACCATCTCGCTCGTGCGCGACGAGTATCTAGGCAATGAGCAGGCCTCCTGGGACGCGTTCCTACAGGTGGTCGTCTCCGTGCCGGCAGACAAGCGGACCGACCCGAGTGTTGTTCCCGGCTGGTCCGTGAAGGATCTCGTTTGGCACTGCGCCGGCTGGACGACGTTCGCCGGAGATCACCTCGAGCAGATCCGTGACGGAACGTTCGTCGACCCGTTCGAGAACGTTCCCGATTCGCATTGGGATGAAGTCAGTCAGCAGATGATCGACGAGTCGCGAGCGATGTCATTCGAAGACGTCGTCGCAGGAGCCGAGAGAGCCCGTGAACGCGCGCGCACGATCTGGTCGGCCCTTCCAACCATCGACGCCGAAGCCGGCAAATTGTTCGCCGACGAGACCTTCAGCCACTACGACGAGCACACCGACGAGATCCGCCGTTTCACGAACCCAGCCTGAAGCGTCCTCGTCGAATCTTCGTCTCTGATCAACGAGGCTGCTTCGCTTCGCCGGCGCGGCCGAGGTCGGTGTAGCGGAACGTGCCTTTGGCGATCCGCAGGCCGACGAACGAGTCGACCTGCGCAACACCGGGAACCTTGCGGATCTCCTCTTGCATGAGGCGCAGCAGGTCGTCGCCGTCTTGCGCGACGATCTCGACCAGCACGTCGTAGTTGCCCGTGCACTCGATGACGTAGACGGCCTCGGGGATCTTGCAGATGGCGTCGATCGCGCGCCGGACATCGGGACCGATGATCCGGACGCCGAGATAGGCGAACAGCAGCCCGAGCTCGTGGGGCTTCACGTCCGTCACGAACCGGATCGCGTCGATGCGAAGCAATCGCGCCACGCGCGCCCGGATCGTGGCTTCGGCGGCGCCGAGGTCCTGCGCAACCGTCGTGAACGGGCGTCGGCCGTCTTCAGCCAGGGCGTCGATGATCTTGAGGTCGAGTTCGTCGAACCGCGGACTTTTCGGCATGTCTGCGATTCTCGCAGATGATTGGACCTTAGGCTGCGATATCCGTGCCTAGATAGTCCCGCTGCGACTATCGTCCATCAGTACTGCGGGGATATCCTTGCGACATCCGCGAACCGCTTTGAGGAGCCGTCATGCAGACCGAACCCCGTGCAAATGCAGAGATCGACATCCGCGACGACAAGGCGCCGTGGCGCCCACGCCCGACGTTGGCCGGCGCCGACTACACGAGTCGGGCGGTCTACGACGACGAACGCGAGAAGATCTGGTGGGGCGACTGGGTGTGTGTCGGTCGCGTCGAGGAAGTTCCCAACGTCGGCGACTACATCGTGCGCGACATGGCCGGCGAGTCGATCTTCATCACCCGCAACCAGGACTCAGAGCTCCGAGGGTTCTACAACGTCTGCGCCCACCGCGGGACGAAGTTCCTGGACGACGATGCGTCAGGCAACGTTCGCAAGGCGTTCCGGTGTCCGTACCACGCCTGGACGTACGACTTGAACGGCACGCTCATCGGAACACCGAACGTCAAGGAAGACGAGTACTTCGATCGCTCCGAACACCCCCTGCACTCGATCCTCGTGGACAGTTACGCGGGCTTCTTGTTCGTGAACCTCTCTCGGAACCCGCGTCCCCTGATGGACGCGCTCACCGACGGGGCAGAGACGATGACGGTGTTCGAGCGTTTCCACATGGAGGACCTGCGCATCGGGCACCGGATCGTCTACGAAGTGCCGGCCAACTGGAAGATCATCGTTGAGAACTACAACGAGTGCCTCCACTGCCCCCAGATCCATCCCGAGCTCGTTCAGCTTGTCCCGCTCTTCCGATTCGGCGAGGTGTGGGACGAGGAGATCCGCGACGATGGCAACCGCATGGTCGATGGAGCGACGAGCTTCACGCCTACCGGGAAGTCCGACTTGCCACCGTTCCCCAACCTGCTGCCGGAGGACTACAACATGTACTACGGCAGCTACGAGTTCCCCAATCTGATGCTGAACCTGCATCCGGACTCCGCCATGTACTACATCGGCTTCCCGAAGGGCCCGAACCACACGACCGTGATCAGCGAGTCTCTGTTCCGACCCGAGACGATCGCCGACCCCAACTTCAACGCCCAGCCAACGATCGAGTTCTGGGATCTCATCTCCCGACAGGACTGGGACGTGTGCGCGCGGGCGCAGACCGGCGTGGGCTCGCGCTCGTTCACAACCGGCGTCTACCCTCGCCAGGATCGTTTCCTCTACTGGTTCAACGAGGAGTACCGCCTGGCGATGGGGCGCGAGCTGCAGGGCTGACGCCGCGCGACGGTTTGCGCTGCAGCGCGGGGGTGACTACGCTGAATCGCGGAAACAGCATTCTGTGAGCCGTCCCTAGGCGGCCCCCGACCACAGGAGGCAGCGATGATTCGACCCCGTGCTACTCATCTCCTCGCGGCTGCGACCGTCTGCATCGTCACGTTCGCCAGCACGGTCCCCGCCTCGGCGATCACCGGCGGCACCGAGGACCTCGGCAACAAGTACTCGAACGTTGGGATGCTCGTCTTCTACGATCCGGATGGTCGCTTCAGGTGCTCGGGGACGCTCATCGCGCCGCAGGTGTTCCTCACGGCGGCACACTGCACGTTCCAGGACATCGGACAGGTCATCGTTACGTTCGACCCGCTGATCTCGCGGACCGCTGAAGAGTCGGAGATCGACATCCCGCGCGCGGCAGACGATACGGGCATAGACGACGCCGTCTCCGATATCGGGTTCACCGCTGCGGATATCACGGCCCCGAAGTACCAAGGCGAACAGAACTGGATCCTCGGAACCGCGCGCACGCACCCCGGCTACAGCGACTTCACCGACGTCAACAACTGGAACGACAGCGGCGTCGTGTTCCTAGACACCGCTCCCGGGCTCTCGGCGGCTCCGTTGGCGCCCGAGAACTACCTGGATGACTTCCGTCAGCCGATCCTGAACTCCACCGAATTCCTGACGATCGGGTACGGGACCGAGGTTCGCAAGGCTGACTTCGGTCCGCAATTCCCGACGCCGATGCGGCAGCCGATCGTCCGTCGGTACACGACCGAGATCGGCCAGAAGCTCACGATCCAGCTCTTACAGACGAACGGCAACGAGAAAGACCCGCGCGCTGGCGGGGGATCGTGTTTCGGCGATTCAGGCGGCCCGATCATGCTCGGCGGGTTCATCGTCGGCGACACGAGCTACGGCTACACGAACAACTGCCGCTACCTCGGCGGCTATCAACGGGTCGATATCCCGGTCGTTCGTGACTGGCTGCTCGATTGCATCGCGGATCTCGACTGTCCGTCAAAGGGCTAGGGGAGTTCCGAGGCGTCGCAGTTTCTCGCCTGCTGGAGCCGGCGCCCTACGCGGTTGCCGGCTCCAGTGAGAAGCCGATCAGCTTCGACGCGACACTCATGCATACCGCCTGCATGCGTTCGGCGGTGAACACGGTGTCGTTCATCAGCACCTGGATCGCGAGGCCGTCGATCATCGCGCCGATCTGGAGCCCGAGCTCGTCGGCGTCGTCGCCCTCGGGGAACTCCCCGGTCCCGCGGCCCCGCCTGATGATGTCGGCGATCGACTGACGCCACCGGCGGTCCAGCTCCTCGCGTTCCTTCGCCAGGTTCGGGTCGCGCAGCGCCCGGACCCAGATCTCGATCCACAGCGCCCACTCGTCCAGGCGCTCGTATTCGGGGAGCAATCCCGGCACCGAGAGCTCGACGATTCGGCTGAGCTGCTCGAGGGCCGATGGCATCCGGCGCAGCTCGCGCGACAGCCGCAGGTAGAACTGGTCGTTCGCGTGGGTGAGCGCCTCGACCAGCAGCCGGTCCTTGGACTCGAAGTAATAGAGGATCAGGCCGGGGGAGACGCCGCAGCGCTCTGCGATATCGGAGATGCGGGTCTCGGCGAGGCCCCGGTCGGTGATGACCCGGGCGGCGGCCTCCAGGATCTCCTGGTGCCGGTCCTTCGCCTGCTTCTGCCGGGTCCGAGCCATCGCATCCTCCGCCTGAACGCCGTACAAACGAACCTCTTATCGAAGCTCAGGATTGTATGACGGTTCAACCCACTCTACCGGCTTGAGCAGCGAAGTCAAAAACTCGCGCGCGCCGGTTCGGATTTGACCGGCGGTTCAAACAGGGGTGTAGGATACGGCCGATCCGCAACGCAGGAACGGCCGGGAACGCCTGAGGGGAAGGCCCGAAGGAAGGGGCCCCGGAAACGGCAGGAAAGGGAGAGCAGCATGGCGAACACCTACGACGCCATCATCATCGGAGGGGGCCACAACGGCCTGACGAGCGGTGCGTACTTCGCCCGCGCGGGTCAGATGACGGTCGTCCTTGAAGCGCGGAACAAGACCGGCGGCGCCGCCGACACGAGCGCGCCGTTCCCCGATCACCCGGAGATCAACGTCACGACGTACTCCTACGTCATGTCGCTGATGCCGCCGACGATCATCCGCGAGCTGAAGCTGAAGCAGTTCGGCTACGACGTCACGCCGTTCGGCCCGTACCTGCAGGCGTTCCCTGACGGTCGCGCGATCACCGTTTACGCCGACGATGCCGCGAAGTCTTACGATTCCATCGCCCAGTTCTCGAAGAAGGACGCGGACACGCTTCCGAAATGGGAGGCATGGCTGAAGGGTGTATCCGACGTCCTCGGTCCGCTCCTGCTTCAGGTTCCGCCCAAGGTCGGCTCCAAGAAGATCGGCGACCTGCTTCCCGCGCTGCAGACCGCATGGAAGATGCGCAACCTCGGCGTACGTGGCGTCGGTGACGTCACGCGCTTGTTCTCCATGAGCGTCACGGATCTGTTGAACGACTGGTTCGAATCGGACGAGATCAAGGGCATGCTCACGGTGAACGGCGTCATCGGCACGTGGGCCGGTCCCGACGAGCCCGGCACCGCGTACGTCATGCTCCACCACTCGATCGGAGATGTCGGTGACGGGCACCTCGGGTCGTGGGGTTTCCAGCAGGGCGGCATGGGCGGCGTATCGGATTCGATCCGTCGCAGCGCCGAGTCCTTCGGAGCCGAGATCCGTACGGACTCGAAGGTGAAGAAGATCCTGGTTCGGGGTGGCCGGGCGGTCGGCGTCGCATTGGAGAACGGCGACGAGCTCCGAGCGCCGATCGTGGTCACGACGATCCACCCCAAGATCGCCTTCCTCGACCTCCTCGATAGCAACGAGCTGCCCGCCGACTTCGTCTTGGACATCGAACGGTGGAAGACGCGCTCGGGGGTCGTGAAGATCAACGTCGCGCTTTCGGAGCTGCCCGACTTCATCGCGATCCCGGGGAAGAATCAGCAGGACCACCACACCGGGTCCGTCGAGCTTTGCTTCTCGCCGCAGTACGCGGAGCGCGCGTTCCAGGACGCGCACATCGAGCGCAAGGCGGCCGTGCGGCCGTTCGTCGATGGCACGATCCCGACGACGCTGGACAAGAAGCTCGCGCCCGAGGGCGTGCACGTCTTCTCGATGTTCACGCAGTGGGTTCCCGACGACTGGAACAAGGAACCGCACCAGGACGAGCTCGAGCAGTACGCCGATCGGATCATCGACCTGTACACGGAACTGGCGCCGAACTTCAAGAGCGCCGTGATCGACCGGCAGGTGATCGGGCCTTATGCGATGGAGCAGGAGCTCGGCCTGATCGGCGGGAACATCTTCCACGGCGAGCTCAGCGTGGATCAGTTGTTCCACATGCGACCGGCCCCCGGTTATGCGGATTACCGGACCCCCGTCCGCGGTCTGTATCACGGCTCGTGCGCGACCCACGCCGGCGGCGGCGTGAACGGGATCCCCGGCTGGCAGGCGTTCAACATGGCCAAGAAGGACAGGGCGCTCGGCAAGAAGTAGCGAGCGCTCGGATGCCGACCCCGTGAGCGAGGACGCCGCACCGCTCGGGCGCATGCTCGAGGCGCTGTCGGTTGCGGTCGTCGGCGCCTCGGTCAAGGAGGGGTCGCTCGGCCGCCAGATGCTGGTCGAGCTTGACCGCGGAGGCTACGAGGGCGCCGTCTACCCGGTGAACCCCGGCTACGACGAGATCCTGGGTCGTACGTGCTACCCGTCGATCGCGGAGGTGCCCGAACCGGTCGACCTCGCCATCCTCGGCGTCTCGAACGCTCGGATCGAGCAGGCATTGACCGACGCCGTGGCCGCCGGCGCCCGCAGCGCCGTCACGTTCTCCAGCTTGTACGAGGAAGTCCCGCCTTCGCCCGATCTTCCGCCACTCCAAGATCGGTTGGCCGCGATCGCGGTCGCGGCGGGCATACCGGTCTGCGGCGGGAACGGGATGGGCTTCATCGATCTCGAGTCGAATCTCCGCGCGACCGGGTTCGCGACCCCAGATCGCATGCGACGGGGGCCGGTGACGTTCATCTCTCACTCGGGGTCGGCGTTCGCGGCGCTCGCGTTCAACGACCGCGGGATCGGATTCAACCTGCTCATCTCCAGCGGTAACGAGATCGCCACGACGATGGCCGATTACATGGCGTACTCGCTCGGGCTCGAGAGCACGCGTGTGCTCGCGCTGCTTCTGGAAACCGTTCGCGACCCCCAGGCGTTCCGCGATGCGTTGGCGCGAGCCGCCGAGCAAGGGATTCCCGTCATCGCGTTGAAGGTGGGCCGCACCGAGAGCTCCAAGGCGATGGTCGTCGCGCACTCGGGCGCCCTCGCCGGCGAACACGGCGCCTACGAGGCGCTCTTCGATGCCCACGGGGTGATCGAGGTCGAGACGCTCGACGAGATGGCCGACACGATGGAGCTGTTCTCGTCCCCTCGCCGCGTGACAACAGGTGCCGGGATCGCGAGCGTGCACGACTCGGGCGGCGAGCGCGCGATGTTCGCAGATCTCGCTCATGACCTCGGGGTGCCGTTCGCCCAGATCTCGGACGAAACGACGCACGCGATCCAAGACGTGCTCGATCCCGGACTCGTCGCGGCGAATCCGCTGGACGCGTGGGGAACGGGCATCGACGCGGACAGGATCTTCCGCGAGGGGTTCCTGTTGCTGCACGACGATGCCGACACCGCCGCGATGGCGTTCGTGGTGGATCTCACGCGTCAGGGAGAGCCGTTCGACGAGGGCTACCTGCAGATCGCGAAGGACGTCTTCGGCGCCACCACGAAACCGTTCTGCGTGTTGTCGAACCTAGCCAGCGGGGTCGCGCAAGACGAAGCGACTCTTCTGCGCGACGCGAACATCCCCGTGCTCGAGGGGACGGCGTCCGGATTGCGCGCGCTGCGACATTTGCTCGCCGATGGCGCCCGTCGCGGGCGACACGTTTCGGAGCGCCCCGCGCCGGTGTCCGATGAGGTCCGCGACTGCTGGCGCGCCAGGCTCGAGGATGGGGTCGAGCTCTCCGAGATCGACGGCCTCGCTCTGCTCGCCGACTACGGTCTGGATACGATCGAGGCGCGGCCGGCCTCCTCGCTTGAAGGGGCGATCGACGCGGCGGAAGCGATCGGTTTCCCTGTTGCCCTGAAAACGGCCGTACCGGGCATCCAGCACAAGTCCGATGTCGACGGCGTTCGGCTGTCGATCGATGATCCGACGCAGCTGAAGGCGACCTACGACGATCTCGCGCGGCGGCTGGGCCCCGAGGTCGTGGTCGCGGCGATGGCTCCCCCGGGCGTCGAAGTCGCTCTCGGCATCGTGCGCGACCCCACCTTCGGTTCGCTCGTCCTCGTCGCTGCCGGAGGCATCTTGGTGGAACTGCTCCACGATCGTCGTTTGGTCTGCCCCCCGATCGACGAGGCTGGCGCACGGGACCTCATCGATCGGCTGAAGATGCGACCGCTGCTCGACAGCGTGCGAGGAAGCCCGCCGGCCGACGTCTCGGCGCTGGCTCGCGCGATCTCGCGGCTCTCGGTGCTCGCCTCAGATCTCGGCGACCATCTCGATGCCGCCGACGTCAACCCCGTGATCGTTTCGCCCGAGGGATGCGTCGCGGTCGACGCGCTCTTCCTGCCCCGCGCCCCCGCGCGCTAGAACGGGTTCTCGGACGGGATCGTCCCCGGCGGCCATCCGGGGAAGTTCGTCGGGAAGTCCCACGGATCGCCGAACGTCTTGGCCTTCGCGGTCCCGAAGGCGGGCGCGCGCGGCTTCTGCTTGAAGTCGAAGACATGCTCGAAGTTATGGGTCTTGGCGATCCGCGGGGTCAGATAATCGAGGCCCCAGTTGTCTGCGATGAATTTCAACGGTGTCGAGAACTCGCCCTGCACGTCATCGATGACGCCGCGCGCGGCGTAGGGCGAGATCGTCAGCAGTGGAACGCGGAACCCCAGACCCACTTCATCGACCTTGGGCGGGTGGACGTGGTCGTACAGCCCGCCCCACTCGTCCCACGTGAGGAAGATCGCCGTGTGTTCCCACATGTCGCTCTTCATCACCGCATTGATGAGGTCCGACACCCAGTTGTGGGTGAACGCCGAGCTGACCGGCGGGTGGTCGGACAACTCGAACCGCGGCGTCACCCAGGTCATCGGCGGAAGGTTGCTCGCTTGGATGTCCTTCAGGAGGTTGTCGACCGAGCGCGTGTGTTCGTGCCACATATCCGTGTGGAAGACCTGGTTGATCCCGTTGTAGGCGTTCCAGAAGTAGCCGGACTGTCCGGGCACGGCCGAGTAGTAGGTCCAGTCGACCCCTTTCTCGGTGAGCTGTTCTCCGACGGTCTTGAAGTCGAAGCACGTGTCGTGTTTGTTCAGGTTCCCCTGGTCGTCCAGCGTGAAGACGAAGACGTAGTTGCCGTACGCGTCACAGCCCCAGCTCTTGAAGTGCTTGTCGCCGTCGACCCGTGTCTTGATGTTCTCCGGGTTATCGATCGTGCCGCCGGACTGACCAGCGATGAAGAAGAAGTGGTTCGGGAACGACGGTCCGAGGGCGGAGGCGAAGAAGTGATCCGAGATCGCGTACTCGCGCGCCCACTTCCAATAGTTCGGGATGTCGTGTTCCGAGAACTGCGTATACGCGAACGGATCCCCGTAGATCCCTGCCCCGAAGCCGTCGAGCTTTCCGCCGTTCAGGTCGTTGAGCGAGGCCATTCGATCGTGCGGCAGGTCTCCGGGGAGCCAATCGGGACACCTCCCGAGCGGAACCTCCTTCCCGTCCTTCACGCCGATCCGTGTGCCGTTCACACCGGGGAACTTGCCGAACAGATTGTCGAAGCTGCGGTTCTCGAGCATGACGTAGATAACCCGTTTGATCGGCCAGCGGGTATCGAGCAGGGGGGCAGGGTCCGTGACGGTTGGGGTCTTCTTGCCGCCCGTGCACGAGAAGAGCACGCCGCCGGCGATCGCCATCGCCGAGGCGGTGAGGAATCGCCGGCGCGGGACCGGCAGGGGGTGGATGTCGCCGCGCTCCTCGTCGGCCGGGTGCACGCGTTCATCCATCCCCGTACTTCTACCAGCCGACCGACCGGTCTGTATCCTCGGCACGTCGTGGAGAGCTGGGCGCACCGATCGTGAGGAGGCTCGCAACCTGTGCGCTGGCCTCCGTATTGCTGCTCGGCTCGTGCACGGCCAAGACCGATACGGGCTCTCAGCCGCCGACGTCTGCAGCCTCGACATCGACCAGGTCGGGATCTGACTCTTCTCCGCGCGTATCCCCGACGTCCCCGGCGACCCCGACCGTCCCACTGCCCCGGTCGGGCGCGCCTTCGGCAGGTTGCGTTGCGGGTTGGCGATCGCCGAGGCCCGGGAGCACGACCTACGACCAGCCACTCGCCGTGATCCGGCGGACGCTCAAGATCAAGTCGAAGCTCGTCGTCGTGGAGATGCGCTATTTCGTGGGACCCGAGGAGCCTCCGTCGGAGCAGAACTACCTCGCGAACATCGAGCGCTGGTACGTCAAGCTGTACTCGGCTCAAGACTTCCGGTACCAGGGCCGATTCCTCGTCGAGAAGCGAACGTTCGGGTCGGGTGTGTCGGCCGTGGCGCCATATGACACGGAGGGCTACAGCTCACCGGATTGGAGTGGGTTCCAGTGGGACTCGACCGACCCGAAGCCGCATTCATACCCCGGCTTACCGGGGGCATGGGCCGGCGAGCGTTACGATTTCGTGAACGGGGGGCGAGGGATGCGGATCCACGGTTTGCCCAATGAAGTCGTCGGATGTCTGGACGGCACCTGATGGCTGGAGACCGGCTCTTCGGCAGCTCTGGTCGAACGAGTAATCCACTCGGCTCGATCGCGATGATCGCCGGGGCCGCGGGCACCGTCTGTGGTTCGGTGCTCTGGGTGTATCAACTGAATCCCGACAGCACGGTCCTCGGCCGATACTCGGCGCAGTTGGCGACGGGTGGCCAACTCAGGGATGAACTGATGGCGCTCGCGGCCGTTCTCGGCGCCATGGCGGTGATCGGAGGGATCCTGTCTTCGTTCGGAGGACGGGCGAAAGGGTCGGCAGTGATCGGTCTCGTCTTGGGTGTGATCGCCCTGACGTACCCCGTCCTTTCATGGTTGAACATCGTGGTCCGCCCGCTGCGCCCGTCCCTGTTCTCATAGCGGCGGCACGCGCCCCGGCGCGTGGACTTTTGTGCCACGAGGGATCGCGGTCGGAGCACCCTCGCCCGAGCCCGGCGATCGGTATCTACATCGACTGGTACGGCGTGAAGAGCTGGACCGGGCCGTCCGCCAGATTCGCTCGCAGCTCTGTGCTCACCTCGCCCAGGACCTCGCCGTGAACCACCGAGACCGTTGCAAGGATGGCTTCGGACAGGTCGCGAAGGTTCTCCCAGTGCTCGATGGCCGCCGCGGAGTCCCTGTACCGCTCGATGACCATGCACTCGGACTCGTCGTCGTTGAGGTAGCTGTCGAACTGCAGCGTTCCGCTGTCCTTGGTCCGCACGATCTCCATGGCCTGAGTGGACAAGCGCTTGTACTCCTCGACCTTGCCCTCGTGGAACTTGAACCGAGCGATACCGAGAAGCTCACTCACGGCTCCGGCCTCCATTCTGCGTTGTGGGATCGCGGCGCCCGGTTACCAGGGCGAGCGCCCTTTCCGAAGATGGTACGGGCTGACGGCCGGGCGATCGCCCGGCCGCGCGCGGCGCGCGCCCTGGCGCGTCGGGGCCCTCTTATTCCCCTCCAGAAACGACATCCGGAGATCGTTGAGAGTCGCTCGACAGCGGAACCGGTCACCCCGCAGAATCGTCGCATCAGCATGAGAGCCCATGTCCTCACGTTGTTTCTCGTCGTCTCGTCGCTAGGGCTAACCGCGTGTGGCGGGCACGAGGCTGTCGCGCCTGAGGGTGTCTTCTTCCCGACACTGACCGAGTCTCAGAACGCGTGGCCTGCTGCGTTGGCTTCCGGGTCGCTTGTCGAAAGGGACGGCTGCGTCTTGCTGATGCCGGGCGACCTTCTCTTGATCTGGCCGCACGAAGCGCGGGTCGAACGGACAGACGCTGGTCTTCTGCGCATCACCGTTGACGGGAAGCTCGTCGGGGAAACCGGCGACGAGGTACAGCTCGGAGGTGGCCTTGTCGGCGAGTCGAGGAACGCCGTGGGTCAAGCGGAGGGCTTAATTGGTGGACCGATCCCTGAGCGGTGTCGTGCTGATAGCGGCTATTTTCTGACGGCACCACCCTCATAGAAGAGAGCAGCATTGCCCGGTCAGGGGTCACCGCTCCATATGGCCACGCACTCCAGCGCCTGAGGGCTCCCTTCGGGCGTCATGCGAAGTCGCGGTTGAGAGCGAGGTAGCGCCAAACCTGGACTTGCGCCCCGGCGCGCGATGACGCGCACCCTGCCACGTCTACGTGGTGCGATGTCGGCCGCTTGCACACCACAGTCAGGCGGAGTCGGCAGGGATGGGGATGAACGGTTCCCTTCAACCACAGGCTTGAGCGTGCCGACGATGATCGGCTCACGACGTTCCCGTTCGGCCGGTTCGAAGTTCCGAGAGACCACTCCGTACCTGGATCAGCGGAGCTGAACGCCCAGCTCGGACGCGAGGCCCTTCTGGGCGCGAGCGATTACCTTGAACGCTTCCTTCAGCGCTTGCCGTGTCACCGGCCCGAGCTCGGAGGGGTCCACGAAGTCCTCCGGTGACTCACCTGCGCGGACGCGAGCGACGTGGTGCTCGAGCCGCACGCCCCATAGGAACCGGAACGCCTCCTCGAGCTCGGCACGTGTCTCCTCGTCGATGGCGCCGGCGCTGGCCGCGGCTCGCAGCCTGCCGATCGTGCGCTTCTCGGTAAGCCCGGCCCCGATCGATGCCGCGCGCGCGAGATTGCCGACGATCGTTATGCCCTTGTGCTTGATGTCGAGTCGACCGGCGTGCTGGCCCTTCGACTCGACGACCAGGTCCTTGAGGAACCCAGTTGGAGGCTTCTCGTCGAGTGCGCGGCGCGACAGGTGTCGGAGGAAGTTTGGGAAGAGCTTGCAGGAGCGAAGCAGCACGTCGAGCGGGCCCTCGGCGTCGAGCGGGCCCATCACTCGGCGGTAGTCGAACACGATCGAGAGCAGCACGCTTCCCTCTGGCCCCGGATCGGTCATCCAGCCCTTGTACGCGTCGGTCCATCCCTCGATCGATTTACGGAGCGCGCTGTTCGCGGCCATCGCGTCGCCGTCGCAGCGGGGGATGCCGGCGTCCTCCAGGCCGGCCGTGACGAACTCGGCAAAGTCCGCGAAGTAGGGGTCAACCTCCTCCCGCGTGCGTCCCTGGAGGTCGTAGGCGAGCGCGTGGTCTTGGTCGGTATGCAGAGCCTGCTCCTGCCGGGCGGCGCTGCCGAGCGCGAGCCAGGCCCACGGCACAGGAGGTTCCCCGTAACGCTCGATCGCCAGGCTGATGAGACGTCGCGTGAGCGCATCGATCGTGAACGCGACGATGTGGCCGACGTCGACGGGATCCATGCCAACGTCGACAAGCGAGCACACCACGTCGGGCAATCCCAGCGCGGCTTGGACGGCCGAATCTCGATCGGCCGCACGCTCGATGGAGCTCTTGAGGGCGAACGGCGTGTGCTTCCCAAGCCCGAGCAGGTCGGTGTCGGTCACGACGCCGATCGGTTTCCCGATCGCGTCGACGACCGGCGCGTGATGGAAGCCCCCGTCGAGCATAAGCAGGAGCACCTCGCCGGCCATCGCATCGTGCGATACGGCGTTCGCGGGGAAGGTCATGACCTCTCCGACGAGCGTCTCGAGGCTCCGGCGCGCGGCGACCACCTTCGTCCGGAGGTCGCGATCGGTGAGGATCCCCAGCCCGTCGTCGCGCGGGATCAGCAACGACGACAGATGCTCCCGAGCCATCAGCTCCGCAGCCTCGGCGACGGTGGTTCCCACCTCGCACGTGACCGCGGGCCGGCGCACGAGCGAGCCGACCGCCCGGTACCGATCGGCTGCGCCCGAGTCCCGCTCGCGCGAGATGTCGACGAGCCCGCGCTTGAGCGAGGAGACCACGAACGTCATCCCGCTCGATGTTCCGAGTACCTCCTTCGCGTCGTCGGGCTCGAAGAGATAGCAGGTCGCTTCCTCGTGGGCACGTACCGTCGCAGTAGGGCTGAACCCGCCGAGTAGAGACCATGCCCCGAACACCTCACCCTCGCCGATGAGGTCGACGAGGTGACCGTCGTCGAGGATCTCGACGGAGCCGTCGTGCACCAGGTACAGGAACCGCGAAGGTTCGCCCGACTGCTGAAGCACCACTGTCCCGGCAGGGAAATGCTCTGTCTTCACCCGCCCGGCGAGGACGTCCAGCCGGTCGCGCTCCATGGCATCGAACGGGGCGTGGCGCGCGAGGAAAGAAGCTATCTCCACCCGAGGACCCTACGCCTACGGCTTGCTCGTAGGAAACGTATATTCGCCGCCTTAGCCGGTCGGCGTCCCGAAAGGAGACTCGTCATGCCCCAGATCATCGTCACCGCGGCGGTCAACGATGTCGAGGAGTGGTTGAAGTTCAAGGAAGAGATGGTCCCCGCGATGTCGGCGGTCGCGTCGGACGGGGCCAGCTACGTCGCCATGGATGGCAGCAACCAGGTCGCCAGCACATGGAACGTCCCTGACATGGAGGCCTTCATGGCAGCCCAGAGCTCGTTCTCTCCGGAACTGACGGCGGCGGCGGAGCGAGCCGGGATGATCCCATCGACGATGGTGGTGTACATCAAGAAGTAGACCGGTCGCGTCCGCGACGCACAGGCGGCCTATCCCGGTCAACGAGGCGGCTCTCAGTGCCCCAACAACCTATGACCGGTCTGTAGCGTTCAGACCTCTGCGAGCGCTTGGACGATCACATCCGCGATGCGCTCGGGCACCTCGTTGGGAAGAAAGAAGACCTGTCCCGGGATGGTCACGACACGAACATGAGGACACGCCTCGAGCTCCGCCCGTTCGTGTTGGGTCAGCGCGCCATCGCCCTTCTCGGCATGCACGACCCACGCGGGCACGTCCGTCTCGCAGAGCCGGCGCGCAGGGTCGTCGTCGCGATGTAGCCAGCGGAGGTACGCCTGCGATCCCCGGAGCATGTCGTGGGTGTCGTTCCGTAGCCGTGTCTTGGTACATTTGGCCGCATGAGCAGATCTCTGATGGAGGACGCGTTCGCGCATCACGTGTGGGCGACGCTGCGGTTGGTTGATACGTGTCTCGCGCTCAGCCCGCAGCAGCTGGAGACCGCCGTCCCGGGGACCTACGGCTCGATCCTCGACACGTTGCGCCACTGCATCGGGAGTGACGCCCGGGACCTGTTCGTCGCGGCCGGTGACCGCGGCTCCATCATCCAAGAGGACGAGATGCACCTCTCGGAGCTCCGGGCCGCGATGGAGAGCAACGGCCACGCTTGGTCGCGGCTCCTTGCACAGGACCTCGATCCGGATGCCGTTCTCAACGAGGTCGACGAGGATGACGGGTACGAGAGGAACATCGCGATGGGCATCGAGCTAGCAGCGGTGCTGCAACACGGCACCGATCACCGGAGCCAGGTCTGCACGGTCCTCACGGCGCTCGGCGTGGAACCGCCGCACATCGATGTCTTGGACTACGGCATGCAAGTGGGCCGGGTCGTGGAGATCACACCCGCGTCCTGACGTGCCTTCGAGGAACGCTCTTCCGTTCAGACGTAGGCGAGGACACGATCCAGCGGCCGTGGCACCCTGTTGAGATCCAGTGCGTCGACAAGCAGGGCTGCGGAGTGGATCTTCCGGCCGCTGTGGGTACCTAAGAAACGCCGGAGCTGCTCCTCATGGGTTCGTCCTCGCCACGCTGGCTGCTTCTGGAACGTGCGGAACGATGCAAGGTCACCCTGGGCGTCGATGACTTGTTCCACCGCAGCGGCACCGAGGGAACGGATCAGCTCGTCCTCAAGGTCTGCGACGCACGCGTAAAAACCGAGTCGTTCCCTCTCGGCACGCGTGAGGTTGGGGCCGAGGCCGGCTCGCTCGAGACCGCGCCGGAAGTCGTCCTCCTCTGCGTCGTCACACAAGCCCGCCAGTCTTACGTCGAACCCCCGAGGGCCGAACCGATCGAGGAAGCTTCCGATGTTCTTCGCACCGCCCATCGACACGATGGCGATGCCCTCAGCATCGAGGTTCCGACCACGGCGCACAGCGAGGGCTTGGAGCGCGAGTTGGTCGCTGACCCCTTCAACGAGGACGACCGTACGTGCAAGAGGGCCCGCAGCCGTCCTTGGGCGATCGAAGTCGGGGTCGATCCGTTGTTCCTCGTCGTCGCTCGTCCCCATGCCCAACAAGGTATCGAGTCAAGAGGGGTCATTCGACCCTAAGTAAGGTGACGACGTGACGATCACCTACCTC
Source organism: Actinomycetota bacterium (assembly GCA_030774035.1). Lineage (GTDB taxonomy): Bacteria > Actinomycetota > UBA4738 > UBA4738 > HRBIN12 > JALYLM01. Next base: position 213,879 of record JALYLV010000002.1, read on the forward strand.
TGGCGTGGCGACTTCACCAATACCGAGCTGAACGAGCTTCACGCTGAGGCCTTCGAGACCCGCATCTTCGACGAGGCCGAGTGGAACTGGGTGGAGGTGGTGCACGGCCATAGCCTCGGGTGGGTGGTAGCAAGAGAGGACACAAGGATCTTCGGCTTCGTCAACGTGCTTTGGGACGGCCTCGTGCATGCCTGGCTGCAGGACACGATGGTCGCTAATGGAGCACGTCATCGGGGCATCGGGACCCAGCTTGTTGCTGTCGCAACAGGTGAAGCCCGTGCTGCGGGATGTGAATGGCTGCACGTCGACTTCGACGACCATCTCCGTCCCTTCTATTTCGAAGTCTGCGGGTTCACCCCCACCGATGCGGGTCTCATAGAGCTGTGATCGACGATGCAGCGCGCTGTGAGGATCCCGAAGCGGCTCCACCAAGTCTGGCTGGGCCCTCGGCCCGCCCCGACACAGTGGATGAACACCTGGCGCGACCAGAACCCTGGATTCGACTACCGCGGATGGAACGATTCCAGTCTTTCTACCTTCGGACTCGTGAACCACAACGTGTACGAGCGATTCATGTCCGAAGGCATCTTCGACGGGGCAGCTGATGTGGCGCGTGTCGAGATCCTCCACCGATTCGGTGGCGTCTACGTGGACGCGGATTCCGTCGCGGTCAAGCCCATGGACGACGAGCTCCTCGAAGGAGGATTCTTAGCCGTTCGAGAACCCGAGAGCGGGATGGAAGAGCACGGACTGGTTGGCAACGCGTTCATGGGCGCCGTTGCCGGACACCCTGTGCTGGAACGCCTCGTCGAGGCCATCTCGAGAGTTGTCGACGTTCGACCGATGTGGCGTCTCACGGGGCCGGGAGCCCTCACAGACGTTCTGGCGCGCTCCGCCGAGCCCGACATCAAGATCCTTCCCGCCTGGACCTTCTACGACACAGCTCTCGACGGTTCGGCCGTGCTCGGGGGTGAACCGTTCGGTCGCCACTTCTGGTCGACGACGGCAGAGCGTTGGTCCAAGCCTGGGGGCACCCCCTACCCCGTAGAGGGCTGATCCTCCCTCAAGGCAGCTACCCTAGGGCGCCTCGACAAGAAGGAGACATCATGGGAGCGATCGCGATGGCGGTACCTCTGGTACCGGGTAAGGAAGACGCGTGGGTGGAGTTCGCCGGTCAGGTCACCGGAGCACGCAAGGCGGAGTTCGACGACTTCAACGCACGCCACGGGCTCACCGATCACCGGGCGTGGCTGCAGAAGAATCCCGACGGCAGTAGCTTGGTCCTCGTCGTTGTCGAAGGGCCGGGGGCCGAAACGATGATGGGCGAGTTCCCGACCTCGGACAACGAGTTCGACAAGTGGTTCACGGAGAAGGTCGTCGAGGTCCACGGGTTCGACTTCAGTGCCCCGCCGCCGCCACTACCCGAGCGCAAGATCTAACAGCGCCGTCGCTATCGTTCGCGCGTGAAGGCGGCTGTTCGCATCAGGTACGGGCCGCCCGAAGTGGTTCGGATCGCAGAGGTTGATAAGCCCGTGGTCAGGGACCACGACGTGCTCGTCAAGGTTCACGTGACGACAGTGAATAGGACGGACTGCGGTTTCCGGGCTGCCAAGCCGTTCTTCATCAGATTGCTCACCGGGCTCACGAGGCCGAGGGCGACGGTCCTCGGGACCGAATTCGCGGGAGCGGTCGAGGCGGTCGGCAGCGGTGTCACATCCTTCAAGGTCGGGGACGACGTGTTCGGGTTCAGCGAATGGCACTTCGGTGCTCACGCTGAGTATCTATCGATCCCCGAAGACGGTCCGCTCGCGACCATGCCGACGAACGTGACCTACGAAGAGGCCGCTCCCAGTACCGAGGGCTCGCACTACGCCCTCTCGCTGATCACGAGGGCGAAGGTCACGAGCGGGCAAGACGTGCTCGTCAATGGTGCAACGGGGGCGATCGGCTCAGCGGCGGTCCAGATCCTGAAGAGGATGGGAGTCGTCGTCACCGCGGTCTGCGCCGGAGAGCACGCCGAGCTGGTTCAGAGCTTGGGCGCGGACAGAGTCATCGACTACACGGCTGAAGACTTCACGAAGGACGCGCGGACATACGATGTGGTCCTTGACGCGGTCGGCAAGAGCTCGTTCGGTCGATGCAAACGACTGTTGAAACCGGGCGGCATCTACCTCTCGTCCGACCTGGGCCCGCTGTCCCAGAACCCCATCCTGGCGCTCATCACTTCGCGGTTCGGAGGGAAGAAGGTCATGTTTCCGATCCCGCCGAAGTACGACCAGAAGAGGGTTGAGCATTTCAAGCAGATGCTGGAGTCCGGGGAGTTCAAGCCCGTTGTCGACAGACGGTATCGCTTGGACCAGATCGTCGAGGCCTACAGGTACGTCGAGTCGGGGCAGAAGATCGGCAATGTCGTGATCAGCATCGATCCTGCGACATAAGTAAGGCTATGTGACCTCGAAGATCGAAACGCTCGCACCGCTGAGCTTCGCAGGACACTCCTTAGCCATCTCCACTGCCTCGTCCATGGACCCAGCCTTGATCAGCGAGTAGCCCGATGGGATCGGGCCGACAGGGCCATCTGAGACCGCTCCGTCGGGCGAGAGGCTCTTCGCGTTGGGAGTGAAGGGGTTGCCGTCCACGAGCGCGTCACCGATGCCAGCCAACCACCCGCCCCACGCGTTCATCATCGCCGTGGTCTCGTCCTCGGTCTCCGGCAGACGGCCACCGCTGTAGAGAAGCATGTACATGCTCATCGTCAGCCTCCTTCTTGCGTCGATCGGATCCCTGATCTAGCCGACCCGGTGCAGGAAGGCGAGCGTTCGCTCCATGAGCAGCCCGGCTGCCTGCTCGTCGTAATCGCCCGAACTCGAGTCGGCGAACAGGTGGCCTGAGCCTGGGTAGACGAACAGCTCGCCGTCCTCGATCTCCTTGACCAACGCTTCCGCGACAGGCAGGTCTTCCTCTGTCCATGGGTCGGAATCCATCATGTGGATCTGCAGAGGCACCCCCTCGGGCCACGAGCTCCTGAACTCGGAGGTTGGCACGCAGGCGTGAAAGAAGATCGCCCCTTTGGCACCCGGTCGCGTCTGGGCAAGCGACTGCGCGGGTAGGACACCGAGGGAGAAGCCTGAATAGACGATGTCGGCTGGCAGTTCCATGGCCGCTTCCGAACCACGGCGGATGATCTCTGGAAAGCCAACTTTCTCGGCGTAGGCGACACCCTCGTTGAGGTCCTGGAACGTGTTGCCCTCATAGAGGTCCGGCGCGTGAACCGTGTGACTGGCCTCCCGAAGTTGGTCTGCGAACGAGAGGAACCCACTCGTCTGCCCTTGCGCATGATGGAACAAGAGCACCGTCGTCATCACCAACACTTTAGCCAACACCGACGGAGGGGCGGCCTCGCAGCTCAGGCTGGGACTGGGCTGGATGTGTCCGTGCACGGACGTCGAGGCGCCTCCCGCGGTACGGTGGACGAGTGAGTGGGTCGATGTTGGAGGACGCGTTCGCGCACCACGTGTGGGCGACGATCCGGTTGCTCGATGTGTGTGTGGCGCTCAGCCCGGAGCAGCTGGAGACCGCCGTTCCCGGGACGTACGGTTCGATCCTCGAGACGCAGCGCCACCTCGTCGGGGCCGATTCCTCCTACCTCTTCGTCACGAGTCGTGGGCGCACCCCTGTCATCGACGAGGATCACATGGATCTGCCTGAGCTTCAGACCGTGATGGTCGGCCATCTGTCGGCTTGGTCACAGCTTCTGGGGGAGGACCTCGATCCGGAAGTCGTCTTGGTGAGACACCGTGACGACGGATCCGAGACGCATGCCCCGATGAGCATCCGGCTCGCGCAAGTGTTGCACCACGGGACCGATCATCGGAGTCAGATCTGCACCGCGCTCACGTCGTTGGGCGTAGAACCGCCCGGCATCGACGTGTGGGACTTCGGCGTCCAGGATGGCCGCGTCGGCGAGGTACCGCCGACGTCGTGACCGAAGGTTCGAAAGGTTCGCAATCGACCAGCTCGAACATCGCCGCCCGCTGTCAGTCCTTCGCGGGCCAGTTCACGTAGAGGCCGGCGCCGCGTTTCCTGAGCTCGTTGCCGATCACGAGCCGCTGGATCTCGGAGGTCCCTTCCCAGATCCTGTCGACGCGCAGCTCTCGATACATGCGCTCCACCGGGTAATCGCGCATGTAGCCGCGTCCGCCGTGGATCTGCACCGCCTTGTCCGCGACCCGCCCGGCGGTTTCGGAGCACACGAGCTTCACCGCGCTCGCCATCGCATGCAGTTGTTTGCGGTCGATGTCGCCGCGCGCCGCCTGCCAACAGACCCGGTAGAGCAACGACGTGGCGGCCATGATCTCCGCCGCCATGTCGGCGAGCATGAACTCGATCGCCTGGAACGCGACGATCGGCTTGCCGAACTGCTCTCGCTCCTTCGCGAACTCGAGCGACAGCTCCAGCGCGCGGGCAGACGCGCCCATCGTGCGCGCGCCGATCATCAAGCGTTCTTCCACGAACCAGTCCTTCGTCAGCTCGAACCCCTGACCGATCTCGCCGAGCACCTGGTCGTCGCCGACGCGGACGTCCTCGAACGCGAAGATCGGATGTTCGAAGACGAACGTGTGCGTGTACTTCGGTGTTCGTACGACCCGAACGCCGGGAGAGTTCTTGTCGACGAGGAAGATCGTCGCCTTCGCCGGATCGCCGTCGACGTGGGCGTGCACAAGGAGGAAGTCGGCGACATCGCCGGACGTGACGTGCCACTTCTCTCCGGTGATGACCCAGGACTCGCGGTCGCGCCGAGCGCTCGTTCGAACCATCGTCGGGTCCGATCCCGCGCCCTCCTCGGTGATGGCGTAGGCGTCACGGCGTTCGCCGCGCGCAGCTGGGCGGAGGAACCGTTCCTTCTGTTGGTCGGTGCCGACCGCGAGCGGGATCGACGGACGCCATGGGATGTCCCAGAGGGCGCCGGTCGCTCGACCCCATTGCTCCTCGATCAGCATCTGTTCGAAGAGGTCGTGGCCCCGGCCGCCGTCGGCGGTTGCATGGTTGATCGCGTTGAATCCCCATTCCATGACCGCGTCGTGCGCCGCAGCCGCACTGGCCGGGGTAAGGCCGTCGTTCTCCTCGCACTCATCCTCGAGGGGGATCAGCACCTGTTCGGTGAAGTCCCGCGACCGCCGCTGCAGATCGCGGTCGGTTCGACGCAGGTGCAGGTCCATGCCAAGCTCTTTCGATCCGGTGACGTTCGCCGCGAGTCTAGGACGCGACCGCAAGAGGGAGGCAATCGTGACGAGGGTGGTCTTGACCGGAGGTCGGGTTTTCGACGGAACCGGCGCTCCCATCGCCGACGCAGATGTCGTCATCGAGGACGGCAAGATCGCAGACGTCGGCGCCGGTCTCGACGGCGACGAGGCGGTCGATTGCGCCGGCAAGACGCTGCTGCCAGGCCTCTTCGATACGCACATCCACCTCGCATCGCGTCACGAGGACTTCGACGAGCTCGCGTACATGAACCTGCCGTTCTCGTATCACTTCTTCACGATCAGGGAGAACCTGCTCCGCACCTTGGCTCTGGGGATCACCACCGTTCGAGACGCTGGTGGCGCCGATGCCGGTTTGAAGCGCGCGATCGCCGACGGCGTGCTGCCCGGGCCACGCATGCAGATATCGGTCACGATGCTGAGCATGACCGGCGGCCACGCCGACGCGATGATGCCGAGTGGCGTGATGGGGCCGTGGGGAGTGAATTACCCCGGGATGCCGGACTCGGTCTGCGACGGTGTCGACGGGGTCTCCGCGAAGGTTCGGGAGGTGATCCGCGAGGGCGCCGACGTCATCAAGATCGCCTCCAGCGGGGGATTCCTATCTCCCGCTGACGACCCGAAGCAGCCGAACTTCTCGCAGGCGGAGGTCGACGCGATCGTCGCGACCGCCGCCGACCTCGGGCGGTGGGTGATGTCCCACGCCCACGGCGCGGAAGGGATCAAGCGAGCGGTGCGTGCCGGTGTTCGTTCTATCGACCACGGGACGTATCTGGATGAAGAGGCGGCAGCCATGATGGTTGAGCGTGGAACGTGGCTCGTTCCGACGCTGACCGCGGGCGACACGACCGATGCCCTTGCCGAGAATCCGGCCATCTCTGAGCAGGTCCGTGAGAAGCTGCGCGGACTGGGCCGGCCTGAGTTCGATGCGTTCCAGCTGGCGGCAGACGCCGGCGTGAAGGTCGCCATGGGAACCGACTGTCCGGTCGCGCCTCACGGCACGAATCTGCGAGAGCTCCAACTGATGTCGGAGCACGGCTTCACCCCGACGCAGGCGTTGGTTGCTGCGACGTCGAGCGCGGCCGAATTGATGGGCTTGAAGGACGAGCTGGGAACGCTCGACGCGGGCAAGCGCGCCGACGTCGTCGTCGTGGACGGTGACGTCTTCGACTTCGAGAAGCTGCCGGAGCGGATCGAGACCGTGTACCAAGACGGGGTTCGGGTCGTGCCCTTCGCCTGACGTGCCGTCAGGGGCGAGATCGCTGCTACGGCCCGAGGCGGTATCCCATCCGGCGCGGCAATCGGGCGACGAAGTCGACGAGCGGATTCGGCTCTTCGCCCCGGTCTTCGGATTCGTCCTTGCGCAGGATGGCCGCGTTGGCGATCAGGGCGCCGGGGGAGCGGATCGGCTCGGGCGGGAACCTGGAGGGCTCCATGTCGACGATGGGCAACTCCAGGACGTCTTCGTGCTTCCCGATCGAGCGCAGCGCGAGGATCCGGCCGCCGAGGTGTGAAGGCGCGACACCGTTTCCCGTGTATCCCATGCCGTAGTGCACGTTGCCGTGCTCGAGCGAGCCGAAGAACGGGATGTCGAGACCCGAGACCCCGATCGGGCCGCCCCACCCCGCTTCCAACGGCACGTCGACGAAGCTCGGGAACCAGCGCCATAGACCCTCGGCCGCCACCCGGATCGCGCGCTCGTCGTAGGCGAAGCGAGGCCCGATCTTCCGGGCGAGGTTGGGTTGAAGGCCGCCGATCCCGAACGCGATCCTCCCATCGGGGGTGATCCGTGCGTAATGAAGCGCCGACCGGAAGTCCCATACGCCGAATCCGCCCGTCCAGTTGATCGCTGCGAGCCGGTCGGGGTCGGGGGCGGTCATCACGATGTATGAGCCGCGGATCGTAACGAACCTGCGGAAACGCTTCCAGTGGGCGGCCCACACGGACAGCGCGATCACCGCCACGCCGGCTCGGACTGTTCCCCCGGGTGTCTCGGCGACCGACGGGGTGCCGGCTCCGAACCGTCTCACCGGCGTGTTCTCGTAGATCCGAACACCTCGTTCGAGCAACACACGGCGCAGGCCGCGAGCGAGTCGCGCCGGATGAACTGTCGCCCCGTACCTCGAGTAGATCCCGCCGCGGAAGACGGGAGAGCTCACCTTCTGACGGCGGACCTCGTCGGGTGACAGCACCTGGAAGTCGTCTCCGATGCCGAGCCGATCGGCGGCGATGACCGTGTCTCCCCACTCCCCAACCTGTACATCGGAGGACGCAACCCCAAGGTCGCCGTCGGCCCGGAACCATGCGTCGACATCGTGTTCCCGGCAGAACTGACCGATCGCCTCGACGCTTCGCTCGCCTGCTCGGCAAAGTCGCAAGGCGGCTTCGTCACCGAATCCGTCGCACAGCGACGCGATCGAGCTCCACCAGCTGTTGACGAAGCCGCCGTTGCGCCCGCTCGGCCCGCCGCCACAGATGTCCTGCTCGAGGATGACGATGTCGAGTCCTGGATCGAGCTCCGTGAGGTGAAAGGCGGTCCACAGGCCGGTGTACCCGCCGCCCAAGATCACGACGTCGGCGGCCGTGTCGGCGACGAGCGGCGGGGCCGGTTCGCCGGGCTCGGCGGCGAGGGCGTCGAGGAGCCACCAGCTGCGGCCGGCGTCGGCGGGCATCGGGCGCTCGCTCATCTCGGGACGTGCTCACCGTTTTGCTTCGAGGTCATCGGCCGTTGTCCTGCCTCACCTGCTGTCCTCATGCCTTGGGGCCCAGATTGTATCCGAGCCTGCGCGGCAGCCGGGCCATCGCGCGCGTGATAGGGCTCACCCGCCTGCCGGCATCCTCCAGGTCGTCCTTGCGCCGGATCGCCTCGTTGGCGAGCAACGCGCCGGGGGAGCGGATCGGCTCGGGCGGGAACCGTTTGGGTTCACGGGTCACCACCGCTAAGCGCGTGAGCTCGTTGTCGGCACCGGTCGCGAGCGCCGCCAGGATCTTGCCGCCGAGATGCGAGGGGCCGACGCCGTTGCCCGTGTAGCCGAGGCCGTGGTGGACGTTCCCCTTTCCAGATGTTCCGAAGAACGGGAGGTTGAAGCCGGCCACGTTGATCGGCCCGCCCCATCCCGCGTCGATCGGGACGTCGCGGAACGTCGGGAACATCCTGCGGAGATCGACGGCGACCCGTCGCACCATCTGCTCGTCGTAGGCGTATCGGTGGTCGATGCGGCGTGCGAGGTCGGGCTGCAGGCCGCCGAGCCCGAACGCGATCCGCCCGCCGGGCGTGGTTCGGAAGTAGTGGATGGATGAGCGCATCGTTCGGACCGCTTCGCCACCGGTCCACCCGATCTCTTCGAGCTTCTCGGGCGCCGCGGCGGTGACGACCATGTAGGAGCCGCGGACCGTCAGGAAGGGGTGGAAACGCTTCCATGAGGTGGCCCAGGCACCGAGCGCGATGACAGCTGAGGCTGCGCGCACCGTTCCGCGTGGAGTTTCCGCGAGCACGGGGCGGCTCGAGCCGAATCGGGCCACGCGCGTGTTCTCGAAGATCCGGACACCGCGATCCAGCAGCACCCGGCGAAGGCCGCGGGCGAGGCGCGCCGGGTGGACCGTCGCTGCGTCTGGCAGGAACATCCCGCTGCCGAATAGAGGCGAGTCACATCGAGATCGGACCTCGTCCGGAGTGAGGATCTCGAATCGATCTGCGGCTCCAAGGCGCGCTGCGGACTCGACCGTCGATGTCCATTTGCCCTCCTGCGTCGGGTTCGTCATGACGGCCAGGTCCCCCGCGTGGCGGAACCAGGCGTCGACCCCGTTGGTCTCACACCAAGCCTCGATCTCGCGAGGACTCGCTTCGGCGGCGGCCAGCATCGCTCGGGCTTCATACTCGCCGTAGGTCGCGACGATGTCCGCGACGTGGCCCCACCATCCATCGAGGAATCCGCCGTTGCGCCCGCTCGGCCCGCCGCCGCAGATGTCCTGCTCGAGGATGACGATGTCGATGCCTGGATCGCGTTCCTTCAGGAACCACGCGGTCCACATCCCCGTATACCCCCCGCCGAGGATCACCACATCGGCGGTGATGTCGGTCCCGAGTGATGGTGCGGGATCCCCTGGCTCGGCCGCGAGCGCCTCGCGCAACCACCAGCTGCGGCCGAGGTCGGGAACGTCATCGATCCACATCGGCGCCGAGCATATCGGTCGAGTCAGAGCTTCGAGATCCAGTCTCCAGGACGGACGACACCGGGGGTGACGACCTTCGCGTAGATCCCACGGAGATGGAGCTCTCGCCCGACATCAGAGCTCACCCATGCGAGCGCCTCGACGCCGAACCTCGCGGCGAACTTCTTGCAACCGCTGTGCGACTGCCCGGTGGTCTCGATAACGGACGAGCCGAGCGAGAGGCGGGTGCCGGCGGGGATATTCGCATCGCTCAGGTCGAGATCGACGAAGATCTGATCCCCGGCGAGGCTCCATCGCTGGGTCTCTCCGGCGATCAGACGAAGCACCCGGGCGTTCATCAGGGCGAGCTGCATCTCCGGATGTGCGGAGCCGTCTTCTGTCCTCGAGCTCGTACGCTCGCGCCAGTTGTCGCCGACCAGTCCGGCTTGAACCTCGAGCTTTCCCTCCGCCAAGATCTCGCGCTCGTCCACGCGCGGACGGCAGACGATGAGCTCCACGGATCCGCCGTCACGCGGCGATCGGCGGATCTCCGCGAGGCCGGATGCGAGCTCTTCGGCGCTTCTGTAAACGGCGTCCATCAGCGAACTGCATCCTAGCGTGAGGCGCGTTCCTGGCTGATTGGTACCGTGGTGAACCTCACCCCTCACGAACACGGGAGTTCGAAACGATGGCAGCCGAGCACGATCGACCGCGCAGTTGGGAGGTCACCGAGGGCCCCGAGCGCGCACCCGCTCGCGCGATGCTGCGCGCAGTGGGGTTCTCCGAGGACGACTTCGGCAAAGCGCAGGTTGGCGTCGCATCCAGCTGGAACGAGGTGACGCCGTGCAACTACCACCTCGACAAGCTCGCCGCTCTGTCGAAGGAAGGTGTGCGCCAGGGTGGCGCGGTCCCGATCGAGTTCACGACGATCGCAGTGTCGGACGGCATCGCGATGGGCCACGAAGGCATGAAGGCTTCGCTGATGAGCCGCGACCTGATCGCCGACTCGGTCGAACTGGTCATGCACGCCGAGCGTATGGACGCCCTCGTGGGGATCGCGGGGTGCGACAAGTCTGAGCCCGGCATGCTGATGGCGATGGCTCGCCTGAACCTGCCGTCGGTCTATCTGTATGGGGGCACCATCCTGCCGGGCACCTATGGCGGCCGGGACATCACGATCCAAGACGTCTTCGAAGCGGTCGGGGCGCATTCGAACGGCACGATGGACGACGCCGAGCTTCTCGCGATCGAGCGGGCGGCCTGCCCCACCACGGGATCCTGTGCCGGCATGTACACGGCGAATACGATGGCCGCAGCCGGCGAGGCCCTGGGGATGAGCCTTCCGGGCTCCGCATCGCCGCCTGCCGTCGACTACCGCCGAGAGGTCTTCGCCCGCGAGTCCGGAACCCGAGCCGCTCGACTCGTTGCCGAGGGAGGTCCGCTCCCACGCGACATCATGACCCGCGACGCGCTGCTCAACGCGATCGCGGTGACGATGGCGCTCGCCGGCTCGACGAACGCCGTGCTGCACCTGTTGGCGATCGCGCACGAGGCCGGTGTCCAGCTCGAGCTGGAGGATTTCGATTCCATCAGTCGCGAGGTGCCGCATCTCGTCGACGTCCGACCCTCCGGGCGCTTCGTGATGAGCGACCTCGATCGCGTTGGTGGCGTGCCGGTCGTGATGAAGGAACTGCTCGATGCCGGGTTGTTGCGCGGGGAGTGCATGACCGTGACCGGAAAGACCGTTGCCGAGAACCTCGCGGCGATGCAGATCCCGGCTCCCGACGGTGAGGTCGTGCGTCCCTTCAAAGACCCCATCCACCCGGAGGGCGGTACGGCGATCCTGCGTGGTTCCCTCGCCCCCGACGGTTCCGTCATGAAGATCGCCGGCGCCGCGAGCCTGATGTTCCGCGGAACCGCTCGGGCGTTCGACTCCGAGACCGAAGCGTTCCACGCGTTCGCCCGCCACGAGATCAAGGCCGGTGACGTCATGGTGATCCGCTACGAAGGGCCCAAGGGCTCGCCGGGGATGCCGGAGATGCTCGCGGTCACTGCTGCGGTTGCCGGGGCCGGTCTCGGCAAGGAGGTCGGACTGATCACCGACGGTAGGTTCAGCGGGGCGACCAAGGGCTACAGCGTGGGCCACATCGCACCCGAGGCGTTCGTCGGCGGCCCGATCGCGCTGGTCGAAGACGGCGACACGATCGTGATCGATGCGGAGAACCGCCGGATCGACCTGGAGGTCGACGCCGCCACGATGGAAGCTCGCCGCGCGAAGTGGACCGCGCCCCCGCCCCGCTACACGAGCGGCGCTCTCGCGAAGTACGCGAAGCTCGTAGGCGGCGCCGATCACGGAGCCGTGACGTGGTGATGCACAGCGGGAATCACGTGCCGAGGATCACGACGCCGGCCGCATTGCAATGCCGCATCTGCGGACAGCAGTACCCGGTCGAGCCGCTCACGATCTGCGAGGAATGCTTCGGCCCGCTCGAGCCCGCCTACGACCTGCAATCCGTCGATGGGGAGGTCTTCCGCAAGCAGGCCGAACAGGGACCGCAGACGCTCTGGCGCTACGAGTCGCTCCTCCCCGGGGGTCCGGGGATCGAACGGGTCGACCTCGGTGCCGGCTTCACGCCGCTACGGCGGGCAGGCCGCCTCGCCGACGCGCTCGGGCTGAAGACGCTGTGGATCAAGGACGATTCGGTCAACCCGTCGAACTCGTTCAAGGATCGCGTCGTCACCGTCGCCGTCACGATGGCTCGCGCGTTCGGGTTCAAAGCGGTGTCGTGCGCCTCAACGGGGAACCTCGCGAACGCGACCGCGGCACACGCCGCGAAGGCCGGCCTCGAATGCTACGTGTTCGTCCCCGACGACCTGGAGCGCGCGAAGATCCTCGCGACAGAGGCGTACGGCGCGAAGGTTGTCGCGGTGAAAGGCAAGTACGACGATGTGAACCGTCTGTGTAGCGAGGTCGCCGAAACGCTGCCGTGGGCGTTCGTGAACGTGAACATGCGTCCGTACTACGCAGAAGGTTCGAAATCACTCGGATTCGAGACCGCCGAGCAGCTCGGTTGGCGTCTCCCCGATCACGTCGTTGTGCCCGTCGCCTCCGGAGCGCTGCTGACCAAGATCCATCGCGCGTTCAGCGAGCTCATCGCGATCGGCGCCGTCGAGGAGAAGCCCTATCGCGTCAGCGGCGCACAGCCCGAAGGCTGCCGCCCGGTTGCGCAGGCGTTCCTGGACGGTGTCGACGAGGTGACGCCTGTGAAGCCGGACACGATCGCGCGCTCGCTCGCGATCGGCTCGCCCGCGGACGGCTACTTCGCGCTGAAAGTTGCGCGCGAGACCGGCGGCCATATCGAATGGTGCACGGAGCAGGAGATCCGCGAGGGCATCCAACTCCTCGCGACGACCGAAGGCGTCTTCACGGAGACCGCGGGGGGCGTGACGATCGCGGTCCTGAAGCGGATGGCCGAGAAGGGGATCATCCGCCCCGACGAGGAGACCGTCGTCTACATCACCGGCAACGGTTACAAGACGATCGACGCGCTCGAAGGCTTCCTCGAACCCACGTTCCATGTGGCGCCGGACCTCGACGAGTTCCTCACGGCTCTCAACGCCTGAGCCGTTCTGCACCGCTGACTAGCTAGTACGGGTGGTATTCGCCCTAGGCCCGTTCGGCCGTCTTGCGTTCCAGCGGGTTTCGCAGGAAAGTAGCGGCGGCTCGGCTCCGCGCCGCCCCCGTCGGCGTGATGCCGACGATGGGGACTTGGGAGGAGGGGGGACGGATGTCCGACCACCACGCTGATCAGGCTGCCCTCGACACAGCCGATCTCGAGAAGTTCGGGTACAAGCAGGAGCTCAACCGCGGCTTAGGCACGTTCAGCTCGTTCGCGGTGGCGTTCAGCTATATCTCGCCATCCACCGGCATCTTCACCCTGTTCTTCCTGGGGATATCGGCGCTCGGAGCCCGCATGTGGTGGACGTGGCCGACGGTCGCGGTTTTTCAGTTCATCGTGGCTCTGAACTTCGCGGAGGTAACGAGCCACTTCCCGCTTGCCGGCTCGGTGTATCAGTGGACGAAGTACCTTGCTGGACGAGGTTACGCCTGGATCACCGGTTGGTTCTATGTGTTCGCTGGCATCCTGACGGTCGCCTCGGTGTGCGCCACGCTACCGATCGCCTTGATCCCTGCTCTCAACAACATGTTCGGATGGCATCTGAACGACGCGTTGGGGAGCGCCGACCAGAAGATCATCGCGCTCATCACTCTGGCGGTGATCACAGTCCTCAACATCTACGGCGTGAAGGTCGTGGCGATCGTGAACAACACCGGAGTCATCTTCGAGATCCTGGGCATGGTCGTTTTTGCCGTCTTCCTGGCGATCGTGCATAGTCACAATGGCCTCGGCGTGATCTTCAGCGCGTCTCATGCCGGGAACTACGTGAAGTTCCCCGCTTCGACGACCGTCCCGTTCTTCCTCGTTGGGATGTTCATGTCGTTGTACGTGATCTACGGCTTCGACACCGCCTCCACGTTGGCGGAGGAGACGAGGAACCCTCGGGCCGAAGCCCCGAAGGCCGTGCTTGCCGCAGTCATCGGCGCATTCGTTATCGGCGCCATCTTCCTCTGGGGCGTTCTCATGGCGGCTCCAAACATCGCGGATGAAGCGAAGGGGCTCGCGACGTCTCCCGGCACGATCATCGCGGACGTTATGACGCAAGCCGGGTCGACCCTGTACCTGCTAGTGGTGTCTGCCGCGATCTTCGTGTGTTGCATGGCCATCCTGACTGCAACGATCCGACTGGCGTTCGGGATGGCCCGCGACGACCAGCTCCCCTTCTCCAGGTCGATGGCGAAGGTGAGCCCTCGTCTACACACGCCGATCGTGACGTGCATCATCGTTGGAGCCCTGTCCGCGGTCCCGTTCATCCAGTTCGCCGGAGCCGCGGTGATCGCCGTCGGAGCCACGGCTTCGATCTACCTCAGTTACCTGTTGGGCAACCTCGCCTTCGCCAGGGCGAGGAGGAGAGGATGGCCCAAGACGGAAGCGCCGTTCAAGCTCGGAGCCTGGGGGATGGTGGTCAACATCGTGGCGATCCTGTGGGGCGTCGCGATGATGCTGAACTTCCTCACGCCGTCATCGGCCGTCGGAGCGTGGGATTCAGGTACCTCGTCGGCGTCCAATTACCTTCGGATCTTCTCGAACCCGAAGCCGATCCAGAGCGACTACTACGTCAAGGGGCAGCAGCTCCTGAACTTCCACATCGACTTCCTGAACAAGATCCCCGTTATCTGGACCGTCTTCGTAGTGATCTTCGTGGCGGGTGCTCTGTACTACTGGCTCGCTCAGAAGAAGAAGCCGTGGGAGCCGGTAGTGCCGCCTGGCGAAGACGTGTCCATGATCGGAATGACGAGCTGAGGGGAGGCTGGTGGGGCGCTCGCTCGGGCGCTCTACCGGTTCCCGTGGTTCCATGTCAGTGATGAAGATCGTGACCTCGTCGAAAGCTGATGCGTTCATCCGTGAGCGTGGCGGAGAGGTATGGGTCTGGCTCGACCCTCGGCGCGGCTTGATCGGTTCCTTCGTCTGGCTGGAGGCCCACACCGAGCCTCCGCGGTCCAGCCGAAGATCGAGCTTCACCAGAAGCTCCCGCAGACCTCACCGTTTTCGCAAGCTCGATGAGGACGGCATCGGGATCCACTACGACTGGGGTCGTCTGGACCCCCCCGACGAGCTCCATCTCGACGTAAAAGGGTGGCGATCGGGCACGCAACACCTCGAGGCATACTGGAACGGATGCGTTTTCGCTGGAGAGGATGTGCCGGCGCCAGGCACAGCTCGATCCGTCGATTCTGACACCGACAGGTAGCTGGTGAACGAAGCGCTTCCGTATTACCGGCGCGATCTCGCGCTGATCCATCACTTGGGGTTCGGCTTCCACGCGGACGACTGCGCACCTGGCATCCTGAAGCTGCTCGAGCCGGTGCGCGAGCGTGGCGGTCTCGTCGTGGAACTCGGCTGCGGCAGCGGTCTCCTTACGAGATACCTCGTCGACGCCGGGCATCGAGTGATCGCAACCGACGCCTCGCCGGCGATGCTGGAACTCGCGCGTGAGACGGCGGGCACAGCCGAGGACATCCGTAGGCTGACCCTTCCCGACGATCCGATCCCGGACGCCGACGCGATCGTTTCGATCGGTCATGCCCTGAGCTACCTCCCAGACGTTGATGCCATCGATCGCGCCCTTGTCGCGATCGCGCACGCCCTGCGCCCTGGCGGGCTGCTGGCGATCGACATCTGCGACCTGGAGTACGCCGATGCCCGTGTGGACGTTTCCAGCCGCGGGTGGGTCGGGGAGAACTGGGCGATCGTGACGGAGTTCTCGGTGCCGACGCCCGACAGGTTCGTGCGACAGATGGCGACGTTCGTCAAGAACGAGGACGGCTCCTGGCGCCGTGACGATGAGCGTCACGACAACGTGATGATCGATACCGAGCGCATCCCTGCGCTGCTTGCGGAGAACGGTGTCGAGGTGAAGGTCGGAACCTCGTTCGGAACGGAGTCGCTGCCCGCGGGCCTCCGCACGGTGATCGGACACAAGGGCTGAACGGCTACGACCTGATCCGCTCACCCTTCGGGTCCCACAGCGGCTCCGTCGCGACCGTGGCCGCGACGCGTTCCCCGAACACCTCGACCTCGCACGCCGTGCCGGGTTCAGCGAGCGCAACCGGCAGGGAGGCGTAGGCGATCGACGCCCCAACCGTGAATCCGATGCCGCCGCTCGTCACGCGCGAAACCACAATGCCTCCGTGGAACACGGGCTCGTTGCCGAGACACATCGCGAGCGAGTCGGAGAGCGTCAGGCACGACAACCGCTTCGTCACACCAGACGCCTGTGCACGCTCGAGTGCCTCGTTGCCGATGAATCCCGGAACGTCCATCCGTACCGCGAACCCCAGGCCGGCCTCGAAGGGGTTCTCTTCCGGGGTGATGTCGGCGCCCCAGGCTCGATATCCCTTCTCGAGACGGAGCGAATCGATCGCCCGGTATCCGGCCGGCACGAGGCCGTGCGGCGCGCCGGCCTCGATCAACGTGTCCCAGAGTCGCGGGGCGCCCTCGACACTGGGGTAGAGCTCCCAGCCCAACTCGCCGACGTACGTCACGCGGAGCGCTCGGCACGGAACATCGCTCACCACTACGTCTTGCCACGTCATGTAGCGGAAGGCGTCGGTCGCCAGATCGGCGGGCGTGACCGAACCAAGCACGTCCCGTGCCTTCGGTCCCCACAGTCCGAAGCACGCCAGCGAGGCAGTCACGTCGCCCACGTCGACATGCTCGCCCGTCCAGCTCCATTGTTGCTTTCGGATCCATCCGATGTCGTGGTTGCCGAACGCAGTTCCCGTCACCAACAGGAACCGATCGTCACCGATGCGCGAGACGGTGAGGTCGCACTCGATCCCGCCCCGCGCGTTCAACATCTGCGTGTAGACGACTGAGCCGACCGGCCGGTCCACGTCGTTCGCACACAGCCACTGGAGGAACCCGGCGGCGCCCGCGCCCGTCACTTCGATCTTCGAGAACGACGATTCGTCGAAGAGGGCCACTCGTTCGCGCGTGGCAAGGTGCTCGGTCACGATCGCGGTCGACCAATGCTCCCCAGCCCATCCGCGAGGGCGGAGCCGTTCGTGCGCCGCGTCCTCATTCGAACGGAACCAGTTCGCACGTTCCCAGCCCGACTTCTCGCCGAACTCTGCTCCGAGCGCCGCGAGCCGTCCGTAGGTCGGCGCGGTCTTCAGCGGACGGCCTGCCTGCCGTTCCTCGCCGGGGTAGTGGATGTCGTAATAGGTCGCGTAGATCTCGTAGGCGCGGTCCCGCGCGTACGCGCGGGACCGGAAATGCGCGCCGAAACGCCGGATGTCCATCTTCCACAGGTCGTGCTCGGGCTCGCCGTGGACGATCCAATCGGCCATCATGTTGCCGACGCCGCCGGCGCCCGCGATGCCGTGTGCGCAGAACCCCGCCGCGACGAAGAAGCCCCGGACGTCCGACTCGCCCAGGATGAACTCGCCGTCGGGCGTGAACGCCTCGGGCCCGTTGATCATCTTCACGATCTCGGCGTTCGCCATCGCCGGCACGAGCCCGAAGGCCGCTTCGGCGAGCGGCTCGAACCGTTCCCAGTCCTCGGGCAGCAGCGTGTTGTTGAAGTCCGGCGGGGGACCGTCGTCCACGGCCCACGGCGCCGGGTTCCGCTCGTAGCCACCCATAACGAGCGACCCGCCACCCTCCGCCCGGAAATAGACGAGCCGGTCTGGGTCCCGGATCGTCGGGAAGTCGGACCGCACACCCTCGATCGGTTTCGTCACCAGATACTGGTGGGCGAACGGCACGACCGGAACCTCGACGCCGGCCAAGCGTCCGATCTGGTTCGCGTACATCCCTCCCGCGTTCACGACGACATCGGTTCGGATCTCACCGGCGTCGGTCTGCACACCGGTCACGCGCCCGCGGTCGGTGGAGATTTCTGTGACGCGAACGCCCGGCCGGACCTCGACGCCTCGGCGCTTCGCTCCCTCCGCGAAGGCGTACGAGAGCCCGCTCGGGTCGAGGTGTCCGTCGGTCGGAAGGAACGCAGCGCCCAACACACCCTCCGGGTCGAAGAGCGGGAACCGCTCGAGCGCTTCCTCGGTCGTCACGATTGAAAGCGGAAGCCCGAACGTCTGGCCCCATCCCGCGAGGCGTTGCAGTTCCTGCATCCGCTCGGGTGAGGACGCCAGGCGGAGCGACCCCACCTCGTGCCAATCGGGGTCGACGCCGGTTTCGGCGTGCAGCCGCCGATACAACTCCGTCGAGTACATCATCATCCGCGTCAGCGACACGCTCGAGCGCAGCTGCCCGACGAGTCCGGCCGAGTGGAACGTGGAACCGCTCGTCAGCTGGTCGCGCTCCAGCAGCGCGACGTCTCTCCAACCGAGCTCTGCCAGGTGGTAGGCGATGCTCGTTCCCGCCACACCGCCGCCGATCACGACGGCACGGAATTCCTCCACTAGACGGGCACCCCGGCGGCCTTCAGCCACCCCTCGAAGCGTTCATCGGTGGCGCTCGCGAGGCACCGGGCGAAATGACGATCGGCGTAGTCGACGTAGTCGAAATCAAGCGTCGAGAGCGCCTGCTGCACGACGCCCCACATCGCCTCGCGGAAGTCCGACATGATCCTCATCAGCGCGAGTCGCGCCCGATGAACGTCGTGCACGTTCGTGAAGTACAGGCGTAGCAGCCTCTCCTGCGCCTCGGCCGAAAGACCGTTGTTGATCGAAAGGTTCCCCAGGTCGAAGAAGGGATCGCCCATCCCCGCGTACTCGTAGTCGACGATCCACGTGTGCTCGCCGTCGAGCAGGAAGTTCGCGTTCAGCAGGTCGTTGTGGCACGTCGTCAGGCGCATCGGCGCCATGTCGAACGCCTCCTCGATTCGGCCGGCGAGCGCGTGCGCTTCGTCGAACGCCGGCGGGATCGCAACGCCGCGCGAGGAAGCGAGCCGCTCGTAGTTCTCGACGATCCGGAACACGGGGAAGCGCGATGGGATCGGCGGGCACCGGTGGAACGCGCGCACCGAACCGACGACGGAGGCGAGGACGTCCTCGCGTTGCAGGTCTTCTCCCGGGATGTTCTCGCCGAGAACGAACCTCGTGATCAAACAGGAGTGCTCGGGGAGCCAGGCGTAGACGTCGGGTCCGACACCGGCGGTGGCTGCGGCTTGGCCCGCTTCGAACTCGGCCTCGCGGTCGATGCCAAGGAGCCCCGTGTCCCGCCCTGCGATCCGCACCACGAACGACTCGTCACCGACATCTACTCGGAAGTTCCGGTTCGTGATCCCCGCGGTGATGGGGGTGACTTCGGTGCGGGCGCCGGACCACTCCGGAACCGCCGCGATCGCAGCAGCAATGTCTGGATCGAGGGGCCCGCCCATCGGGCGTGAGTCTAGGCCCGATCAGTCTCAGGCGTTTCTTCGACGCAGGACGATGACTGGGATCGTGCGCGTGGTCTTCGCCTCGTAGTCGCCGAAGCTTGGGACGCGATTCACCTGCTCCTTCCAGAGGCGATCGCGTTCGTCGCCCTGCGCGACCTCGGCCGTGACATCGATGGTCTCGGTGCCGACCTCGATCGTGGCGTCGGGGTTGGCCACCAGGTTGTGGAACCAGTCCGGGTTGGTCGGCGCACCGCCCATGGTCGCGAAGATGACGTGGCGGTCGCCGTCGCGCAGGTAGGCCAGCGGCGTGGTGCGCTTGCGGCCACTCTTCGCCCCGGTCATCGTTAGCAGCAGGATCGGCATGTTCTCGAACATGCCGCCAACCACCCCTCCGTTCGCACGGAACTCGCCGATGATCTTGCTGTTCCAGTCGTTCGGCTCAGCCACGGCTCTTCCTCCTTGATCGTTGCTATCCAAACAAGTATGTCGAAGAGGGGAACGTTACCCGCGCGACAGGTATGCCCCACCCGCGGTCCCGCCTAGGCGGCGGTGCCGTCGGATAGTGAGGCGACGAGCTCCCGAGCTCGCTCGGTCGCAGCCTTGTCGCCCTTCACCTCGTAAATGGCCAAGGCATCTCGACCGGCCCGCGCGGCCTCCGAGGGCTTCTTCGCCAGCGCCAGCGTTTGCGCGAGCAGCTCGAACGCTCGGCCCTTCTGATCGTAGAAGTCGATCCCATCGGCCTGCTCGACCGCGCGCCGGGCGAGTCTCTCGCCGCCTTCGAGGTCGCCATCTCGCGCGAGCAAGTACCCCTCGAGAGCGTCGACGCCGATGAAGTTCACCAGGTCGTTCGGGTCGCTCGTTTCACGGATCACCGGGCACAGGCGAGAGACCTCGTCGTAGCGGCCGCGTCGCTCCAACACCTCCGCGAGCATCAACGCGGCCGTTGAGTAGTACGACCCAAGGCCGAGTCGCTCGAGCTCTTCGAGACCCTGGCGCAGGAAGCGCTCGGCGGCCTCGAGATCCCCCGCCGCCATCTCGACCCGCGAGGCCGACATGGTGCCTCCGGCAGCGTCCACCAAGAGCCCAGCTTCACGCCGTTTCTCGTTGGCGGCCGAGACGAGCTCTCTTCCCCTGTCGGTGTCGCCCTGAACCGCGAGGGCTCCGCCGAGCGACAACCCGGCCATCGCGGCCGCGAGCGCGTGGCCTTCGTAACTGGCCAGCAGCGACTCCGCCGCTCGGATCGTCTCATCGATGTGGCGGGGGCCGAAGAACGAACAGCTCACGACCGATCTCCGCAACTCCTCGGCTAGCACCTCCTCCTCCGCGAGCTCGGCGTGAGCGGCACCGCGGCGGACCGCCGCTTCCGCTTCCTCGGCCCGGCACGCGAACCAAGCCACCCCGTAGCGCATCCATTCCGCCCACGCCATCCCCAACTCGTCTCCGAGCTCTTCGAAGACGTCCATCGCGTCGTCGACCCGCCGACGGGTGCGCTTGGGTTCATGCCCGCCCACCATGAAGTCCGTCAACTCGCTCACCATGTCGGCGAACGCACGGAATCGCCGATCGT